>DAISYB010000027.1:0-45443 GCA_036825545.1 Crocinitomicaceae bacterium | reverse complement strand
TGACAAAAATCAACATTTATTGGAAATTCCTCCCCAACTTTTGGTTATGATCCGGACTAAGCATAAATTTGCGTTAATCTGAAAAGAAAGAATTCCACATTTAAGGTTAAATTTCAGGTTCCATAAGTCCGATTGGGGGATATACTTATAATTGTGGATATTAAGTATAAATTGTAATATTGATTAATGGCGGTTAGGAACTGAAGCCTTCCCTTTTTAGTACAACATGCCAGTAAACATGACCAAAATATGCTAATTTAAATCATGGATTTTGACCAATATGACTGCTTCAGTTTCAACTCTAAGGCTATGAACATGGCACACATCGCCCAAATAGGTACAGCCGCCTTGTCTGTGTCGAGATAATTATTCAATACACCATGGACAAAATAAGTCGTAAGTGAAAGGATCATAGCGAGGATCAAAATACGCATTTCACGATCTTCCTTTGGCCATCGAATGTAGAGTGTGATGCCTTTGTAGAAAATAGCGGTGACGATTAATAAAACAGACAATACACCTAAAACACCCATTTCAGCCATTGGTCCGAGATATTCGCTATGGGCATTCCCCATGTCGCCAAAATTGGTTGAAATAATCGTCAAATTTTCTGGTTCCTGAAATGGTGCATATTCAAATGCATAGGTCCCCGGACCAAAACCAAACACAGGACGTTCCTTGAACATTTCGATGGCGCAAGACCAGCGATTCAAGCGCTCCAAATTCGATGCATCAGTCGTGACATTTCCTGCACTTTGTAAGCGTTCAGCAAAATTCTCAGTGGTATGTTCTTCCTTGTTTCTGGCTAATTCCATCTGAATTGTATCCCATGAAAAGAAGAGTACGGATCCGACAAAAATGGCAATTCCGGCCAGTAGTGAAAACTTAATCTTGAAATGAATCAAAAACCAAACACCCATTGCTGCGATCACGCTCAACCATGCTGCACGAGTATATGAAAAATACAATCCCAGAAGAATCATAAAAATGAAAGCCAACAATACCGCTTGAATCAATGGATTATGCTTTTTAGAAAAATAAAGTCCAACTACCAATGGTGTGACCAGAGCAACGATGGCTCCATAGATCGTATGATCCTTGAAAAATGGCCACATGACCCAGTGTCCCTCTTTCTCGCCAAAACGATATTGAGCGTGCACAGTCAGTGTATAGAGAATTGCGATCACCATTCCGGTAATGAACAACCATATAAAGAGACGAATATTTTTCTCATCCCGAAAAACAACAGTTCCGAAAAGAAGCATGGGAACAATGAACCACAAACGGGCAAGTAGAAATTTAAAGGACACGAGTGGATGGGTACTTGTAATTCCGGTGATGGCAACCCAAAACAAATAAAACCCAACAGCTAATACAATAGGATGACGCCAAACTGCCGGATCGATCAGTTCTCTTCGTAAACTGATCAATACAACCATTAGCATAAACCCGGCAAGCAATGGTTCAGTTGGAATAAACAATCCGAAACTATCGGTATACTCCTCAATGTTCACAGATAAAGGCGTCATAAAAGCAATCGAAAGAAAGGCCCATTTCGTATGGTAAATGGCAGCATAAACAGCTACAAGTCCCAATGGAAATAAAGCAAGATAAGCCTGATCATTCCAAATGAACCAAAAGCACAACGCAAGATAGATCAACCCTGCAGACAGTATGAGACCGTTTTGCTTTAGAACTTGCAAGATTTAAACAGATTTCAATTCAGCCAAACGATCCTTTACCAACATCGCAAAAACGATGAATACGAATGCGCCAATTGTAGCCAGAAGCACAATGATCATGCGTTTGGGTTTATCTTTCTTATCCGCTACAACAGCTTTTTCTACGACAAACTTATGATTGAAAAGTGTATTTGCATCAGACTCGGCTTGTTCGTAAGAAACCATAAATTCTTCCAGTTTTTTGATCTTTTCGTTTCGAAGGTATTCAAGCCCGTCGTAAGTGGTCCCATTCACCGCATTCACATCAATTGTTCTTTTGATCTCTGCTTTTTCCTGAGCGTTTTTGGCATCGACATAGGCTTGATAAAGTCCGGATCGACCATCGAGTGAAAGTACACCTAAAGCAGCCAGAGAGTCCATTTTTTTTAAGACCAAATCGCGATCCTGCTCCAATTGTTCCTTCTTTCTTCGGTTAATCTCAAATGCTGGTATAGTCCGTTCAGCGACCATGTCGTTTTTTACGGAATCCACTAACTCAACAATTTTATTGGCCATATCCGCCGCTTTTTCCGGATCACGGTCAAGTACATCGATCTGAATTGAACCAAAACGTGTTCGAACGAAGAAAAAGTGGTTGTTGTATTGTTTAACGAGTTTGTAATGTTTGTTCTTATCGTTAGCATCAATATCGTAATGTTTCATCAAACCAAACTGATCAACAATTCGATCCCGAATTCGTGATGACTGCAATATTTGTACTAACTGCTCGGCTTGTTCTTCTTCTCCAAAGTCCATCGATGATGCTTTTGCATTTCGTTGTTCAGAGAAAGAAACAGTACTTGTAGCCGCAGGGAAAACCACAGCGGTTGATCGGTAAAGAGGTGTGAGTAAAAAAGAGATTACTACAGCCAAAACAGCTGAAACACCTGTGAAGATTCCAATAATCTTTCTTCGTTTCCAAATGTATACAAGTAAATTTTGACGTTCCTTGTCGAACGCTTCCATCGTATCACTCATTCGTTTTCATTTTTGCAGTGCGAATTTACGTTTTCTATAACAGAAAAGGGAGTGTTTTATTTTAAGTGTTCGCGTTTACTCAAGAAATTTATAGTGTATTTTTGGCTTATGCGGCGAAGTAAGGATCAAATCAACATCATTTCAAAGTTAACACCGAGGAGATTTTGGAATTTGATCTTACTCAAAAGCTCGTATTTCATTTGCCGACAGACCAAAACACCTTTCATTTGGGGCAAACCTTTTTCACTCTCTATCGAACCAACAACGGCCTGTAATTTGGGTTGTCCGGAATGTCCTAGCGGACTCAAACAATTTACACGTCCTACAGGAAAACTAGATATTCAGCTTCATCGGAAAATGCTCCATGAAGTGAAAGACACTGTTTTCTACATCAATTACTATTTTCAGGGAGAACCATTTTTGCATCCTCAATTCTTGGAATTGATCAGAGAAGCGAAGGAACATAAAATCTACACGGCTACCTCTACTAATGCTCATTTTATCGATGAAAAAAAAGCAGCTGAGATCGTTGCTTCCGGTTTAGATCGACTCATTATTTCCATTGATGGACTCACGCAGGAGACTTATGAGAACTATCGTGTTCATGGCCAACTGGAAAAAGTCATTGAAGCTACACAACAACTGGTTTCAGCTAAACGCAAGGCTCGTTCATCAACTCCGCATCTGATCTTTCAATTTTTAGCGGTGCGTCCGAATGAACATGAGATTCCAGCCGTGCATACATTGGGCAAGGAGCTTGGTGTTGATGAAGTACGCATCAAAACGGCACAATTGTATGATTTTGCAAATGGAAATCCATTGATGCCTGAAAATGAAAACTATTCCCGCTACAAATTACAACCCGACGGCACCTATAAATTAAAGTACAAAACCGGTAATCATTGCTGGAGAATGTGGTCGGGAAGTGTGTTAACCTGGGATGGAAAAGTGGTGCCCTGTTGTTTCGATAAGGATGCTAAGCATGTGTTGGGTTCAATTGCCGAAAGTAATTTTAGCACCATTTGGACAAGTAAAACCTACACGAATTTCAGAATGGCAATCCTTAAAGGAAGAAATCAAATTGATATTTGTACAAATTGTACTGAGGGAGGAAAGGTATTTAAATAAAAAAAACGCCTCCAATTTTGAAAGCGTTTCTATATCTTAAAGAACGGATTTAGTGCTCCTCTGTTTCTTCTTCTAAAATTCTTTTCGGACGCATTTGCTCGAAAACTCCTAGAGTAATCCAATAAGGTAGGATGAATCCCATGAGGAAAACCAACATCCAGAAAGCCATACCTCCGATCAAAAGAAACAAAACAATTCCGAAAACGCTCATCTTTGCTAACTTTAAGTGTTCAATACGGTGGTAAAAATACTAAAATATTCAAATACGCAAGCAAAATGGAGTACAGAATTGAAAAAGATACGATGGGAGAAGTGAAGGTTCCTGCCGATCGTTACTGGGGAGCTCAGACAGAAAGATCTCGCCTCAACTTCAAGATTGGACCAGAAGCGTCAATGCCAATCGAAGTCATTCATGCGTATGCAATTTTAAAAAAAGCTGCAGCTCAAGTAAATACAGATTTGGGCGTGTTGGCTTCTGAGAAAAACGAACTCATTTCTCTGGTTTGTGATGAAATTCGCAAAGGCCAACTGGATAGCGAATTTCCATTGGTAATCTGGCAAACAGGTTCTGGTACCCAAACCAATATGAATCTCAACGAAGTCATCGCAAACCGAGGTCATGTGCTCAACGGAGGGAAATTAACGGATACTAAAAAGATTCTCAGTGCCAATGACGATGTGAATCGATCTCAATCCTCGAACGACACTTTCCCTACTGCCATGCATATTGCAGCATACACATCCGGCATTGAAAAATTACTTCCAAATCTGAATGAATTGAAGCAAACCTTACATACTAAATCAAGAGACTTTGATTCAATTATTAAAACAGGCAGAACTCACTTTATGGATGCTACACCAATCACGCTTGGTCAGGAATTTAGTGCCTTTCATCATCAAATCGCACAAGCTATTGGGTCGATTGAAAGGTCACTTGTAGGAGTTCGTGAATTGGCTTTGGGTGGAACGGCAGTTGGAACAGGTTTGAATGCCCCATCTGGATTTGCGGAACTAGTGGCAGAAAAAATTGCTGCCGAAACCGGATTGCCTTTTATTTCTGCTCCAAACAAGTTTGAGGCGCTGGCAGCTCACGATGCCCTAGTTGAACTTTCATCCTCATTGAAACGTGCGGCAGTTGCCTTGATGAAGATCGCAAACGACATCCGAATGCTGTCTTCAGGACCTCGAAGTGGAATTGGTGAATTGCTCATTCCTGACAATGAACCGGGTTCCTCAATTATGCCCGGAAAAGTCAATCCAACTCAACCTGAAGCTATGACGATGGTTTGTGCACGAGTTATCGGCAATGATGTGACTGTGGGCTTAGCCGGAGCGTCAGGCCATTTTCAACTCAATGTCTTCAAGCCAGTCATCATAGCTACGGTATTGGAATCCATTCACCTTTTGGCAGACGCCTGTCGATCATTCAATGAAAACTGTTTGAAAGGAATCAAAGCAAATGAAATTGTTATTGCGAAGCATTTGGAAAACTCACTGATGATGGTTACAGCCCTTAATCCACACATCGGATATTACAAGTCTGCTGAAATCGCACAATTAGCGCATCGTGAAAATCTAACCTTGAGACAAGCTGCCGTGCGATCCGGTCATTTGACCGCTGATGAATTTGACCGTTGGGTTGATCCGAAAAAGATGGTATAAAAAAGCGGTCGTACTAAACATGGTACGACCGCTCCTTTTTTACTAACACAACATTCTACTACTCCAATACGAAATTGATCGGAAGCATCATGCGGGTTCTCACCTTTTGATACTTAATCTCACCCGGAATCCATTTCGGCATTTTTCGTACAATGCGTGTAGCTTCGCGATCAAGCGACGTGTACACTCCGCGTGCAATGGCAATGTTGGACAAAGAACCATCCTTTTCAACAACGAAAGTGACATATACCTTTCCTTGTTGGTTGAGTTCGATAGCATCTTGTGGATAGACCAGATTAGAATGAATAAAACGGATCATTTCTTCAACTCCACCAACATACTTTGCGTCAAGATCTACTATTTCGTGCTCCAAATCCGGATCAATATCAATTAATCCCGGATCGAACTCACCCGTTGTAAATGAACCCTCCAAACCAACATTTGGATCCAATGGTCCTTCGTCGTCGTTCCCGGTTTCGTTGATCTCCTCACCTGCAGCCCTATCAATATTGATGTCCGTTGATGAAGACGATGACTCGTTTCGCTGGATCAGTGGTTTGATTATTGGATCATCTTTTGGAATCTCCTTTTTCTCTTCTACTTGAAACCCAATTTCCAGACCGGTAATTCGCTTGCGTTGCTGATCCTCTTCAAGAGGTGAACGGTAATTAAACGCTGCAAGTGTAAACGATCCTGCCGTTAGTAAGCCTGTGAAAAAAAAGGCTGTACGCTTCCTTTCGAGGTCATACCTCGGATTTTTTTTCGCGATCATAAATAAAAATTTAAAGATTAATGACTGGATATTTTCAAATGGCATGCCAAAAACGTAAATACCTCAATTACAAGATGTTAAATGGCATATTTTTGTTATTTTTTTGTTAACCTTTTCAATTTTAGTGTGTCAACGTTACCAAAACATCAAGTTTTTTTCCAAAGATCATTCGGAATCAAAAAACCGTAACTTTGTACAGATTACTGTTCTGTGTCAAAAACAAAAAAACATATCCTCCAGTTTGATCAAGAATATGATTTTGAATTGATCGGTATTTGCTCCCACCACAACGATTATCGATTAGCATGGGGGATGAACGAACTACTGGGAATTGGGCTGACGAAAACAGATGAAGAACATAACGTCATCAATAAAAAAGGAGAAATCCAGTCACAACACTCCAAGTATGTTTTTAAGGACAAAGAAAATTTGATCACGTATTATCTGGTTAAGAATAAGGGTCAGGGTAAATATTTGATTCCTGAAAAACCGACAATTGATTATTTCTTGTTTTTATATGACAATCATATATGGGAAATCATGGAGTTGAACAATCAATTGAAGGAAATTCCAAGTATTCTTGGTTCTTATGTTTTTGAACCGATGGAGCTGCAATCGACAGAACATATTGTATTTGAATGATGATGAAAAAAACCAAAATAGTTGCCACGCTGGGTCCTGCATCCAGTAGCAAAGAAGTATTGAGAGAAATGATGATAGCCGGTGTAAATGTCTGCCGCTTGAATTTCTCGCATGGTGCCTACGAAGATCATGCTAAAGTAGTAGCGATTATTCGTGAGTTGAATGAAGAAACAGGGTTAAATGTTGCTATTCTTGCCGACCTTCAGGGTCCCAAGATTCGCACTGACCAAATGGAGAATAATGGTGTTGAATTAATCACAGGAAATGAAGTTACGATTGTAACCGATAAAGTACTGGGTACAGCGCAAAAGTTCTCAATTAATTACGATAAATTGCCACGTGATGTACAACCAGGTGAGCGCATTTTGTTGGATGACGGTAAACTGGCTTTGGATATCATCAGTACAAATGGGATTGACGAAATCACGGCCAAGGTAGTACATGGTGGAATTCTTTCTTCCAAAAAAGGAGTGAATTTCCCCAATACAAAAATCTCGATGCCTTCCTTGACTCCAAAAGACCTGGAAGATCTTGATTTTGCTTTAGAACAAAATGTAGACTGGATTGGATTATCGTTCGTTCGTTCTGCTCGCGATATTATTGAATTAAAATACATCATTGCACACAAAAAGTGCAAGGCTAAGGTGGTCGCGAAGATTGAAAAACCTGAAGCGATAGAAGAAATTGATCAGATAATCCGCGAAAGTGATGCATTGATGGTGGCACGAGGTGACCTTGGCGTAGAAGTTCCTTACCAAAGTGTTCCTTTGATTCAGAAAATGTTGATCAACAAGTGTATCATTCACGCAAAACCCGTAATTGTTGCAACACAGATGATGGAAAGTATGATCACGAATATCTCACCTACAAGAGCTGAAGTGAATGATGTAGCTAATGCTGTTTTAGACGGTGCTGATGCTGTAATGCTTTCTGGTGAAACTTCCGTTGGTAATCATCCGGTCGAAGTCATTAAAACCATGTCGAACATTGTGACTGAAATGGAGAAATTTGGTGGAATTTACAACAAGGAAGAAATCCCGGAAAAAAATCAGAACCGTTTCATCACTGACTCGATCTGTTTCAATGCTTGTCGTTTGGCGCAACGTGTAGAAGCTGATGCCATCATTACCATGACTTTTTCAGGATATACGGCATACAAAATCGCATCACAGCGACCAAAAGCACCGATTTTCATATTCACCAGCAATAAACAAATTCTGACTCAGATCAATCTCATCTGGGGAGTTCGTGGATTCTACTACGATAAACAAGTGAGTACGGATCATACGATCGCAGATATTAAGTATCTCTTGAAAAAGCAAGGTTTACTTGAAACAGGTGATCTGGTTATCAACGTTGCTTCAATTCCACTTGAAGAATTAGGGAACTCGAACATGCTTAAATTGAGCTACGTAGACTAACTAATGCGTTGGCTTTTACTAATTGTTTTGCTCTCTTCACGTATTGCATTTTCATGTGATATAGATGTTGTTATCCTTGAGGGAAATTCAATTGCCTTCTGCCACGGTTCCAACACACCAATCACGGCAAGTTCGGGATTTGAAAGTTATACATGGTCAGGACCGCAATCGGGTACGAGCATGGTATTCTTTCCAACTATTTCTGGAATGTACACTGTTGAAGCGACTGATGATATTGGTTGCACATCTTCAGCAACAATCAATGTCACGGTCCATCCGGCACCTTTTGGAGTGATTAATTCCAGTGAAGGAAATGTACTTTGTCCGGGAGCATCAACTATATTAAGCTTGACTTCAGGCTATGTAAGCTATTTGTGGAATACAGGTTCTACCCAACCCATTCTTTTTGTGTCAAATCCGGGTGTTTATTCGGTCGAAGTAACTGATGTCAACGGATGTACTAGTAACACCTCGATCTTAATCAGCTCACCCAATTTCCAGGTAACGGCCTCAGATACATTAATTTGTTCTGGACAATTCGTTACTTTACAAGCAAGTGGTGGATCAAATTACAGTTGGTCGAGCGGTCAAACTACTTCGATGATTATTGTTCAACCTGATACAACATCCACTTACACTGTTGTTATCTCACAACCGGGATGCAGTGCAAGCGTGGAAACAACAATTCACGTCATTCAACTTCCTGTAAGCTTAATTCAGTCTGACTACCTTATCGCTTCTGGAGATGTGATTTTCATAAATGGACCAACAGGATACGAAAACTATAGTTGGAGTCCTCCAACATCGATCACGCTATCCAATACACAAGGAACAACATTTTATGGTACTGAATCTTCTAGCTATGTGCTAACCTCATCCCATTCAGCTGGTTGTATGCGTACAGACACCTTCAATGTTGTCGTATTAAACCCGAATGTACCCAATGGGTTTTCTCCCAATAACGACGGTATAAATGATACATTTTACATTTCCGATCTAGAAAAATATCAAGGTAAACTAATTATTTGGAACCGTTGGGGAGATCTGGTTTTGGAGGCTGAAAATTATTTGAACAATTGGGATGGGACTTGCTGGTCGTCCAAATGTCTTGGTAATGGACCATTGCCGGAAGGAACGTATTTCTATCAATTGGAGATCGAACAGTTGACTTTTACCGGATTCACAACGATAATGCGCTAGCCATGAAACGGATTTTGCACCTTTTCTTGTTCTTTGCTCCTATATTGAGTCACAGTCAGAATCTGTATCGTTTCGGGCAGTATAACTTCACAAAGAACATTTACAATCCTGCAGCACTTGGCGCAGATGCCTCGATTACAGGAGATTTGGTTTACAGAAATCAGTGGCGGGGAATAGACGGTGCACCTCAAACCGCTGCTTTTAATGCTTCCTATGATATCAATTCCTCGATGGCAGTGGGAATTAATTTTCACAATGATCGGGTAGGACTTCAACAAACAAATTCCTTTTCCGCACAATACAGTTACAGACTGTTATTTGATGAGCGAAAATATTTAGCCTTTGGAATTGGTGTTGGTAGTGACAATTATTCTTGGAATCTGAACTCAGCTAACACAACAGTTGCCAATGACCCCGCATTTGCAGGTTCCTATTCTGTTTTTCGTTTCAATAGTGCTTTTGGTATCTACTACCGAACTTCGAGGTTTTATGCCGGATTTTCAATTCCTCAGTTATTTCAAAATACTAGTCAATTCTCCCGATTAGAGCCTAAGCAATTTCATTATCTTTTTATTAGCGGTTATTACTTCGAACTTTCTGATGATTTCATTCTGACTCCAAGCGTACAATTGAAATTGGTTCCAAATGCACCTGTTCAAGCTGATGTGCTTCTCAGGGGAATTTATCAATTCATGGGTTTAAGTATCGGCTACCGAAGTGAAAACTCACTTTTGATTGGTGTCGATTGTATGATCAAGGAAAAAGTACGTCTTGGATACATGTTCAATTACGACATAGGTTTATTAGCGCAGGTTAAAGGTGGATCAAGTGAAATATACATTGGCATGGGACTTCCCTATTACTTCAACAAGACTGAAAGATCCAAGTACATTGGCAAAAATGGTGGATTCAGTAAAGGCTACAAGAAAGCTGCCAGACGCCAACAAATGAAAAGACATTGAATTCCTGTTCAAAACTTCATTTTTTTCGGTTAAAAAACAGTTGAACTAAACCCTTTTATTTTTCAATTGTTCAATCGCTAATTGCGGGCGTAGCCGTATATTTGCAATCTAAATTCAAACTAAAAGGAATGAGCGCTTTCTCTACCCGTCACATCGGTCCAAATGAAGCTGAAAAAGTTTCAATGTTGAAGAAGATCGGTGTCAGTTCTATTGAAGAACTAATCGACAAAACAATTCCACCTCACATTCGACTGAATCGTGAGCTAAACATATCTGATGCTATGTCAGAACAGGAGTATTTAAACCATGTTACTGCTCTTGGCAACAAGAATAAAGTGTTCCGATCGTTCATCGGATTGGGGTACAACGAAACGATCGTTCCGTCAGTTATTCTTCGCAACGTTTTAGAGAATCCGGGATGGTATACGGCATACACACCTTATCAGGCGGAAATTTCACAAGGTCGACTAGAAGCTTTGTTGAATTTTCAGACAATGGTGCTGGATCTGACAGGGATGGAAATTGCCAATGCCTCATTGTTGGATGAGGGAACTGCTGCTGCTGAAGCAATGATTATGTTCTGGAATTCACGTTCACGCAACGACGTGAAAGAAGGAAAGAATCGCTTCTTTATTTCTGAAAACTGTTTTCCGCAGACAATTGATGTTGTTGAGGGTCGTGCGAAAAATTTGGGTATTGAACTGATCATTGGAGATGAGAAAACAATTGATCTTTCAAATGGTTTCTTCGGAGCTTTGATTCAATATCCTGATGCAAAGGGTGTCATTACAGATGTTGCTACTTTCATCTCTAAATCAAAAGCTGCCGGTGTTCAAGTTGCCGTAGCAGCAGATATTCTTTCACTCGTTTTATTGAATTCACCAGGTTCGCTTGGTGCAGATGTTGTATTTGGTTCTTCGCAGCGCTTTGGTGTTCCAATGGGATACGGAGGTCCGCACGCAGCCTTTTTTGCAGCGAAGGAAGATTACAAAAGAACCATGCCGGGAAGAATCATCGGGGTATCTAAAGATGCGGATGACAATCTTGCTTTGCGCATGGCACTGCAAACACGTGAACAGCATATCAAACGCGATAAAGCCACTTCAAATATTTGTACCGCTCAGGCTTTATTGGCCGCTATGGCAAGCATGTATACTGTGTATCATGGACCAAAAGGCTTACGGGAAATCGCTTTAAATGTTCATTCATTAGCCGCAAAAACAGCTGACGGATTAAAAGCAATGGGGATCGAGATCGGTTCAGACAACTACTTTGATACAGTTTGGATAAAAGGTGTTCAAGCCTCTGCCATACAATCTGCAGCTGAAGAAGCAAAGATGAACTTTCATTACTTAAATGATCATGAATTGACAATCAGTTTTGGAGAGCCACATACTTTAGAAGATGTTCAAACAATACTGACAATTTTTGCTAAAGTTGAAGGGAAGGCTGCTCCGGCTTTAACGACGGAGCTTCATGCTAACTTAAAGGGTTCTTTCTTGCGATCTGATGCGATCTTGACACATCCAACGTTCAATAATTTCCATTCAGAATCGAAGATGATGCGTTATCTGAAGCGATTGGAGAATAAAGACCTTTCGTTGGTACACAGCATGATTCCACTCGGATCATGTACAATGAAGTTAAATGCTGCTTCTGAATTGATGCCGATCACCAATCCTCAGTTTGCCAATATGCACCCATTTGCTCCGGTAAATCAGGCAGAAGGTTACCATGAAATGTTCCGTGAGTTAGAAAAGGATTTGTGTGAAAGCACTGGATTTGCAGCCATGTCATTGCAACCGAACTCTGGAGCTCAAGGAGAATACGCGGGACTAATGGTCATAAAAGCGTACCATGAATCACGCGGAGATTTCAACCGAAACAAAATGATCATTCCTTCATCTGCTCACGGAACAAATCCCGCATCTGCTGTAATGGCCGGATTCGAGGTAGTGGTTACAGGTTGTGATGAGAATGGAAATATCAACATCGATGAGTTACGTCAAGTCGCTACCGAATTAAAAGATTCTTTAGGTGGTTTGATGGTAACTTATCCATCCACACATGGAGTTTATGAGGAAGGAATTCGTGAGATTACTTCCATTATTCATGAGAACGGTGGACAAGTATACATGGACGGTGCGAACATGAATGCTCAGGTTGGCTTAACCAATCCGGGTAATATTGGTGCAGATGTTTGTCACTTGAACCTACACAAAACATTCGCCATTCCTCACGGAGGTGGTGGACCTGGAATGGGGCCAATTGGTGTAGCAGCTCATTTAGCTCCTTTCCTTCCTGGAAGTAAATTGATCAAAGCCGGTGGCGACAAAGCCATTCATGCGGTTTCTGCGGCTCCTTATGGTTCAGCATTGATCCTTTTGATCTCTTACGGCTACATAAAAATGTTAGGCGCAAAAGGACTTCGTCATTCTACTGAAATGGCAATTGTTAATGCCAATTATATTGCTGCATCCTTGAAAGGTCATTATGATGTCTTATACTCTGGGAAAAACGGCACCGTTGCCCACGAAATGATCTTAGACTGTCGTGATTTCAAGCGCACTGCTGATGTTGAAGTAGCTGATATTGCCAAGCGTTTGATCGACTTCGGCTTCCATGCACCAACCGTTTCTTTCCCGGTGGCGGGAACTTTAATGGTTGAGCCAACTGAATCAGAGGATAAAGAAGAATTGGACCGATTCATTGAAGCGATGATCAAGATTCGTCAGGAGATCAAAGAGATCGAAAATGGACATGCAGATAAAGTAAATAACTTGTTGAAAAACGCACCGCATACGGCAGACTGTATCATTAACAGAGATTGGAATTATCCGTATTCTCCGCAAGAAGCAGCATACCCGGTTGAATACCTGAAAGAATTCAAGTACTGGGTTTCTGTTCGTCGCGTTGACAATGCCTATGGCGATCGCAATTTAGTTTGTGCATGTCCTAGTGTTGAGAGCTACAAGAACATTGTCGCATAAAGTAGTCAATTAATCATTTATAAAAAAATCTCTTTCGCTTTCGAAGGAGATTTTTTTGTTTAAAGCAACTAATATCTATTGCATTCGTCTCCTTGCTATAAACTACTACTAATCATGAAAAAATTACTTCTAAAAAGCATCACAATTTCATTTTTGTGTTTGCTAACGTCACAAACCTATTCGCAAGGTTTTCAAATCAATTCAGTTTACTCAGCGCAAAACGGTTATATGTTTTGTGATTCCATTGTAGATCTTTCTTTCTCTGCAGAACAATACCCAACCAATTCAGGTGCGGACATCGATCTATTAATTGATGGAGACAATTTTCAAGCCTCACAATTTCAAATCACAATCAATTGGGGTGACGGGACAACAACTTCGCATATTGGTGGTGTTTCTCTTGAAGGAATTCCGGTTTCACTCAATCCGGCACCTTCGCATACCTATTCCAGTACAGGTACGCAAATCATCATTGCGCAAGTCACGAATCCACAAAACGGCACAAGTGCATTTTATACGATTCAAGCTACAATTTCTGCTTGTTTAGCATATATCTACACATCTGTAAGTGTTGATTGTAACAATGATGGAACAACTGAATATTTCATTAACCAAGGAGTCCCACTAATTTTCACCTCCGGAAACAATCAATTCTCTGATACCACTTTCAATAATATGATTGACTTTTCAGGAATGCCTTTAGGCACCTATTTGATTTCAGTTGATCCAACCTGGTTAAATGCAAATGGATTTATAGCCACAATAATGCCTCAAACCATGATCGTTTCGGGGCCCACAACCACTTTTACAACTCAAATAGTACTCATTTGTCAGCCTACCCCGCCAGACACACAATGTATTAGCGGATTTGTCTTTTGTGATGCTAATGAAAATGGCATATTTGACACAGGTGAACTCCCAATTTCAAATGCGCCAATTAGTATTCAAACCAATACAGGGATTACCATTAATGCGACATCTAATGGAAACGGATACTATTCTGTAACCTATAATGCACCAAATCAAACACCAGCTGTAATTTCAATTAACCCAAATTGGCTCACACAAAATGGCTATTCAGTAAATCAGTATATAGTTACTACCATACAAACTGATTGCAATCTTCAAAATCCACCAGTTAATTTTGCCATTACGAATTGTAGTTCACCACAACCAAATCAAGGCTGCATCTCTGGCTTTGTTTGGTGCGACTCAAATGGGGACGGGGATTTTGATTCAAATGAAGTACCATTGGCTGGGGCACCGATTACCCTTCAAGGATCTGTTAACAATGTAACTGTTTATTCTGATTCAACCGGATTCTTTCTGTACTGTGGTACCATGCTGAATATGACAACGGTACTTGGAACCATCGACCAAAATTGGCTCACCACACACGGATACAGCATTTCAAATCCTACACACGTTATGATTTTTATGCCGAATTTGAATTTGCAACCTGTTGGTTTCGGCGTCAATTGCGGTTCGACTCCAACCACGTGTGCAGATCTATGGACAACCGTGACACCTTGGATTGGTTATTTTCAAAATCAGACCAATTTAATCCGTTTGAATTATGGGAACTACGGACCAGGAGCACCTGGAAATTATACTGTGACTTTAACATTTCCTGCGGGAGTAACACCGGTTTTGAGCTCAATTAGTAACCCGAACTATGTCATCGCAGGTAATACGATTACTTGGACATTGACAAGCTCAAGTACAGCGTTCTCTTTTAATGATGTCATTAGTTTCAACACACCAATGGGCATTCCATCAGGAACACAACATCTTTTTGTGAGTACTATTTCACCCACCGCTTCTGTGAGCGATTGCAACTCAACGAATAATTCGAATACACTGTTACAAATAGTTGGAAATAGTTATGATCCGAATGATAAAACTGTTGATTTGCAAGAAAATATTGACCCAGCCTTACAAGAGGAATTAACCTACATTATACGTTTTCAAAATACAGGAACGGCTCCGGCTCAGGATGTATACATTATAGATACATTAAGTGCTAACTTGGACTGGAATTCATTAACTGTTATAGAAACCACTCACACAATGCACATAATTGACCTCGGAAATGGAGTGATTCGCTTTGATTTTCCACAAATTTGGCTTCCTGACAGTACCACAAACGAACCGTTGAGTCATGGTCATGTTGTATTTAAAATAAAAGAAATGGAATCAAATGTCGAAGGATCTCAGATATACAATACTGGCTACATCTACTTTGATTGGAATCCGGCAATAATTACAAATACAACTTATAACATCAACAGTTCTTTAGGAATTACTGAGCATTTCATGGAGGAAATCACTCTATATCCTAACCCGACCTCAGACCTTATCAACATTCGTATAAAAAGTGAAATCAAGTCAATTCAATTGACGGATATGACTGGACAAATCCTACAGCAGCACACCGAAAACACAATTGATCTTTCAGCTTATCCAAGTGGGATTTACTTTGTAAGGATTAATACTTCAGAAAGTGACCAAGTTTTCAGAATTGTTAAAAAATAATTTGTTTAGCTTTTACACAGTTTTAAAAGGTCATCATTTGGTGACCTTTTTCTATTTTTACGAAAAACTACAAAAATGAAAACACTACTACTCATTGTATTTACGGGAATTGGATTTTTATTTCACGCACAAGGGCTTAATCAAGGGGCTATTTCGACCAATCTTGGATACGATGGTGGTATTCATGGGACAGTTTACACCCAAAAACACAACGGAAATAGCACAGGAACCCCTGACACAAGTGCAGCAGCGACCAGTCTTTTTCGTTTAAATGCACATTATTCGATCTTCAAATGGATGTCTGCAGGTTTTGATCTGCGCACTGGTAAATACATTGAAAATCCAGACAATGCTCAAGCGGCTGGGAATAAGATTTCTGTATTAGCTTTCGGTTTACGCTTGTATCCAGTTAACAAGGATAAGTTTACCTGGTTCGTTGGGACTACCCTTGGAACGAGTGGTCTTGAGATTAATCGTATATATACATTTGGATTTTCATTTCCAGCCCGATTTGTTCTTAGAGCACCACATTTGGGACTGGAAACGGGTTTCAATTGGTATTTCTCCAAATATATTGGAATGAATTTCGGTTTAGGTTACACTTCACATAATTTCCTTTTGAAGGAGTATTATTTAAACGGGACAAAACAAGATATCTCGAATTATGAAAATCGCCTAAAAACAAAAGGAATTCATCTAAATATAGGCTTGAGTCTTCGTTTCAATAACTAATGCGTTATTTCCTACTTAAAAAATCTTGTTGCAAAATGTGACATGTATTGTCATTTTCCTAATTTTGTCCCATGAATTTGAACGGACAAATACATTCATTTAGTTATCGTCAGCGAATTACCATGCGCTGGCAGGTCCGTTGCATGTGCTGCTAAGCGCTTTGAGAGTTACTGATCTCTCTGAATAAAACAGTAAAAAACATCCTTTTTTTCTTAATTCAATTCAAGTGGAAAGTCTTACTGAAACTGTAAGTCGTTCGAATCATTCAACACTTACAGATCAAGATCTGGTTAAACGACTAAGTTATTTGGAGCAACGTGCATCCGAAATGGAAGAAAGTATCCGTTATGCGGGGAACTTGCAACGCTCCATTTTACCCAATGAACGCATTTTTCAAAATGTTTTTCAAGATGCTTTTGTGCTGTTTCAGCCAAAAGATATCGTAAGTGGAGATTTTTATTGGATCTTCCAACACCACGATGATGTGTATTTCGCTGTGGGTGATTGCACAGGTCATGGCGTTCCGGGAGCATTGGTCAATATCGCAGGAAACACCTTACTGCGGCAAATCATCCGACTCGAAGGTGTCTCTGATCCTGCATTGATCATTCGCTTATTGGATCAAGAGTTGACCAGTCTTTTCAATGAAAACTTAACAGAAGGAACTCGTCGTGATGGAATGGATATCGTATTTTGCAAATTCAATCTCCGTCAGATGAAGGGTTCATTCTGCGGAGCAGGGCGTCCTTTATTTTTAATTCGTGACGGAGAACTCGTGGAATTTAAAAAAGGAGCTGACTCGATCGGTTACAAAGCGGAAGGAGATAAAGAATTTGAATCAATTCACTTTGGACTTGAAGAAGGGGATCAATTTTACTTGTTTTCAGATGGTTATACAGATCAATTCGGTGGAGAAAATGTAAAAAAATTCAATCGAAATCGATTTCGAAATCTTTTACTTTCCATTCAGGGAATGTCCTCTAGTAAACAAAGAAAAGAACTAGAATTGCAATTCGACACATGGAAAGGAGTTCAGGAACAAGTAGATGACGTGTGCGTGATTGGAATAAAGATCTGATTTGCTATCTTTAGGATCATGAAACTACTTGTGTCGCTTTTCTTTTTATTGTTGATTCAAATTGGTTATGGTCAATTTCATAAGCAATTGAAGGAAATTCGTCCTGTTGTTGAATTTGAAAATGTTTCTGTCAAATTAATAGCTGAAGATTCACTACAGAGTACTTTTCTGATCTGGATCAAAAAAGACGTTCGTGGACATTTTCATAAATATCATACAGAAAACATTGTAGTGCTTGAAGGAAAAGCAGAAATGCTATTCAACGGAGAAAAGATCATCATCAAGAAAGGAGATTACCTTAATATTCCAAAAGGGACACATCACTCAGTTGAAAAAGTCATTTCTAGAAAACCATTGAAAGTTCTTTCGATTCAATCGCCTAATTTTGATGGAAAGGACAGAGTATTCACAGAAACTAATTAGTATGCGCTTCATTTTTATCTTTATTTTATTCAGCAACTTCAATCTTTTCGCTCAAAACGCAATAGGTTGGGAGAATGAAATTCAAGTGGCTAACGGGGCTACATATGGCAATATTCGACCACGGATTGTTCTGACCGCAGATGAAATTCCAGTTGTAGTTTTTGGAAGAAGTGCAAACGGTAAAATTTACTCAGCACGCTGGAATGGAAGTTCTTTTGATGAGCCAATCGACTTGCTCCCAGTAGAAATGACAGCCTATCTTGCTTCATGGACCAGTGCTGATGCAGCGGCAAAAGGGGATACTATTGTAGTTACATTTAAGGAGAATCCCATGGAAACGGGAAATGTCTATACGGTCAGATCAGTCGATGGCGGACTTACTTATGCTGCTCCTGTGAGAGTTGATGTTCAGGATAACAGTGTCGCCTGGTTACCCTCTCTTGATATTGATCAAAATGGAAATCCTACGGTTGTTTATATGGCCCATGATCCGATTTGGGTTCATCCACGCTATGTTGTAGCCAAATCTACAGATCAGGGACAAAGTTATTTTGAACCAATGGATGTTGCTATTTCTATTCCCGATGAGGCCTGTGATTGCTGTCCTGCCGAATATGTGATCGAAGGGAGCCGTGAAGTCCTTTTGTTTAGAAACAATGCTTCAAATGTCAGAGATATTTATGGTGTTTATTCAGCCGATTCTGGAGAAACTTTTCCGCATGTTGAGAATGTTGACCAATTGAATTGGGTGGTTAATTCGTGTCCATCCACGGGTCCACATGCGCTATTCACAGAAGAAGATTTATTGTCTGTTTATGCCAGTCGTGCCAGTGGGCAATACCGTGTTTATTTAAGCCGATCAACTGCTGGTACAGACCTTGAATTTATTGAACGAATCCAGGTCATTGGACCTGAAAATGCAAGTGGAATTCAAAATTACCCAAGAATAACGGGCAAAGAAGATACAGTGATTGTCGCGTGGCAGGAATCCGATCCTTCGAATCCTGAAATTTTTTGTGGATTCACATTCAATGGAGATCTTTCTGAGATCAGCAGTACTAAACACATAGTGAATCTTGTAACACAGGGTCCGCAAACGAATCCTGATCTTATTTATAAAAATGGATTTATCCACCTCGTTTATCAAGATGGTAACTCAGGGTCCGTTATCTACCGAAGGGGAAAACCAAGCGCGCTTTCACTTGCTGAGATCAATATTCCATCCATTGATCTTTATCCTAATCCGGTTATTGATGGAAAAGTGACGTTGGTCTCAAATTTCCCTCTCAACACAGAAAAGATTCGTATTTTCGATTTGAAAGGCAATGTTCTACAGGTGAAGGTTACTTCAATTGATAATTTCAAGTGTCAAATTGAATTGAAGGAAATCCAATCCGGAACTGTGATTATTGAATATGCTGATCAAGCTGGTAACTTCAATAAAGAATTATTCATTTTAAACCATTAAATATGATCATTACAAACACTGAAAACATTCCGAATCGAGAGATCGTTGAAATTTTAGGAATTGCGCGTGGAAGTACTGTTCGCGCCAAGAATGTTGGTCGTGATATCCTTGCCGGTTTGAAGAATCTGGTTGGCGGTGAGATCGAAGAATACACTTCATTGCAGGCACAATCGCGAGAACAAGCGATGCAACGTATGGTACAGGATGCAGATCGCATGGGAGCAGATGCCATTTTGAATGTGCGCTTCAGCACGAGCATGATCGCTCAAGGCGCTGCTGAAATTCTCGCGTATGGAACAGCTGTAAAATTGAAATAAAGTGGGAATCGCCGAACTGATATTGGGTGGACAGATCCTCTTTTTTGCAGGATGTACAGTGATCTTGATTTATCTGATTGTTAAACGAATCAATAAAAAGGAAGATTTCGAAAAGCGCGATAATTGATGAAAGATTTGATCTTACTACATGGTGCTATTGGTGCTGGATCCCAATTGAAACCACTCGCTGAACTCCTATCCCTTCAATTTAATGTTCACACCCTCAATTTTGAAGGTCATGGAGGAAGACCGATCAATGGTGTTTATTCCATCGATCGTTTTGTAAGCAATCTGATTGATTTCTTGGATGAAATCGAATTGAAGAATGTTTCTGTTTTTGGGTATAGTATGGGAGGGTATGTGGCGCTTAAAGCCGCTGCATTGCATCCGGGAAGAATCGATTCGATTGTAACTCTTGGAACGAAATTCCAGTGGGATACGGAAACAGCCTCTAAAGAAGTTCACATGCTGGATCCGGAAAAGATCGAAGAAAAAGTACCGCGATTTGCACAACAACTCCAACTGCTTCATGCTCCCTTAGATTGGAAGGACGTTCTAAAAGGTACAGCCGAGATGATGCGAGATCTTGGAAATGGAGCAGGACTCACTGACGCTGAACTTGCATCTGTTCATATTCCTGTTTTGATTGGTATTGGAGAACAAGATCAAATGGTTTCAATCGAAGAATCGAAACGTGTTGCTGATCTTTTACCACAGGGAAACATGATGGTTTTTGAGAACTTCCAACATCCGATTGACAAGGTTGATTTGCAGGTGCTGCGAATGGTTCTTCTGTCAAGTCTATTCTTGTGATTTTTTAGATAGTTCGTCCCTACGGGACTATATCCCATTAATTAAGTCCCGTAGGGACGAACTACCCCGTGAATCTAAGAAACCGAGTTAGTAACTTAAGTCCCATCGGGACGACCTGTCCAAACTACTCGGGCTCCTTAAAAAGATAACGCTCATCATATTCGATCTCGAACTCCCTTAAAAATTCCAGGTATTCATCGTGAAAGCGCTTTTTCCGGTGGTGTTCTTCTTGATTCTGGATGTATATAAAAACATTTGATACAGCAGATTTACTGTAGGTAAAAGCACCATAGCCCGTTTGCCATTCGAAGCGATGCGGACAATTCCCTGATTGATTCACCCATTTTGCAGATCGTGCTTTGACCTTCTGACAGAGTTCTGCAATTGTAATGGTTGTTGACAGATGTAAAAAACAATGTACATGATCTTCTACACCATTCACAATAATGGTCTTGCAACCTGTTTCGTTGATCATGTTCCCAATAACAGACATAAAATGGGATCTCCATTCTTTTTGAATGGATGCTCGGCGGAATTTGACAACAAAAACCAACTGAACATACAGCTGGGTGTATGAATTAGGCATAAATGGTAAGGTTAGGTTTAAACTTTATTGAATTTACGGAATTTTTTTTTCAACGCAATATTTCCTTGGATTTTTACAGGTCGTCCCGATGGGACTTGGGCATTGTTGAAAACATTTCGGGCTATGGGATAGGTCGTCCCTACGGGACTTAATTAATGGGATGGAGTCCCGTAGGGACGACCTATCCCATAGCCCCGAGAAAATAAAAGTGATGGGTAAGTCCCTTCGGGACGACCGGTTTAAATCCGTGGCAACGTGCAGAAAACAATCAAACAAAAAACGCCTCAGAGATGAGGCGTTTTTTGTTTTCTATATCCCTTCGGGATGAATTAAATTCCGAAAGCAGATTTGATCTTGTCTACGTAATCCAGTTTTTCCCATGTGAACAATTCTACGTCCATCGTCTTTACTGAACCGTCTGGTGCTTTAAACGATTTCTTTACCACTTCGTTCTTACGTCCCATATGACCGTATGCTGCAGTCTCAGAGTACATCGGGTTACGCAACTTCAAGCGCTGCTCAATGAAGTAAGGACGCATGTCGAAAATTTCTTCGATCTTCTTAGCGATCTCACCATCCGTCATGTTCACTTTCGCTGTTCCGTGTGTGTTTACAAATAATCCACATGGTTTTGCAACGCCAATTGCGTAAGAAACTTGAACCAATACCTCATCACACAATCCCGCTGCTACCATGTTCTTCGCAATATGTCGTGTTGCATAAGCTGCAGAGCGGTCAACCTTACTTGGATCTTTCCCTGAAAATGCACCACCTCCGTGTGCACCTTTTCCTCCGTAAGTGTCAACAATGATCTTACGACCTGTTAAACCAGTATCTCCGTGAGGACCGCCAATAACGAACTTTCCTGTTGGGTTGATATGATAAGTAATATCATCTGTAAACAATTTCTGTACTTCCGGCTTCATTTTCGCCTTCACACGAGGAATTACAATATTGATGATATCTTCTTTGATTTTCGCTAACATGCGTTCTTCAGTATCGAAATCATCGTGCTGTGTTGACACAACAATCGTATCGATGCGTTGAGGAACATTATCATCCGAATATTCGATCGTTACTTGCGATTTTGCATCCGGACGAAGGTAACCAATTAATTCAGGCTCGTTGTTGCGAATATCAGACAACTCTTGTAAAATCTTGTGTGCAAGATCCAAGGCCAAAGGCATATAGTTATCCGTTTCCTTTGTAGCATAACCGAACATCATACCTTGGTCACCGGCACCTTGATCTTCCGGATTCTTGCGCTCAACTCCCTGATTGATATCTGAAGATTGCTCGTGCAATGCAGAAAGAATTCCACAAGAACTCGCATCAAACATATACTCCGACTTCGTGTAACCAATCTTTTTGATCGTCTCGCGTGCAATCAACTGAACATCGAGGTAAGTCTTTGTTTTGATCTCACCTGCCAATACAACTTGACCGGTTGTAACCAGCGTTTCACAAGCCACTTTTGATTCAGGATCGAAGGCCATAAAATGGTCGATCAATGCATCTGAAATTTGATCCGATACTTTGTCAGGATGCCCTTCTGAAACTGACTCTGATGTAAATAAGTATGACATTTCTTGCTATTACGTTAATTGAACCGCGAAATTAATAAAAAGGGATTGCTTGTGAAAGAATTAGATAAATAAAAAGGGGCAGCCTCTTTTGGAACTGCCCCAGAAGTGGTTTATTTACGTTCTAATGCTTTTTCATTCCACCAGGTTGGCAACACAAGGGTAACTTCTTTACCATTTCAGGGTCTGCCTTCATTTCATCTGCGTCGTATCCAATGTCATTAATTTTCTTCTTTATCTCTTCAAGTGAGATTTTCTTAGAATTGTACTTGACAGTCAACTTCATGTCTTCTAAATTCAGCTCCGCAAACTTGACTCCCTTGGTATAGTTTAACAGTTTTTCCAAACGATCTTTACAATCACCACATTCTGCTGAGGTCTGGATCAAAACAGTCTCTAAACCTTCCTTCTTTTCTTGTCCGTAAATTCCTGAAAACAGCATCAGGAAAACGACTAAAATCATACTTTTCATGTCTTATCTATTTTAAGTGTTTACTTTTTTCTTTTAATCGCATAGCGAACTCCAATATACACATTTAAGCCCATCACCGGACCCCAAATACGTGTTGCATCAAAATTTTGTCCAAATGGATTCTCGGCATCAACGATCGGATTTTTCTGACGGTAATTCGTCAGGTTTTCTCCTCCAACGTAAAAATCCCACTTTTTGTATACGTGGGTGATTTGTGCGTTGATCATTGGATAAATTTCACTGTATTCGATTGGACTCCCCAATTGACTTCCGGGCAATCTAGATTTCCCAAATACAGAAACAGTAGCGTCATACTCCCAGCGCTTGTTTCGAGTGATATAACCTATGTTGAAAAATCCGCGGTGACGAGGAATCATGACCTGCTGTTGCATCAAACCACCATATTCAGCTTTGACATCCAGAAATTTGTAGGCCATTCTGACTTCCAGGTTTTTTACTATGCTGAAACTCAATTCAGACTGTAAGCTATTGGAGTAAGATTGACCTTGCTGATTCGTAAACTTTATCCATCCACTCAGTTCACGATCAACAATCAATTGGTTTTCGAAGTAGGTGTGGTAATAATCAACAGCAATACTTGCCTTTTGACCGAAAAGTTTGAATTCCTGAACAACAGATCCACCAATATTCCATGAAATTTCAGGACGCAACTCATCCAATGCCATCCAAGAACTGGATGCAGCAAGTAGCGAGATATTATCGATCATATAATTTGGAACGCGCCAACCTTTTCCAGCTGTAAAGCGCAAATCTGTTTTTTCGGTCAGTGTGTACTTGGCATGCAAACGGGGTGAAATTTGTGCACCAAAAAGGTTGTGGTAGTCTCCCCGGATACCCAATTGCGCATTCATTCGCATTCCGGTAAACGCATACTCGCTAAATACACCAGGCACGATTTCCAATCGGTCATCGCGAAGCGTATCCTGACTTTGTTTCATGTCGATCAAAACACCACTCAAGCCAAACTTGATCTTATGGTCGGTTGTACCGAAATATCCATCGTAGATCACGTTGATATATCCTCTTTTCTCTTCTCCATCAAAGAGACGATTGCCGAATTGAGCATCGATCTGCTGGTATTTGAAATGATAGACAACTCCTAATGATGTCATTGGTTTTTTCAGGAAGAATCCTGTTTTTGCAAACGCATCGATATGACGTGAATCAATTACTACCGCATAACGATCTTTTTGATCAGCTCTCGTGTAACCGGTTTGTCCACCAAATTTCTGATCGAGATACGTATTGAAGCCAAACTGAGATTCCATTTTCTTTCCCATGTAATTCCACCGGTTCATGAATGCCGCATTATTTCCCATTGGTAAGTCACGAAAACCATCATTGTTATTGTCCATATCCGCAAAAACCCCTGAGGCATGAGCCAGCCAACCTGTACTCCATTTCGGATTGATTATGTGTCCTGCATTGAGATTCAATTCGGCCCGACCAAACATATTTCCGTAAAAATTGGCATAAAACCGTTCCATTTCAGTTGGTTTCTTAATCTCTACATTGACCAATCCTGCCATGGATTCGTAACCATTTACTACATTACCTGTTCCCTTGGTGATCTGTATCGATTCGATCCATGTTCCGGAAATCGAATTCATACCAAATGAGCTTTCCAATCCACGAAGAAAGGGAATGTTCTCCATTTGGATCTGGGTGTAGACGCCATCGAGTCCCATCATCTGGATCTTTTTTGCACCGGAAACTGCATCGGTAATATTAACATCTACAGAGGCATTCGTCTCAAAACTTTCGGACAAATTACAACACGCGGCTTTTCGAAGTTCAGCCGATGTTAACTCCTCTACATGCAAGGTTTTGAGTCGCGAAATGGAGTGTCCGGCGCGTCGGTATTCCACAACCACTTCCGGTAATAATTGATCTGAGTATAGTGTAATGTTCAGTGAAATAAATCGATCACTTTTTGTCACTACCACGGTATCATTGGTGAATCCCATAGCGGAAATCACCAAGGTATCCGGAAGTTGTTTAGGTAAAATCAATTCAAAGGTGCCTTCATCGTTTGTCGTAGCACCAATGCCAGCTCTAAGCAAGCGGACTTTCGCTCCGTAAAGCGGCTCTTTTTTGTCGTCTCTGACTCCCTGAACGATGCCTTTCAATTGAGCATTAAGCTGGGGAGCGAAACCTATTAATACAATTAATACGATTATTTTTTTCATAAAATGCGTTTTTGATGATCAGTAATTAAGCTGTCATCAACGCATTAAATTCTAAAAACTTGATTTTTGATCAGTATTTCCCTTCCGGAAAGAGGATCAGGTGGAGGTCTTAAAAAATCGGATCCTTTTGATAGACTAATGTGCTGTTTTTCCAGCACTGTAAATAAAGGAAGTACTTCTTCGAAAGTAAATTGAGGAACATTCAGGTCATTGTCTTGAAAAAAATCAAAGTCAATGGTGTAAATGGCTACCTCATCGGAGCAGCAATCGTCCTCTTCGCTAATGTCAGTATCACAACACGAGACCTGAGCGGCTTCTTTCTGACAACAAGTTGGTAATTCTTCCAGCTCTTTTTCCTGACAATGATCGTCAGCAGGAAGGATGTACGAAGTAAATATGCCATCTTCTTCACAGGAATGTTTGAATACACGAAGTCCTGCACTGCCCAATAAAATAAAGGCAATAAGTAAAATTCCGATAAGGGTTTGAACAATTCGCACGAAACAAAGTTAAGTTATTGTATTCAAGGACAAAAATTTTTCTGAATAGCATTCTTGGAACTTTAAGCTAACTTTGTAACAAATTTAGAACATTATGAACGTCCCGGTTACCGTTTACGCAGAAATGACGCCCAATCCAAGTACCATGAAATTTGTGGCCAACAAATACTTATTGATTACGGGTGATTCAGCTGAATTCGCTACTAAGGCAGATGCTAAAGGCTTTTCTCCCCTTGCAGAAGAATTATTTAGCTTCCCATTTGTTAAGAATGTATTCATCGCGGCAAATTTTGTGACGATCACAAAAACAGACAATGTTCCTTGGGATTTCATCACAATGGAATTGCGTGAATTTGTCAAGAATTGGATCGCTGAGGGCAAAGACGTCTTGATCCAGATGCCCGCTCCAAAAGCTGCTTCAGCGGAAAAAGGTGGTGAGCCAGCGAAAGTTTATGCTCCATCTGAATACGATGATGCAATTCGCAATTTATTGGATGAGTATGTGCGTCCTGCAGTCGAAAATGACGGCGGTGCAATTGATTTCCGTGGTTATGAAGATGGCGTAGTTACAGTTGTTCTTCGCGGTTCATGTGCAGGTTGCCCATCCTCTACGGCAACGTTGAAAGGGGGCATTGAAAACTTACTGAAATCGAATCTTCCGGACGTGAAAGAGGTAGTTGCGGAAAACGAATGAAATGATGAATTAGGAATTTTGAATTCTTAATTCATCATTTATAATTGCTTACAGCCACAGAAACATCGCATCCAGATCTTCCGGTTTTAGCCATTGTTTCATGCGTCCCATCAACATCTCCTTCAGTTTTTCTTCAGTGTAAATCTCTTTACTCTTAATGTTGTAATTCAAAACTCCTGCAGGTGGTGCCATTGCTTTGACTTCTTTGGCAAAATAGACCACACTTCCGTCTTCTGTTGCCATTCCGAGAATTGTTCCCGGAAGACCTTCAAATCCTTCCGGTCCAACAGACGGTACAATATCAACAGTATACCAAGCGTACAACCTGGTCGAATCATTGGGTTGCCAAATGGCTTTTCTACAATTATACCCTGCGATATTTCTTTTGCTATCCGTAATTTTCCATTGACGTTTGTTCATTGTATCTTTCAAGATCGCTTCAGTACCCCAAAGATCTAAAATGATGCATTTTTCACGAGAACTGATGTTTTGGTAAACGGTGTTACGAGTTGTCATGTAACGCAACCAACCTTGCGCTGCCGCATCTTCATCTTCCATGGGACGGAAAACGCACATGGAGTCATTGAAATAGAATTCAAACTTCTCGTTGCGGTACTTATTCTGTTCATTGATAAATCCTTTCATTCGTGGATTATCTCCAATTCTTTTTTGGAGATTCGTTCTGCGCTCGTAAACAATTCTTCCGGAAGTGATCTGTGCATACGACGATGAAAAGAACACTATGAAAAGAAGGGAAAGAATTCCTGTTTTAATGCCAGCCTTTGAAATCATCTTCTTTGGTTTTTCGGTTATTGAATCGATACGTCACTTTCAAAAGGAAGTACCTTGAAATAATGGTGGTGCGGAAATCGGTTACAATGTTACCACTCACCACCCTTCGCGCATTGATGTTTTGATTGAAAATGTCATTTCCAACTAATGCCACGACTAAGTTTTCTGTCTTCAGGAATTTTTTGTTCAGTTCTGCATTCAAGACGAAAAAGTCAGTGTTAAAGAACCCTCCACCTGGTTGTGCATTTTTCGTATAATTTGCATCCGTACGAATACCTAAGCCATACTTCAGTCTCCAGTTCACACTAACTGAATAATTCTGAATAGTAAATGGGGTACTTGAAGCAGTGCTTAATGAACTTACCGGATTGTTGTAGGAATAACTTCCTTCCAATGACACTTCCAATGAATCCAATCGAAGATGTATCTCTATTTTTGGTGTTATAGCGAAATTATCGGTCACGTTTTCTTGTGTTCCCACAAAATTCTTAAATCGCATAAATGATGCGTCAAAACTTGGATTGAATTCAATCTTTCTGTTCAGAATCGGATAACCGGCACCACCCCACATAAATGCACTCATGTTGCCATCCACATTGACTGTCTGTGAGTAGGTACGACCAAATTGATCAAAAGTCGTTTGAGTTGCGAAATCATTGTTTGTCACACTTACTGAACCCCCTGTCCAGATGTACTTGCCGGTAAGCGCATTCCAAGTATTGAAATTTACAAACAAGCTGTGGACATAATTCGGTTTGAGATCCGGATTTCCAATTCGAATTCGGTTTGGATTGGAAATATCAGGAATCGGCTGTAAATCATTGATTTGAGGTTGCTGCGAGCTGGTATTATAATTCACACTAAAACGTTTGCTCACACTTGGTTTGAATTCATAGCGGAAACGTGGTAAAATGTTGTTAATATTTTGATTGACCACAGAATCCGTAATGCGATTGATGTTTTCGATTTGAATATTTCTGGCGTACACTCCACCTGAAACTGTGTGTTTTGTGTGTTCGTAGATCAATTCAGTACCTGCTCGATTCTGAATCCTGGTGTTATCGAATGTGTTAGAAAGATCTTGTCTGAATCCTGTGTAACCAGCTCCAACGCGATCGAAGGTTTCACGCTTTTGTGTGGATAAACCATATTCGATCAAGTAATTAAAGTTGATCTTTAATCGCTTTGACAAAGGCTCAAAATAACTAACTGTACCATAGTGACTTGTTGAAGCATTGTTGTTTGTTCTGTTCTGATCGATGGTGTCTGCAAACGCCAGTAATTTATAATCAGTACGTGTGAAGAGGTAGCCGTTTGAATTGTTGTTGTTCATTGCCAGATCGTAACGCACTTCCATTTCTCGACGTTTTTTCATGAACTTGCGGTAGAGACGTGCTGTGTTATTAACCGTTAAACCCCGTGAATCATTATCGTTATTTATGGATGTTGCCAAAGACTGAATTCCATTCTCACCTGTGAAATCGGAGAAATCAGAATTACTTGTGATTCCCTTAGCCAAGCTTACCGAAGGTTTGAACTCAATGAAGGTGAGTGAATCGAGTTGACTTTTAATCGTGACATTCACCCGATGCGTTTCATTCATTGTATAGTTGCGGGTAGAATCACTCGTGTAATACGTTGTGTCCGGTAAAAAGTACTGTGAACGACTTGATGAACGCGCATCTAAGCGATCGTTGTAGTAGGAATAATTCATCAAGATCTCGGTATTCTTTTTCTGACCGAATTTCTCTGAATAATAGATACCTGCCTTCAAGGTTTGCGGTACCCCCGAATTATTATTGGAATTATCTTGCCAAAAGTTACGCCCGCCGGAAGATTCATTGGAAAGTCCAAACTTATTCAAATCACCACGACCAAAATTTGAACGCGGAGTGTTTGAACCCAAGGCAAAAATGGAAATCTTTTGTTTGTTGTTAAATTTGTTCAACAGTAATTCGCCTTCATAAAAAGGTCGGGAACCAAAATAATTATCCAGTGGGGTTAAAGCGAGATCTGATGCACCGGAGACTCGACCGAAATACCCTTTCTTGGCCTCTTCTTTTAAGCGAAGATCCAATACTTTTATTTTCTGGTCTGATCCTCCAATGGTTTCATCGTCCGTTTTTTCATAGACAGCAACGGTTTGAACTCCATCCGCGCCCAGGTTTTTTGTGGCAATTGTTGGATCTGTACCAAAGAATTCATCTCCATCTACCAGTACCTTGTTGATCTCTTGACCTTGTGAGAGAATTTTTCCATCCTTGTCGACTGTTATTCCCGGTAATCGTTTCAAAAGATCTTCAACTACAGCTCCTTGCGCCACTTTAAATGAATCCGCAACGTAGATCAATGTATCTCCTTTGTAATAAATTGGATTCTTGTTTGCATATATCACCACTTCCTCCAACTCTTGTGATTTGGTATTCATTCGGATGGAAGGGATATTGATCTCATAGTTATCGTCGTGTCCGAAGATGTAATACGATTTATCATCATACCCACCGTAAGAGACAATCAATGTGAACGTGTCAATTGGAAAACCCTTTAAAGTGAAATTTCCATCGATACCTGTTCTGGTATGACCCAACAGAAGTGAATCCTTCATGCGTACAGCCATCACTGAGGCTTTAACCAAGGGCTTTACTCCAGAAGTATCGTAAACCGTACCCGATATTTTCATTTGTTGTCCGAAAACCGGTCCGCTAAAAAGGAGGATTGCAAAACAACGGAAGAGAAACTTTATCATAAACTATGCTTTCAAGTTGCAAGTTTAGATAATTCAAGGGTAGGAAATTCGCAAAAAATGTCAAAAGGATGTTAAAACCGATAAGCGGAATTATGCCTTTAACAATGCTTAATCCTTAATAAATCGCTTCATTCGAATTTCTTCTCCTGTGTTCAAAATGATATAATAGGATCCTTTCTTTAGTTCACTCAAGTCAAATACGATTTCGGAGGTGCCGGAATCAACAAATGAAAATAAGATCTCAGAGCCACGTTGACCAGCAACTGAAACCGATGAATAAGGATCAAATTCTCCCGACACAAGGATTCTCAGCTCTTTCTGTTCTGAATTGTATTTGAGATCGAAACGAACAGACTCTACTTCAGCGCTGTCTTTTGGATCAGTATTATCAACCATTGGTATCGCTGCGTAGTGCTTGGAAACATGGCCAAACAAGAAAAGAGTTAAAAGGGCGAGTGTAAATAAGTGTTTTGTTTTCATGACGTAATTTTTTCAGTTTTCAATCAATTTGTTACCAATTGGACTCACTCAGCTACAAAATGTTACGCCTGAAAATCAAAAAACACATGAATGGTCAAATGCCAATTCGAAAGGTTCAAGATCAGGACAACATAAATGCTGTTTCGTCCGGTATCGAAATGAAATCAACTGCGCAGTCAATCGATTTTGATACTGCAAAGTTGCACCGAAAAACAATAGCCAGAACTGTAAAATAAAGAATTGAAGAAAGTTTAATTTGCTTAAAATTGGCTTTACATCGAATTACAAGCAGATTCACGCAATAGTTACTTTTGGTTGATCTTCAACCCAAGTAGCGCTTGAAATTCAAACCCGCGTTCGTCTATAATTCGCTCAAAAAGAACCTTTAATGGTACACCAACATACTTTCGTTCATTTTGCATCAGTTTCATAATATCACCTTCACGGTGTTGAACAGCAATTGATGAGGTATAACCGATCTCTTTGTTTTCGCCAACTATGACAAACTCCATTTCACCATTGCTTGCAAATCCTTGGAAAGTGGTTTCGAATGGCCCTTCTTCTCGAAGTACTTTCAATGCTTCATCAATCGAGCAGTCTTTTGGTGAAATCATTTTAAATAGAGCATTCTCCAAATCTACTTCATACTCAGCTGATCGTTCTTTACTAAATAATGGCTTCTCATTCTTATCATAAACTGTGAAACGCTCAATAAATGCGGGAGTTTTGATCGTGTTATCGTAATAGGTTTCACGACTAGCGAATTTCTTACCATTCTCTACATAGAATACGCGTTCACCATACATGCCCGTTTTTGTATCTGCAAAACGAAAAAGTAATTTTACAATCTCTTCTTTATCATTTAAAAATGCCGATGCGTCGCGAGTTGAGCCGTCAGTATGCGTATAGATCAAACTATTCAACGGGTCCCATTTCGTGTAATCATCGCGATCGGCAATTTTGGCATCAATCTCTTCTTGACCTTCGTACTCTAGGTCTTCACTCGACAATTCGGTCTCTTGGTCAGTTGGTGTTTCAGAAGAACCACATGATGCAACTAGAAAAACTATTGCAAACAAAATCGAGATTGGGGAAAATACTGTTTTCATAAGGATGAGATTTTTACTCAAAATGGCAAGTAGTGTTAAAAGTAACAGAATATTCTGATTTTAATTTCATTTATGTGGGCGAAAGGTCCGATATGCAACTTTTTAAGGATTTGAAATACGTCGCAGAATGGGATTTATAACAAATTAGTGGAATTTCAGCGTTCACTTCGGCAGTGCTAAGTGCAACGTTCACACTTCACTCTCACTCTGTTTTAGTGGCTCCGCCAGGAATCGAACCTGGATCTAAAGTTTAGGAAACTTCTATTCTATCCATTGAACTACGGAGCCTATTTTGCAAATTTAATGAATCGAGAAAAGAAGTTATCAACTCGAATCAAAATCAGCTAAGCGATTTGCAGGTAATAATCTAATTCACTATTCTTGAAGTAAAATCTCGTTCGAATGGATTCAAATAAACGTGTGTATCATTTTTTAATTGGAATGTATTTTCTTTTCCTCCAATTGACCTTATTTGCTCAGGATACCAATACAATCCGTTTTTCACAGTTGGCGCCAAATAGCTTAGAGGTAGGAATGTTTACGCGATGGGAACTCGGCATTAATATTCCGCAAGTCTATGAAGATCAAATCTCTCAATTTCTCAACGGTAGATCAGGAGGTATAAATCCCTATGATCCTGATCAGATCGACTTGCGGGTTAAACTTTTGAGTCCGGATGGAACATCAGTTGTTCGCTATGCATTCTATTATGCTGACTTCAAAATGTCGCTCGAATTGAATGCACGTGATCCACAACAAAACAAGAATGAATTTGTGTCGGTCAGAACGAATCACCCATGGCGTTTCCGTTTTGCTCCTGACCAACTCGGAGAATGGAAATTTGAATTTGAATTAATCCTGAATGGCAAATCTGTTCTGCGACAAGAAGGGACAACATTTCTCTGTGTAGCTAGTCAACACAAGGGTACATTAGTGATTGATAAAGGAGATCGTTACTTGCGGTATAGTAATTCCAATGAACCTTTTTTTGCTATTGGTGAGAATATTTCGAGTGGTGGGCCGTGTACCTATTTGCCTTCTCAATTTCAGCGACAAGCGAATGCAGTACAAGAACTAATCGATGCCGGAGGAAATTTCACGCGTTTTGAATTGGGAGCTCAAGCTGCACTTCCGGATTGGCCGGTTCATGATAATTACCACGGCAAGCAAGATGAAATGTTTGCTTTTGATAAGATTGTTGACCTTTGCGAGCAGAATGGTGTGTATTTCATACTTTTTCGTCATCACGTCGAGGCTTGGGAGGGTGCTGACTGGATGGATATTCGCTGGGAGAATAATCCTTATCGAAAGGCATTCAACATCCCAATTCTGGGTTATTTCACCAATGAACAAGTTAAAAGAGCACAGGAAAAAACATTGCGCTACATTTATTCCCGTTGGGGGTATAGCGCCAATATGTCGTTTTACGGATATTCAGAAGTCGATAACTGGTACTCCAAATTACAACGAGATATTGAAAAGGGCGCGCAACCTGTTCGATATACACGCGAATACAAGGCTAAGCGACAACCCGAGCCTTATGCCGGTTCAGTGCTGAAAAAATGGATCGAGGAACAACAAGAGTTCATACGGGCAGAATTGAAAAAAGACGCCTTGTTCTGTCACACTTATGCCAGTGTTGGAATATTGGAGGATCATATTTCCACGAGTTTTTTCTCTATTTCGGATGTAATTGGATTGCACATTTACGGTGAAAACAAGAACATCAATTATTCTAAACGAGCAACTATTCCAGAGGAATACCGAAAAAAATACAACAAACCTGTTTTCATTGAAGAAATGGGCATTGCAAATATTGGTCTCTACTGTTGTACAGGTATCGAATTTCACAACAGCATCTGGTCAACAGCCATGATGGGAGGATTTGCGGTTGGCATGGATTGGTGGTGGGATCGCGGAGTTCATGACTTTGGATATTACCGGGATTTCAAGCACCTTCAATTGTTCTTTGAAAATGAAAGGTTAAAGGAGAATAACTATGAACCTCGGCGCTGGAGCGATACAGGGAAATCATCCAAAAAAAGACAACTGGAAAGCTATGCGCTGGTTAGTCAAAATGGTGATCGTGCTCTTGGATGGGTACACAATGCCACTTTTTATTGGCGAAATCTTTCGGATAACAGCTGCATATCGAACCTCATCGTTGGAAAATATGCCGAGAATCCACCGTGTCATGTTGCCCCTGATCCTTATGGATTTGATCCACAAGATCGAAAATACGATTGTATTCCCAGAACCTATCACGACATGTACAATGCCGAAGTGGAGAATTTGCGTGACTTCGGGAAGGATGAATTTACTGATCACTATACTGAGCGAGAAGGAGCGCGAGCAATTGGAGGAAATGAACTCAGTAAAAATCCAACTTTTGCAATCGAAGGACTCAAAAAAAGTGGTTTAGGCAAAAAGAAAAAGGAGTGGTATAAAATAGAATTCTTTGGTACCACAGGCAACTTCGATCCAACAGTTGCAATCAGTGCCTACACCCAAGAACTAACGACAAGTGGAACCGGAAAGTTGAAAGTCCATATTCCTTTATTGGATGCCAACCAAGCTGATTTAGGGTATAAAGTGACGTATTTGGGGAGGAGGTAGAAACTGGATGGATTTTTTCAAGAGCAATTTGCTGCTGTTCGGGGTGACTCAACTTTATTATTGAGCACATTTTCATTACTATCGTTTTATCTTTAGCGTTTTGCAAGCAGGCGAACGGTCCACTTTTCACATTCCGATTTATCGGGATGATACTCTTGCTTTAGTGAAAGGACTCAGGGAAGCAAAGCCGAAGTTAATGTTATTTTCTTTAAAATTTATTGTTGTTTCCAAGTGAGATTTGAGAGATGGTGCCATAACGGCTGTTAGCAACTGTCCTTATCTACATCGATTAGTTAATCTATATAACCCTGTATCGTTTATTTTTTTTGGCTTTCGGTTGCAATAAAATTTGGGGATTTTACCTTTTAATCTTATCTGTTCTTTTGGAACAATGAGACCATCTCTTGTGTTTTCTTTTAGAAATTCTTGAAATGATACCTTTTCTAATTTCAGATAAATGGGAGTGTCATAATAAATTGTAACAGTTTTTTCCTCTGTTCTGTAGGAGGCAATAAGATTATTGAACGAATATGCTCCTTCGCCAACCTTTCTTTTACCATAATACGAACAAATATAATTTCCTGAAATTCCGAAATACAGGCTATCAACATTGTAATACAATTCCCCCCATTTTGTAAAAGTGCCCTTAGCGTTTAAATAGTCAATTTGATTAATTATTGTTCCGTTAGCAATTGTATCTCTTTGACTAAAAGAGAAAAAATTTATAAAGCCAAAAAAAAGTAATACTACACTTTGCTTCATGTGGGTGATTGTTACTAACCTCCACTAATCAATTTTGGTCAATATTACAATTTATACTGAATATACACAATTATATGAGATTTCACATTTTCTTCACCTAGCTGTTTGCTGTTTAGCACTCGTCCCAACTCTTGAAATAAATGTACTCACATTCTTTCGCGTAGCTTTCAACTGCGGCCGAAGCCTTTGACGAAGGACTCAGCGAAGCAAAGTTGAAATTATTTTGATTCAAAGTCATTGCTGTTTCAAAGTAAGATTTGAGGGTCTTGCATGGTTATAGCTTTGCGAAGACTAAGCTGGTGTCATGACCGCTTAGATTTATATATTGAAGTGCAGAAATTATTATTGAAACAACGATCAATCAATAAAAAATGCAGTCTTTCGGGCTTATCGGTGATTGGCGTTTTTTTGTTAAAACAATTCTCACAACTAGAAGGTCAGCTTATCGTCAGCATTGCAAAACTTTCAAAAAAGTGAGTCAGGTCGAATAACGAAACGCAGTGAAGCTTACATCGAAGACGATTTCTAAAAGTGAGTCATGTCTAGTTGTCCCGACATAAGCGGAGCGTATCGTCGGGGCGTATCGAGACCCCTACTCACGTTTCATTTTTATCTGATCTGAAGGCCGATTCATTCGAATTCGGATATCACTATCCCTGCCTGTTATTATCTGAAAGTGAATCGGTAAATGATCTGAAAAGCGTTGTCTGAATTGATCATGGTTGTATGTCGAGCTCACCTTGTCCGGAGCGATTTTGATTAATTCTGACATTAGATCGATAACGGCAAATGAATTCGGAACAAGATCTTCAACAGATGCTGTTCGGTAAAACACATGATCATAGGGCTTACCCTTAGCTTCTGATTCGTAGACTTTAGTATTGGTAAATTGACATGCCGCATTGAGTGAACGGAAATCCTGTTGTTCGAAGGAGGTGAATTCAGTATTCTTGTAAATATTAAAGTCACCTAGAACATAAAAATCCTTGTTCATTTCCATTTGAGAGCTCACCCAATTGAAAATCGTATTGAGTTCTGTTTGTCGTCGTGCACGATCTGCAGCTTTGTCACCGGGACATAAATGAACCGGAATGAATGTGAAAGTGCTATTCCCCTTAACGGACTTAAACGGAAAAGCGTAGGGAACGCGATCAAGGTCAGGGTTTCCTGCTAAGGGCGAAGATACAAATCCGTAAGCTCTTGTTGAGTCGGGTCGTACTTTATCATTCTTGTAAAAAACAATCCACCATTCGGATGCTGTTGACGCTGTTCGATTTCCTGTTGGACCTGTATCTTCATCAGAAAGCCAATAGGTGAATCCTTTTGCAGTCATGGCTTCTGCGAAAGCGGTAGCCTCAAGATCTTTTTTATAGGTCACACCATCATTGTATGCACCATCTACGGGCGGAGCAACAAGTTCCTGCACAACGACCAGATCATAGTCTTTCAATAATTCAGCTAATAGAACATTTTCTTTCGACTGAAAGTGACCAAGGAACTGAATATTAAATGAACAAATAGACAGTGTGTCTTGTGCAATTAATCCGCTAAGCGAAATAATGAAGCCGAAGCTTAAGAGCATTTTTTTCATGAATTGAATAGTTGATTTGGTCAGATTACTTAGCAATCCAAAGGGTCGGATTCAAACATTGAACGGCACTTCCAACAACTTGATGAATCTCAAAATGTGAAACAGACACAGCCGAACCTTCTTTCACTAACAGTGATCCGATTGCTTGTTTGGTACTTACTTTCGATCCTGTTTGTACATAGGTGTCCTGAAGATTACTATATACTGTCCGGTAATTACCATGCTTTATGATAACCACTTTTCCTGCTCCGGGTATGTTCAGTACACTCGTTACCTCCCCTTCGAAGACTGCTCTAACTTGCGCACTTTTTGGTGCACTGATATCAATTCCATTGTTATTGGTGGTCACATTTGGAAGGGTAGGGTGAGCGTTTTTTCCAAAGCCTTCTGTGATTGTTCCCTTTTCTACAGGCCAAGGTAACTTACCTTTATTCCCCTCAAAATTTTTACTCAGCTCAGCACTTTCCTTAGTTTCAGCAAAAGCAACTTCCTTTTTCTCCACAGTTGCTGTAGTTCCTCCAGCTGTACCGGTAGTAGCTGTACCTGAAGTTGTTGCGCTCTTCTTGCGTGCTTCTTCTTCAGCTTTCTTTCTGCGTGCTTCAGCTTCCGCAATTTCTTTCTTTATGGCTGCATCAATCTGTTTTCTGAGGTTTTCTTTCTTTTTTTCATCCTCACGAAGTTGGGCCATTAACTTATCCTCTTCTTTTTTGAACTTTTGATAAACCTGAACCTGCTTGTCTTTGTCTTTTTCAATTTCCTCACGCTCACGTTTTTTTTCCTCCAAGATCTGAAGTTTATGTTCCTTTTCTTTGGAGATTTTATCAATCTCAGAGAGTATCAAATTTTGATGCTGGCGAATTATAGCAGATTGCTTCTGTTGCATTTCTGAAACCCGTTCGAGGTAATTATTCCTTTTAACTGCTTCAAAATAACTTTCGGAAGAGAAAATGAACATCAATTTTCCATACTTGTTGCGTTTCTTGTAAGAGTATATTAGTAACTTCCGATATTGTTCTTTTAACTTTTGAAGCTTCGCATTCAACTGTTCAATTTCACGATCCTTCTCACTAATTCTGACCGTAGCACTTCTGATTTGGTTGTCGTAATTTCTTACCAATTCTTCACGAAACTTGATCTGATTGTCGATCACTCTCAATTCATTCAAAGAAGCTTCGGTATTTCCTTTCATTTTATTGAGAAGCATCTTGGTGTTAGCAATTTTTTTCTCCAGACGATCTTGTTCACCTTTAAGCTTTTCGCTTGTGTTTTGCGCAACTGCATGTTCAACTGAAAATATGCATAGCAGCAGTAAAAAGTATCTAATCACATTTACCATAGCTTTCAGGAATTATGAGAATTAGTTCTTTTGGTTCATTGATCTCCACTTTGTCATAACTCATGTTGATCCGCATATTGTTTCTGGGAGATCTAATTTGAATAAAAACCTCTTTTGGTATATCAAACAATCCAATCCGTTGACGTTCTGTGTAGTCGATAAGAATCGAAGCTGAATCAGAAGGACTTTCAATGAACATGCGTTTTAATCCTGTTGCGTTGTCATTGAGGTAATATTGGATCAACACATCTTCCCTTTCTTTTCTGTCGATCCGACGAAAATCCCTTTTTTTGTGGGAGGAAATGATATAATTAAATGGGTCATTCAGTTGAAAGTATTTTTGTGTACTATCAAAATCCAAGGGGAGGCCCAGAATCATTTCTTCAATATTTCGGTAGTTGAATTCCACGGCAAAATTTTCCTTGATATAATCCATACTTTGGCGAATGTAACACTTGTCACGCTTGTTAACGATAACCACACTATCCTTTGTGATCATAGAATTGACAACCGGAATTGTCGCGTAAGTTATAAGCGTATTGATGGCACTATCTTTTACTAAACGAATTGAGGTTTTAAAGGAGATATTGCGATTGGTATCAGAGAATTTTGTGGATATTTTCGTATAGAATAAATTTGGTTTAATATCGGAAATACTATCCAATACATGGATCAGATCCTGTGTTTTTCGCTTCGGTAATTTTTCCTTTTCGACTTCTGTTAGCTTTTTTGCACAGGAAGCCAATAGGAAAATCCCGAGCAAAAGAAAATAACTGTTTTTAATAGATCGGGTCATAATATTCTTTCTTCTCAATTTTTTTGTCTAAAACTTGGTTGACTGAACCTTTTTCCTTGGCTTCTTTCCACAGTTCAACAGCGAGATCTTTGTCTCCAAGTTTAAAATAAATATCTCCCATGTGTTCAACGATCACCTTATCTTTTGGATTCAATTTGTAGGCGCGTTCAAAGAAATTTTTCGCTTCAGGGTATTTTCCCATTTGAAAAAGAACGAATCCTTTTGTGTCTAAAAAATGTGGTGATTGATCATTGGAGACTTGCACAAAATCCAAAAGAGCTATTGCTTTGTCAAGATCGGTTTTTGCCAATGCAAGCCTGTAGGCATAGTTGTTCTTCAATAGAAAACTCTTAGGATCCAGCTTCAGTGCTTTGTCATAATTTTCTTTTCCTTTTGCCAGGTCTTTTTTGCCAAAATAGGCTTCTCCTAATTGACCATAGAATTCAGCCTCAATTATCTTATCATTGACCAAGAAGTCAAGCCCTGTTTTTAGGGCGTCTGTTGCATCGTCATATTTCTTCAATTGGTTTGCTGCAACGCCATGTAGCAAGTACACTTGAGGCTGTGTAGAGAAATAACTCAAACAGGCCTTACTGTCATCATATAAGCCTTGATAATCACCATTTTGATAAAGCATAATCAATACCTGATTCCATATTGGATAGATTGATTTGTCATATTTTAATGCTTCCCGATAAGAGAACAATGCTTCGTCGTCACGCTCAACTCTCAACATGTAATCACCACGAATAGAGTGAGCTTTGGCTTCGAAAGGGTGATGAGTAACAGTGAGTTCAACTAACTCAAAAACCTCTGCGTCGATTTTATAGCTATTGTCGAGGATATTGATCAGGATTTGCATCTTGTTGTCGATGGTCACATCCGGGCAAGCAAAGGCTTTAATAAGAAAAGAATATGCTTTTTTCTGCTGTCCTTTTTGCCTGTAAATGTCGGCCAATGCCAAATGTGCTCTTCCATTTTCAGGATCTGCTTTGATAAGTTCTTCGAGCATTTCCACGGCTTTATCTTCTTTCCCCTTTTGGAAATAATAGTCAACCAACGCAGCAATTAATTGTGGATCTTGTGGAAATTCCTTTCTTGCTTCGTTGATTTCGTTAATGGCTTTATCATCCTGTTTGATTTGTAGGTACAATTTGAATTTCTGAAGAGACAATTCCGGATGTTTGCCAATCTGATCTTCCATTTTGTTGTATGCCTTAATAGCATCACTTGTCTTGCCTGCACGAACCAGACTTTCAGCATAACCGTACAACCATTCAACATTGCGCGGCTCATATTTAATCAATTTCTCAAAGTTCTTGATCGCTTCAGTATAATTTCCAGTCTCGAAATACATATAAGCCAATTCTTGCGAATACCAAATATTGTTCGGATCCGCTTTTGCTGCTTTAAGAATGTATTCCGAAGATTTGTCCTGCTCATTCTTCATGAGATGTAATTGTGACAAGGCGTAATATACCGCATCATCATCTTGTCTCATGGTCAGGCATTTCTCAAAAGCTTTTATGGATTCATCGAATTGTCCGCGAATCTTATAGCGAACTGCTTCGTGAAAAGCTTGAATATAAGCGGGGTTTATAGGTTTTACCTCAGGTGTTTTCTTCTTACTTGTTCCGCAAGAAAATAACAGTCCGATAAACACTATGGTAAAAACAATACGCATCATACAGTTGTACTTGAGAAATCGCCAAGACTCAAATCGCGCGCCAAACCTTTAACTTGCGCATTTGATCCGATCATCGAATCTGAAATATTAGCCTTTTCGATGACGGTTTGATGTTGAACTATGGAATTGGAGATCACACTTTCTGAAACGGTACTTCCGTTACCAAGTGATACGTGTGGACCAATTACCGAGCGATTGATTGTAACATTGTCTCCGATGAAACAAGGCGGAATAATTACGGAATCATTGATTTCTGCCTTCGGCGAAATGATTTGTTTTCCTTTTTCGGCATCGTATTCCAAGACGCGTTGGTTGGTGTGAACAGTTACTTCTTTGTTTCCGCAGTCGAGCCACTCGATCACTTCTCCCGGTTTGAATTTGTAACCTGCCTCAGTCAGCCTACGCAGTGCATCCGGCAATTGGTATTCACCTCCTTTGATCACGTTATTTTCAATGAGGAATTCGAGTTCTTTTCTCAATCGCAGACCATCTTTGAAATAATAGATTCCGATCATGGCAAGATCAGAAACGAATTCTTTCGGCTTTTCAACGAAATCAATGATCTCACCTTTCTCATTCATTTTGATCACACCAAATGCACTTGGATCGTTGATCTGCTTTACCCACAAAATGCCGTCATCATTTGGATCAATCTTGAAATTGGCTTTGAACAAGGTGTCTGCGAAAGCAACAACAACAGGACCTTCCAGTTTCTCAGCGGCACAAAGAACAGCGTGTGCAGTACCAAGCGGAACATCCTGATAGTGAATTGTTCCTTTTGCACCCAGTTTTTCAGCAACAGCGATTAATTCATGCTCTGCTTCTTCTCCAAATCGTCCAACCACAAATGCGATCTCGTCAATTTTTTCAGAGCAGACTGCAGCGATATCTTCCACCAAACGGTGAACGATCGGCTTGCCACCAACCGGAACAAGTGGTTTTGGTATAGTTAGCGTATGCGGTCGAAGTCTGCTTCCTCTTCCCGCCATTGGTACGATTACTTTCATTTTTTTCTTTCCTTTAATCTTTTTGTAAGAGTTTCGTTTCGGTCGAATGTAATTAGACCTTACTTTACTCCGGTGCTTCCGAAACCGCCTTCACCGCGCTCCGTCTCAGTCAAAACCGCAGTTTCGACCCATTCTGCTTGTTTGTATTCCGCAAAGACCAATTGTGCAATCCGCTCGCCGTCTTCCACAACAAATTCTTCATTCGAAAGATTGATGAGAATCACACCCACTTCACCGCGGTAATCAGCATCGATTGTTCCGGGCGCGTTTAAAACCGTGATTCCTTTCTTGAAAGCCAGTCCACTTCTCGGTCGAACTTGACATTCGTAACCTTCCGGAATTTCCAGAAAAAGTCCTGTTGGAATCAAAGCGCGCTCTAAGGGTTTAAGAACGATACGTTCAATCAAGTTGGCACGTACATCCATTCCTGCAGAACTGCTTGTTTCGTAGCCCGGTAGGGCGTGTTTTGAGCGATTGATAATCTTTACTTGCATAATACGGGCAATATCGTCAAAATTACTGAAAACACAGAAATAGAATGCGATAGAATGGAGGAGAAATGAACACTTTAATTAACAGCAGATAGAAGCGAGATCGTCCAGACACTCCACTGCACTTTGGTCTGGACTATCAGAAGCGAGATCCCGATAAATCGGGAGAGACTTGATTAGTGATCTTACATTCCCATTTTCAGATTCTTTCTCTCCAGCATGAACACCATCGCCAAATAAAGAGCGATCAGGGAATTGTGGACGATGAAGCGGAGCATTGGTTGTTCCAGTTTGAGAACAGACGCAAGCAAGAAAAAGAAAACTGCTCCTCCAAGGTAAAGAAAGAACTTACGTGAATTGTATTTGATTGGATAGTATTTCTGTCCCATGTAGTAGGAAAGTGTCATCATGAAACCATAAACTATCAAGGTTGCCCAGGCACTCGCCATGTAACCGTATTCCGGAATAAAGAGCACATTGATTGCGATTGTCAGTAAGGCACCGAGTATAGCGATTAAGGCACCAAACCGTGTTTGTCCGCTTAGTTTGTACCAAATACTCTGGTTGTAGTAGATTCCTAAAAAAACATTGGCGAATAGTAAGATAGGCACCACTTTTAATCCTTCCCAATAGACCTCATTGCGTATAAAATGCTTGAAAATATCAATGTTTAAAGCAACAACTAAAAACACCAATGCGACGGTAGCCACAAAGAAATTCATAATCTTCGAATAAACTTTGTTGCGATCCTCATTCTTCATTTGGGAAAAGAAGAAGGGTTCCGCAGCATAACGATATGCTTGAAGCAGAATAGTAATCAGCATGGCCAGTTTGTAGTTGGCACTGTAAATTCCTACCTGTCCTTCCGCATATTTTAATGAGGCCATCGTAGATCCATCATAAAGGATATGTTTGAGTAAGATCCTGTCGATCGTTTCATTGACAATTCCTGCAAATCCGGCGATGACCAATGGGAGTGCGTAAACCACCATTCGCTTCGCAAGCTGCACATCGAAATTGAATTCAATGTTCATGAAATGCTTGTAGAGCAGGATCGGTTTCACCAATGAGGCAAAAAGATTGGCAAAAAGAATAAAAAGCACCCCTTCTTCCGGACGACCCGGGTCAAAAACCAGCAGCATCAGGACAAGGTTCAATCCAATGTTCACACCTATCGCTGCAAACTGGATTCCCGCGAATTTCAAGGCCTGTTCCTCGGCGCGTAGTTTAGCAAGTGGTAGTGCAGTAACTGCATCAATACAAACAATTGCACCGAGTAGAATAATGTATTCGTTGTGCTCGGAGTACAACATCAGATCGGCGATGTTTTGATTGAAATAAATGAGTACCAGAAAGAAGATAACGTTAATGCCAATAACAGTCAAAAAACCATTTCTAAACACTTTTTCTTTGTCCTCATGGTCCTGAAGGAAACGAAAAAAAGCCGTTTCCATTCCGAAAGTCAACAGAACAACAAGAAAGGCCACCCAAGCATAAAGTTCAGAAACGACGCCATAATCAGATGTTTGTGCAAAGACACTCGTATAGAGCGGAACCATTAAATAGTTCAAAAGTCTGCCAATAATACTTGACAGACCGTAAACAGCCGTTTGACCCAATAATTTCTTTATCGGGTTCGCCATTTATCCGCGGAAATTAGGCTTGCGTTTTTCAAGGAAAGCGCTGGTTCCCTCTTTAAAGTCTTTTGTTCCGAAGCATTTACCAAATTCTTCGATTTCTACATCAAAACCATTGACACCATCTTCAAAATTGGCATTGACCGCACGAATTGCCGATGCAATAGCGGTTCCTGAATTGTTCAGTATCTTTCCTGCGATCTCCTCACATTTGGCCATCAATTCTCCCGGCTCAACTACGTAATTTACAAGTCCCCAAGTTAAGGCTTCGTCGGCTTTGATCATGCCTGCAGTGAAGACCATTTCATTTGCTTTCCCACGTCCAACCAATTGTGCTAAACGCTGTGTACCACCGTATCCCGGGATAACGCCCAATGAAACTTCAGGCAGACCCATGCGCGCATTGGAAGAAGCCACACGAATATGAGAAGCCATTGCCAGTTCCAAACCACCACCAAGAGCAAAACCGTTTACTGCGGCAATGACTGGTGTACTCAAATTTTCGATAAACGAAAACAGTATTTTTTGTCCGTTCAAAGCTAGTTCACCTCCTTGAGCGATCGAGAAGTCAGCGAATTCTTTGATGTCAGCTCCTGCTACAAAGGATTTTTCGCCAGATCCAGTAAGGATTATCACTCCTGTTTCGGAGTCTTCGTCCCCAGCAGCCAAAGCACGGTGCAATTCTTCGATAGTTTCTTTATTCAGGGCATTCAATTGCGCTGGTCTGTTGATGGTGATCACGAGGATCTGTCCTATGTGCTCTGTGAGAATGTTGTTGTACATGATTGAAAAATTTGATGGGTAAATATAAGTATTTTGGATCGGATCGTTGGGTGTAGGGGCGTATAGGGGCGGATTGCAATCCGCCCCTATACGCCCCTGATCCGCTTATAGATCTTTATTCCGATCATCAAACTGATCGCTACTGCGAAAAATCCGATCGTTCCTTTGATCCAGTTCAAAGAATCTTTCATCACGACAAGGAAAACGATTGCTACGAGTGCCAGTGTAGCTACCTCGTTCCAGATACGAAGTCCGGTTGAGGTCCAGTTAAAAATTCCTTTTTTGAGATCGTTCAGAATCTTCTGACAGACGAAATGATACACAAGTAAAAGAACTACAAATCCGAGTTTGAGATGCATCCAGCCAACGTGCAGGTAATAATCCGAATTCAGGAGGATCATCCATGTTCCGAAGAGAATAGTGAGTACCATGGCGGGTGTCGTTATGATCCACCACAATTTCTTTTCCATGATCACAAATTGATCGGAAAGTACTTTTTTTTCGGTCTCAGGTCGAACTTGTGCTTCAGTATGATAAATGAATAAACGTACAATGTAAAACAATCCGGCGAACCAGCTGACTACAAAGATGATGTGCAGGGCTTTGATGATATTGAAATCCATGGGGTAAAGATAGGAACAAAGAACAAAGAACAAGGAACAAAGACATTTGTACTTCCCTAAATAAGCTTGACCGTTTTGGTTAATATTCATTCATCAATGA
>DAISYB010000026.1:0-48338 GCA_036825545.1 Crocinitomicaceae bacterium | reverse complement strand
TTTGATATACATATCATAAGTTTATTTTATGCATTACACTTTGCATCAATTACAGATTTTCGTCAAAATATCAGAAAAGCAGAGTATTACTAAAGCTGCAGAAGCACTTCATTTAACTCAACCGGCCATTTCGATTCAACTAAAAAATTTTCAGGAACAATTCAAAATTCCACTAACAGAGGTAATCGGCCGTCAACTGTATCTAACTGATTTTGGGAAAGAAGTCGAGCAAGCAGCACAAAAAATTTTGGCAGAAGTCGGAAATCTTCAACAAAAAGTCAATGCCTACAATGGGCAATTAACAGGAAAGTTGAAAATATCAGCTGTATCCACAGGAAAATACCTCATGCCTTTTTTCCTTTCCGACTTCCTTAAAATTCACCCAAATGTGGAGTTAGAACTTGATGTCACCAATAAGTCAAGAGTTATTGATGCATTAGAGGCAAATGAAACAGACCTTGCCCTAGTTTCAATTATACCAGAAAATCTGAACGTGAATAAATTGGATCTGTTACCAAATAGTATTCACATGGTTGGGCAACCCGGTCTAAAATTGAAAAGTAAAGACATTAATAGTGTAATAAGTAGCTCAACACCGATCATCTACAGAGAAAAGGGCTCTGGTACTCGGAGTGCGGTAGAAAAATTCTTTACAGAACACAATATGAACATTTCTAACAAGCTGGAGCTCACATCAAATGAGGCAGTTAAACAAGCTATTTTGGCAGGACTAGGCTACTCATTGATGCCAATAATTGGATTAAGAAATGAATTAACTATGGGACAGCTTGAAATATATCCAATTCAAGGATTACCTATTCGTTCTCAATGGAATTTAATTTGGCATAAAGGGAAGCAATTCTCCCCTGTAACCGAGACTTATATTCAGTATTTAATACAACATAAGGACCAATTAATTGCCAACTATTTCAATTGGTATGAACAATTTGAAAATTGATGCAGAACTATCTATTTGAATGATTAACTTCAAAACCTATGAAGATTTTAAAAGCCAGTGAGATTCGTCAAGCCGATCAGTTCACGATCCTTCATGAACCAATTGCTTCCATTGACCTTATGGAACGTGCTTCTGGTGTTTGTTTTGACTGGTTAAAATCGAATTTGAATTTAGACAAAACAATTTATGTGTATTGTGGCATCGGCAATAATGGAGGTGACGGTCTAGCACTTGCAAGAATGCTTTCGAATGCAAGTTGTGATATTTTTGTTTATTGTGTTGGAAATCCTGAAAATGGATCTGAAGACTTCAAAATCAATTTTGAGCGATGGAAGCAAACAAATCACAACACAACACTGCTGTCCTCGCTTGACAAACTTCCGATTCACACTAAAAATCACTTAATCATTGATGCCATTTTTGGTACTGGACTCACCCGGAAAGTGGAAGGGGACACCTTGAAAGTTATTAAACACATAAATGAATCAGGTGCTGAGGTGATCTCAATCGATTTACCAAGCGGAATGTACGCTGAAGACAATACATCAAATGACACAGATAACATTGTTCAAGCCAATCATACCTTAACTTTTCAATCCCCAAAATTGGCATTCTTGATCTCAGATGCAGGTGAAAAAGTCGGTTCTTTTCATGTTCTCGATATTGGTTTGGATCGATTATTTATTGATTCTTGTGAAAGTCAATTTTTCTACACACAAGAGGAAGACATTTCTTCGATGTTGCATCCGAGGGAACGTTTTTCGCATAAGGGTACTTTTGGGCATACATTGATGATCACCGGAAGTAAAGGAAAAATGGGAGCCGCCATTTTAGCCAGCAAATCCGCAGTAAAAATGGGATCCGGATTGGTGACTGCCTTTGTTCCCGAATGTGGATATTCAATAATTCAAGAAGTCGTTCCCGAGGCGATGTGCCGTACATCACGCGATATGGATTTCATTTCAGGCGAATTGGACTGGAATTTATATTCAAGTATCGCCATTGGACCTGGAATTGGCATGAATGAATTAACCAAAAACACTTTGATACACCTTCTGAAAAATTACACTAAGTCCATTGTCCTTGATGCAGATGCTTTAAACTTGCTTTCCTCAGATTCTGATTTACTTAAACTGATCCCTGAAAACTCAATTCTCACTCCGCATCCGAAAGAATTTGATCGCTTGTTCGGTCCGTCTTCAACAGCATACAATCGCTTGATGAAGCAAATTGAAATGGCTCAAAAACTCCACATTTTTGTTGTTTTGAAAGGTGCTTTTACTTCCGTTGCCACTCCTGAAGGATCGGTATATTTCAATTCCTCGGGCAATCCAAGTTTATCCACCGGAGGTTCGGGTGATGTATTAACAGGGATGATCTCCTCCCTGTTATCGCAAGGTTATTCCAATCTGGAAAGTGCCTTAATTGGCGTTTATTTACACGGATTAACGGCTGATCTTTGGAGCAGTCAATTCAATGAAGCACCGATGACAGCAGGAAATATCATAGATAATATCCCTGCTGCCTATAAAGCAATAAATTAAAGTGAATTCAATTAAAAGCAAAGAATTTCTGTTTAAACACACCGTCATAGGTTCTGCTCACCGGAATACATTTGCCGGCAATAGTCACCTTATTTTTGGTCACTATCTCAATATTTCTGCAGTTTACAATGAATGAACGATGAATCTGTATAAAATTGCCATTCAACATCGTCATCATATTCTTCATATTCGAATACACCAAAAAATGACCGGATTTTGTCACTACATTCAGGTATTCACCCGCGCCTTCAATATACAATAGCTCTCCTTCTCGTATGCGATGACTTGTCTTTCCAGAAGTAATGGTCAAGATTTCTTCTTCATGGTTGTTTCCATTTAATTTGTGAACTTTTTCAACAGCTCTTCTAAATCGATCGTAAGGAATAGGCTTCAATAAAAAATCTACCACATCCCATTCAAATCCATTTAAGGCGTGGTTAGGATTGGATGAAATGACAATTACTTTTCCTTGATAATTTAGATTTTTCAGCAATTCGAATCCATTCATCTCTGGCATTTCAATATCCAAAAATAGAATCTGCGAAAACTGCAACAATTTTGAATTCAACGCTGCAGTCGGATTACTGAATTGACCCAGCAATTCTAAATCTCTAGTTAAATCAATGTATGATTTGATCAAGTTTTTTGAAACCGAATCATCATCTACAATAATGCATTTAAGGCTCTGGTTTTCCATGAGTAGGTGGTTTTGTTCGATCAAGTTACTGAAAATTTCGATATAACTATTTAATTTTTTTTTTTTTTGGAGTTCAGTGAACTACATTCGACATTAGAATCACGAAAAAAAACCAACCTATGAGCAAACCGGTCAGAATATTTATTGTTGAAGACGAACTCTTGGTTGTTGAGGATATTAAATCTGATCTTAATAAGTTTGGTTATGTGGTTCTTGGAAGTGCCGCTTCAGGAGAAATCGCTGTTCAAAAGATAACGGAAACCCAGCCTGATTTAGTCCTAATGGACATTAATTTGAAAGGGGAAATGAACGGAATTCAAGTTGCCAATGAAGTCAAGAAATCATTAAATATTCCTATTGTTTTTCTCACGGCCTACGTTGATGAAAAAACACTTCTTGAAGCAAAAAACGCTGGAGCTTACGGTTTCTTAGTAAAACCATTTCACGGTATTGATTTAAAATCAACTATTGAAGTAGCATTGGCCAAATCTTCGACTGTAAGAAAGATCAAAACGGAACAAGAGAAGTCCGTTATTGCTCTTGAGCAATCCGAAAAAAGATACAGACAAATCATTGAAAATGTCAGTGATTTAATCTATACTACCAATAAAAAGGGAATTATTCTATACGCCAATCCATCAGCTTTGAGAGTTACTGAGTACTCTCAGGAAGAAATTACTGGCAAAAACTATATAGACTTTATCCGACCGGATTTTAAAGAACAAACAGTTGGATTTTACACCCACGCTTTACGAAACAGATTACAGAACACCTATTTTGAATTCCCAATCCTCACAAAATCAGGAAAAGAAGTTTGGCTTGGTCAAAATGTAAGCCTCATTCATTCCGACACTAATAAAGATATAATTCTAGGATTTCAGGCCATGGCACGAGATATTACGGAAAGAATTCAATTTGAAAAAGAACTCATTGAATCTAAAGAACAAGCAATTAGCGCTGCAAAGATTAAATCTCAGTTTATTGCTAATATGAGTCATGAAATCAGGACTCCGTTAAATGGTATAATTGGTATTTCGAACTTACTGCAGAAAACAGAACTCGATCCAAAACAAAAAAAATACCTTGAAGCCATCATGTCTTCTTCGGATCAATTAATGGGAATTATCAATAATATTCTTGATATATCAAAGATCGAAGCGCAACGAATGACAATCAATAATAATCCCTTCAACATTCACGAATTGGTCAATTCGATAGGAACATTGTTTGAGCAGAGAGCGATATCCAAAAACTTGGATTTTTACTGCACACTTGATACAGCTATTCCGGAAATACTTATTGGAGACGCAGTCAAGCTAAACCAAATCTTATACAACCTAATTGGAAATGGCTTAAAATTTACCGATGAAGGACATGTGTCATTGAATGTATCATTAGTGGATTCAGACGCACATGCATGTAAGATCAAGTTCGAGGTTGAAGATACAGGAATTGGAATTAGAGAAGAATTTCAAAACAAAATATTCTCAGCCTTTACACAGGCAGAGGGTGAATCCACAAGACGATACGGCGGTTCAGGACTTGGTTTAACCATTGTTAAGAAGTTAATCGATCTTCAACATGGCTCTATTCATCTATCCAGTAAGCCCGGAATAGGGTCAACTTTTACTGTTGAACTCGAATTTCAAATTCCTGAGCAAGAAAAGAATCTCTATATGATTGATCCCGCCAATGAGGAAAACATTGATTTTACCGGAATCAAAATTCTACTGGCTGAGGATAATCCAATTAATCAAATGGTAACTACTGACCTACTAAAAAGTCTGGGAGCAGAAATCACAATAGCAGCAAATGGTCAAGAAGCGATTGACAAGTATAGTGCTGCAGATTTCGACATTATCCTAATGGATATGCAAATGCCTATTGTCGATGGTTATCATGCCATGAAAACAATTCGTTCTGAGTTCCCGGAAAATAAACAGACGGTTCCCATCCTTGCCTTAACAGCACACGCATTTGAAGGTGAACTCAACCGATGTATTGACTGCGGAGCTGACAATTATCTCTCTAAACCATTTGAACCACAACGATTATTTCAGGTTATTAATGATCTATTAAAAGGAATTAAAGATAAAGACACTAATCCTGAAGAACGCAAAGTCAATTTTGATCAATTGAAATTCTTTCTAAACGACAACAATGACCTGATGATTTCAACCCTAGAAGTCATGCTATCCACTCTACATGAAGATTTGAATTTACTCAATGAATACATTCATGAAAATGACAATCTGGGTCTAAAAAAACTTGCTCATAAAATGAGACCCAGCTTTGAAATGATCGGCAGAAATGACATTTACAATTTGTGCACCTCCATTGAGTTCAATGAGACCTCTGAAAATCTAAACGAACAAGTCAATCAGCTTATCAAGGAAACAGAAACAGTAATTCAAGAGATTTCTAATTATCTCGAAGAACTACTTCATCATAAGTAATAACTAAAAACCAGAAAACATGAAAACTGACATGATAATTCAGGATTACTACGGTGCATCCTACTTCCTTGAAGCGAATGCGGACAGACACCTAGTTGTTTTTTTGGTCGACGACAACAAATTTTACCTCAACCTGTTGAAGAATCTGATCAAAATGAAAAATGTAACCGTACACAGCTTCACCTCCGGTGAAGAGTCTCTTGACTGCCTCGCACTTAAACCTGATTTAGTTATTCTGGATTATCATCTGGATGGTACAAATCCTAAAGCACAAAAAGGTGATGTTATAGCACACAAAATTCACGAAAAACTTCCATCTACAGAGATTATTCTTATTTCATCCGATCAAAAATTCAAACTCTTGATGGATCTTAAAAGCTCTATAGCAAAAAACATCATTTTTAAGGATCGCCAAGCTCCCAGTGTTTTGAAGTCCAAGGTTACAGGACTTTCAGCTAAGAAATCGGACTGGCTACAATTCCGCAAAAGTGTCATTATTCTAGTTATAATAATACTCGGAGTTATATCAATTATCGTTTTACTCGGAATTATATTCATTTAGTAACAACCATAACAACTAAACCTGATTACAATCTTCTCAAAACCTGATAAATATCAGATTTTGTGGCTAAACCTCTAACTAAATTTGTAAGGTGGTTGAGAAGTTAATCTCAGTCATCAGAAACTAAAAATTGTAGTATGAAAACTGACCTACCCATCAAACAGGATATAACATCCTGCAGAAATTTCACATCGTTTATTTTTCTTAAATCATTGAGTTTAATCAGCTCAAACCCTGATTTGCATCCGTTTTATACCCCTTTGTCATCGCTAAATTTAATAAGGGGTTATAACGTGTTAATCATTGCGTAACTAAAATTATCAAACCAAAACCATCACTTATGAAACATTCATTATTGTTTAGCAGATGGCAGTTCCTTTTAGTAGGACTTCTTATTCTGTTTTCCGGTTCAGGCCATGCACAAACGCAGCTCCCGGAATGTAGCGCAAATGTTCCTTTCTTTGTACTGGACCTATCGGCCAACCCTAATCTTACCTACACCACACCTGAGTTTGTCAGACAACCAGGATGTTGTGGAATGAACAGTCCAACAGACGACCATGTTTCGTTCTATGTGACACTCCATCCTGATGTGGCCATGTTCGAATTGATCGTTGCTCCGGGTTATGCAGATCCGGGAGGTGCAGGAACTTACAACATTATTTCCGGTGATTTACTTTCTCCCGGTGATTGTGGTGTATCCATTCCCGGAGGTGCTCCGGTTTGTATAACTGGTGCAGGCCCACACAAAATCACTTACCGTAAGCCGGGTGGAAACAAGATCAAGTACATTTTTCGTCAGATCCCTAAACCAATCTACCCGCTTGATCAACCTACACGTTTAGGTTGCACCCTTCCACTACCAATCTATGGACTGAACAATATAACGATCAATGCTATTGCAAAAAGTCCAAACTTAACCGCAAGTCTTGCAACTGCAAACACTTTCTTAAGCTGTTTAAATTGCGACAACCCGATTTTCTCTCCGGGAGCCAATGCAACTTATCCTTACACCATTACTTATGAAGTAACAGGCACCCCGCAAGCAGCAGTTTGTGGTGTTTTCCCTACTTCGGGACAATTCACTGTTACTGTTTATGATGCACTCAATGTTTCGGTTACTCCCAATCCTGGAACTTTCTGTGAAGGTGGACCGGGGGTCAATCTTACGGCTAGCGCAACCGGGGGTGATGGAAACTATACCTATACTTGGTATGACAGTGAAGGTATAAATGTTGGAAGCGGTCCTTCTTTCCTAGCTCCGGCTCAAGATGTGTATACTGTACAAGTATCTGATGGTTTGATCACCGCAACTTGTCCTTCTGAATTCGAATCTGCTTCTGTTGCTGTGGCTAGTATCCCAGAAGTTGACGCCGGTCCTGATCTAACAGCTTGTGAAAGTAGTCCGACCGTGGTATTAAACGGATCAGTACTTTACGCCAGCCCTTTCTGGGTTGGTGGTGATGGAACCTTCAGTCCTAACCGATCAAGCGCTAATGCTACCTACACGCCAACACTCTCAGAAATTGCATCTGGATCAGTAACGCTAACCCTTACCAGCACTGGTGCAGGCGGTGGATGTCCGGAAGAAGATGATGAAATGACCATCTTCTATTCAACTCAAATGACCATCAATGAAACTATTGGCAACATTGTATGTCATGGACAAACAACAACGATCTCTGCTTCGATAGATGGAGGGATATCAGGGTATTCTTACCAATGGACAACAGGAGAAACAACAACTTCAATTGTAGTTTCCGCTGGAACGTACGCGCTAACCGTAACAGACCAATACTCTTGTTCGACAACTGAATACATCAACGTAAACCAACCGTCACCAATTCAACTTGTTTTGACTAGTATTGATGAAACAATTGCAGAAGATGATGGAAGTGTAACAGTCACGATTTCTGGAGGTGATTCACCCTACGATGTTGTATGGACAGATGCTTTAGACGTAACTATTTCGTCTACAAACCTAACAATTCCTCCTTACACAAATACTGTTTCACCTTTAGGGTACGGATTCTATACAGTAACAGTAACGGATGCGAATGGATGTGAAGTAGCATCGAGTGTTGTAGTTAACACCTTTGCTTGCAGCGGACTTACAGTTGACGTTTCAACTACGGATGTCGATTGTTACGGAGCAAGCACAGGATCAGTAACCGCATTGGCTTCAGGTGGAGATCCGGCTGAAAACTATTCCTACTCATGGAATACGGATCCTATTCAAACTACAGCAACCGTTAACAACCTTCCTTCTGGAATTTATACAGTAACGGTTACAGACAATGAAACAGGTTGTATTGATGTTGCTTCGGTGGCCATATTCCAACCAACTGTTATTACAAATACAATAACATCAAATGATGTGAGTACGCAAGGTGGTAATGATGGAAGTGCGACAGCAAATCCTCTAGGTGGAACACCAGTATATTCTTATTCTTGGTCAACAGTGCCTGAACAAACAACTCAAACTGCTACCAACTTGATGGCCGGATCGTACAATTTAACGATTACTGATTCAGAAGGATGTTCACTTAATGATGCCGTAATCATCAACGAACCACCATGTAATGATTTCTATCTTGCAGTGAATACGACCAACATTCTGTGTAATGGAGGAAGTAATGGGGCTGCGTCGTTGTACATTACAAACGGTTCAGCACCTTTCTCCATTGAGTGGTCAACAGGAGCAATGAATGTTACTTCAATTTCCAACCTTACTGCAGGGAATTACTGGGTAGAAGTCACTGATAATAACGGCTGTTTTACAAGTAAGAACTTTATGATAACTCAGCCTGATCCTATCAGTATTGGTCTTGACCCAACAAATGTTACATGTTTCGGCAGCAATAATGGTACAATTGACCTTACTGTGAATGGGGGAACCTATCCTCAATATTCTTATCAATGGTTCGAGGGCTTAAAGAATATTGCCAATCACCAAGATTTAACGCTGCTTGGTCCGGGTACGTACACAGTCATTGTTACGGATCAAAATGGCTGTACTGCTTCTGCATCTGTTGGTATCACACAACCAGCTGTACTTTCAGGATCATACACGTACACAGACAACCTTTGTTTTGGTCAAACTATAGGTTCAATTGATGTAACAATTACTGGTGGAACATTGAACTATTCCTACACATGGAGTGGTCCTTCGGGCTATTCAAATACGACTCAAGACATCAGTGGTCTAGCTGCAGGATTATATGAACTCAATGTAACAGACGGCAACAACTGTTCTTACGGACCATTGCAAGCGTTCATTAACCAACCGACACTATTGGAATCTTCGGCTACAATGACACAAGAAGTTTCCTGTGATGGAGGCATGGATGGTGCTGCAAACTTAACAGTGTTGGGAGGTGTTATGCCATACGGATATGCTTGGACCGGACCTGGAGTATTTACTTTTAACGGAGAAGATCTCTCCAATGTGGGTGCAGGCACATATGATGTTACAGTTACAGATTTCAACGGCTGTACAACGTCAACATCTGTTGTAATAACTACAATTGTAGATATTATTGATCCACTTATTTCTTGTGTTGGAGATCAAAATGTAAACACATCCTCTTCAACTTGTACACATACAGTTTCAGGAACAGCATGGGATGCTAGTGCATCAGATGAGTGTTTCTTGGCTTCTTCAACTTATGTTTTGACGGGAGCAACAACCGGAACTGGATCCAGTTTGAATGGAATTGCGTTCAACCTAGGCACTACAACAGTTACATGGACTGCTATCGATGGTTCCGGAAATTCTGCGACATGTTCATTTGATGTAACAGTAACAGATATTACGAATCCTTCCTTGGTGAATTGTGTTGCTAACCAATCGGTGAATGCAAACACAGGTGTATGTACCTTCACTGTTTCTGGTACAGCTTGGGATGCGACTGCCACTGACAACTGTTCGATCGCTTCGATCACCGCAAATGTAACTGGAGCAACTGCAGCTTCCGGATTAACTTCACTAGATGGATTTGTATTCAACCTTGGTCTTAGTACAGTTACTTGGACTGTTGTAGATGGTTCTGGAAACTCAGTGCAATGTGTATATACAGTCACAGTTGCTGACAATCAGAATCCGGTTCTTACGAACTGTGTTGGTAATCAATCCGTGAATGCTAACCCAGGTGTATGTACCTTCACTGTCTCTGGAACAGCTTGGGATGCGACTGCCACTGACAACTGTTCGATCGCTTCGATCACCGCAAATGTAACTGGAGCAACTGCAGCTTCCGGATTAACTTCACTAGATGGATTTGTATTCAACCTTGGTCTTAGTACAGTTACTTGGACTGTAATTGATGGTTCCGGAAACTCAGTACAATGTGTATATACAGTGACTGTTACTGACAATCAACTTCCGTCATTCACTTTCTGCGTTGGCTCAACACAAAATGTGAATGTTGACCCGAACGAGTGTGATTATACAGTTTCAGGAACAGCATGGGATGCCACAGCTACTGATAACTGTTCTGTTTCATCAGTTTTAGCGACTTTAACCGGAGCGACATCTGGTTCAGGTCTTACTACTTTGAACAATGTAAACTTCAATGTCGGAACAACAACTGTAACGTGGACTGTCACTGACGGATCAAACAATATACAAACTTGTGTATTCAATGTTGTGGTGACGGACAATATACTTCCTACATTCATATCATGTGGTGCATCTGGTGACCAAACAGTGAATGCTAATGCTGGTATTTGTACATACACTCATCCTAATAACTCTTGGAATGCAACAGCTACTGACAATTGTTCTGTTTCTTCTTTAACTGCTGTATTATCTGGAGCCACTTCTGCATCTGGTTTGACATCTCTAAATGGAGTGACATTTAATCTAGGTACAACGCTAGTTACATGGACTGCACTTGATATCCATGGTAACAGTTCAACTTGTTCGTTTAACGTAACAGTTGTAGATAACCAAAATCCAATCATCACATCTTGCGGTGCAGTTGGTAATCAGATCGTTGTTGCAGATGCCAGTGAATGTAATTTCACACAAACCGGAACTGGATGGAATGCAACAGCAACAGACAATTGTTCTGTTTCTACAATTATCTACACGCTTTCTGGTGCAACAACAGGTACTGGATCATCTCTTCAAGGGGTAGATTTCAACCTTGGGGTAACAACAGTACTTTGGACTGTAACTGATGGTTCAGGAAATACATCTACTTGTACATTCAATGTGACTGTTCAAGATACACAGCTTCCAGCAATTACTTCATGTGGTGCAGTAGGAACTCAAACAGTTTCAGCTGATGCCGGTGTGTGTACGTTCACTGTATCAGGCAATGGCTGGAACGCAACAGCTACAGACAATTGTACAGTTTCTTCGCTTACTTACAACCTAACAGGTGCAACTAGCGGGTCAGGAACTTCATTGAATGGTGTAGTCTTTAATCCTGGATCAACACTTGTAACATGGACCGTAATTGATCAATCTGGAAACTCGGCAAACTGCTCATTCAGCGTTGTTGTTGTGGATAATGAGAATCCTGTTATTTCAGGCTGTCCATCAAACATCGTTGTAAATACGGATAATGGAGTTTGCGGTGCGCTAGTAAACTGGGCTGTTCCATCATACACGGATAACTGTGGTGCTTCAATGACGTTCACACATACTCCTGGAACATTGTTCCCGGTTGGAACGACGACAGTTACTTATACTGTTACTGATGGTGCTGGTAATGTTTCTATTTGCTCGTTCACTGTAACAGTTAACGATACCGAATTACCTACAATCATATGTGCTCAACCAATTGAAACTTGTGAACCTTTGGTAACTTATGCTGCACCAGTAGCAGCTGATAACTGCGCTGTGCAATCCGTAGTTCAAACTGCAGGTTTAGCTAGCAACTCTGTGTTCCCGATCGGTATCACAACAAACACCTTCTTGGTAACAGACATGAGTGGAAACACCAACACATGTTCATTCACTGTTGAAGTGTTCCCTGTTCCGGTCATCACACTTGATCCAACAGATGTAAGCTGCTTCGGAATTGACAATGGTTCAATCGACGCAACGATCACCGTTGGTACTGCTCCATACATCTACGACTGGAATAATGATGCAACAACTGAAGACATCAGCAATTTATCGCCTGGCTCATATACCTTGAATGTTATGGATGACAATGGTTGTACAGCGGTTGCTTCCACTGTGATTACTGAACCTACAGCACTTCAATTGAGTGCGGCAGATGATCACGTCAATTGTTTTAATGGAGCAGATGGAGCAATCGATGTTACAGTTGGTGGTGGTACACTTCCATACACTTACGCATGGTCTAACGGGGCGGATACTCAAGACATCAGTGGTTTGACTGCCGGATCTTATAATGTGTTGGTAACAGATGCTCTGGGCTGTGAGATCAGCTATGCAACTGTGATCAATCAACCTGACACACTTTTGATTCAATACCAGGTTTACAATTCTACTTGTACCGCTGCAAACGGAGCGATCCAAGTTCAGGTAACTGGTGGTACAACTCCGTACACCTATGAATGGTCGGACGAAAGCGCTGGGTTAAACCTGAACAATGTTGCCAGTGGGTTCTATACCTTCATTGTAACAGATGCTCAAGGATGTACAAACACGTTCACTGCAGAGATCAATTCAGTGAGTAATATCGGTGCTCAAATCTCAGTGAAAGACTTGCGTTGTTACAACGACAATACTGGTGAGATCACGGCTTTCGTAACAAGTGGTAATGCTCCATTTACATACGCATGGTCCAATGGTGACAGCTCTCCTTCGATCACTGGACTTGCTGCAGGTGAATACACTGTATTGATAACCGATGCTTTCGGATGTCAAATGACAGAAACTGTCACTGTTAGTCAGCCTGACTCACTCATCGTTACACTTGTTTCTCCGGTCTTTGCAGGAGGGTACAACGTTAGCACTTGGGGTGGAAGCAACGGTTCAATCCTTTCAGATGTTGAAGGCGGTACAAATCCTTACAATTACCTCTGGAGCAATGGCGAAACCACACCTTCTATCCTAGGATTGAGTGCGGGAACTTACTCGGTGATCGTTACTGATATGATGGGTTGTACAGCTTATGCTTCAACTCGACTTACTCAACCAGATATCCTCGAAATGCCAAGTGGATTCTCTCCAAATGGAGATGGCGCTAACGACAACTTCGTTGTTCACGGTATTGACGCCTACCCTGTCAACACCATCACTATCTACAACCGTTGGGGTAATGTTGTCTACGAAAAAGACGCTTACCAAAACGAATGGAATGGAGAAAACACCATGGGGGAACAACTTCCTGATGCTACCTACTTCGTGATCCTTCGCGTTGAGGCAGGCGATGAGGATATTATTCTCAAAGGATATGTTGATCTAAGAAGATAAATACCACTATAAAACTATAATTATCATGAAAAAAATAATCATCATACTAGCAGTCGCTGCGCTCTCTCCTTGGGGGGCGACAGCGCAACAAGACCCAATGGTGAGTCAGTACATGTTCAATGGACTGTATCTCAATCCCGCCTATGCAGGTTCTCACGACTATTGGTCCTCTACTCTCAGTTTCAGAACACAGTGGGTTGGTTTCGACGGTGCCCCGATGACCACCATTGCTGCCGTCGACGGTCCAATCAGATCAAAAAACATGGGACTGGGAATGATCCTGATGAACGATCAGATCGGTGTTACCCGACAAAATGCAGCTGTGTTCAATTATGCTTACCAACTTAAAACAGGTGAGAACAGTAAATTGGCCATGGGAGTTAACGCAGGTATCTCTCAATTCAGCGCTAAGTTGACCGATCTAACGGTTTGGGATCAAGATGAAGTTTTCCAAAACGACCTAAGAAGTAAAATCCTTCCTCGTTTTGGTGTGGGACTCTATCACTTCAGCAAGAAACACTATGTCGGATTCTCCATCCCTACTCTTTTGGCTTATCAAAAAGGAATGGATTTCAACTTCGACATCAGTCGTGCTTCTTTCTTGAGACGTCATTACTTGTTGACTGCAGGATATGTATTCACTACTTCGGAAGATATCAAACTTCGACCATCTGTATTGTTCAAGTACTTGCCAAATGCCCCACTTCAGATGGATCTCAATTTAAGCACTGTCTATAAAGACATGTTCTGGGTTGGACTATCTTGGAGATCCGGAGATGCATTGATCGCACTTGTTGAATACCAAGCAAACAAACGATTCCGTGTCGGGTATGCTTACGATATCACTTACTCCAAATTACGCAATCACTCAAGCGGTTCTCACGAAATCATGATTGGTATTGACTTCGGAAAAGAACTCGTTAAGGTGAAAACGCCACGTTACTTCTAATAGAAAGACTCATGAAAAGTACATCTAAACTTTTGATCGCATCAGGACTGGTGGTTCTGATGGGGTCATGTACCAGCTACCACACCCGTAAGGGAAATGAGTATTACGATTACATGAATTACTCATCTTCAATTGAACATCTGCAGAAAGCCTATAAGAAAAATCAGGATCCTGCAATTGAACTCCGCTTGGCCGATGCTTATTTCAGAACAAGTAAACTCAATGCCTCGGAAGAGTTCTATAAAAAAGCTGTTCAACGCAGTTCCGCCGTGTCAATTACCAATTTCGATTACGGAAAAGTACTCATGTCCAACGGTAAACATACCGAAGCAAGAGAGCAATTCAGAAAGTACCTTGCAGCTCATCCTAAAGATGTTTCAGCCATCATGTTATTGACTGCTTGCAATTCTGTCATCGAGCGTTTCAGAGATACAACTTTATATGAATTGAAGCCCATCCTTGATGATCAGTTTGCCAACACCTTCTCTGTCGTAGAATACCAGAATGGTGCTGTTTTTGCCGCTGACAAAAAGGTCTTCTCCGGTAGAAAACAAAATCCATGGACCGGAAATTCATACCTCGATCTTTACAAAATGGAAAAAGATCCCGAAGGAAACTGGATGTCTCCTGAATTGCTAAAAGGTGACGTTAACGGACGCTTTCATGAAGGACCCGCTTCCTTCTCTCAAGATGGAAAAACGGTTTACTTTACGCGAAGTAATTACGTTAAACGTAAAATGGTGATCAATGAAAACAGTGAGAACAACCTCAAGATCTTCTCTGCAACGTTGATCGGTGATGAGTGGAAAAACCTCGTAGACTTCCCTTACAATAGTGATGATTATTCTACAGGACATCCCGCTCTTTCTTCCGATGGAAAATGGTTGTACTTTGTGTCAGATATGCCCGGTGGATATGGCGGAACGGATATCTACAGAAGTCAGTTGGTCAATGGTCAATGGTCTGCTCCTGAAAATCTCGGGCAGGCAGTGAACACTTCAGGTAATGAAATGTTCCCTTATGTACACGCTGATGGTGCACTTTACTTCTCTTCAGATGCACACAATTCAATGGGTGGATTGGATGTTTTCATTACATATTACACCGGCTCTCGTTGGGTAAAACCTGAGAACCTCAATTATCCGTTGAATTCAACTAAAGATGATTTTGCCTTCTCTATGAACAAGGATAATGTTACCGGTTTCGTCTCTTCTTCTAGAACAAACGCCGATAAAATGTACACCTTCGACAAAAAGCCACCAACATTCAACCTGATAGGGCGTGCAAGAAAAAAAGGAACAGACATTCCGATTGAAGGGGTAACAGTAGAAGTGACCAATTCTGAAACAGGGCAAGTATCAACTGTTACAAGCGACAAATCAGGTAACTTCAAAATCAAACTCGCTCCTGAAAGTGAGTTCCTGTTGTACTGTACTAAGTTCGGTTGTTTCTCCAGAACAGATCGTGTCATTACAAAAGGCCTCAAATATTCAGAGGATTTCTTTGCTGATTTTGAGGTGGAAGAGATCATTATCGACAAACCAATAGTCCTGGAAAACATCTACTATGACTTCGATAAATGGGATATTCGTCCAGATGCAGCTATCGAATTGGACAAACTGGTTCGCGTACTTAGAGACAATCCAAACATTGAGATCGAAATGGGATCGCATACCGATGCCAGAGGTTCCGATCAATATAACATGGTCTTGTCTGATAAACGAGCACATGCCGCTGTTGTCTATCTGATCGCTCAAGGAATCGACCCCACTCGATTAACTTGGAAAGGTTATGGTGAAACTGTTCACGTGAATAAGTGCAAAAATACGGTAGAATGTACAGAAGAAGAACACCAGCAAAACAGAAGAACTGAATTCAAAGTCAAAAAAATAAGACAGTAATTCTTCCCAACTAAACCAAAGCCTCGTCGAAAAGATGAGGCTTTTTGTTTAACCTACACATCAAAAGATTTATCCCCAATTTTGGATACTCAATGTCGATGTCGTATTTTCGACAATATTTATTCCAATGAAGGTTGCTATTACGACACTCTTTCTGGCACTGTATACATCAGTAAGTTGTCAAGAAGTACTTACTACTTCGGGAGATTACTTCAGTTCATCTGAAGGTAGTCTTTCATGGACGCTTGGTGAACCTATTAGTGAATCATACAGCCAAAATCATATTCTTACTCAAGGATTTCAGCAGGATTATGAGAATATACTGTCAATTACACAATTGACTGAGCATATTTATCCAATGGTTTACCCTAATCCTTTCACGAATAAGGTATTTATTGATCTGCCCGAATTGTTCAATTCAAACGAAACCATACAAGTTGATCTTAAAGACAATATGAGTAGAACTGTTTATAAAAATCAGATTTCAAACATATTAACACTAGATAACTTATCAGACGGAATTTACTATCTGGAGTTAACTATTGGACTCAACACGAAGTACACCTATAAACTTGTTAAAACAGCTAACTAAGCATGAATAAACTAATTTCATTCCTATTATTTACCATTGTCTTCACGGCACAATCTCAAGTTCCTGATGCTTTTAAATATCAATCTATTGCTAGAAATGCAACAGGGCAAACATTGGTAAATTCACCGATCAGCATTCGGATGAGTATTGTTGAAGGATCTATTTCTGGCGCAGTGATTTATACAGAAGAACATACTGTTATAACAAATGAATTTGGCTTGTTCAATCTGAATGTAGGTTCAGGAACGACCCTACTTGGTAACTTCCCTTCTATTGATTGGGGTACTTCGACAAAATTTCTCCAAATCGAAGCTGATTTTTCGGGTGGATCCAATTATACAGACATGGGTACCTCACAATTATTGAGTGTGCCTTATGCCCTGTATGCAAAATATTCCGGTGTACCTATTCTACCCAATGGAGAAAGTCCGGGTAACACCGTTTTTTGGGATGGATCGAATTGGATTACGAACAACTCCAACATTTTCAACAATGGTAGCTTTGTAGGAATTGGCACAGTAACCCCTGTGCAAAAATTGGATGTAAACGGGCAGGTAAATATCCCTACAGACAGTGCCTATATGATCAACAACAGACCTGCTTTAACCACCAAAGGAACAGCTAACTTGTTTTTAGGATTCAATGCAGGAATTCAAAATGGTTTAGGAATGCATAATGTTTTTGCCGGACACAATTCTGGTATGGTAAACAATATAGGTAGCCAAAATACATTTGTCGGATCTGAAACAGGTATTAGTAATCTTGACGGGATGCTCAACACGTTTATGGGAAGGAGAGCTGGTTTTGCCAATACAAGTGGTAACGAAAACACCTTCATTGGTTGTTACGCTGGTCAATCCAACACCTTTGGTTTGCATAATTCGTTTTTTGGAGTTACGACCGGAAATTCGAATACAACAGGTGAAGAAAATACATTCATGGGAGCCCATGCGGGATATTACAATACAACAGGAAGTTACAACACCTTTTTAGGGAATTTTGCTGGACAATTTAATACTACAGGGAGCAATAATATTTTCATTGGTTTTAATGCAGATGGAGATCCAAGCTTATCATTAAATAATGCAATATCAATCGGTGCAGGAACAATTATCACAGCCAGTAATTCAGTTCTCATTGGCAATACGGCCATGACAAGTATTGGAGGACAAGTAGGTTGGAGCACATTGTCGGACGGACGTTACAAAACCAATATTCAAAAAGAGTCACTTGGTCTTGATTTCATATTAAATCTTCGTCCGGTGCGCTACAATTACACTTTCAACGAGCAATCCGGCAATTGGTATTCAGGATTAATCGCTCAAGAAGTAGAAGAATTACTTCGACAAACAGGGCAAACATTTAGCGGAATTGTTCATCCTCAAAACGAAGAAGACAAATATTCCATTCGTTACGCCGAGTTCGTAATCCCTTTGATCAATGCTATCCAAGAACAGCAAGTACAGATTAGTGAATTGAAAGCGAAGAATTCTGATCTCGAAAAAATAATTCAAGACTTAAAGAAATTGGAAGAACGTCTTAAAATACTGGAAAATAAAAATTAAACAATTAAGCATGCAACCTATTTTGACAGAAAAAAGTCTGTTAATCAATTGATTTTATTTATTTATTTTTGTCCCTCAACGCTACTATCGCTATGAGTAAATTAAACTTTATTTTTTCTTTGATCTTTATCGGAAATGTTTTCGTTTCAATGGCCTGCAGTCCTTGTCAACAACTTTCTGGAATCACACAGACAATAAACGGTAACAATCTGGAAATAACTTTTGTAAGCAATGCCGGATGGCAGTGTTGTTACAATGTGCAGATCGAAATTGTTTGTGCCAGTTCTAATTTCACAGGAACTGCTAATTATTTGTCTCCGCAATTATGTATTAACGGCGGTAGTGCAGCCTCATCTACGTGGCCAGATCCTGTTCCTTATCCGTTAACTGTTATTGACATTTCAAATTTTTGTCCCGGCACCTACAAATGGCGTGCACGAGAAACGAATTGCCTTTTGGCCTGGACTCAAGAATATCAATTTACAATTGATGGAGCAAGTCCAATGACACTTGAAACAAGTGTAAGTGAACCGATTATTTGTGCTGGGGAGACATCACAACTAGGAGCTGTTGCTGCTAATGGATGCAACGGACCTTATTCCTATTCTTGGTCACCAGCTACTGGCCTGAGTAATGCGAATAGCGCGAATCCAACAGCGTCTCCAACAACAACCACAACTTATACAGTAACGGCGACCGAGCCGGGATCGTGTGCTGTAACACAAACTGCACAAGTAACAATTACGGTTAATCCACTTCCAACAGCAACGGTAAGTGAAAACATTGCTGTTTGTTTGAATGACCCGGAACCAACCGTCACTTTTACAGGTGCAACCGGTACTGCACCTTACACAATTAATTATACTTTGAACGGAGTTCAACAACCTACTTTAACTACTACAGGAAACACCGCTACTGTAACCGCTCCTACAAATGTTGCAGGTTTTTATAACTATCAATTAACGGATGTTACAGACTCTAGTCCTACCATTTGTTCTCAAACCCAAAACACGTATATAACTGTTACAGTATGGGGATTACCAACCATTAATGCAGGACAGGACGTTGAAATTTGTGAACCAAATCCAACTTCACCCTCTGATGTTGTATTAAATGGCTCAGGTGGTGTTAGCTATACATGGGATCAGGATGTGATCAATGGTGAAGCATTTGTGCCTCCTACAGGGGTAAACGTATATACTGTCACAGGTACTGATGCCAATGGGTGTACGAATACGGATCAAGTAACAGTAACCGCATACCCAATGCCAATAGCCGATGGAAGTGCCTCTCCGCTATTTGGAAATGTACCCCTGGGAGTGTCATTTTTTAATTCGAGTCAACAAGCCAATAACTATTATTGGGATTTTGGAAATGGACAAAACCAAGCTACAACTTCGACTTCAAGTGTAGGAACGACATATACAACGCCCGGAATTTACACCGTTACCTTAACTGCTTCAAATGGGATTTGTTATGACACTTGGACTATTGAGATAGACGCATACCCTCCTATGATAGTTACACCTCCAAATGTCTTTACCCCGAATGGGGATGGGTCCAATGAACTTTATTTTGTTGATGTAAAATGGGGAGAGAAATTCTATGGAGAGATCTTCAATCGTTGGGGAAATTATATTGATTTTATTGAAGGCGTAAACGTAGGTTGGGATGGAAAAACGGAAGGAGGAAATGAAGTTGAAGATGGCGTCTACTTTATTAAGTACATTGCTACAGACTTTAATGGCGGAACTATCGAAGGTCATACCTACTTTCATTTAATTCGTTAATTAAAAGATATTTTATTATGCAAACGGGATTTTTCAATCCCGTTTTTTTGTACCTTAACGGTGCTAAAATTATTCTATGCAAAATACTACTACCTGCTTCGCAATTTTTATTTTATTGAATTACAACTTTTCGTTCAGTCAAGCCAACACCACAAGTACAGGAGGTGATGCAACTGGTTCTGGCGGCAGCGTCGCTTATTCAGTTGGTCAGATTGATTACATTCAAAAGTCAGGGAGTGGTGGAACAGCTAATTTAGGTGTTCAACAGACTTATTCACTATCAGAGACAAATAACCTTGATGATCTGGGTGAATTAGTGACAGTTACAATAGGCCCAAATCCAACCAATGATTATATGACAATTTCGGTACAAACCGAATCTACATTAAGTTACTTTGTAACGGACGTGAATGGGAAGTTGATTCTTGATCAAAAACTTTTCTCAGATACGGAAATGATCCAAATGACTCAATGGAGTCAGGGAATATATATTCTTCATATAACATCGAATGAAAAACTAATCAAACAGATTAAACTAATAAAGTATTAAACCTTTTTCTATGAAAAAATTCACTCTTTACGCAATTGGGTTATTGCTAACTACTCAATTATTTGGACAAGCACCTCAAAAAATGTCCTATCAATCTGTCATTCGAAATGCTAGTGGACAATTGATCACGAATTCAAATGTCGGAATTCAGATCAGTGTTCTCCAAGGATCTCCTGCAGGACTTGCAGTGTACATCGAGCGTCATACCACGAGTACTAATGCCAATGGACTTGCCAGTTTAGAAATTGGAAGCGGAACAGTTATCGCTGGTAATTTTGCCGGAATTGATTGGTCGACAGGATCATACTTTTTAAAAACTGAAACAGATCCGAATGGTGGTACGACCTACAGTATTTCAGGAACCAGTCAACTACTTAGTGTTCCTTACGCCCTCTATGCAGCAACATCAGGAAATTCCGGTGGCGGATCCGGGTCAACGCTCGATCAAGCTTATGATCAAGGTGGGCCTGGAGCAGGCCGTACGATTACTGCAGATGCCGGAGCTGTTCAAATTAACAATTCCGGTAGCAATACAATTGGATTAGAAGTCAATTCATCAGTCAATAATTCGACAGCCATTCTTGCGAACGTAGGTGGAACTGGTGTTGGTTTCAGAGCTGAAAGCACGAATGCGGGAAATACTTTTGCTGCGATTCAAGCAAACACCAACAGTAATGGAGCATCCAATTCAGCGATTCTTGGTAATAACTCAGGTGCAGGATATGGAGTATCCGGACAAATTCCTCAAACTGCGACGGGTGCGGCAGCTGTTTACGGGTCAAATTTGAGAACTACAGGAGGTTCTGGTGTGAATGGAATAGGTTTTAATGGAGTTGTGGGACAATCAAATTACGGAAATGGGTTTGCGGTCTATGGGTCAAATACAGGTGCTGGTGGACTGGGTATTGGTACTTACGGACTTGGATTCAATGGTATTTATGGTCAGACTACTAATGTGTCCACTGGTTGGTCCGGTTATTTTACTGCAGACCTCGGAGTTGAAGGCGCAGGTTATGCTCTAGGAGGTTGGATCAATGCCTCAGATAGAAGATTGAAATCAAACATTCAACCGATTGAAAATGCACTCTATAAGATCTCGCTCCTTGAAGGTAAAAACTATCTATTGACAACTAAATCAAAAGATGAAAATGGGAATCTGAAAGAAAGATCAAGATCCCAGTTTGGTGTGATTGCACAAGATTTAGAAGTAGTATTTCCGGAAATGGTGCAAGAAAAAGCACTATTCATAAATGCCGGAGATGAGACCTTGTACAAAACAGTTGACTACATTCAGCTTGTACCCGTGCTGCTAGAAGCACTTAAAGAGTTAAAAGCAGAGGTAGATTTGCTAAAGCAAGAAATCGAAACATTAAAGTCAGAATAACCGATTTTTTGTTCAATCAAATTTTGACTTCATTCACCTGTAGATGAGTTTGATTCAATAACAAAAGCTATAAAACCTTATTAGAAAGTGTATTTTTTATAGTTTACGAATTTAAATTTATTATGCATACATAGGCAACCGCCTTCAACAATGTTCGTTTCCTCTTTAGAACCCTAAAACTAAAGTTATGGAAGCAAGAACGAAAATGTGTGGAGTAAAAGCGGTTCTAGTTATCTTCTTTTACCTTATGTCTGTGTCCGTTTACGGACAATACTGCGATGGAGATGTTCCAAGTTTTAATGTAGATCTCTCAACAGATCCTGAAATGTCTTGGACTAGTCCTTTGATTGCCCGAAATGGGAATTGTTGTGGGACATCTAATCCCGATCGTTGTCTCGAGTTCGTTATTACATTAGCCGATGATGCGCTGTCGTTAAATTTTGTGATTAGCAGTGGAGCTGTTCCACCTGGCGCGCTATTCTATCAGGTCGATTGTGGACCACAAATCCCTGTTGGTCAACCTATTTGTTTGAGTGGCCCAGGACCTCATCATCTGACTTTTTGTAAACCGGGGAACAATGCAAACACTTTTACAATTCAATCTTATCCGGCACCGATTATTGGGCCTGATTTAACACTTTGTCCGGAAGCATCAGGATTTATCTTTGCAGAATACTACAATGAATCCAGCATGACCTGGACAAGTGTAGCTCCGGGACTAAATGGAGACTACAACTCTTTACTGGATTGCTTAAACGGTTGCGATACTGTAAATATAACTGCAAGCGGTTCATTACCTTCAATGATAACATATGAGGTATGCGGGACTGATATTGCAGGTTGCCTTGTCGATCCGGTTTGCGAAACGATTAATGTATCAATTCTACCTTTAACAACAATCGACATAATCAATATTGATAACGTTTCATGTAACGGAATGAGTGATGGAACTGCTGAGATAAATGCCGATGGTGGAACGTCTCCTCATGTAATTACATGGAATACTGATCCGGCTCAAAATGGTTCACAACTTATTAATGTATCTGCAGGTGATTACACAGCTACAATAACTGATGCAGAAGGATGTATACAAATAGTGGAAGTGAACATCGCTGAACCAGCTCCTCTTACTTTGCAATTAGCAGCTGTACCACCTTCCTGTTATGGAGGGTCAAATGGAGCTGTTTCTACAGAAGTAAATGGGGGAACAGCACCATATAGTTACAGTTGGTCACACGGTCCTATCTCGAGTAATGTCTACAATTTAACCAGTGGAAATTATAATGTAACTGTAACAGACGCAAATGGATGTCAGGTCTTTGGATTTTTGGAACTTACTGATCCTGCTGTTTTAACTGCAACAATAACTGATCCTGTCACAGTTTGTCCGGGGTCAACTATCACTTTCGAAGTTACAGCTTCAGGAGGTAGTGGAACCATAAATTATGAATGGGAACCTACCGGTACAACTACTTCTAGTATTGAAGTGGTCGTAAATGAAAATTCTACTTACACAGTTACGGTAAGTGATGACAATGAATGTTCCCACGACCTAATTACGTCGGCAACACTAATAACGATGGATCCATCCGATCTACAGGCAAATGCTAACCAAACAGTGATTTGCGAAGATGGTTCTGTTGAGTTATCAGGAACGTTCAACGGTGATCCAAATGGTGTTGTACTGAGTTGGGAACATTGCCCTACATGCCCTACTGATCAACCTATTATAGAGTCCCCGAACACAACTACAGTTTACACACTCACTGCTACCAATTCTTGTGGACAAGTAATTAGTTCTCAAGTTGAAGTTCAAGTTAATGAATCACCAAATCTATCAATTTTGATTAGTGAAAATACTATTTGTCCTGGAGAAGAAATCAATTTCATGAACGGTGGAGACAATGATGCAACCTGGAGTTACATGTGGACATTTGGTGATGGCACAACATCAAGTTTCCAAAATCCAAGTCACATCTATAACTATCAAGGATTTTTTTCAATCTCATTACAAGTAACAGATGAAAATGGTTGTACTTCCATCTTAAATAACGGAGCTTTAGTTACCGTTCATCCACAGGCGGTAGCGAGTTTTACTGTTTCCACCACACAAGCATCCACTTTAAATGGTTTAATCAGCACTCAGAACTATTCGTTAAATTCAAATAGTTTTTCATGGAATTTTGGTGATGGTTTTATGAGTACACAACTTAACCCATCCCATATTTACGAAGAGTCCGGGTATTATCAAATAACTTTATATGCCACGAATGATTTTAGTTGCAGTGATTCGGCATTCATTACCATTTACATAGAGCCATCCTTTGAACTGTTCGTTCCGAACACGTTCACTCCGGACGGCGATAATTTCAATAATACGTTTTTTGCTAAAGGCTTTGGTATTTCAAATGACGATTTTATCTTTCGTATTTTCAATCGTTGGGGAGATCTGATTTTTGAATCCCACGATATGAATGAGGGCTGGGAAGGTACAGACAAAAGAAATCTGAACAAAGCACAAGACGGCACTTACACATGGGTTGTCTATTTCAAGGATGGAAACAACATTCGACACCGTCGAGAAGGTCACGTTAATGTGTTGAAGTAATAACTTTTCAGAACTGTCTTACTAAAAGGCAGTTCTTTTTTAATTATTTTATTTACCATGGTATTTATTTCAAATGAAATTAGTATCTTTGTACTGTAATTAAACATTTTCAATCATGAAATTCATTTTGCACCCAGCTAAAGAAAGAGGTAATGCCAATCACGGATGGTTGAAAGCCAATCACTCCTTCAGTTTTGCTGGTTGGTATGATCCTGATAAAATTCATTTTGGAGCCCTCCGTGTATTGAACGATGATATTGTGGCTCCAAAAATGGGTTTCGGAACTCATCCGCATGACAACATGGAGATCATAACGATTCCCTTAAGTGGAGAGCTGAGCCACAAGGACAGTATGGGGAATGGTTCTGTCATTCACGCCGGTGAAGTTCAAGTCATGTCGGCAGGCACAGGAGTTCATCACAGTGAATTCAACTCCAGTTTCAGAGACGAATTAAATCTTTTTCAAATCTGGATCTTTCCTAATAAAAAGAATGTTGAACCACGATACGATCAAATCCGCTATGATTTATCAGGTGTGCGCAACTCTTTCTTGCAAGTCGTAAGTCCAAACAAAGAAGATGACGGAACTTGGATTCATCAAAATGCATGGATTCATCTAGGGGAAGCAGATGCCGATACAAGCCTCACCTATCCAATCAAAGCAGTGAACAACGGTGCTTACATCATGATCATTGAAGGAAGTGCTGAAATTGCCGGTCAACTGCTGAACAAACGCGACGCGATTGGTATATGGGAAACTGAAAGTATTGAGATTCAGACGAAAGAAAGAACAAAATTGATGGTGATTGATGTACCTATGATCAATTGATAATGCACAATTGATAATGCACAATTGATAATGCACAATTGATAATGCACAATTGATAATGCACAATTAAAAGAAATAATGTGAGCAAGAATAAAGAGATTATAGAAAGTTTGAACTGGCGTTATGCGACCAAAAAGTTTGATCCGACAAAAAAAATCAGCAACGAGGATCTTGAGATCATTAAGGAATCTTTAAGGTTAACACCAAGTTCGTATGGCCTTCAGCCCTGGAAGTTTTTGATCATTGAGAATCCGGAACTGCGCGCGCAATTGCGTGAACACTCTTGGGGACAAGCGCAAGTGACCGACGCTTCACATTTGATTGTATTGTGCACCTATACTGACGTTAGTGACGAGTTCATTAATACTCATATCGCAAATACGGCTGAGACACGAAATATAGATCTTTCAACGCTTCAGGGATATGGAAACTTTGTCAAGTCAAAAATGAAGAATCTCAGTTTGGAACAGAAGAAAATATGGAACAGTAAACAGGCCTATATTGCACTTGGACAACTCATGGCTGTATGCGCCAAATTGAGGATTGATACAACGCCCATGGAAGGTTTTGAGCCGGAAAAGTACAACGAGTTATTGGGACTAAACGCAAGAGGCTTGCATGCTACATTGGTTTGCCCTTTGGGATATCGTTCTCAGGAGGATGTTGCACAATTCAACCCAAAGGTCAGAAGAACGCTAGAAGAGATTTTTGAGGTGTTGTAGTACTTTCGAAAAAAGCTGAACATAACCTCACAGTACTAATCGAAATGAAAAAAGCCGCAACTTTCGCTGCGGCTTTTATACATATTTTCAAATGATTATTTCATTCGTACATTCTTCTCCTTACTGAATACGTAAGTAATACCAATTGAAGTATTCAAAATAAATCCAGTACCTTGATTAACAGCACTATCAAAATGGCGATCTACGAAATGACTTTCCATCGGTAAGACTACACCTGAAATATCAAAATTCGCGTACCAATTGTTTTTTATTCGGTACTGAGGTGTTAAACCAAAAATAATATTGACCATATCATCGTTTCCTTTCAAAGCCGGATCTGAAAATGAATATCCATTGTCAAGACGGTTTTTCTTAAAACTTGGATTATAATTCGAAGCAAATCCGAATCCAGCATGAAGCGATAAGGAGAAATCTCTTGATTCAAACTCAAATAGATTGCTCAAACTCAATACCCCTTGTATTGATCCTCTGATCATGAAAGAACGATCACGTAATGTTGAATTATTGTGATAAGCAGCGTAACTATCATAAGCAAGATCACCTTTAATTCCTAAATAATCATTGATCATATAACTTAGTCCACCATTCAAATGCAATCCAGGAGTAAGTTTAGATGAATCAGAGCTGTTGCCCATTAATCGAGCCCCAACATTTAAATTCACGGAAGTACTCTGAGAGAATGTGTGAGCTCCAAATGCAAATAGCGAAAGTAAGATTAAAGAAATTTTCCTCATTGTATATTTTTTTGATTGGCCCCAAATATAGGCACATCTTTCTAATTAATCGTCTTCAAAAATAGTGCTCACCCTTAACAATTAGGTTCTTTTGGTATTATTTTTATCCAAATTGGAGCTTAAAAGCAATACATTAAAGTTGTATTGATTTCATTATTAGCCACATAACAACCCGATAAAAATAGCACGTACATACTACTACGTATAACTACTTAATTCTGTCAATTTAACAATAATTTAGGAAATGACACCCCTTCTGAATGGGTCTATTTTGCTTGGTTATGGGTATATTTGCACTCTGTTTTTTTGACTGTATACAATATTAATGAGTCTCCTTATCAAATCCAATCAAACTAATTGGTTCGTTATTCTTACATCAGCAAATGCGGAACAAAAAGTCTATAACCGAATTATTGACAAGGGCTATAAAGCATTTCTTCCAACCTATGAGTGCATCAGTATTTGGAGTGATCGAAAGAAAAAAATAAATAAGCCGCTCATTTCTTGCACCCTATTTGTGAAATGCACTCAAAAAGAACTGTATGACCTATATACAGTCCCAGGTGTTTCAGGTGTTTTGCGCTACTTAGGGCAGCCTGCAGTTGTTCAAGAGTGGGAGATAGAGAATTTGCGAATTGTTTTAAAAGAGTTCAAAGGACAGCCAATTGAAGAAGCTTTCGAACACATAATGCCAGGAGAAAACATACGTGTGGTTAGGGGACCTTTTAAAGGACTTTACGGAACTTCATTGGAGTGCGAAGGAAGACATAGAGTACTTATCACGATAGACAGCATTGGCGCAGCCTTCACGATTAATGTACCAAGATCATACGTGAAGACAGTAAATGAACAACAAATCGCGTAAAAGCGATTAGATGTAAAGTGTTGAAAAACTGCGTGTTACTCAAAGTATGATGTGAGTGACGGCGGCGAAGCCATGTTAAAATGGACAAAAGAAAATTCGACACTATCGTTCTCGGAGTACCCCACAATGAATTCAGTTCCCTGGATCTGAACATGATCACAAAAGAAGAAAACGTTGTTTATGATGTAAAAGGAGTATTAGCTTGTGAATTCGTAGACGGTAAATTATAATTTAAATGAAAATCCTGCATATATTATATCAATCACATCCAAATATTTCAGGTAGTAGCACAAGGACTAGGGATATTTTGACCAATCTAAAAAAAATTGGACTTGATCCAGTGGCTGTTTCAAGTCCATTTCAAAAAGGAGAACAAATTCAAAATGGACTTGAAATAATCTTCGGCGTTAAGCATTATCGAACTTACAGTGGCAAAGAAAAAGAGGAAGTTAAGGAAGATTCAAACAATTTGGTGATTAAATTCAAAAAGCTTTTTAGAATCTTAAATTTTAGAAAAGAAATTGAAAAAGTTTCACTTTTAGAAAAACCCGATGTTCTTCATGCACATGCCATGTTTTTTTGTGCCTACCCAACAATTAAAGTAGGTAAGAAATTTAATATCCCAGTAATTTATGAGATTAGATCATTATGGGAAGAACGGAGAAAGGATAGTGCCCCTAAAAATTTCATTCGTCAAATAGAGTATAAAATTCTAAAGAGAATTGAAACCTATTGCATGAAAAATGCAGATCACATTGTAGCAATTAATGAAAACCTAAAAAAGGATATTATTAATAGAGGTATAGCAGATTCAAAAATTACCGTAATTGGTAATGCCGTAGATATCAATTTTATTGAAGACCAAAAAAGGCAAATGACTATAAACCAAAGCAAAACATTAACATTTGGCTACATAGGTTCAATCAGCCCAATTGAAGGTTTACCATCCTTAATAAATATTTTCAAAACTTCATTGACAGAGCATAAACTTTTAATTTATGGTAAAGGCAAAGAAAATGAAATTAAACACCTGAAAGAACTTATTTCAGAAGCAGAAAATGTTGAGTATGGTGGCTTAGTTCAAAGAAATACCATCTATCAAGCATATGAGCAAATTGATGTAATAGTCAACCCTAGAATTAAACTAAAAATCACAGATACTGTTACACCCCTCAAACCTTTGGAAGCAATGGCGTTAGGAAAAATTGTTATTGCCAGCGATGTTGGAGGTATGAAGGAATTAATTACGGATGGAGTCACGGGCTTTATGTTCAAAGCAGATGACAATATTGATCTAGAAAAATGCTTACATAAGGTTTTGAACTTACCAATAGAAGAAAGACAAAAAGTGATTTTAAATGCTTTAGACGAAATTAACAGCAATCGGGTTTGGTTGAAAAATGCAGAGAAATATGCTTTAATTTATGAGAAATTCCAAATTGGATCTTCAAAGAAGGCTACAAGAGCATAGTTCAATTCTAACCATGGGTATTGGAGCAGTTTCTATGTATGCTTCCAATATTTATTTGAAGGAATTTTTAACTGAGACTGATTTTGGACTTTTTTCACTGTTAATTACTTATTTCGCAATTCTAAATTCCTTTGGGCTGCTTGGCTTAGAGCAAACTTTTATGCGATTCAGTAAAATTGATGATCGAAGTGAAATAATAATTAGTGTCACACTTAGAAACAAAATTATTGGTGCACTCATTATCTTGTTTATTGTGTCATTTTTTATTTCTGAATTTCACTTTTTTAACAGCTTTTATTACGGCTTGATCTGCACTCTTTCCATTACTCTAAGCATGCTAGCTTATAATGTTTTAAGAATCAAAAAACTATACCATTCATCTCAGTTGTTATTGAATTCTTGGAGACTTCTACTCGGTGTGCTTGTTGCAGTTATCCTTATTTTTAAAACTCAGATTGACTATGAATTCTTATTACACGTTTTATCAAATGGTTTGCTCGTCATTCTGGTACTTTCTTCCTTCATTTTGATTCGAAAAATCAAAATTGAAAATGATCACAGTAACAAAAGTTATTTTGACAAAAAGGAATTTTTTGCAACAATTTACTTTATGATGATATTATCCAGTGGTAGCTTTATCGCCATTGCAGATAGATTATTTGTGGATCACTATTTTTCAAAGGTTGATTTTGGTAATTATGTTTATTATTCTGTTTTAATTCTTTATCCCTTCAATTTTCTACAAAACTATCTTGGCTTTAAGTTTCTTGTTGCCTTCAAGCATAATAAAAAAATTAAAAGTCTTGCTCAAAAATTCACGAAAAACCTCATCTGGATCAGCATAGGCTTTGCCATTTTAATCTACTTATTGAATCTTTTAGTAAATAAGATTTTCGACAACGATTTTTTTAACTACCAATTATTGACATTGATATTAATCGCAACTGGGATTGTAAAATTGTTCTATTCGGTCTATTCCTCAATAATTGGATCCCATGCTCAAATTAAGACCTTAAAATCCATAAACATTCTTTTTTTATTGATTACGTTAATTTCAGTTTCAATTTTGTTTCTAATTCCAATACGGCAAATGGAATTAATTGCTTTCATCTTTCTAATTCTTTGGTTATTGAGATTAATCATTTGGAATGCATTCTCTGTTAAATTAAGTGAATATAGATGAAGTCTTTAAAATTTTTAGATTTTCTATTTGTTATCTTCTTTATTACTCTGGTGATTGATTTTAACCGATTTGGAATACCTGAAAATTTTCAATCAGTATTCAAGGGGGGGGTTATTGCTCTAATAATTTTGGTCTTTCTGATAAAATGGTCTCAAAAACCCTTTAAACCCAAGCTAAGTTTATTTGTCAAAGCATTTTTAGCCTTAGTCGTTGTTTCATTATTCTATACCGTCAATTTCAAAGAATCACTCACAGGTATTGTTGTGTTGTTCAGTACAATTTTATTACTCTTATTGGCTCGGAGAACATTCAGTTTAACGAAAATTTTTCAACTAATTAGAATAGCATGTACATGTATAATATTGTTTTCATTTTGTTTATACATCTTCCGCAGTTCAAGTTCATATGATTTTCTTCAAGGAAAAGAAAGGTTTGCAGGTATAACTTATGGTGCTCACCCTTTAGCCTCAATTAGCGTATTTTTCATTCTAATTACGGCTATTAATTATCGTTTCAAATTATCAACTCGGTTCTTCGTTGACAATACTATGCTCCTAATAGCCTTATTGATGATTACAGAAGCAGATAGCAGACAAGCGGTAATCGGTTTAGTAATTGCTCTACTTTTTTTGGTTTGGCATAGAATAAATCTTCTATCAAAAGTCTTTTTGTTTTCATTCTCAATTTTGACTATAATCTTTATTAGCCAAGGAGTCGAAAAAGAGAAGTTCCTGAAGAATCAATCAAGGACATCTACATCAGAGGAAGTAACCACCTTAACTGGACGAACAGCTATCTGGTTAAAGTCCATAGAAATAATAAAAAATAAACCTGTTCTTGGAAATGGATATAATGCCGGACAATTCGAATTGGAAAACAATTATCAAACGATGCACGGGTGGTCGACAAGAAGTGCACATAATTTTCTACTTCATACAGGTTTAGATTTAGGATTGATCGGAATACTATTAATTCTTTATGGGGTGATTTCAACATTCAAGGCAATCTATAAATTTCATTCAAAACTTGCTTTTTCGATTTTATTGTATTGCCTAATTATTTCGTTTGTAGAAAGAGGATTTGCAGGCGGAGTGAATATATACTCTTTCATTTTTTTACTTGCGAACCTATATATTCCAAATTTAAACAATCATCGTTTGCAAGATATTCATGGAAAATAGATACATAAACAGTGTGCTTTGCTATGCCCCATCTACAGCGAATGAACTCATAGACTTCGCTTTTGCCAACAAAGCAATTCTGGTTGCGGTCAATGCTGAGAAAATCCTTCATGCTACAGACTCATCCCGTGCTATCATCAACCGAAATGTCGGTTACCCCGATGGAGCTGGTGCGGTTTGGGCTCTAAGAAAAAAAGGTCTTCCTAATGTAATTAAAATTCCCGGTTGCGAATTGTGGATCAATATTATTCAACAACATCAAAACGACAAAACCTTTTATTTCATAGGTGGTAAAGAAGAAGTCATACAAGAAACAATATCCAAAATAAAAGAAGAATTTCCAACACTGCAAATTGTGAATTACCGCAATGGATATATCAACAACAAGGAAGAGCGAAATGCCCTTATCAAAGACATCACTGATAAAAAACCGGATGTAGTTTTTGTGGCTATGGGTTCACCCAAACAAGAATTACTGATGGAAGAAATGCACCGCTTACATCCCGCGGTTTATCAAGGGTTAGGAGGAAGTTTCGACGTATACATCGGAAAAGTACAAAGAGCCCCCAAATGGTGGATCCAAAACAACCTTGAATGGGCATATCGTTTAATTAAGCAACCACGCAGAATAAAAAGACAAATTCACCTACTGAAGTTTTTTCTACTACTAAAATTGAATCGCATCTAATTTCAAATTACAACTAACGTAGTTCTTTAATTAATGAAAAAAATTACCATTATTGCGGGAGCACGTCCCAACTTCATGAAGATCGCGCCGATCATCCACGCCATACATGAAGTACAGCAAGAGGGATCTTCTACTCATCGGTTTAACTCAGGGCAAGTAGGATCAGACTCCTGCATCGATTACCGTCTGATACACACCGGTCAGCATTACGACAAAAAAATGTCAGGCGACTTCTTCGAACAATTGAACATCCCCGAACCTCATGCAAATCTAGAGTCCGGAGGAGGCACCCAAGCCGAGCAAACCGCCAATATAATGGTGCGTTTCGAAAAAGAGTTACTTGACAATCCAACTGATCTAGTACTGGTCGTCGGAGACGTGACTTCAACTATGGCATGTGCCATTGTTGCTCAAAAGCTACAAACAAAAGTTGCCCATGTAGAAGCAGGGATTCGATCAAATGATTGGAGTATGCCCGAGGAGATTAATCGACTTGTAACCGACTCTATTACTAATTATTTTTTCACTACATCTGAAGTGGCCAATCGAAATCTAAGAGGTAATGGTATCTCTGAAGATAAAATTTTCTTTGTTGGCAATACAATGATCGACACATTGTTGAAAAATCGTGCTCGTTTTCGCCAACCTGCCATATGGCAAGAAATTGGTTTGAAAGAGAAAGAATACATTGTAATGACTCTACACCGTCCAGCCAACGTAGACGAAGAGAATAAACTAAAAGAATTACTTGACGAGATCATTGCTCATTCAAAAGGTTTACCCCTTATATTTCCAGTGCATCCAAGAACAGCAAAGATTCTGGAAAACCTCGGTGTTTCACACTCGCGTTTGCACCTGATCGAGCCTTTAGGTTATCTAGAGTTTAATTACCTCGTCGAAAGAGCAAAAGCCGTCGTAACCGATTCCGGCGGTATTACAGAAGAAACAACCGTCTTGGGTATACCGTGTATGACACTCAGAGATAACACTGAGCGACCTGAAACAGTGACGGAGGGAACGAATGAATTGATCGGTACAAACCCTAAAGCAATTGCACCTGCTATGGAAAAACTCTTCTCAGGAAACTGGAAAACCGGTCAAATTCCACACCTCTGGGATGGAAAAACAGCATCTCGGATTGTCGAAATAATTCTACATCTCTAAATACTCCATTTAAGGTCTATTTGATCACATTTACACTTACCATTTTTTATGAATATCCCCTTGATTATACTGTACGCCCTGCTTTTTTCCGGCAGCTTTGCAGTAACCTTTTTGCTTTTACCAAAGATCATTGGAATCGTAACTTTCAAACGACTGATGGATAACCCTAATCTGAGAAGTTCCCATACGATCCAGACTCCAAGTCTGGGAGGAATTGCATTTTACATTGTAATCGTATTAGGATTGTATTTCCTTCGACCTTTAGACCACGCCGATAAAGCCATGGCAATGATTCCAGGGCTTTTAATCTTATTTATCATCGGACTGAAAGATGACCTCGTGGTGCTCGGTCCTCTGACAAAGATCTTTGCTCAAATAACAGCCATTTCCTTTGTTTTAATCCATCCTGATTTCCACATTCGAGACTTGCATGGATTTCTTGGAATTCATGCAGTAAGTACATATGTAACTATTCCATTAGCAGCTTTTATCATGCTATCTATAATCAATGCTTTTAATCTAATCGATGGAATCGATGGACTGGCGGCTATTGTAGGCATTATAATATTTACTGTAATGGGAATCTTATTTTATTTTCTGGATCTTGAATTTTTCTTGGGAATTTCGTTTTTAATGGTTGGTACCTTATTAGCCTTTCTGCGTTTCAATCTATCATCTCACAAAAAAATCTTTATGGGTGATACAGGCTCCTTACTCATTGGTTTCATTATCGCATGTGCCGTTATTCGCTTTTTCGCCGTACCAAGTGTACAACTTCAAAAGTTACCCATCTACTTAGAAAACCTTCCCCTCGTTGTAATGGCTATTCTAGTGGTTCCGTTCTTCGATACTGCGCGTGTTTTCACAATTCGAATCATGAATAAGCGTTCACCTTTCTCAGCTGACAGAAACCACATTCACCATATTTTGATTGATTTCTTAAAACTTTCACACAAACAAGCCAGCATGACGATAGGCGCAGTAAATATACTTTTCATTACCATTTTCATACTTCTATCTACCAGTGTTAACAATTATACCATGCTCGCCATCACCGTTTTTGTACTTTTAGGATTAATCTACCTTTTCTATCGGTTAAATTTTTCCTACAAAAACCTTAGACGCCGTTTGGAATGGCGCAAAAAAATGAATCTGCTAAAAGGATTCTCGAAATTACTTTAACAAAAGCGTTTTTCCATCTATGAACTGATAAACCTACGGATATACGCTAAAAGCAGCCACCGCTCTTATTTGAAATTCTTAACTTTGCCCTCCTAAATGATAAAAATCCTCATGATAAATCGCTTATTCTTCTTTATACCAGTAATAATAATATTAGCCTCTTGTTCTACACGCGAAAAGATCGTTTATTTTCAGCAGGGAGAAGTTGATGCTTCTACACAACACAACTATACGCCAATACTCAAAACAGATGATTTTTTATCCGTTTTAGTTACAGCAGATGATCCTGAAGCATCGGTGCCCTTCAATTTCCCATCGAATGTTCAACAGAATTTCAACAATGGGTATGTTATCGGAAATCCAGCACAAATTGGCTATTTGGTTGATGCCAATGGAGAAATTAAACTCCCTGTGATTGGTTCGGTTAAAGTTTCAGGACTCAATCGGATGGAAGCTACACGTTTGATTGAAGATAAGCTCAAGGAATACATTAAAAATCCTGTTGTTAATATTCAAATTCAAAATTACAAGGTAACTGTTCTAGGTGATGTACGTAACCCTGGCACGTTTAAGATCCCCAACGAACGAATGACTGTTTTGGAAGCAATTGGATTAGCCGGTGATCTTCGCATGACAGGAAACCGAAAAAATATTTTGGTCATACGCGATGAAAATGGAAAAAAAACCGAATACCGAATTGATCTCACTTCAAAAGACATATTCAATTCCCCCGCCTACTATCTAACTCAGAATGATGTCGTCTACGTAGAACCGAATACCACCGCACGATCCGAATCCACTTTATGGCGAACAACCGGACCTATTTTCATTTCTCTTACATCATTGGTCGTTACGACCACAACCTTGTTATTCCGTTAATATGGATCACCAACAACATCAGACACAGCAAAACGAAGAGGAAACCATAAATTTCCGTGAACTTTTGGATAAGTACCTTTTCCATTGGAAATGGTTTGTTCTTGGCATCGTACTTACATTTTTATCCGCTTGGATTTATATCCGTTACAGTGTACCTGTATACGAATCAAAAGCTTCAGTTCTCATCAAGGACGAGAAAAAAGGTAGTTTTTCTTCTGAACTCTCCATGCTCAAAGATTTAGGGGTTATGGGTGGCAGCAGCAATTTGCAAGATGAAATCGAGATTTTTAAATCACGTACGCTAATTGAATACGTAGCCAAAACATTACGCCTTAATTTCACACTTTACCTTATCGGAGATAACAGCGGATTAATACGGGGTGAAATTTATGACAAAAGTCCTGTTTCGATACTTCCAGCTCAAAATGACAGCTTGTATTATGAAACGAAAGCCCAATTCGATATTCGATTAATCGGTAAAGATCAGTACAAAGTCACAGCATCTGATGGGAACGAATTGGGCATCTTCAATTTCGGAGCTATCGTAAAAACAAACGAAGCCTCCTTTATTATTAACAGAACTCCCTTTTATACGTCCAAATGGCACGGTAAGTCTATTCGCCTAACCATTCATCCATTGAATGAAGTTGTTTCAAATCTGCAGAAAGAAATTCTAGTGGAAAGTGTAAATAAAGAGGCTATGGTGCTGGAAATTTCGTTAAAAGGACCCCAAATCAAAAAAAACAATGCGATCATAAACGAATTAATCCGTCAACATGAAATTGATGGTATTGAAGATAAAAATGAAGTTGCTTCAAGTACAAGCAAATTTATCACGGAGCGCATGAAATTCATTGCATCTGAGCTTTCTGAAGTGGAAGAAGTAGGTCAGGATTACAAAACAAAATATAAACTGGTGGATGTTACATCCGATGCTGCACTTTATCTTACACAAGGTAAAGAAACAGAAAAAGCGATCACCGAAGCCAGCATTCAAATGAGTTTGGCTGAATTCATGAATGAATACATCCAAAAACACCAAGGTTACAACGACCTGTTACCCGCAAATCTTGGTTTCAAGGATAATTCAGTAGCTTTAATGACTACTCAATACAATGAGCTAGTATTGGAACGGAATAGATTGCTTCAGAGTTCCGGAGAAAAAAATCCAACTGTTCAAAAAATTGAAGGTCAACTTGCAGGCATTAAAAACAGTTTATCTGAAAGTTTGAAAAATCTTCGAGCGGCACTGCAACTAGAACTCAAAAAGCTAAAAAATCAGGAAGGGATCTATCAATCCAAAATCGCTTCTATTCCTCAATATGAAAGAGAATACCGTGACATCCTGCGTCAACAACAAATCAAGGAAACTTTGTATCTTTTTCTGCTCCAAAAACGAGAAGAGAATGAAATAACACTTGCAGCCTCTGTGTCCAACAGTAAGGTCATTGATCTGGCTTACAGTGACGGGCAACCGGTTTCACCAAAGAAGAACATTGTCTATCTGGGTGCACTTTTAATGGGGTTGATTGTGCCTGCAGGAGTCATCTATGTCCGTGACCTGCTGGACAACAAAGTACATGGGCGAAAAGACATTGAAAAGCTAGGGTTGCCAATCCTCGGTGATATTCCTGCTTCAGATCTGAAAGAAAAAATTGTTGTTGGTGAAGGAAAACGAACCGGTACCGCGGAAGCCTTCCGACTACTTCGCACCAACATCAACTTCATGATTGATAATAATAATCGTGGTGCAAAAGTCATTCTTATGACATCCACAGTGGCAAAAGAAGGAAAAACATTCAATTCAGTGAATCTGGCTCACACCTTGGCACTTTCAGGTAAAAAAACTGTTCTTATCGGACTTGACCTTCGTGCTCCAAAACTCACTGATTATTTTGATTTCAACACAAAAAAAGGAATGAGTCACTACTTATCCGACTCAACTGTTTTGCCGGATGAGCTTCTTCATCAAGTGCCTAACGTAGAAAATCTATGGGTAATATCATCCGGAATTATTCCTCCAAATCCCGCAGAATTACTCATGCGTGATCGTCTGGATGAATTGTTTGCAGAACTAAAAAAGAGCTTTGATTATATCATAGTAGACACCGCTCCTGTAGGTCTTGTTACGGATACATTGATGGTTGCAGACCGGTCTGATCTTGTCGTTTATGTCGTTAGAGCTAATATGCTTGACACGCGAATGCTCAATATTGCCCAAAACCTTTACCGTGAGCAAAAACTGAAAAACATGGCGGTTTTAATCAACGGTACTGAATTGGGAGGGAAAGGATATGGATACGGTTATGGATATGGTTATGGATACGGTTACAACGCCCCTTCAAACAAGCGCTCCTTTTTAAATCGTTTCTTTAAAAAATAAAGAACGGAACATAACCAATTGATATCCCATTGCATCAACTCCTCCATACCATAATTCTTGCTGCACTTGAAGCAGGTAAGGCTATTATGACAGTGTATGAGAACGATGATTTTGACGTGAACATAAAAGCGGATGATTCTCCTGTCACAAAAGCAGATTTAGCTGCTAACGACGTCATTACAAGACACCTTGATTCAACCGGAATTCCGATTTTATCAGAAGAAGGTCCGGCAATTCCCTATGAGGAACGCAAAAATTGGAAATACCTTTGGATAGTTGATCCTTTGGATGGCACAAAGGAATTTATCAAACGAAATGATGAGTTTACCGTAAATATTGCATTGGTCGAAAATGGAGTCCCGATTCTGGGAGTCGTTTATGCACCAGCCTTAAATGAGATGTATTACAGCAGTCGAGAAAACGGTTCTTTTAAAGCACACCCTACTTTAAATAGTTCATTGAAGGAAATTCTCAGCTCATCCCTACAACTACCATTACCGACAAGACATACAAGCTACCGCATTGTTGCCAGCCGTTCCCATCCTTCTGCTGAAACACGAGATTTCATTGAGGCAGAAGAGAAAAAACATGAAAAAGTAGAACTCATTTCGAAAGGAAGCTCACTAAAATTATGCATGGTAGCCGAAGGAACAGCTGATTGCTACCCGCGTTTCGCTCCAACTATGGAATGGGACACCGCTGCCGGTCAAGCTATTTGTTTGTATGCTGGTGCCGAGGTGTTTGATCTCAAACAACAAACACCGATGCGTTACAATCGGGAAAATCTATTGAACGATTGGTTTATTGTTAGAAGAAAAACAAAACGGATCTGAAAATTCAGATCCGTTTTGTTTTAGCATTATACTTCTTGAATTGATTCCCCTTCTTTTTTCAGATCAAACCAATCGATCTTTCTGGAGAAATACATCGTGATCGCCAGAATGGCAAAAATCCCAATACTTCCCACGAGCAATGCCCAATCCTGCATTTGAATGATGACAAAAATGAAGGTGTAAAGAATCGTCAAAATAGCCACTGTCATCGCTCCCAAGCTTTTAGAATGAAGTATGGCCTTTGCGTAAAAATAAATCAGTGTAATGGTCATGAGGGCTGCAATTACATAAGCCCAATCAAAATAAATATGCTCACTGAAAGCCAGCAAAAGAACATAGAACAACACCAAAGCAAGTCCGACTAAAATATACTGTATTGGGTGAATCAAAACACGATTTAAAATTTCCACAAAGAAGAAAACCAAGTAGGTTAATACGATAAACAACATGGCATACTTCGCAACACGCATAGAGCGCTGATACACATCAACCGGTAATTTTAAATCGACACCGAAAGCAGATTGATGCAACTGTCCTTGTGATCCATTCCAATACTGCGGATAATTGCGATTCAAATGGAGCACCTTCCATGATGCATTAAAACCATCAGAAGAAACAGATCGGGTGTGCGGTAGAAACTCCCCATTAAAACTTGGATCCTTCCATGGTGATTTTAAATTCACTTTGGTTTCCTTTCCAATCGGAACAAACATCAATTGTTGACTGCCTTTTAAATCCAGTTTAAAATCGACCTTCATTTTCCTGTTGTTATAGGAGACGGGCACATTCACATGTAAACCACTTCTCATTACGTCATCAACAGGTATTCCCGGATTACACGTATGAGCTGAATCGTTGACATTTATTCGAACTTGCTCCGACAATCCTTTCAAATCCGAAATTCCAATGGATAAAAATGCCTTGTCGAATTCAATATTGTCTAATGGGACACTGATCTTGTCAAAAGGTATCTCCTCAAAATTTGCATGGACGCTTAAATCACTTTTATAAACGATCACTTCATATAAGCCCCTTTTTCTTTTCTCCGGATTTACCGTACCATCTATGCGCAGTTCATCCGGTAAAACATGGAAATAAAATCGTTCAGTGACGGTCTCTTGTCTTCCAGTAGATTGATTTACAATTGATTTAGATCTTTTATATGGAATTGTCAATACAGGTCCTAGCAGTTCTTGTTCCCAAGCATGCTTCGAACTCACTTCTGAAACAGCTTCTTCTTGCCGCTCCATTCGTTCAGTGATGAGGTCTTGAACCATTATGGCCGGAATGGCTAATAACAACACCAAAACCAGAATAACAAACATCTTAAAAAACACATTTTCAAATAACTCTTTCATCTTTTTTTGTTTTTGGGTGCACCGTGATGCAGCAGGTTAATAAAAGCTCCAAACGACGTTATGTCATTCTCATTTTATACTATCTGATTCATTTAACTTAGATTAACAATAGTACCTCCATCAAGATCATACAATTTCCCCAACCTATTCGCAAAACATTTCGTAACTTAGTGGTACAATATTTCTCTTATGAAAAAATGGCTATTCATCTTATTTTCAGCCTTTGTTTTGCAATCCAATGCACAACTTAGTTTTGAATATTCTGACTCAATTCCAGTCAGAGTGGATGGCAATTATTTGGAAATGCCTTGGGCGGGCGGATTGAGTTATGCTCAGTTCTCTGATATTGATGTTGACTTTGATGGGGACATGGATTTGTTTGTGTTTGACAGATCAAGTGATAACATACGTGTATTCATTCAGGAAGAAGAAGACGGTGTAAAATTCTACAAACTACTCTATAACGGTCATTTATTATTCCCATCTGAGATTCGCTATCGTGCTACAACTATTGATTACAACGGAGATGGTAAAAATGATCTTTTCTGTTACGGAATTGGTGGAATTCAGGTGTACAAAAACGTTGGCGATGCTATCAATGGCTTACAATGGGAATTGATTGCACCGGTAATCTATGCAGACAATTGGGGCACTCAATTGAATCTATATGTCAGTAGCGCTGATATTCCTGCAATCGTTGATGTGGATGGAGATGGTGATTTGGATATTTTAACGTTTCACATTGGCGGACAGCATCTGCAGTACTACAAGAACATGAGTATGGAAAACCATGGTCATGCAGAATCAATGGATGATTTTGTATTGATGAATGAATGCTGGGGAGGATTTCGTGAAGATGTAAACACCAATCTTATTTTTTTGAACGACAATACGCCGCCTTGTTCGACCGGTAATATTCCAAATGCTGAATCGCCTACTCAGGATGATGAATTCGATAAATCAAAATTGACCGAACAAACCGCAAAACACTCCGGTTCTACTGTTTTAGCTTTAGACATCAATAATTCCGGTGTTATGGACCTCATTTTAGGAGATGTTGCATTCAATAACCTGAATCTGTTAATCAATGGCGGAGCTGCTGTTAACACGAACTCACCTATGATTAGTGTCGATCCCCTTTTTCCCAGTAATTCAGTTCCCGTCAATCTTGAATTGTTTCCAGCAGCCTTCCATGTCGACGTAGATTTTGACGGTAAAAAGGACATAATTGTGGGAACCAATGGTCGCAACGTCAGCGAAAATGAAAAGAGTATTTGGTATTATAAAAATACCGGAACGAATGAATTACCTAATTTCATTTATCAAACCAATGCATTTCTTCAGCGAGAAATGATCGACCATGGCACAGCTTCCATTCCAGTTTTAGTCGACATTGACAACGATGGACGAACAGATCTATTTGTATCGAATTTCTTTCGACACAAAACAGGTTTACAAAAAGAAGGGACAATTGCTTACTATAAAAACACGGGTACAGCAACGGAACCAGAATTCACCCTAATCGACAATAACTTTCTTAATTTGAACCAACAAGCGTATGGTTTCCGCATGGTTCCAACCTTTGGGGATGTAGATGGCGACGGTAAAAAAGACATGATCATTGGACGTGAAGACGGTACACTGGTATATTACAGAAATACGAGTAACTTCCCGTCAATTAGTTTTGCAGCACCTGTAACGAATTACACGGATAATCTAGGATCGATAATTACTGCCGGTCAGTACGCTTCACCACAATTGTTTGATCTCAATGAAGATGGATTATTAGACCTTATTGTAGGTAAAAAGACCGGTGAATTGATCTATTACGAGAATATCGGAACAGCCCTTGTTCCTTCTTTTCAGCTCAAAAACAGCATGCTTGGAAATGTAGACAACGCCACTGATTCTCCAGATGGATACGCAACCCCACACTTCTTCAAACTTAATGATGAAATACACCTTTTTCTGGGTGGCATGAAAGGAACTTTAGGCTATTACAATTCCATTGATGGAAATCTGGAAACCGGAAGTTCATTTCAACTGGTTTCATCAGCCTACTTGGGAATCAACGTCCAAGCTTATAGTAGCTTTTTCATAGGAGACATTGATGATGACGGACTTCTAAATATGTTTGTAGGTCAAGATTTAGGTGGATTGTTTCATTTTGAAGTGAACCCTGAAAGCAATGTAAGTGTCGAAAAGCCCAATCAAATTATGGACTTGGTTGTGTACCCGAACCCAACAAGCGACGTCGTGTACATTCGCAGTGGACTTAATGGAGAAATTCAACTTCAATTGATGAGTCCAATTGGTCAACAAGTGCATTATGAGAAGTTTGAGAAAGAAACGGCTATTCAGTTGAGTAACTTTCCAGATGGAATATACTTTGTGATTATTACCGACATTACTGGTAAATCAATCACGAAGCGTATTGTAAAAGCCTAAAGACGCATTATTTTTTCTAAGTAAGAATCTGAGTCAAATGTTAATGAAGGTTGATTTGAGTATATCCCGAAAAGTGTAGATCCACTTCCCGTCATTGCAGCGTAGATAGCTCCTTCCTTGTACAATTTGTCTTTAATCCCTGCTAATTCGGGGTAGCGATTGAACGCTGTGTATTCAAAATCATTGATTAGCTTATCTTTCCATTCAACAACTGGAGAAACGATCACGTCTTTCACAGGTGTAGGATCAGTAGGAAAAATAATTCCTTGATAGGCTTCAGCGGTACCAATGTGTATTCCTGGATTAATAAGTTTGAGGTAGTACTCAGCCAAATTCACAGCAACTGGATAAAGCTTCTCACCTCTCCCTGCCGCCAATTTTGGCCCATCTGAAACAAACAAAGGGCAATCACTACCCAATTGAGCAGCCAAACCTTCCAATTCGCGGCTATCTAGTTCAGGCAAAAACAAATCTCTTAATCCCCTTAGAACGTAAGCAGCATCTGAAGAGCCACCTCCCAATCCAGCTCCCATGGGAATCTCTTTTCTTAAATGCATATAAACCGGCGGGACATCATAGTTGGATTGCATCAAACGAAATGCTTTTACACATAAATTGTGTTCCGGGTCTCCGTCTACTTTCAATCCAGTTTGTCGGAAAGTGAATTCCTTTGAAGGCAAAAGCTCTAACACATCGTAAAAAGGAATTGGCAGCATGCACGAATCGATCTCGTGATAATCATCTGTCCTCTTGTACAAAACGCGAAGTCCCAGATTAATTTTAGCCGGAGGAAAAAGGATCATGCCGTAAAATTAACAGAAAACCATATGTATTGTTCATACCTATTCATAGTCATCAAGAAATTTAAGAACAAGAACAAGTGCAGGTGTATATTGTGTTTTTCCTTAACTTTGCCCTCCAAACAATCAAACTATGGCAGTTTATCTAGATTTCGAAGAACCGATTAAATCACTGGAAGAGCAGATCGAACAAACAAAAGAGATCGGCGCGAGTACAGAAGTGGATATGACCGATAAAATCCAGGAATTGGAAAGCAAGTTACTGGATAAAACCAAAGAAATTTTTTCGAACCTCACTCCTTGGCAACGTGTTCAGCTTTCTCGTCACCCGGATAGACCGTATACACTTGCCTATATTAATGCTATTACCGGTGGACAATTTCAGGAATTGCATGGAGACCGCAGTGTAAAGGATGACAAGGCTATGGTTGGTGGATTTGGTTTACTGGATGGTAAAACCGTAATGTTCATCGGCCAACAAAAAGGTATAAACACAAAAATGCGTCAGTACCGAAATTTCGGAATGCCAAATCCTGAGGGATACAGAAAAGCACTTCGCTTAATGAAATTAGCCGAGAAATTCAATAAACCAATTGTAACATTTATTGACACACCGGGTGCATTTCCAGGGCTTGAAGCTGAAGAACGTGGACAAGGTGAAGCAATCGCACGAAACATTTATGAAATGATGCGATTGAAAGTACCTGTTATATGCGTAATCATTGGCGAAGGCGCTTCTGGTGGTGCCTTAGGAATTGGTGTTGGAGATCGTGTAGTCATGTTAGAAAACACATGGTATTCTGTGATCTCACCCGAATCTTGTTCGTCTATTTTATGGCGTTCATGGGATTTCAAGGAAAGAGCAGCCGATGCTTTGAAGTTGACTTCTTCAGATATGAAGAAGAATGGCTTAGTGGATGATGTGATCAAAGAGCCTATCAATGGCGCACACCGCAATCATGAAGCGACGTTTATCAGTGTCAAAAAATACCTCAAGAAAACGATAGATGAACTTGAAAAAGTAGATGCGAACAAACGGATTAACGAGCGAATTGATAAATTCTCGAAAATGGGTGTTTGGAAGTAATTTCGAACGCATGGTATATTTTCATCCTTCTAGTGTCAAGGTTTCTGATTTTCTTTAATTTTGCGTCGCGTGAAATGAGTTCACGCCTAATGCTATAACGCCTATGTATCGTATTATTTTGCTGTTAACTTTTGCAGCACTTTCTGTTTTCAATTCAATCGGTCAAACAAAACTTGTAACCGGAAAATTTGTCGACCAGAAAACAAATCGCGACATCAGTAAATTGGAGGTTACGGTGCGTAACGTAGCAACGGGTGTTAGTCAAACAGTTGAAACAAATAGTGATGGTGTTTTTGAATTCAAGAATGTCCCTTTTGGTAAGACTGAATTGATTATTTCTGACAAAGATTACGTTAAACAAACCTTTGAATTTGAACTTCTAGAAGAAAGACACGCCGAGCATTATACATTCAACATGGATGAGCCCTTCACTGCGGCATTGAAAGTAAGCTGGATGTTCAATTGGGGCGACAGAGGTGATCAAGAGCATTATTGGTCTCATTTAACCGGCAAAATATTACTTGCTATATATGGAATTTGTCTTTTGTTGATCTTTTTCTATAGTGTGTTGCAACTTTCACTAGCTGTGGCTTATGTGAGAAACAAAAAGAAGAAAAAAGTTCAAGCAGTATTCGATCCGGCAACAGCTCCATTTGTGACTGTTCAGTTGCCTATGTTCAATGAGTTATACGTAGCCGATCGTATAATAGAAACTTGTGCAGCTTTCGATTATCCAAGAGACAAAATGCAGATTCAGGTCTTGGATGATTCAACGGATGAAACAAAGGATGTTATTGCGAAAAAAGTAGCAGAAGTTGCAGCTAGAGGAATCAATATTCAACATATTCACCGCGTAGATCGTACAGGATATAAAGCGGGAGCCTTGGATGCTGCCATGGATCAGGTGCAAGGCGATTTCATTGCGATCTTTGATGCTGATTTTGTTCCAGATTCCGATTTCCTTCAAAAAACAATGCCTTATTTTGCTGACCCAAGCATTGGAGTTGTACAAACACGATGGGGACACATCAATAAAGATTATTCATTGCTTACGGAACTTCAAGCATTCGGTTTAAATGGCCACTTTGCCATTGAGCAAGGCGGTAGAAATTCAGCCGGACACTTTATCAATTTCAATGGAACTGGTGGTGTGTGGAGAAAGCAATGCATTGAAGAAGCTGGTGGCTGGGAACACGACACTTTGACTGAAGATCTGGATTTGAGTTACCGCGCTCAAATGAAAGGATGGAAATTCAAGTACCTAGAGGAAGTAATTGCTCCCGCTGAGTTACCGATTACGATGTCCGCCCTTAAGAGTCAACAACACCGTTGGATGAAAGGAGGAGCAGAATGTTTCATTAAGATGTGGAAGCGACTTCTTACGGCAAAAAATGTTCGTTTGAGCGACCGTATTCATGGATTGTCACATTTGTTTAATTCATCCGTTTTCGTTTTCATTCTGACTTTATCACTTTTAAGTTTGCCGATTTTGCATGTCAAAGACAGTTTCTCTGATCTGAATTTGATCCTACAGTTTATGGCCATCTTTATTCTTAGTACCATATTCCTTATGTTCTATTACTGGAATTCTTACCGAGACAAAAAACCGGACGGCATTAAATCTTTCGTCAGATTTATTGGGCGATTCTTCCAGTTCTTGATCGTTTCAATGGGTCTATCCTTATCAAATACAGTTGCTGTCATAGAAGGTTATCTTGGAATAAAGAGTTCGTTTGTGCGAACACCTAAATTCAACGTGGCTAAAAAAGGAGAGTTCAAAGGAAATAAATACGACAAAAAAAGCCTGAACATAATAAATATCGGTGAAGGCATTTTAATGGTTGTCTTTGGTTTCACAGCGATCAACCGAGCTGTCTATGGTGATTTAGGAATGGTACCATTCCATTTGATGCTGGCAATTGGCTACGGATTGGTGTTTTTCTATACAATCAAAGAAATTCGCGAAAGCAGAGCTTAATTTTTAGGATCTTTATTTCTTGCAGGCACGGGATCATGACCGCATCCTCCCCATGGATTACAACGTGAAATGCGTTTTACTCCCAGGTATGTTCCTTTTATCGGACCCCAAACTTGTATTGCTTCAATCATGTAAGCTGAACATGTTGGTGTATAGCGACAACTAGCCGGAAGTATCGGAGAAATGAACCACTGGTAAAATCTTACAAGAAGTATCAAGGGAAAAGAGAGAATTCTGCGAACAAACTGCATGCATCAAAATTAAGTATTTGTTACGGGTCGAACGTCTTAAAAATATGTAACGGACTTCGTTATGTTCGTTTTTCTTTGTAAATTTAGTTCGAACTGTATTATCTACTCTCCATGCTTAAACGAATTTTCCATCTTTCGCTTTTCTCTGCAGCATTGTTTTTAGTGTCTGACACCCATGCTCAACCCTTCAATTCTTGGGACGAAGAAAAAATTGAAGTACACAAACATAATGATATCAGTGTGATCATGGATGTTGCACAATTGTATAGTGATCGATGGGATCAATTGGCACAGCCGCAATTTTGGAAACAAATCATGCGTCTTTCACCCGATTCTTGCCTCATCAATGTTTCCTCCACTCGTCAAATTCTGACCAAAATGTCAATGGTAGACTGGTCGAAACAATCCGAAGTACAAAAAGGACTTTTTAAAGATAGTCTTCGTCGATTACACGGACTTCCAAGTGATGAGAAGATCTTCGTGACAACTGGAAAGAATGAGTTTTATCGTTTCAACGATGTGTACCATCAATTACCGAAAGGCGTAGAATTGTTCGAAAAATATGGTGTTGATCCTTGGTATGCACAAGCGATCTTGCTGATTGAGAGTCCGGGGCAATTGAAAAAATCAAATGCAGGTGCTTATGGCGCGTTTCAGTTGATGCCTGAAGTGGCTCGAGCGCAAGGTTTAACTGTGAATAGCAAAGTCGATGAGCGCAAAGATTTCGATCGCTGTGCCTATGGTTCAGCACGCTTACTTCAACGCGTATGTATTCCCGAAGCGAAAAAGATCCTGAATGCCAACAATATCGAATTCAAAGAAAGCGACTTGTGGTTCCGTCTATTTGTTATGCACGTTTATCATGCCGGAGCCATGAATGTTAATGCTGTTGTCAAGAAAATCGGTGCAACCGAGGGAAATCAGGACTTGATCAAACAGATGTGGCTCACAAGCGCTGCCGGTTTTGGGAACAATTCTCAGAATTACACACAATTAGTGTTGGCGTCACAATTGATTCTCAACGAAATGATCTATGAAGAATGTGAGGAGATCTTTGAGTGCGCAACGCGTTGAATCTGCTGATCGAGAGTCTCAACACATCCTGCCTCGATACAATCAGCCTTTTGGTTGATCACTCGGCTGTCGTTGTTGAGATGTATCGAGATCAGTATTATTCTTCTCAACGATTATAGTCGAATGATTTGCCTTTTAGTTCATGGAATCGTTAATGGAATAGTCGGTAGTGAATCCAATCATAATTCCTAATTCCTAATGTCATTCCCTGAAATAGCTTGACTGTTTTAAAATTTAAAATAGATGAATAAA
>DAISYB010000025.1:0-48772 GCA_036825545.1 Crocinitomicaceae bacterium | reverse complement strand
CCGTTAGAATTTATTAACAAAATGGAATCAGGTGGTAAAAAGTGGTAGAAATCCTCTAATTTTACCCATTATTAATCGTCATGGCAGGCCTAGTAGGAGAATTTGAAGTAAAGATGGACGCGAAAGGGCGTTTTCTTTTTCCTTCCGGACTTCGGAAGCAGCTTCCTCCTGCGTCACAGCGCGATTTTATGCTCAATAAAGGTTTTGAAGATTGTCTTACACTGTACCCGATGACTGAATGGGAAAAGATCAGTGAGAAGTTGTCTAAAATGAACCTATTCAAGCCAAAGAACCGAATGTTCTACCGCTTGTTTCACCAAGGAGCAAAGATCGTATCACTCGATAATGCCGGTCGAATCCTGATTCCAACTACTCATATGGAACGTGTAGGTTTGAATTCGGATGTTATGCTGATTGCATACAACGACCGAATCGAGATCTGGGACAAGCAGAAATACTTCGAAATGATCGAGGGCAACATGACAGATTTCGCTGATTTAGCGGATGAAGTAATGGGTGACCTTGAGGATGGAGAATAATACAAATTACCATATACCAGTTATGTTGAGTGAATGTCTCGATGGATTGAAGATCAATCCGGATGGGACGTATGTTGATGTAACTTTTGGTGGTGGAGGACACTCCAAGTCGATCTTCGAAAAATTATCTTCCAAAGGACGATTGATTGTTTTTGATCAGGATCCGGATGCGATTAAAAACGCATGGGAAGCGCCTAATTTCCATTTCATCCCAAGCAATTTCGCATTTATTTCAAATCACCTTAAAATGCTGGGGATTAAACAAGTCGATGGTATCTTGGCTGATCTCGGTGTTTCTTCACACCAATTTGACGAGGCCGACCGTGGTTTTACAATTCGGGCAAATGCCCCGCTGGATATGCGCATGAATCAATCTGGTGATCTGACTGCTGCAAAAGTGGTGAACAGCTACGAGGAACATCAGCTAATTGCGCTATTTCGAAATTTTGGTGAGTTGACCAATGCACGAAAAGTTGCAGGAGAAATCGTTAGCAAACGTTCCGAGCGAAAGATCAAAACGACACAGGACTTAATGGATGTGCTTCGCTATTGTGCGCCTCGTCATAAGGAGCATAAGTTTTTCGCTCAAGTATTTCAAGCCCTGAGAATCGAAGTCAACAATGAATTGGATGTACTGGAGAAATTTCTTGTGCAATCAGCGGAAGTATTGAGGCCCGGTGGACGACTTGTGGTGATGTCTTATCATTCGTTAGAGGATCGATTGGTGAAAAACTTCATGAAAAGAGGTTCGATTGACGGAGAGATTACGAAAGATTTTTTTGGAAATATTTTGAAACCTTTTGATGAAATCGTTCGCCACCCGATTGTTCCAAGTGACGAAGAGGTCGAAATGAATTCACGTGCCCGAAGTGCCAAACTCAGAATTGCGGAAAAGAGATGAGTGGAAATGAATACATAGATAAAGAGAAGCTGGAGGCGCTAAAACCAAAGGAAGAGCCTAGGATGAAAAAGCCAAAACGGAAAAAAGGTCCAAGTGCCTTAACACAAATTCTGAATGGCGATTTCCTGACACGTGAGTTTGTACTCAATAACCTCTCATTTATCTTTTTTATCATTTTCCTCTTACTGGTCTTGGTGGGAAAGGGCTATTACGGAAAGGAGCTTTCACAAGACATCAATAAAACACAAAAAGAACTGGATGAAATAACAGCTGATTATGTGGAGGCAAAAGCACGATTGGAGGAAGAAACACGCCGCTACAGATTAGTAGAGAAATTAGAACCTAAAGGATTAAAGGAAACAACAAACGAAACAAAAGTCATTCGATTGAAAGAGAAAAAAGATGAGTGAGAAAAAGCACATATACCTCAGAGCTTATGTTGTTTACTTCGGTTTCGTGGTGATCATGTTGCTCGTGCTTTTCAAAACGGTTTCAATTCAGTTGGAAGGCCGCTCAAATGTTTTTGCTTCAACGGAGGAAAAAATGCCGGTTCGAACGGTGAAAAAGATTCCTCGTCGTGGTGAGATTCTCGATGTGAATTATACGCCACTGGTTACTTCCGTTTCATTCTATGATATTCATATGGATCCAACTGTTGTGGATCAAAAGACATTTGACACCGATTTAGGTGAATTATGCAAAGGATTGACGCGATTTTATCCTGAACGATCGGCTCGTGAATGGGAAACGTACATCCGAACAGCAAGAAACAGAGGCAGTCGCTATGTGATGATCCGAAAGAAGGTGACAAACGATGAGCGCAAACGACTACGTGAGTTGCCCATCTTTAAATTGGGACGACTTAAAGGTGGAATCATTGATTCCGATGAAACAATTCTCCGCAAACGCCCACACTCTGAATTGATGAAACGCACACTTGGATATTACAAGAATGAGGGCGGAGTGGAATTGAGAGTTGGTATCGAAGGAGCTTTTCACGAATACCTTTCCGGCGAACCGGGTGAAGAGGTTGAACAAAAATTCACTACCGGCTGGAAGAAAACGGGGCAAATTGTAAAGGAAGCAATCGAAGGGGCGGACGTCGTGACATCAATCGATAAAGAAATTCAGGAAGTAGCCCATTCCGAATTGGAGCGACAATTACGTAATCAGGGCGCAAAAAATGGTTGTGTGATCGTGATGGACGTGAAGACCGGTTTTGTAAAAGCCATAGTGAATCTTACGATGGCAAAGGATGGTGAATACTATGAATTGTATAATCATGCTGTCGGAACAAAAGAAGTTCCCGGGTCTACTTTTAAGTTGGCGTCTCTGATGGCCGCACTGGAGGATGAACGCATCAATATTAATGATACAGTTAATGCATACGGTGAATATACCTTTCATGGTTCAACCTTACACGATGCCTTAAAAGGTGGTTACGGAAAGATAACGATTAAAAGGGCTTTTGAGAAATCATCTAACGTGATTGCTCAGGTTATTCATCGCGCATACAGAAATGATCCTCAAGCATTCATCTCTCGTCTTGAGCAGTTTGGTTTAACAGAGCCATTAGGAGTCGATATAGCAGGTGAACCCATTCCTACCGTTTATCGTCCGGGACACAAAAGCTGGTCAAAGATCTCGCTTCCGTGGATGGCTATTGGTTATGAAGTGCAACAAACACCATTGCAGACCTTGGCATTTTACAATGCAGTAGCCAATAATGGCACATTGCTTCGTCCTCAATTCGTACAGGAAATTCGTCGCGGACCGGAAACAGTGAAAGTTTTCCAACCGATCGTTTTGAAAAGCAAGATTTGTTCAGATCGAACTTTGGGGATCTTGAAGGAATGTTTGGAGGGAGTAATGAAGAATGGAGGTACCGGAGCGAAACTTACTTCTTCACAGTTTGCGATTGCAGGAAAAACGGGTACAGCACGAATCCTAAATGAAGATTTACGCTACGGAAATAAAGGCGAGGAGCGCTACCAAGCGTCGTTCGTAGGTTATTTCCCAGCAGATGAGCCGATCTATTCTTGCATTGTCGTGGTTTCGGCTCCTTCACGGGATATTTATGGTGCAACGGTTTCAGGAACCGTGTTTACAGCCATTGCGAATAAAGTCTATGCTTCAAAATTGAAATATCACACAGCGATCAACGAAGGTAGACCAAAGAAAAAAGAGATTCCAACGGCCTATAATGGAACTCAATACGATTTAAAAAATGTCCTTGGCAAACTTCAGGTACCCTATCAACTGGGTGAAGAAGGCGAATGGCTTACGGTTAAACGTGGCGAGAAAAGACTCGAATTGAATAAAAAGGAACTGTCAAAAAGCAAAGTGCCGGATCTGCGTGGTTTAACGGCGCGCGATGCGGTTTATCTGATTGAATCATTGGGAGTTCAGGCCTATTTGATCGGATACGGTAAAGTAGTGAAACAATCTATTCCTCCGGGAGCAACTGCTGCACGAGGAGTGGTAATCGAATTGACGTTGGAATAATGAAAAAGCTGCTTAAAGACATATTGTACGGTGTGCATATTCAATCTGTAGATGGAAGAACAGATGTACCAGTCCATGCTTTGCATTTTGATTCACGTAAGGCACAAGAAGACACTGTCTTCTTTGCGATCAGAGGTACGTCAAACGATGGACACAATTACATCGGATCAGTTATCGATGCGGGTTGCTCAATCATTATTGCAGAAGAACACCGCGCAGTACCGGAATCTGTAACGCTAATAGTAGTTAATAATTCTCAGGAAGCACTTGCGATAATGGCTTCAAATTTTTACGATGAGCCATCAAAAAAATTGAAACTGGTAGGCGTTACAGGAACAAACGGGAAAACGACTACGACCACGTTGTTATTCAACTTATTTACCAAATTGGGATATCACTGCGGACTATTATCGACAGTTGTGAATCGCATTGGAGATCGGGAAATTGTTTCAACACATACAACGCCTGATCCAGTTGCATTGAATGCCTTACTGGCTGAAATGGTTATGGAAGGATGTTCGCATTGTTTCATGGAAGTGAGTTCACACGCCATTCACCAGCACAGAATCACAGGGTTGAGTTTTGAAGGTGGAGTGTTTACCAACATAACTCATGATCACCTGGATTATCACAAAACTTTTGCGGAATACATCAAAGTAAAGAAGACCTTTTTTGATCATTTAGAATCATCAGCATTTGCGTATGTCAATGTAGATGACAAAAATGGCAATGTCATGTTGCAAAACACAAAAGCAAAGAAGTACAGCTATGCCTTAAAAAGTCCGGCTGACTACAAAGCCAAAGTAATTGAAAATCAATTCTCCGGTTTGGTACTGAATCTCGATGGAGTGGAAATGTGGACTAAACTCATTGGTGATTTCAATGCTTACAATTTGCTGGCAGTATATGGCACCGCTGTTTTATTGGGTGAGAAGAAGGAGGAGGTACTTACGGTTTTGAGTGCGCTTGATGCCGTGGATGGCCGTTTTCAGTATTTTAAAAGTGCAGGTGGGATTTCAGTAATTGTAGATTATGCGCATACACCTGATGCTTTGGAGAATGTACTTAAAACTATTGCGAACATTCGCACAAAGAACGAAACTGTGTTTACGGTTGTAGGATGTGGTGGTGACAGAGATCGAGAAAAGCGACCAAAAATGGCAGCGATTGCTTGTGCGTTGAGTGATAAAGTCATCCTTACTTCAGACAATCCGAGAAGTGAAGATCCACAAACAATTTTGGACGAAATGATGACAGGAGTTGGTGGTGAGTACTTCGGTAAAACGCTTTCAATTCTGGATCGTGCAATGGCGATAAAAACAGCGGTTTCAATGGCGATTACTGGCGATATCTTGTTGATTGCCGGCAAAGGACATGAGAAATACCAGGAGATCAAAGGTGTTCGCCACGATTTTGATGACCTACAGATCACAATTGAACTACTAAATAAACTTGGGAAATAATGTTGTACTACTTATTTAATTATTTGGATTCGATCAATTTCCCTGGAGCTGGGGTATTTCACTATATCTCGTTCAGAGCGGGAATGGCGTTGATTACGTCGTTGATCGTATCCATCTTTTTTGGGAAACGGATTATCAATCTTTTACGCCGTCAGCAAATTGGTGAAACAGTTCGCGATCTTGGTTTGGCCGGACAAATTGAAAAATCAGGAACACCAACCATGGGTGGACTGATCATTTTAGGTGCCATCTTAATTCCAACTCTTTTGTTTGCGAAGCTGCACAACATTTATGTAATTACAATGCTTCTTGCTACTGTTTGGCTTGGGATGATTGGATTTTTGGACGATTACATTAAAGTGTTCAAGAAGAATAAAGATGGATTGGCCGGAAAATCGAAGGTGGTGGGACAAATCGGTGTGGGTTTGATTGTAGGTTGCATCCTTTATTTTTCCAAAGATGTTACTGTGCATAAGCGTGTTTCAGCGGATTATCAACTGCAAGCCGATGAGGAATTTGTTACGCAGCAGCACGTAAAAGATGACAATGGAACTTATAAGTGGATCAAGACCCATGACATGACAACTACGATTCCTTTCATTAAAGGAAACGAGTTCAATTACAACTGGTTGATTGGAGACTCAAATAAATCCTACGGCTGGTTACTCTTCATCCCGATTGTGATCTTTATCGTAATTGCAGTTTCGAACGGTGCGAACATGACAGATGGATTGGATGGCTTAGCTACCGGAACATCTGCAATTATTGGAATTGCATTGGCGGTACTTGCCTATGTAAGTTCTCACGCCAAATTCGCCGATTATCTGGATGTGATGTACATCCCTCTCGCTGAAGAGATGGTTGTCTTCATTGCAGCGTTTGTCGGTGCGTGTATTGGATTCCTCTGGTACAACGCTTATCCTGCACAAGTATTTATGGGCGATACCGGAAGTTTGGCTTTAGGGGGAATTATTGCCGTGTTTGCGATCTCAATTCGTAAGGAACTATTAATTCCTGTTTTGTGTGGTGTATTCCTGATCGAAAACTTATCCGTGATGCTCCAAGTGGGCTATTTCAAATACACAAAAAAGAAATTCGGTGAGGGCCGAAGGATCTTTAAGATGGCTCCATTGCACCATCATTACCAAAAACTTGGCTTACACGAAGCAAAGATCGTAGCGCGCTTCTGGATTGTTGGGATTCTATTGGCAGTGATCACAATTGTAACCTTGAAATTAAGATAAACGTGGACGGAACGAACAAATTATTGGTTATCCTGGGTGCCGGTGAAAGCGGTGTCGGTGCGGCCTTTTTAGGTGCGCGTAAGGGGTGGACTGTGTTCGTTTCGGATAGGGGTAAAATCAAGGAGATTCATCAGAATGAACTGAATGAGCTTGGGGTAGATTGGGAACAGGGTCAGCACACCGAGGGACGGATTCTTAAGGCGGATCTTGTAGTGAAATCGCCTGGTATTCCGGATAAAGCCCCGCTGATTGTGAAATTACGTGAGCAAGGAATCAAGGTTATTTCAGAGATCGAATTCGGAGGTTATTATTCAACAGCCAAAACCATTTGTATCACCGGAAGCAACGGGAAAACAACAACTACAATGTTGACTCATCACATTTTGCGCAAAGCCGGAATCAATGTTGGTTTAGCTGGTAATGTGGGTACAAGTTTCGCCAAGCAAGTGGCCGAAAATGAATACGATTGGTATGTGATCGAATTGAGTTCATTTCAATTGGATGACATGTTTGATTTTCGTGCAGATATCGCAATTCTAACCAATATAACGCCCGATCATTTGGATCGCTATGAGTACAACATGCAGAACTATGTCAATTCTAAGTTCCGTATCCTTCAAAATCAAACTGAAAACGATTGGTTCATATACAATTACGATGATCCGATCATTCAAGCCGAACTGGAGAAAAGACCGGTGAAGGCAAAAAAAGCGCCTTTTTCATTGACTGTACAACAGGATCAAGGTGGCTACATCAACGAGCAACAACTAACAATAAACATAAAAGAACAATTCACTATGTCAATCCACGATTTAGCACTGAAGGGCAAACACAACGCCCAAAATTCGCTTGCGTCAGGTATCGCAGCGAGGATCCTGGAGATCCGAAAAGAAGTAGTAAGAGAAAGCCTTGAGGATTTCGTAAACGTTGAGCACCGCCTTGAATTTGTGGCGAAAGTTCACGGAATCGAATTCATCAATGACTCTAAAGCTACCAATGTGAACAGCACTTGGTTTGCCCTGGAAAGTATGGAAAAGCCAACTGTTTGGATCGTTGGTGGTGTCGACAAGGGAAATGATTATTCTGAGTTGATGGCATTGGTAAAAGACAAGGTGAAAGCAATCATCTGTTTGGGAACGGACAACAAGAAATTGTTGGAGACGTTCACAGGTCAAGTTGAAACCATTGTCGAAGCGCGATCAGCAATGGAAGCTGTAGCTTATGGATACCGTTTGGCGAAAAAAGATGAAACTGTACTCCTTTCACCGGCATGTGCAAGCTTTGACCTTTTCGAAAACTACGAAGACCGTGGAAATCAATTTAAAGAAGCGGTAAGAGCACTTTAATAAAGTAAAAAATGGAAAAGAACTTAACCACCAGTCAGGAGGAGAAGTTGCTGCGCGCCCGTGAACAGGTGTTGCAAAATCAAGAAAGCGGTTCTCTTCGTCCCTTAGGAAAACTTTGGGGAATGGATGTCTTTACCTGGGTCAACCCTTTTCCCGGAATGATTGCCAATACAATCCATTCTTTTCCCTTTGAAGTGATTTGGATCGGTAATGAATCGGATGTACTGCGAACATTGAGTGAGGACCAAACACTTTGCTCTAACTTGCATTCAGTCGTTATTTATGATCGACCTGAATTTTCAATGAAGGGGGCGTGGGTGTGTGATGTGGACAATCATATTTGTACGCAGAACGTTACAGATGCCTTGGAAATGCTAAAGGCGATTAAGACAACAAAAAAGGTATTGTTGTTTACGACTTCAGGACCGCAGCAAGTAGAGGATCGAACAACTTTTGAAGAATACGTGAAACTGGTTCAGGTAAAATGAAAGAATACTTGCAATATTTGAAAGGTGATAAGGTGATTTGGATCATTACCTTGTTGATGCTTGCTTTTTCATTGGTGAGCGTCTACAGCTTTGTGCCTATCCTCGTGAAGATTGAGGGTGGTACGCCTTTCAAGTATTTGTTCAAGCATTTTGTGTATGTACTGATTGGGTTTGGATTGATGTTTTGGATTCATCGGAAAGACTCAAAGTACATTGCTCAACTCTCCAAATTTGGATTCTATCTTGCCATCGCACTGCTGATCTTCACCTTCTTTTTTGGAACGAAGGTGAACGATGCCGGTCGCTGGATCCGAATACCTTTTGTAGGACTCACCTTTCAGTCCTCTGATTTTGCCAAGTTGGCGCTCATCTTATATGTTTCCAGAACACTAGTAAAGAAGCAAGAATTGCTGAACAATTGGAAAGAAGGCTATGTTCCGCTGATCTGGCCTATTGTTGTTATTTGTGGATTGATATTAAAAGACAACTTTTCAACTGCTGCAATTCTCTTTGCGATCTCTATGACCATACTGTTTATCGGCAAAGTTCCTATTTCAAAATTGTTGTTGACGTTTCTTGGAGGAGTAGTTGCCGTTGCATTGGTGATTGGATTGCATAAGGCTGCCCCGTCATTGAATTTATTGCCGCGCTTGGAAACATGGGAAAACCGAATTTTTAACCGGATCGCGGATGACGAAGCCAATGTTTTGGCAAATGCTCAGGCTTTGAATGCTGAGCTTGGCATTTTTCACGGAGGAATTATTGGGCAGGGTGTTGGTGATGGAAAAGTCAAGGAGTACACACCCGAGGCGTATGCCGATTTCTATTATGCCAGTTTTGTTGAAGAATTTGGATTGATATCAGCAATTGTACTCATGTTTCTCTATCTTGTATTACTGTTTCGCATCATCCGCATTGGCTTGCGCTCAGATAAACTGTTCGAAACATATGCTTGTTTGGGAATTGGAATTCTGATTCTGACTCAGGCATCTGTGAACATGATGGTATGTACCGGGATCTTTCCTGTAACCGGCCAAAACATGCCCCTTCTTGCGATGGGAGGATCAGCATTGATCATGACGTGTGTTTCAATCGGTATCATACAGAGTATCGCTTACAAACAGGAAAATCAAAAAGAAGAAGAAAACGAATTAGCTGTAGCATGAAATTGAATAAAGTCATCATATCCGGAGGGGGAACAGGAGGACATATCTTTCCTGCAATTGCGATAGCTGATGAAATCAAACGCCGAAATCCCGATGCAGATATCTTGTTTGTTGGCGCGAAAGGAAAAATGGAAATGGATCGTGTTCCGGCTGCGGGTTATAGGATCGAGGGCTTAACCATCGTTGGTTTACAACGCAAGCTCACTTTTTCTAATCTGATGCTTCCATTTAAGCTGTTGAAAAGCATGTTGAAGGCTCGTTCTATTGTTCGTTCATTTCAACCCCAGGTGGTGATTGGTGTCGGTGGTTATGCGAGTGGACCGACACTAAAAGCTGCAACATTGCTAGGTGTGCCAGCACTTATTCAGGAGCAGAATTCCTTCCCGGGCAAGACCAATAAGTTACTGGCCAGAAATGTAGCGGCAATCTGTACTGCTTATGAAGGACTGGATCGCTTTTTTCCAAAAGATAAGATTGTTTTGACAGGTAATCCTGTTCGACGGGATATGGTAGCTATTGAAGGGAAAAGACAGCAGGCCTTTGACTATTATGGACTTGATCCGGCAAAACGAACACTGTTGATCATTGGTGGAAGTTTAGGTGCCAAAACGTTGAATGAGTCCATGATGCTTGGGTATGAAGAGCTGGCAAAAAGTGATATTCAGGTCTTGTGGCAATGTGGAAAATTATACGATAATGATCTTTCAGCACGATTGAATGGAAAAGAAGCAAATAACATCAAGCGCACTATGTTTATCGATCGAATGGATCTGGCGTATGCATTAGCAGATGTGATTGTTTCGCGAGCTGGAGCCATTTCTGTATCAGAATTATGTCTCGTTGGGAAACCGGTCATTTTAGTGCCTTCTCCGAATGTAGCGGAAGATCATCAAACGAGGAATGCAATGGCCTTAGTGGACAAAGGGGCTGCGGTATTGGTAAAAGATATTGAGGCGCGTGAAAAATTGCTCACTGTCGCGCTTGACTTATTGAACAATGAAGAGAAGTGCAAAGAACTTTCCCAATCTATTCTGAATCTGGGGAAACCAAATGCAACTGAACATATTGTAGATGAAATTGAACGGATCGCAAGGAAATGAGTCGTCTAAATGATATCGCATTGTCGCATTTTGATCGCGCCTATTTCATCGGAGTTGGCGGAATCGGCATGTCTGCTCTTGCGCGTTATTTTGTGGCACAAGGATGGAAGGTGGCCGGATACGACAAAACACCATCTCCCTTAACCGATCAGTTAGTTCAGGAAGGTGTTGCGATTCATTTCAATGATTTGGGCGCTGCTGTTCCATCTGAATTTAAGACGTCAACAACACTTGTGATTTATACGCCGGCCATACCGGCAAATCATGGAGAATTGAATTATTTCAAAGCGCAAAATGCGGTTGTTTTAAAGCGATCTGAGGTACTAGGATTGATAACCCGGCAATCGAAAGGTTTGGGTGTTGCCGGTACGCACGGAAAAACAACAACTAGTTCCATGTTGGCGCATATTCTGAATGAATCGCACCTGGGTTGTAACGCATTTTTGGGTGGGATAGCAAGCAATTTCGAATCCAATTTAGTTCTGCATCCAACAAGTGAATATACAGTTGTGGAAGCCGATGAGTTTGATCGCTCTTTCTTACAGTTAAGTCCATTTGCATCGATTGTCACATCAAATGATCCCGATCACCTCGATATTTATGGTGATGCTGACTATTTCCGAGAAGGATTTCGCATGTACTCAGAATTGATTCATACTGAAGGGATACTGATTCAGAAAGAAGGATTAGAATTAAGGTCGAAATGTAAGGTTAAGTCCTACGCGATAAATAGTGAGTCAGCAGATATTGAAGGACTGAACCTGCGGTTTTCCGATGGTCGATTTTCGATGGATGTACGAACGGAAGAAGGACTTTGGTCAGCTATTGAATTGGGTATTCCAGGGATTCATAATGCAGAGAATGCACTGGCTTGTATTGGCTTGTGTCAATTTCTTGGGTTAACTGAGGATGAGATTAGAAATGGATTGAAAAGCTTTTTAGGAGTAAAGCGACGTTTCGAGTACAAAGTACGCACACCTGAGCTTATATACATTGATGATTACGCCCATCATCCCACTGAGATAAGTGCTCTTGTTTCAAGTGTGCGTTTGTTGTATCCTGAGAAAAAGATTACCGGGATTTTTCAGCCACATTTGTTCTCCAGAACACGTGATTTCTTTGACGGTTTTGTAGAAGAACTAAGCAAACTGGATGAATTGATTTTGTTGCCGATTTATCCTGCGCGTGAGTTGCCGATTGAAGGGGTAACCAGTGATGCGCTTCTGGAAAAGATCAGTCTATCCAAGAAACAATTACTCAATCCTCAAGAGGTTATTGATTTGCTGGCTAAAAGAGAATCAGGTGTTATTCTGACAATAGGAGCCGGAGATATAGACCGAATAGTTGAACCACTTAAAGCAAGATTATCATGAGGAAGTGGATCAAACCTGTGCTATGGAGCTTGTTTGCAATAGGCATTTTGGTCGTATTGTATTTCGTGGAAAAGGCGCAACAAGAAGCAATTGTGTCAAAGCCTGACATTGTCATCCATGTTGATGGTGAAAATGCATTTATCACGCAGGAAGAGTTATACGAGCGTTTGCGTTCCAAAGGATTTTTTGCACCCGGTCAAAAGCATTCTGAATTGGATGTGCAACAGATCGAAGAGCATATCCGAAGCATGTCCGAAGTGAAGGAAGTGAAAGTGTTTACGCGCATTGGAGAGAATTGGGTGATTGACATTGTGATGCGAAAACCGATCGCTCGGATCTTTAATTTGAATAACGAAACATATTACCTGGATGAAGATGGGTACAAGATGCAGATCTCAGATCTTCATACCGCCCGTGTAGTGGTCGTTTCAGGGAATATTCCAGACCGATTAAACAAGGAAAATGTAGGCGAAATTATTAACAATGATTCCTTGAAAAGTATTCGAAAATTGGATGATGTGTATCGGATTTCCAATTATGTTTGCAAGGATCCCTTTCTGCAGTCACTTGTTGGCCAGATTCACCTGAAGAAGAATGGTGATTTTGTGCTGATTCCGCTGGTGGGAGGACAAAAGATCATATTTGGATCAGCCCAAACTGACGACGAAGTCAAATCGAAATTCGAAAAGTTGGCCATCTTTTATGAGGAGGCTATTCCGTACGAAGGTTGGAACAAATACGATGAGATTAGCCTGAAATATGGCAACCAGATCGTCTGTAAAAGGGCGGATGGCTATGTTGAAGAAGTTGAAATGTAAGAAGAGATATGTCACAGATTGTAGTAGGACTTGATATTGGTACAACGAAAATTGCTTGTTTCGTTGGGAAGAAAAATGAACACGGTAAAATCGAGATTCTTTCCATGGGGAAAAGTGAATCACTCGGTGTTATGCGTGGAATGGTAGCCAACATCGAAAAGACGGTACAATCGATCAGTGCAGCAGTGCAAGAAGCGCAATCACGTGTGGATGGTGAACTGACTATTCGCGTAGTGAACGTAGGAATCGCCGGACAGCATATCAAAAGTTTACAGCACAGAGGAATCTACACGAGAAATGCGTTCGATGACGAAATTTCTCAGAAGGATATTGATGCCTTGATCGAAGACATGTACAAATTAGTGATGCAACCGGGTGAGGAAATCATTACGGTACTTCCACAGGAGTACATTGTTGATAATGAGCAAGGGATCAAGGACCCAATCGGAATGGCCGGTCGTCGTTTGGAAGCCAATTTCCATATCATTACCGGACATGTTGGAGCAGTCTTGAACATCAACAAGTGTGTAAAGAAAGCTGGACTTGAAGTGAAAGATATCATTCTTGAACCGATTGCATCTGCTGAGGCCGTTCTTTCAGACGAGGAAAAAGAAGCAGGTGTAGTGTTGGTGGATATCGGTGGTGGAACAACGGATGTAGCGATTTTCCATGAAGGAATCATTCGTCACACAGCTGTTATACCGTTTGGTGGAAACGTAATTACAGAAGACATTAAGGAAGGTTGTACGATCATGAAGCGTCATGCTGAACTGTTGAAAACAAAATTCGGTTCGGCTTTGGCTTCTGAAAGTCAGACAAATGAAGTGGTTTGTATCCCTCATTTGAATGGTCGCGATCCGAAAGAGATCACAATTCAGAATTTGGCGTCGATCATCCAGGCACGTATGGAAGAGATCATTGATCTGGTACATTACGAAATTTTGAATTCAGGTTATAGCAAGAAACTGATCGGTGGAATCGTAGTGACCGGTGGTGGAGCACAGTTGAAGCACATCACACAGCTGTTCGAATACATTACCGGAATGGATACACGTATCGGTTATCCGAATGAGCACCTGGCAAACACAAATCATATTGAGAACCTGACAAGTCCAATGTACGCAACCGGTATTGGATTGGTATTGAAAGGTTTTGAATCATTGGAGCGCAAAGGTGTGAAGAAAGAGGAGGCAGCTAGCTCAGGTTCAGTGAAGAGTCATTCCACAAAGAATAAAGGTTCTTTCTTTGACAAATTGCTTGAGAAGAGTCAACAACTTTTCAGCGACGAAGATTAAACAACACAACAATAACAACAACTAAAACAAATAGTATGGAATTCGATTTGCCAAAAGACACAAATTCGATCATCAAGGTGATCGGTGTAGGAGGTGGAGGAAGTAACGCTGTTAACCACATGTACGGTTTGGGGATCGTAGGTGTGGATTTCATCGTTTGTAATACAGACCGTCAGGCGCTGGATATTTCTCCTGTACCATATAAGATCCAGTTGGGTCCATCCTTGACTGAAGGACGCGGAGCCGGAGCTATTCCTGAAATTGGAATGAATGCAGCGATCGAGAATATCAACGAGATTCGTGATGTATTGAGTAGTGGAACGAAGATGGTTTTCGTAACAGCCGGAATGGGAGGTGGTACCGGTACAGGTGCTGCTCCGGTTATTGCTCAGGTTGCTCGTGAATTGGGAATTTTGACAGTGGGTATCGTAACAGTACCTTTTGGATTCGAAGGTCGTAAGCGTCGCATGCAAGCCGAAGAAGGATTGGAAAAATTGCGTGAGAGCGTAGATACACTTTTGGTAATTAACAATGAGCGTTTGCGTGAGATCTCTGGAAATCTTTCGATCGGTAATGCTTTTGCAATGGCTGACAACGTGTTGTCAACTGCGGCGAAAGGAATTGCGGAGGTGATTTCGGTTACTGGTGCAATCAATGTCGATTTCAACGATGTAAATACAGTTATGCGTAACAGCGGAGTAGCGATCATGGGTAGTGCTTCTGCTGAAGGCGAAGAGCGTGCATTGAAAGCAGTTCAGGAAGCCTTGACTTCACCATTGTTGAACGATAACGATATAAGTGGAGCAACATACGTATTGTTGAACATCACATACGGTGATAAAGAAGTATTGATGGATGAGATCACAACGATTACTGACTACATCCAGGACGAAGCAGGATCTACTGCAGATGTGATCTGGGGTCATGGTTACGATCCAACATTAGGAGATAAATTGAGCGTTACATTGGTAGCAACGGGTTTCGCGTCAAGTCCGATCACTGGTCTTGAGCGTGCACCGGAACGTAAGGTACGCACATTGGAAGATGAGCCAAAGAACGAGATCAAGGCGCCATTGACAACACCTACTGAAACGAATACATTTGTTGGTGCGACAGAGATCGAGAAACCAATGGATGAGCCTTTCATCAAAACTGAAATGAAAGCAGAGGAGGTTGGGACTCAAGTCACACCATCAACTTCTTCAAATGAGTTAAGTTTTGATTGGGAAGTTGCTAACCCATCAGCTCAAACGTCAACACCGGTGAGTCAGATCGACACACCACAGGCAGAGAAAGAAGAAGTAAAGCGTTTCATGTTAGAAGACGACATGAATGATTATAGCTTGGATGCGAAAGCAAAGCAGGTTCTTTCACCTGAGGAGCAACAGCGTCGTAATCAGGAGCGCATGTCAAAAATTCAAGAATTTACATCGCGTTTAAGAAAAGCAGATGGTATTTCTGAGTTTGAGAATGAGCCGGCATTTGTGCGTAGAAATGTGAATTTGAACACGACGAAATCCAGCTCAGATGATAATATCAGCCGTTTCGGTTTGTCTGAAGAGGAAGACCGTGGCGTATTGCGCAATAATAACTTTTTACACGATAACGTTGACTAATTAGACACAAAGACAATAAGATAGTAGGATTTTAAGATTTTAGGTTAGTTTCCTTGAGTTGAAGTCTTAAAATCCTAAAGTCTTAATATCCCAAGATCAAGAAAATGAGCTTTACCGAGAAGATCAATGCCGACATCAAATCAGCGATGTTGGCAAAAGAAAAGGAAAAACTGGCTGCTTTGCGCGACATTAAGTCGAAGCTTTTACTGGAAGCAACTTCCGGTGCAGGAGGAGAAGTAAGTGATGAAGTGGCGATGAAAATCTGCATGAAGTTGCACAAGCAACGCATGGAGACTTATGAATTGTACATCAAACAAGGTCGTGAAGATCTTGCCGAAGAAGAACTTTTCCAGGCTAAGGTGATCGAAGCTTATTTACCACAAATGCTCTCTGAGGAGGAAGTGCGCGTTGAAGTTCAATCCGCAATTGCTCAGTTGGGTGCCTCAGGACCACAGGACATGGGTAAAGTAATGGGTGTACTTAGCGGTAAATTAGCCGGTAAAGCAGATGGAAAAATGATTTCAGCTCTTGTAAAAGAAGAGTTGAATAAATAAGCTCCCCAACAACGAATCTAACGATTTGTTTTAGTGTTGTAAGGCGCGTCTCACTACAGGGAGACGCGCTTTTTTGCGTTGGAAAGTTATGCTTTTTGGATCTAAATGGAAGGATTTGAAATGGTGTAAGCACATTCATGCTTGAACTGTTAGAGCCAAGTAACGGTATTCAAATCGGCAAAATGTATTTGTGCATTGTCTATTGTCCCTGGTCAATTATCTTTGTCCCATGTCAACACAACAACTTAAAGAAGAGATCGCACAGACGATCCGACAATACAATTCAAAAGGTTGGTCGCCGGCTACATCTACCAATTATTCATTCAAGGATGAGAATGATCTAATCTGGGTTTCACGATCAGGGATTGATAAATCTCAATTCCATGCAGATGATTTTATGACTGTTGATCAAGAAGGAAGAGCAATCGGGGAGTACGAAGGTATTCGACCTTCCGCTGAAACTTTGATTCATTGTGTTTTGTATGAGTTGTTTCCTGAAACCCGAGTTATTTTGCACAGTCACTCCGTTTATCCTGTTTTAATTTCGGCTTTTCTTAAGGAAAGTGTCACTTTTGAAGGCTATGAAGTACAGAAAGGCTTTGATGGTATTTCTACCCACGAATCGACTGTTGTCATTCCTGTATTCGATAACACACAAGATATGAATGCGTTCAGTGAAGTACTTCGAAGTGCAAAACAACGCATGAATCAACCGGCTTTCATAATGCGCAAACATGGCACCTACGCTTGGGGAAAAAATGTGTTTGAAGCCAAGCGACACCTTGAAACACTCGAATACCTCTGCCAATGTGAATGGATGCTCAAAAGTAACCTGAAATCCTAACCTCAAATTTTTCAATGCCTGCATTCTATAATTCCTAAATTCTTTCATTCAATAATTCATATTAAAATATGGCTATCCTATCCATCCCGGAAAAACAAATTGAAATTAGAGATCCACAAGAGATTCGCAACTTCTTTCAGGCCCGTGGCGTTTTTTTTGATCAGTGGACTTGTGACGAGACTTTTGACGATAGTGCAAGTCAGGAGGAGATACTTGAAGCGTATTCAAAAGATCTTAAACCATTCATGGAGCAAGGAGGTTATTTGACCGCAGACGTTATCTCGATCAATAAACTCACTGAAAATTACGAAGCAATACGCGCCAAATTTCTGGCGGAACACACCCATTCTGAAGATGAGATCCGTTTCTTCGTAGATGGTCAAGGCTTGTTTTGGTTTCACTTGGAGAACGAACCTGTATTTAACTTGCTCTGCGAAAAAGGTGATCTAATTTCAGTGCCAGCCGGTACCAAGCATTGGTTTGATGCCGGTGAAACAAATCCTTTTGTGAAAGCAATTCGCATTTTCATTGACATGAGTGGCTGGGTACCGCATTACACCGGATCAGGATTAGAAAATAAATTTGTTGATTTTAAGGTGAAAGAGTAACTAGAAATTAATCGTAAATCCTAAATTGATTCCCCAGAACTGTAATGGAGTTTTGAAAAGTTCAACATATCGAATTTCCTCGGCATTGGGATGTGACATGAGGACATATTTACTGAAATCAACTCCCTCATCGCCAAAATGTTCCGAACCAACCATATTGTCAACGTTGGCATATTGATACTCCTTGAATCCCCTTAAAAAGGATGCGGAAAGTTGAAGTTTAAAGTTATCGTTCGTTTCTTTTTTGAAAAGTGTTTGAAGTCCAAGCTCGAAACCAACTTCGCCTCCATAAACAAAAGAAGATTGTTTCACCGGAGTTTTGGATACTTGTTTAGATCCATCATCATTTGTGTTGTTGTCGCCCCAGTTGGTCGAACCATCCCAGTATTTAACCAGTGTTTTCGATCTCATCCGAAGTATGCCGATTTGAGGTGTTGCAAATCCACGAAATGAGCGATATTCTTTTCCAATCATGATCTTGGAGCCCAGCAAATATTTTTGTTGTCCACTTTTATAGAACGATTCTGCCGGATACCACCAATTGTTTTTTAAGTAGTAGGTATCTTTGATTGTCCTGTTGCCGTAGTTCCCAAAAAGTGCCTTGAACTCAATGAAAAAGGGAGAACCCATCATCGGACTATGAGCAAGTGAAAATCCCCACATTCCTGTTGTTTGCATTTCCGGCATTACAGACCCAAAAGGTACGTCTACATTTAAATGAAATCCAATTTGTGTTTTTGTCAACTTTGGTTCTCCATCTATCGTTTGTGCGAATATACCTGCACAAACACTATAACCGAGTAACAACAAATATAAATGGCGCATATGCTTGAAATCTCGTCTAAAATTAATCAAAAGTTCAATTCTCCGATTGAACCGTTTTTATTCTTCTGCGTCATTGTAATACTCGATAAAAATCGGGACCTATAATTTCCAATTCCTAAATTCAAAACCCCTAATTTTACGCCATGAAATTCAAAGGCGTACACTATATACTAACGGACATCGAAGGAACAACTACTTCGGTGAAGTTCGTTTACGATACCCTCTTTCCTTATTTCCGTGAACACATTGGGGAATTGAGGGAAATGGTGAACATAGATGAAGTGCAAAAGGCCTTCAAACAAACTGTGGAGCTGGCAGCAAGTCTGGAAAACAAAAAGTTGAATTCGGTTGATGACATCATTAATACACTTTATCGTTGGAGTGAAGAAGACCGCAAAATCACACCGCTCAAAGCACTACAGGGAATTCTCTGGAAAAGAGGCTATGAGTCAGGTGAAATTCTGGGTCATGTGTATGCGGATGTACAACCGGCTCTTGAAAAATGGTGTAATGCAGGAATGAAAGTGGGTGTTTTTTCTTCAGGGTCGATTGCAGCGCAAAAGCTGATCTTTGGGTACAGTGAATCTGGGGATCTTCAACATTATTTTTCCCATTATTTTGATACGACTACCGGAGGAAAACGAGAAGCTCAAACCTATCCAAAGATTGCTGCAGTACTTGAATTGGATCCCAATGCCATTCTGTTTCTATCCGATATAGTTGAAGAATTGGAAGCAGCAGACCAATGTGGAATGCAAACCGTACAACTGGTTCGACCTGGAACAGTGGCAGGTTGGCCAAGAACTGTAAGTGATTTTTCAGAGATTGATATTTAATTAGGAATTAGTATGTCAAAATTTAGAACCATTTGGACGACCGAAGATCGTTATGTTGAAGTGATCGATCAACGTATGCTTCCACATGAATTTGTAACCGTGCGATTGGAAACGTATGACGAGGCCGAAGAAGCAATCAAGGATATGACTGTTCGTGGCGCGCCATTAATTGGTGCAACTGCAGCATATGGAATTTATCTGGCAGTTCGCGAAATGATCGAGGATGAATTAGATGGGTCTTTTTTAGATGAAGCTTTTTCGGCTTTGCGCGCATCGCGACCAACGGCAGTTAACTTGTTTTGGGCCTTGGATCGCATGCGGGATGCATTGGACAATTGTGAAGGTGATTTCTTGGAAACAGCATGGAATACAGCCAATACAATTGTTGAAGATGATGTGGAAACTTGTCGTATGATAGGTGTGCACGGTTTGCCGATCATTGAGGCGCTCTCTGCCAAAAAGAACGGTGAAGTAGTCAATATTTTGACGCATTGCAATGCTGGAATGTTGGGCTGTATCGAATGGGGAACGATTACCTCACCGATTTATCAGGCCGTGGAAAAAGGGATCAAAGTGCATGTCTGGGTAGATGAAACACGTCCGCGTAACCAAGGATCAAACTTGACGTGTTATGAGTTGACCCGTCATGGCGTGCCTCATACGCTAATTGTTGACAATGCCGGCGGACATTTAATGCAGCATGGTATGGTAGACATGGTCATCGTTGGTACGGATCGAACCACACGAAATGGAGATGTAGCTAATAAAATCGGAACTTATTTGAAGGCATTGGCAGCAAAAGATAATAATGTTCCATTTTACGTAGCTTTACCATCAACGACTTTGGACATGAGCATACGTGATGGTTTGAAAGAAATTCCAATTGAAGAGCGCAATCAGGACGAGGTGCGTTACATGATCGGTAAAGGTCCAACCGGAAAAATTGAGTCTGTGCTTATCTGTCCGGAAACAACACCGGCAAGTAATTATGGTTTCGATGTCACTCCGGCTCATTTAGTAACTCAGATCATAACGGATCGGGGTGTATGTGCTGCCAGTGAGGAAGGATTGCTTAAATTATTCCCTGAATTCAAATAAGATGGATAAGATCAAACAATTGTACCGTTTTTTGTCGCCGCGATTCCAAACCTTTTTCTCGGAGTACAAGGTGGAGATGCAGCCCCGCTATGGTCACGGTAACCCACCACATGAAATGTTGTATCAAATTATCAATGCCAATCGGGAAGAGTACGCCCGGATACTGGATCATGCCCTAGAATGCAAGGAACAGATCCAGGCAATAAAGTGTTCTGAGGAAAATTCTTCTAAGGAGTTACCGGCATGGAACAATGGATTTCTACCCGGTTTGGATATGGTTGGGATCTATACGATGCTTTCTTTGTTCAAGCCCAAGAAGTACCTAGAAGTGGGTTCAGGTAATTCAACAAAAGTGGCACATCTGGCGAAAAAGCAGAAGGGACTAGATATGCAGATTATTTCGATCGATCCAATGCCACGTGCCGAAATAGATGCATTAGCGGATAAAGTGATCCGACGACCATTTGAAACAGTAGATCACAGTGAAATATTGGCCTTGGAGGAGAATGATGTATTGTTCATCGATAATTCACACCGCATTCTTCCCAATTCAGATGCTATGGTGTTCTTTATGGAGATTTTGCCAAAGCTGAAGAAGGGAGTGATTGTTCATATTCATGATATCTACCTGCCTTACGATTATCCTCAGTTTATGTGTGATCGTTTTTATACGGAGCAGTATGGTTTAGCTATGTACATTCTCGCTAATCCGGATCGCTATCACACTGTCTTGCCGAACTATTTCATCTATGAAGACCGCGAATTATCCAAGAAAATAGCACCAATGTGGGATCACCCGAATTTAAAGGATGTCGAGAGACACGGAGGATCTTATTGGATCAGAATAGGGGCTTGATCTGGTTAGATATCACGGACCATTAAATATTCCGCTAAGGCGATCAATGGCGCTTTCGCAGCATCACTGACATGGATTGATTTCAATGCATTCATAGCAATGGTGTGGTGCTCGCGCATGGTTTGTTCACATGCCTGACGTGCACCGATAAGTTCATACAGAGCTTTTGTCTTTTCCACTTTGAACTGGAGGTCTGTTTCATTACTCAATTGTTTCAGTAGCTCCAATTCTGTTGCATCAGCTAATTCAAGTGCTTTGAGATTCAGCAATGTTTTCTTGTTTGCAATTACATCCCCACCAACTTGCTTTCCGAATGTTTCAGGATTGGCATACAGATCAAGAATATCGTCCTGAATTTGAAACGCGATCCCAATATGCTGCCCAAAATTGTAGATGGCCTCACAATCCGATTTTTCCGCATCCGCTACAATTGCCCCCATCTTTAAGGCACAGCCCAAAAGTACAGAAGTCTTCAGTCGGATCATTTCAATGTATTCGTCAATTTGCACATCTGATCTGGATTCAAAATCCATATCCATTTGTTGACCTTCACACACTTCTATCGCAGTATGGTTAAACAATTCCAGTAACTCAGGAAGTTGTTCCGGAGCTTGCTTTGCAATGAGTTGATAGGCCTTGACAAATAGAACATCACCCGAAAGAATAGCAATATTAGGGTTCCAGCGGGTATGAACAGTTGGCTGACTTCTTCGGAGTGGTGCAGCATCCATTATATCATCATGGATCAAAGTGAAGTTATGAAAGACTTCAATGGCCATTGCTGCAGGTAATGCATCTGTTTTATGAGCACCAAATAATTCTGCTCCAAGAAGAGTTAAAATGGGACGCATTCGTTTTCCTCCCAATTGCATAAAGTAACGAAGGGGATCATATAGATTGGAAGGATTAGATGGGAAATCCAACAGATCGATTTCTTTTTCGATCAACTCAGTATAAGTCGAAAGTGCTTGCATTAGTTTTTGATAAGATTCATTAAGTATGTTCCGTACCCGCTTTTAACAAGAGGCTCTGCAATTTGTTTCAGTTGATCTTTCGATATAAATCCATTTCGATATGCGACTTCTTCAATACAGCCAATCTTGAGTCCCTGACGCTCTTCAATTACTTGTACAAATTGTCCGGCTTGCATTAAAGAAGTGAAAGTGCCTGTATCCAACCAAGCTGTCCCACGATCCAAAACCGCAACTTTCAATTTTCCTCTGCGTAAATATTCAGCATTGACGTCCGTGATTTCATATTCGCCGCGAGCAGAAGGTTTCAGCTTTTTCGCAATCTCAATGACGGAATTGTCGTAGAAATAAAGTCCGGGTACCGCAAAGTTCGATTTTGGTTGGAGGGGTTTTTCCTCAATTGATACTACATTCATATTGCTGTCAAATTCGACTACGCCATAGCGTTCCGGATCGCTCACGTGATAAGCATAAACTACGCCGCCATCAGGATCATTGTTTTCCTTCAACAAACTATCCATGCCTACTCCGTAGAAAATGTTGTCACCAAGGATTAAAGCGACTTTGTCGTTGCCAATGAACTTTTCTCCGATAACAAATGCTTGTGCAAGTCCGTTGGGGATTTCCTGAACGGCATAGGAAAATTCGCAACCTAGATCTTTGCCATCACCCAATAACTTTTCGAAATGGGGTAAATCATGCGGGGTGGAAATGACGAGGATCTCACGAATTCCAGCGCTCATTAATATCGAAAGCGGATAGTAGATCATGGGTTTGTCGTAGATCGGCATGAGCTGCTTGGAAACAGCTAAAGTCAAGGGATGTAAACGTGTTCCGGATCCTCCGGCAAGTATGATTCCTTTCATGATTAACAGTGTTGCACTCCAAAAATAAGGTTCTCCTTTGAGTATAGGGATGTTTTGGAATAAAAATAGTTGAAAGGTTCAATAGTTCAAAAGGTTTAACATACTTGTTAGAATCCTTTAGAATGCGCAGTCATAAACTAATTACGAACAGAGCAGCCAATTTTTGAGCGCTCAGCCCAGAGTAGCTTTATCCCTGTCACTTATCTTCTTCGGTTTCATCACCAATTTCGAGATCGGTCCAATCGATTTCACTTTCTTCGGTGTAAGCCTCAAAATACGGTTCTTCAAACGATTTTGTAGTGATCATCTTGTCAAGTGTCAATAACAAGGAAGGTAATAGAATGAGGTTGGTGATCATGGCTACCAATAAGGTCATGGAGACCAATAACCCTAGCGCTTGAGTTCCTCCGAATTGCGAGAAAGTAAAGACAATGAATCCGAAAAACAAAATTATTGAGGTATAGAACATTCCCAATCCTGCTTCACGTAAAGCCATAACGACACAAGTTTTCAAATCCCATTTACGCATTTTCAACTCGTGCCGGTATTTAGCAAGGAAATGTATTGTATCATCCACCGAAATACCAAAGGCAATGGAAAACACAAGTAAGGTTGAAGGCTTAAGTGGAATACCAAACCATCCCATGATACCACCCGTAAAAATCAAAGGAACCAGGTTAGGCAACATGGAAATAACAACCATCCGCCACGATCGAAACAACAGTGCCATTAAGATCCCGATTAGGAAAATAGCAAAGATCAAACTGGTGATCAGGTTATAAACCAGGTATTGCGTTCCTTCAGAAACAACTACAGATGTACCTGTTAACGTAATGTCGTAATATTCTTTGTTAATTGCCTCGCGCAGATAATTGTTGAACTCTTTTTTCGTGTAGTACGTACTCAGTAATTCAGGATCACTATCGAATTGATACTGTAGATCAGCATCATTACCGGAAATTACGGCTGTCAAGGAGTTGTAAATCCCAGGATTGAGTTCCAGAACTGAGTCTATGTATTCCTTATTTCCTTTTTTGACTTTGTTGTAATACGTTTCGATCTGCTTGCGCTCCGGATTGAAAATCGTATCAATGCTGTTGCGGATATCTTTTACTTTGTCCGATACTTCATACGACCCAAGATCTTTCATTTGAACACGAATGCGCAGCGTAGTCTGATTCGTATCTACTAACTCTTTTACGGATAGAGCTCCACCATTTGCATTGGTCACATTGAAATTGTCCAAGTATTTTTTCAGGCGAACTTTGTCCTTATTGGCGATCAATGTATAGCGCTCCGGATCATTCCCATAATAAGCCATGTTGATCACCTTAACGAAATCCACGATGGAAATACTCCGCGAGAACAAGGTGTCTTGTTTGAACAATTCCTGCGTAGCTTCTACACGTTCCAAAGTAGTCTTTTTCATCAAACGACCTTTTTCCTTGTAGTTCACCATAACTTCAAAAGGGATGGCTCCACCAAAGTTGTCTTCCATGAACTTCACATCCAAAAGGATCTGATCGCCGGAAGGAAGATCTCCCGTTAGGTTTCCGGTAGCTTTGATTTGATACAAACCTATGAAACTAACTACAATTACGGCAATGGTAACGATGTAAACGTATGGTCGTTTGTTGACGGTAATATGAATAAGTGTATCCAGTAAGCCCGATGCCATTTTTCGGTCAAGGTGCTTCAAGTGTCTTTTCTTCGGTGGCTTCGAAAAGGAAATAAAAATCGGTAATAAGCAGATAGATAGTATGAACACCATCATGATATTCATCGAAGCCGAAATACCAAATTCAATCAGTTTGATCGAGTTGGTAAAGGCAAAAGTCAGGAAGCCGATCGATGTGGTGAAGTTGGTCAACAAGGTAGCCAAACCAATTTTTTGAATTACTCTTGACAGTGCTTTCACCTTGTTTCCGTGCTCTTTAACTTCTTGATGGAATTTGGTCAGGAGGAAAATACAGTTTGGAATCCCGATCACGATCATAAGTGGGGGGATCAGCGCCATAAGGACCGATAAACGGAAGCCCATGAAACTCATACTACCTATGGCCCAGATTACCGCAACGATGACTACCGAATTACAGATCGCTACAACGCGGAATGAACGAAAGAACAAATAAAGGATGATCGAAGTCACCAAAAAGGACAGGACGATAAACAACATCATTTCGCCCTGAATACGGTTGGCTATAACCACGCGAAGGTGTGGCAAACCAGCGAAACGCATATGACCAAAATAAGGTTCATACGAACGGGCAATCTCTTCAATCTGGAAGACGAATTTTGATTTTTTCTGATCAACAAGAAAACGCTCATCGAGCGAGATCATCATCAACGAAACATTGGTTGAATCGTTGTAAAGCATGCGGTCATACACCGGATTCTTGCGAATTTCCTCCTTTATCTCAGTGATCGACTTTTCTTGAAAGGATACATCGGAAAAAATGCGCTGGGATTCAAATCGATTTTCATCCGTATTGTTTTTGATGGAGAATAAAGTCGCCTCAGACACGATGGATTCAACACCGTCAATCTGAAGGATTGAATCTCCTAATTCTTTCCACTTTCGAAAATTATTCTCTGTGTAAAGCGAGTCAGTTTGGATCGCAATGACCAATGTACCGCCATCTTCACCAAAAAGTTCTTTGAAGCGATCGTAATTGCGCGTAGTTTCAGAATCCTTTGGCAAAAGAATTCCGTATTTATTTTCCAGTTTAAGTTCCGTTACAGCATAGTACCCAAAAAACACCGTCAAAAGGGTAATAATACCCAGGATGAAGAAACGGTTTCGAAGGATAATATTGGCGAGTTGTTGCCACATATGCTGTACGGTAATTTAATTACGAAAGGCCAAAAGTAGTGATAATTGACGAGGGGACAAAGCTACTCTTTCAAGTCGTTTTCAAGCCATTCGAAAAATTCTCTTTGCCACAGCAGTCCGTTTTGTGGACGCTGAACCCAATGTCCTTCATTCGGAAATAACAAGTATTTGCTTCGTAATCCTTTCAGTCGCGCTGCTTGAAATGCCTGCATTCCTTCACTTTCAGGTACCCGAAAATCAACACCGCCGTGGATCACTAGTATTGGAGTATCCCAGTAGGCTACATAATTGTGAGGGCTGTGTTTTTTATAATTCACTCTGTTCTCCGGCAACCAATACGGTCCGCCGTGATCCCAATCTGCAAAAAAGAGCTCTTCCGTTGTGCCGTACCAGCTTTCGAGATTAAACAAGCCACAATGAGAGATGAACGTTTTGAAGCGCTTCTGATGGATTCCGGCCAGCATATACACAGAATATCCACCGTAGGATGCGCCAACTGCTCCCATTCTGTTTTTATCAATGTAAGGTAGTTTGGCAGCTTCATCCGTTGCGGTCAGGTAATCATTAATGGCTTGTCCACCCCAATCTTTTGAAATAGCATCGTTCCATTCCTGACCAAAGCCCGGAAGTCCTCGGCGATTTGGAGCTATTACTACATATCCTTGTGAAGCCATTAAGGCCAAATTCCAACGGTATGAAAAGAACTGTGAGACCATACTTTGAGGTCCGCCCTGACAATACAGAAGTGCCGGATATTGTTTCGTACTTACCATATTAGGTGGATGGACCATCCAAACCAACATTTGCTTACCATCCGTAGTGGTTACCCACTTTTCCTGTACAGTTGGCAAAGTGATGTTCTTCAAGAGATCTTCATTGGCTTGAGTGAGTTGCTTCACTTCGCCTTTTTTGATTCCGATAGCATACAAATCGGTTGGCGCAATCATCGATTGGCGACCTGCATAAATACGATCGCCATGTAAAGAAAGGCTCACATAGTTGTGTTGACCGCTGGTCACTTGTCGCATCTTTTTGGTCGCTAGTTCAATTTCAAAAATCTGAACAGTGCCTTTTGTTGGTGATAAAAAGAAAATACGTTTTCCATCAGGATGCCATTCGTAATGATCAACGGTTATATCCAATCCTGCTGTTAGGTTGATGTCTTTTCCATCAGCTCCTCGAATGATCAAGTCATTTTTATCGGCTTCAAATCCATTTCTTGCCATGCTCAACCAGGCCAATGTTCCAGTGCTACTAAACGTAGGATGATTGTCGTAACCCATGTAACCATTTGTCAGGTTTTGTACTTTCCCGCTTTCGATGGAATAGGCATAGAGGTCACTGTTGGTACTACGAGCAAATTCAATTCCCTGCATTTTTTTGGAAGTGTAGATAATCGTTTTGGAATCATTGCTGATACAGAACTGATCTGTTCCACCGAATGGAGGCAGAATTGCATCATAGATCTCACCTTCATTGATGTCTTTTCCGCTTGGAGATATTTTTCCGTTTGCAATAGAATGAATGAACAAGTGACGTCTTTGATAATCGTCAAAATGATCCCAGTGGCGGTACATTAAATCGTCTTCGATTCGCGCTTTAGCTTTAGGAAGATCAGGGTACTTATCCTGAACGGTTGATCGCATTTTCACTGCTTCGATAGCAACGATGAATTCTTCGTTAGGTGAAAGTTTAAATCCTTCCAATTCAATTCCTTTGAAATCGGAGCATACCGTTTTCTCACTCCCATCAGCTTTCATTTTCCAAATTTGTAGGGAACCTGAACATATAGAAGGATCGGAAGCCATGAACCAAATCATATTGTTTTTCCCCCACTGAGCTTCCATTTCTGAAAATTGTGTATGAGTGATTTGTTGATTTTTTCCGGTTTTTAGATCGATGACAAACAGGTCTGTATTTCCGCTGTTTTCATTCATGTTGAAGGTCCGCTGCGAGTAGAGCAGGTACGCACCGTCAGGCGAAACACTACCACCCGAAACTCGTTTCAACTGCCAGAGCAATTCAGGGGTTAACACATTTTGAGAAAGGTTCCAGAAAGAAAGGATCAGGAATCCAAAGGATACGATTAGCTTCATCTCACATTGTTTTTAGGAGAGTGAAGATAGCAAAAATCGATGGAATCAGTTTGAATCGCTTGCAGAACGCTTTTTAGCCGGGCGATTTTTATAGGCAATCAGGGAAATAACCAGCAACGAAACCGTTACCATTGCTATAGTATAGAGAAGGTTTTTTCCGAGTGCAACGTCACGCATAGACATAAAGGCAAAGGCATTCAAACCAATCAGAAAGGTTATTGCCAAATGTTGAAACCATTTTATTTTCCTCATTCAGAACGGGTTGGTAGTCGAAATGTAGGAATTAATTTTTGAATTCGCAAGAAAGATGTCAGAGGCGGTCTTTTCTATTTTCTAATAATAAATCTCCATCAACACTGATTTCCCGCTCTTTTTGATCAGGGCATCCACTTCTTCAAAAAAGTTCTCAGAAAGCATCGGACAACCCAAGCTATTGCAGATAGGGTATAGCTGTTCTTCATCCGGAACACAGCTATAGCGGTGTAGCACCACATACCGTTCGAAGGCCTTGTTGTTACTTGCGTCAAGTCCGTGGAGTTTATAAGAGCGACCGAAATTCCCGACATAAGCTGCACCGATGCGGTATTTGCCGAGTGAAGTACAGTAGGAATTAGGTGTATTGCTAAAGCGCAAACTGTCATCAAATCCGGTTTCGGATCCTGCGCCATGGGCAACCAACCCTTTCTTGAGGATTCGCATCGAATCAAGATCAACTACAAAAAACCGATTCTTCCCTGAATGTTGCCGCATATCAATGAGGATAGCAATTTGTTGATCATAATTTGATTTGCCTTTTAAATACGATTTCAGTTCTTCAGCTTTGGTAAGGAGTCGCTGATGAACAGGAAGGGAATCCGGTAGCGAAACTGGTTTCACTTCGGGTGTTTCCACCGGTACCTTTTGTGGATCTTTTGTGGAGGCACAATGCATTGTGCCTCCACAAAAGATCCACAGAGAAAGAGAACCAATCAAAAGAAAAAAGAGTATTCGCATGATAATATAAACGAAAAGAGAATGCAGGTATTGTAGGAAGTAACAGAGGGGGGCTGTTTGTGGAGGCACAATGCATTGTGCCTCCACAAACAATCCCCACAACCAACTACCCTCACCAACATTTTTAACCCCATTTCTTCGGATTATCCTTAATATATTTTGAAATCCTCCAAAAATCTTCTTCTGATCGAATGATGTGTTCATAGAACAGAGATTGCCATTGGAATTCAATTCCTTTCTTTCTTGCAATTGTGGTGACCGCAGATTTGTATCCTCGAATGATCGAACCCAGATTTTTGGATTGTGGCCCGAATTGATTGCCACTATAATGATCAATCTTCTTATGGACTGAATTAATTTCATTTTGTCCAATCATGATGATTCCATGAATATGATCCGGCATGACCACAAATTCACCGGAACGTAAATTCATATCCGGACGGATTTCAATGGAACGGAACCACTCATCTTGAGCTATTTCACCAATTTCTGTAAGATTCATTTCACCATCTGTACACTCACCAAAAAAAGGTGTCCTGTTTTTGGTGCAAATTGTTACAAAATAAGCCCCTTCATTCGCATAATTCCAATTTTGTAAGCGCAGTGTATCTTTCCTGTATTTGTTTTTAAATAGAATTGACATTTGATTTATTGTTGTGTTTGGTTAAGGTTATTCCTTTGAAGATACAAAAAAATTGGGTTTCTATCTTTTTGTTGTTAGGGCAAGGTAAAGGGGATGGGTAAGGTAAAGTGGAGGTGCAATGCATTGCACCTCCACTTTACAATGCATTGCCCCTCCACTTTACAATGAATTGCCCCAATCCCAAACAATAAGCCCAACTGAACCACGTTACTCTTTTAATCAACTCTACTTCTATGATACGACTACTTTTCCTCTTATTAATAACTTGTTGGGGATTTTCCACAGCTCTTCAGGCTCAGCAACTCAGTAAGCATACCGTTTATTTCGAGGTGGACAAATTTGAACTCACACCGGCTGAACGCTCTTCTCTTGAAGCATTTATTCTGCTGGAAGGAAGATCGGCTTATATTTCGTCGATTCGAATTACAGGTCACACAGATGCGGATGCAAGCAATATGTACAATGAAAAATTATCGAAAAAGAGGGTGGAAACCGTTGCGGGGTATTTTAATCAACTGACTGACCAAGCCCTGTTGTTGGAATGGATGGGAGAAGAAAGTCCACTCAATAACAATGCAACACTGGAGGAAAAGCGCCTGAATCGCAGGGTGGAGATTGTGATTGAACATGCAACACCGGATCTTGCAGTGAGTAGTGGAAACATAAAGGACTTGTACAAGATGCTGGAACAGAAAAAGCAGCGTTTTTGTATTCATCCAAAAGGCGATACCACGATCATCTTAGATCAAGGCACTTTGATTTATTTTCCTGCTGAACCTTTTGGCAAACTGAATGTTCCCTGCGTGGAGATTCGCGCCAAGGAATTTTACAAGGTATCTGATATGATTCTTGAAAATCTTTCCACGACATCCAACGGAAACTTACTGGAAACGGCTGGGATGGTTTATGTAGAGGCAGCAGTCAACGATCAACTTATTGAATTATCGAGCGGAAAGAAAGTGATGATCATGATGCCGGCAGAAACACTTCGCAGCGATATGGAAGGATTTGTCGGTGAGCGCGATCCACACACGGATCTCATGAATTGGCAAACGAACCCGGAAAACGATTTCAGTCGATTGGGAATACTGTCAGTTGCGCCTTGTTTGGACAACAACCGCAATGGAAGCCCCAGACCAGGGTGTGCCCGTTGTACGCTTTTCTTTTGCCGGTTTGGACGAATTGATGAAGGCATAAAAGGCATGGTGAATGTCAACCAGCGAAAAGCAAACATGGATTTTCGCGATTGTCAGCGCAGCTTGCGAAGAAACAGGAGATCGACAAATGTTGTTGTTCCATTTGACAACAGAACATGGGATGCATGCGCTCAATTAGATTCGCTCTTTGAGGTGTATGGCGTGAATAATCGGGAAGATTTGATCAACGCCATGAACAAGCAATTGATGGAAAAATATGGCGTGAAAGACATGACTGAATTGCGCGACACCCTGCGAAAAATTGAATTGAACAGAATTGAAACAGATTTAAATGCCGGTATAGTCGATCAGAACGATCTGCGCTATTATGTCCACAATACAAGTCAATTGGGCTGGATCAATACCGATGCCTTCAGTAAATTATCGGGTACCCGAATTACCATGAAAACGGATTTGCCCTACGACAAACAAACAGATTGCAAGGCGGCTTTTACGGGTATTCGGGGCATTTTACCTTCTTCACCCATAGAAGGAGTCTTTCAGTTTTCCAATGTCCCGAAGAACAACGAAATCTGGCTCATCGGTATGCGCTTCACGGATGGACAAGCCTATCTTTCCATGAAAAAAACGAAAACAAGCGAGAAGGTTGAAATGGCTCCATTTAAACAGGTGACACTGGACGAATTGAGAGAGGAATTGAAAAAATTGAATTGAGGGTGATTGACTGTAGGTTCGTAATGCAATACAATCCTACATCAATCACCCTTTTTTTGTATCTTCCCATCACCCTTAAACACCTATCATGTTCGGATACAAACTCCGTTGGTACCGCCTTTTTGAATCCCAAGCTGAATTGGATGAGATTTTCTTTGGCAAAAACACAACCGTCTACCGCTCTATGTTCGGTGAAGTGCTTTTGGTAAAGCAGCAAAACAAGTATTACGCTTTTGAAAACAAATGTCCCCACCAAGGAAAACCCTTGAACGACTGTTGGATCGAAAACGATCAAGTGGTCTGTCCCTTTCACCAATACCATTACTCCCTAGAAAATGGTCGGGGTCACGGTTTGTACCTGGAGAAATACGAACTCAAGATCGATGAAACGGGTGTTTATTTGGGAAAAGAGGGATGGGGATTTTTTTAGGGGGGAGGACTCGAGTCATCTCATGTGATTTCAATTAGGGTATTTCCGCACATATTATGTGGAAAACATCCTTTATTAGAACTTTGGTACTATTAATTAACTTTAAATCGAACAATATTTTAAAAGGTATTAGTTAGTTTAGCATTCAGAAAACTAACTACAATGAAAAATCTATTGCTGTCAGCATATATATTATATGCTTCTATATGTATTGGTCAATCAACTGAATCGAGAACTGAGAACAAAGAAACCCCAACAGTTCAAAGTCAACGGACTGATACAACAAAGACTGACAAAACAGAACAAGAAAGTCTTTCGAGTAAAATAAATGAGATGTCGAAAGAGCTGAGTAAAAAAGTAGAGATTAATCAAGCCGCTTTTTGTTTAGCACATCCAATTAACCATGTTCATAAGGCTCAGAAGAGGAGAGAAGATTGTGATGTAACGGTCAAGTCGATTACCATAATCACCTTTGGAGGCAGGATTCAAAAAGTGATCGTTGCAATAAAAGATGATGCCGGCTATTATACGAATAAAGGACCGATCTCTGTTACGACGCTGAAATCATTCAAACATACCCCTTTGTATTATGAGGGAAGTACTGAGAAATATGAAGAGTCCACGTTGAATATAGGAGAACTAATAAACTATATTGATTTTACCAATAGAGCGTCCTATCCGAGTGACTATACTATAGTGCTTTCAGAAGATAAAGTCGTAGATTCTATAAAGATCAGTAAATCACCCCTTGATTTTTTTGATGTTCGTGCGTATTCGGATGCAAAGGGTTTGAGTGGTGAGGCCAACGGTTTAGCGCAGACAGATATTAATGTGTCTTTTATCGGAAATACCAAAACTGGTAGCAGAAGTTTTTGGTCCTACGTGACACCATTGGCACATGTCAATATGAATTTGACACTTTCAAAATTTGATAGTGATTTCGATACATTGGCAATTACATCATTTATTACCAGGTCCGACATAGATGTGTTAAAGTATATTCAATATTCGAATGTGGCTTTTAAGGTTGAAACTGAATTGTTCAGGTATTCAAGAATACATGATGGTTTTCTTTGTTTGGGTCATCAAATGTATTCAACGGTATTAAGGGACACTTCCGATGTCAGTAAACGTGTTTTAACTCCCGGGTTTTATCTTACCTTGGGTGGTACTATGTTTAATCTTCCCAAAATAAGAGGTACCTATAAATTTCCAGTGTTGTTCAATTATCTTCATGATCAACCTTTTAGCGGTCAGCTGCAGAACTTTTATATGGCGATCGTACCTGAAATTGAAATTGTTGTTGACCCGGTTCAGAAAGGTGCTGAAGGTAATGAAGGTATGACACTTTTTGGTCGAATTCGTTACTTCGATTTACCAAATTACAAAGGCAATAATTTTTGGCAATTGCAACTAGGTGCAACAATCCCACTTACAGAAGTATTAAAATAATTTCATCATTTCCCTATCTTTAAACCTCAATCTACTCCACATGTCCGAAATAGACCAGATCATAAAAGCTTTAGTTGACTTCCGCGATGCGCGCGACTGGAAACAGTTTCACGATTCCAAGAACCTGGCGACGGCACTTTCCATTGAGGTGGCGGAGCTAAACGAATTGTTTTTGTGGAAGGATATAGCTGCTTCGGAAGAGGTAGACAAGGAAAAGATCAAGGAAGAACTGGCGGATGTCTTTGCCTATGCCTTTTTGATGGCGGAGAAACACGGACTGGACGTGAAGGAGATCGTGCTAGAGAAGATCAGACGGAACGGGGAGAAATACCCGGTGGAGAAAGCCAAAGGAACCGCAACAAAATACACAGATCTATGATCGACGATTTTATCCGTTCGATACAGATCAACAAATACGAATTCAGTAAGGAGGGTTCGGTAGAGTATGCCTTGAATGCCTACATGAAGAACTCCTGGCCCGTTGTTTACATCATAAAGAACGATCAGATCGGTGAAGCCTACGTGGGGGAATCCACCAACGCGATCAGCAGAATGAACAATCATTTATCGAATGCGGAACGACGTAAATTGCGTGATCTGCTGGTGATCAGTTGCGATAAGTTCAATAAATCGGCGGTGTTGGATATCGAATCTAACCTGATCCAGTACATGGGGTCGGATGGGCGTTACAAATTGCAGAATGCCAATGCCGGACTCGTCGATCACAACTATTACCAGCGCGAACAGTACAAGAAACTCTTCGAAAAGGTTTGGGAGCAGTTGCTCGACCAGCGCTATGCGAAGAATCCATTAGCGCGCATCGATAATTCAGACCTCTTTAAATACTCGCCGTACAAGGCACTGACGAACGATCAGCACGATTCCGTATTGCAGATCCTCGAACTGCTGAAGCGCGAAAAAGGCAATACGATCTTTGTGGAAGGTGGCGCCGGAACTGGGAAGACGATCCTCGCGGTGTACCTGATTAAATTATTGAAGACCGACATCCGTGAACACCACCTCGACGAAAGCGACGAAGTCTATTCAGAGGAGATTCGAAAGATCCTGCAAGTAAAGGAACAGTTGCCAAATCCAACGGTGGCTTTGGTGGTACCGATGACTTCATTGCGAAAGACGCTGAAGAAAGTTTTTGCCAATGTAAAGGGCTTGAGTGCCAGCATGGTGATCGGACCTTCGGAAGCCGCGAAGCAGGAATACGATGTCTTGATCGTGGACGAAGCACACCGACTGCGCCAGCGAAAGAACATTACGAACTTCAAGAGTTTCGATGATACCAATGAAGCCTTGGGCATGGACAAGCATACGGGAACCGAGCTCGACTGGGTGATCCGCAGGTCGAAGCACCAGGTCTTGTTCTACGACGAAGGACAGAGCATCAAGCCTTCCGATGTGGAAGCCGAGAAATTCAGAAGGATCCGCCGCGAAGCCGTGCGACTGAAACTCGTTTCTCAAATGCGGGTGAAGGGCGGAATGGACTACATCAACTTTGTGGACAACCTCCTGCATGCGCGTCTCGAACCGGGCGATCCGAAGTTTGAAAGCGATAATTACGAGTTGGTTCTCTACGATTCACTGACTCAATTGTACGCCGACCTCAAAAAGAAGGAAGACGAATTCGGCTTGTGCCGCCTGCTCTCCGGTTATTCCTGGGAATGGAAAAGCGCCAAGGCCGATGTTCCGGACATCACCATCGAAGGACTCAACCTGAAGTGGAACAGCACCAACGAAGACTGGATCAATTCACCCAACGCCTTTAACGAAGTGGGCTGCATCCACACCACCCAGGGCTACGACCTCAACTACACCGGCATCATCTTCGGCGAGGAGATCAAATACAACCCTGTCACCAAACAGATCGAGATCGATCCCACGAAATACAAAGACAAAAAAGGCAAGCAAGGCATCGAAGATCCTGCTCTGCTGAAGGAATACATCCTGAACATCTACAAAACGATGATGCTGCGCGGAATTCGCGGGACCTATGTGTATGTGTGTGATGAGGCGTTGAAGGAGTATATGGTGAATTTCATTCAAAATCAGAAAGGATGAAAGAACTCTTCGAAATTTATCAAGTATCTTCAGGAATAGAGATTGAGGTGCAATTTGAAAACGATACTGTTTGGCTAAGTCAGCAGCAAATGGCAAATCTATTTGGTCAAACAAAACAGAACATTAGTCTTCATATCAATAACTGTTATAAAGAAGGTGAGTTGGATAAAAAAGCAACCGTCAAGAAATCCTTGACAGTTCAAAATGAAGGCGAAAGAAGCGTTAAGCGAAACATCGAGTATTACAATCTTGATGTGATTATTTCTGTTGGTTATCGAGTGAAATCGACACATGGTACACAATTTCGTCAGTGGGCGACACAACGACTTAAAGATTTTCTAATTGCCGGAATTGCCGTAAACGAAAAGCGCCTCGAACAACTCGGACAAGAGGTGGAAGTGCTCAAGTCGGGCATTCGAATTTTAAGTCGGGTGATTGAAGAGAAATCGGAAAGTTTGGAATTGGATTGGTTGGCGGAGAGCTGCGACTGACGACGATGGATGAACAGGCAAAGACTTTTTAGAGAACAACCAGAGAGGGAATTCTGGACGACCGGCTAAGTGAACGATGTTTACAATGGCAAGGACATTAGGACGATGCTTGTATTACCCTCGAAAGCAAAAAAGCTGCAGCTGTGATGACAAGGAGGAAGACCGATTTTCCTTGTTCAATAAGTATAACTGAAACTTAGATTAATAAAATTATTTCTTATATTTATATTCGTTGATTAATTTAATTTTAATGCTTATTTTATAATGTCGAAGAGTTGTATCAAAAAAAGCCTATGGAGAAAATTAATCGCATTAAAGAGATTTTAGTTATTCAGGACAGAACCCAGATTTGGTTAGCAAATAAACTTGGTAAAAGTACTACCTCCATAACGGCCATGTGCAATAACAAAACTCAACCTCATTTGAAAGAATTAAAAAAAATCGCAAATCTATTGGAAGTAGACATAAGGGAATTGTTAATCTCTACAAAACAATAACTGTGAAAAAAGAAATTGATAAAAATCTTTATGCCGTTGATTTTTTCTGCGGTGCTGGCGGTGTTTCTTGTGGATTCAGAGATGCAAAGATTAAGGTTCTTGGAGGAATTGATATAAATCCTGCATTCAAAGAAACTTACGAGAAAAATAACAAGGCAAAATTCTTGAATAGAGATGTTTCTAACATGAAAATCAATGAATTGGAAGAATTACTCCCTATTCAGAAAAAACAGGATAATCTCATATTCGTTGGGTGCAGTCCATGTCAGTATTATTCTAATTTGAAATCTGACAAGTCAAAATCTCAAAATGGACGGTTACTCTTGGATGACTTTAAAAATTTTGTTTTACACTATTTACCTGGATTCGTGTTCATTGAAAATGTACCTGGCCTAGAAACTAAAGAAGGAAGTCCGTTAGATCGGTTCAAAAAAGAATTGAAAAGGAAAGGTTATAATTTCGATGATGGAGTTGTAAATGCTAAATATTTTGAAGTCCCGCAGAATCGAAGGCGTTTTGTTTTGGTCGCGTCTAGATTGAATAATACAATCACGTTACCTGAACAAAACAAGAAAAAACCATTAAGTACAGTAAAGGATGCAATAGGTGATTATAATCGTTTTCCGGTAGTTCAAGATGGCCACTGTGATGACACGACATTTCAGCACTCAGTTGCCAAATTATCTGAATTGAACCTGAAAAGGGTAAAAGAAACTCCACGAAACGGTGGTACGAGATTAGCTTGGAAAGACGATCCAGCCCTTCAATTGGACTGTTATAAAAATCATAATGGACACATCGATGTTTATGGAAGGCTCTCATGGGATAAGCCATCTTCAGCAATTACAACACGTTTCATTTACACTAGCACTGGAAGATATAGTCACCCGGAGCAAGATAGAGGATTGTCACTTCGTGAAGGCGCAACGCTACAATCATTTCCTTTAAACTATAAATTTTATTCCAAGTCTCAAGGAGATATAGCGACCATGATAGGGAATGCTGTTCCTCCTAAACTAGCGAAAGCAATAGGCGTAACCATCAAAAACCACTGGACCCAATGGCTACATTCAAGACAAGAGCAAGAGCACTAGATTTATTAGGCAGACAGCAAATTGCAGGTATTCCAACTGCAATTAATGAACTATTTAAGAATGCTCATGATGCGTATGCAGACAATGTTGAAATCGACTACTTCCGAAAAGATGGTCTATTCGTCTTACGTGATAATGGTCTAGGAATGACCAAATCTGATTTCGAATCTCGCTGGTTGACATTAGGAACGGAAAGCAAATTTGTCAACCGCAAAACCCATTTACCGCCTAGAGATCCCAATAAAATTGAAAGACCCATAATGGGCGAAAAAGGTATCGGCCGACTTGCCATAGCCTCAATAGGAAATCAGGTTCTAATCTTGTCAAAGGCAAAACGGGACCAAAAGACCCAAATTGTTGCAGCTTTTATTAACTGGAGCATTTTTGAATTGCCCGGACTTGACTTGAGTGATATTGTCATTCCGATCAGAGAATTTGATTCCTTACCGGGTTTGAACGAACTTAATGGAATGAAAAAGGAATTAATAGATTCCTTAGATATTCTCCTTAAACAAGATGATATAACAACGAAAGAAGCGGATGAGTTAAAACTGGTAATCAACAGCTTCAATTTTGACATCAACGAACTCAATAAAAAACTGGTTGGTGACTTTGCTCTTAACGATGAAAAGAGTGGGACTCATTTTTATATTTCTCCAGTAAACGGTTCGCTGGACCACGATATTGACGGAGATAAGAACACGGGTGAAGCAACCAAGATTGAGAAAATGCTGGTTGGTTTTACGAATACGATGACCCCAGGGCATCCGGTTCCTTTAATTCAGACAGCATTTAGAGACTTTCGTAGTAACGATGGGACCTATTATGATATCCTTGACAAAGAACAATTTTTCACCCCTGAAGACTTCGAATTAGCCGATCATCACTTCCAAGGGACATTTGATGAATTCGGACAGTTTTCAGGAACAATAAAAATATACAAGGAAAAGACCTTTGATCATAAAATTAATTGGTCTGGCAACAATTACAAGGAAACTGATTGTGGGTCATTCGCCGTCAACTTCGCATATTTACAAGGGCGACTAAAGCAATCAATTTTAGATCCTGAAAATCATACCAGATTAAGAGCAAAGGGTGATAAATTTGGAGGTATTTATATCTATCGTGATAACATCCGGATTTTGCCTTACGGTGACTCGGATTACGATTTCTTGGATGTAGAGAAGAACCGGACAAAAAGTGCTTCGTTCTACTTCTTCTCTTACCGAAGGATGTACGGTGTAATAGATATATCTAAGAGTGCAAATTATAAACTGACAGAGAAAGCGGGTCGAGAAGGCTTTATCGAGAACAAAGCCTATCGACAACTTCAGGACATCATGAAAAACTTCTTCGTCCAGCTTGCTGCTGATTTCTTCAGGGAGGGAAGCGGTGCAGGCCCTAAGACGGAATTCTGGGTCCAAAAACGTGCGGAAAGGGAAGCATTTCACAGAGCCCTTGAAAGAAGAGACAAGTTAGCGAGTGTAAGAAAGGAGAAGTTTCATGAGTCATTGAATAACTTCTTCGAAAATCTAAATAATAGGAAGTATCATTCTGAACTCGATGAATTGGTTGACGAGATAGAAAAGAAGTTTAATTCTGTCGTTCACGTGGATGACCCTGAAAAAGCAAGCCAGATGTTAATTGACACGGAAGGCGAAGCGCGCAGATTAATTGAAACATTCAAACAAAAAATAAAAATTCCTCAACCAAAAGGTTTCACTGTTTCAAAAGACACAAGGGCTGACTACGATATTTACCTGAATGAATTGCAGAAACTTGAGTCTGGAATGTTCCGGGAAGCAATCGAAAAAGTTGATCAGCACATTGAAGATCTGACAACAGGTTTGAATCTTGAGATCAGCAAACGCAAACGATTGGAGCAAGCTGTTGATTTCATATCTATTGAGGCAAAGAAGGCAGCATCCAGTAAAGAGAAAGAAGCTAAGGATGTCGTTTCAGAAATCACATTAAAAGTCAAAGAACTCACCAATGACCTGATGGTTGACTTGGATAATGAGATTCGCAACGTAAAAGATCGCTTTAAATCCCTAAGCTTAGATTCGACCGGAGATTTCGATTTAGTTGAAGAACGAAAATCCATGGAAGAGGACATTACAAGAAGTAAAGAGCGTGTTACAGATGTTCTAGAGCGTGTTATTAGGCAATTACAAGGAATTTATTGGGATCGTGATACGGATAATGAGATCGTTACAAGTGATCAAATTACCGACGCATTAGCTGAAGAATTAGATGAACTCAGAGAGCGAGTTCAGGCAGACGTTGAGCTCAGCCAACTCGGTTTGGCAGTAGGTGTTATTCATCATGAGTTCAATAGTACTGTTAAGTCAATTAGGGGTAGCTTGAAGGATCTTCGGGCATGGGCTGATGTAAATGAAAATTTGGATACCGTCTACAAAAACATCAAAATCAACTTTGAGCATTTAGATGGATACTTAAATCTTTTTACCCCTCTGAACAGACGGTTGAATAGAAAACGTGAGAATATTGATGCTTTAGAAATCAAGGCGTTTCTAATCGATCTTTTCAAGACACGCCTGGATAGACACAGCATCGAATTTAAGCATACAAATGCCTTCAAAAAGGCAAAATTATTCGGATTCCGTTCAAGCTTCTATCCTGTATTTGTAAATGTCATGGACAATGCCATCCACTGGCTTAACCAATCCGACACCACTGAAAAGGTAATTCGACTTCATGCTGATGAAACGGGATTCTATATTTCCAACAATGGACCGTCCATCACTATCCAAGATGCAAACAAGATCTTTCAGCTTGGATTTACCCGGAAGCGAAACGGACGAGGTATGGGACTTCACATTAGCAAAGAAGTACTGAACGCTGAAAATTATGACATTTCGTTAGACACACCACGTGAAGGTTCTACAGTTACCTTTAAGATCCAACAAATTAAATAACCACAGCTATGAGTAATCCTTTCTTACAAACATCAAGGACGGTAGCCAATGAATTTCTGCAAAATATAGTATTCATTGATGATAAGGCTTTCACTGACGATGCTACAAATAATGAATTCGATGCCTTAAAGATTACCAGCAATTTTGCAAAGAGTAAGAAAATCTGCGCAGTATACAAGCCTGAAACCGAATCAGATATTGATGTCTTTGCCCAAATTGCTAAAAAAGCTGATATCACAGTAGTTGATTGGCGAATCAAGTTGGAGGAATCTGACGAGCACGAGGATGGAGATGAGGATGCAGATGAGGACGATCCACGCGGGCCACATACAAGGAAGATTATCAGAGAGATACTTTTGGATCCAGTTACTGGCGCTAACAGTTTAAAACTCATTTTAATTTATACCGGTGAAATTGATCTTCAGGAAATTACTGACGCAGTTTACGACGATTTAGTGGCAAATGGTGTATCCGGGGTTCAAAAAGGCAACTTTGAAGTGTCAACAGAAAATGTCAGAATAATAATAATTGCCAAACCGGCCGGAGGAGAAGAAAGTGGTGGAGGAGAACCAAAATTTAAACACAACCCAGAACTAAATGCTCGTGTGGTCTCATATGAAAATCTGCCAAACTTTATCTTAGATAGATTTACTGAAATGACTGCCGGTTTGGTTTCAAATGTTGCACTAACAGCTATTACCAACCTTCGTTTAAATAATTTCAAAATATTGAAGGTCTACAATAAACATTTAGACCCCGCTTTCTTAGCTCATCGCGCTATGTTGCCCGTTCCAGATGATGCTTCGGAACTGCTAAAGGAAACAATCATTAACAGCTTTTACGCAATACTTGATTACAGTAACATTGATGAAATTTGTACATACAAATCGATTAAGAATTGGCTTCAGACGAATACTTTTACTGAGCAAGAGTTAAAGATACAAAGCAAAATTCTGAAACTCAATGTCAACGAGTTGCAGAAATGGCAGAGACAAGGGTTTAAAGCTGCAATCGGAGATATTTGGAAGAAACAATTCCCAAGAATATCCTTGGAACCGAGCAATATCGGAACCAAGTACAAGGACCTGCACAAGAATTGGAATGATTATTTTGTTCCAACTTCATCTGGAGGGAACCGACATGAAGAGTTCTCGATTTTAACTCACCAAAAGAGCAATTTTGCAAATCCAAACTATATTCCGAAACTTACGATGGGAACAATTGTTCAAGGTAAAAAAGATGGGAAGTTTTGGATTTGCATTCAGCAAAAGTGCGATTGTGTAAGAATTAATCCTGGGGAGGCCAGGAGATTCCTATTTCTCCCATTGGATGTTATCACTCAATCACAAAAGCATTTTGACTTCCTATTTGACAATGGAACTGATTATACAAAGTTGAAAATCGATTATAACAGCCACAAAATAAAAACGATCAAATTCAATGGTGACAATGATGGTGTTGTAAAGGCAAGAAAATTTGGTGTTTCCCCAAATTATTTTTTTCATCCAATTTATTTCAAGAGTAAATCCAACAGTGAGCATGATCAGAATTATCGTTGGATTTTAGACCTTAAAGATTCACATGCTCAGCGAGTAGCTAACAGATATGCTTCACAACTATCCCGAATCGGACTCGATGAATCAGAATGGTTGAGAAGATGGGCCACCAGAGAATAATTAAAATTGACTATGGAAACCCTTCCAGAACTTATTGAAACAATTACACGAATTAAATCAACAGGACAATTCAGAAAATACATTGATTTTATTCAGTTTCCCTTTTATAGGAATATTGAAATCGATTCGATAATATCATTTGATTTCCCATTGACCGTATTCATTGGTCAAAATGGCTGTGGGAAAAGTTCTTGTCTCCATGCAATGTTTGGAGCCCCAAAGAATTACACACCTTATTCATTTTGGTTTGATACTCAAGTCGATCCCATACAATATTATGATGACCAAAAGAGAAGACACTCTTTCTGGTATGGTTTTAAAGATGAAAACAATGTAAATAGAGAAGTTGTCAAGGCGCGAATTTTCAGGAATGATGACCCGATTATTGGGAAACTAGTAGACCGTTGGCATGGGCAGGAATGCAAACTCGTACTGATAAACGGCGTGACAAACCAATCACAAAATCAGTAGTTTACATTGATTTTCGAGCTGAGTTAAGCGCATTTGATAAATTTTTCTATTTCGGGGATACTAAAAAATTGAAATCCAAAAACAAACAAGAATTTATTAGGAAAAAATCAGGGACATTGAGGAAATTGCTTACTGAAGAAATAGAAATAATTAGGACCAACGCAGAACCAGCCAATAAACCAATTCATCATCTTACTGAACAGGAGTTAAAATGGGTGTCTTTTATATTAGGACGAGAATATATAAGTGGAGAATATCTTGAACATCGTTTGTATCGAAATGACGGTTATTCTGTAGTCTTTAGAACTAATTTTGGTAATTATACAGAAGCATTCGCTGGAAGTGGGGAAGTAGCCGTGGTTAGACTGGTTATGAAAGTTCTTGCAGCAAAAGAATATTCATTGATTTTATTGGATGAACCGGAAGTTTCACTGCATCCAGGGGCGCAAAACAGACTTAAACTTTTTCTTCTTGAGCAAATTAAAATTAAAAAGCATCAAGTAGTAATTACTAGTCATTCACCCTCAATTGTTCATGGATTACCAAAGGAAGCCATTAAAGTGTTCCATCAAAATCCACGAAACGGTAGATTTTTGATCAAGGAAAACCTAACACCTGAAGAGGCATTTTATCATATTGAATTCCCAATTGATAATCGGAAAAATATTATTGTCGAAGATGTTTTAGCAAAGGAGATTATTTCAGGAGTCCTTGGAAAGATGGGAGATGAAACAACTAATTTGTTTAACATTAAATTTAATCCTGGTGGGGAATCAGTTATTAAAAAAGAGTTTATTCCAGTATATTGTCGTGAAGAAAACAAAAAGGACTTCGTGATTTTCGATGGAGATCAAAGAAGACTCGAAAATCATCATGATTGGAGAACATTTTCAACTTCTGAGTTAACGATTAACAATCTGAAAGGTAAACTTCGGGAACAAACAGGTGAGGATATAAAATTTTCAGTTGATGGTGGTCAAGCCGGTGGAAATACCGAACAACAAATTGAATTACTCAAGCTCTGTTTGGATTACTATCGAACGAACGTTTTCTATCTACCTGAGCTTATTCCGGAAGAAATAATTTGGAATAATCGTTACGCCGAAATACTGATTTCAAATATGTACTCCGATGAAGATGTTCTCAGTGAAAAGCTCACTCATTTAGCTACAATTGAAAATATGAAGAAAAAATTTGCTTTCATTTCAGAGATACTTCAAGGAGAAAATTCTGCTGAAGCAATTGCAAGTGTGCATAAACAATTTATTCAAAGATGGTTGAATAGTGAAGATTATAATTTTAATATTGTTAAAGGTCTGATACAAAATATAATTCACTTTGGATAATTGTTTTTAAATCAGTTGATCTATTTTAACCCAATAAATTGTAGGAGACACTTGGCGGAAACAACATATCTAAAGCATTCGGTTTGATCTTAAAAATCGGGCCCTTTTCAACAACAGATCCAGTAGGTTTTCTTTTTATCAAATGATCCAAAGTTATCACGCCTTGTTCCACCAAAATATCGAACTGAGAAACAATAGGCTTTTTAGTGTGTTCAACCTTTTTGTACTGAAAATGCTCCTTTCCATCGATTTGAACAGAATCGGCAGCTATCCAAAATGTTTCGCTATGTTTTTCTAGTAAACGATTATGAAGAGTTTCTAACTTCCACGCGATAAAATCACCTGCCGAAGCCTCGTTTTCATACAGTTTTTGATCGTCGCTATCCACGCGAAGCATTAATCCCTGCGAGTTTCTTACAATTGCTGAAACTGTACAATACAATTTATAATCCTCCCCTCTGCTATATCCAAAGGCATTAAGAATCTCAGCTGAACTTTTGAATTTACTTATTGGCCAATCTGGAACTTGCGCAAATAGATTCTTGCGATTACCTCGTTTATCTCGGTATGACTTCAACTCTATCCCTTTGTAATCAGGTTGCTTTGAAGAATTGATATCTATTCCCAAAAGTGTTTCTAACGTTCGGCCAATTGATGTGTCAGCATTAACCATTGATGGAACCGGCCCTCTTGCCGCTATTTTTTTCAGCAATACGAGTAATTCATCAGCAATTTGATTGGTTGATCTGCGAATTTCGGACACTATCTCTTTTAATGGGTTACCGGCTACTTGATCAAGTAATGTTTTGACATCCAACTTTGTGAGATTGAAAACATAGAGTGTATTCTCATAATGCAGAATTCCCAGAATATCATTTGCCTGACACAATCCCCCTAAACCCTTAAACCAAATTCTAGGATCCCCTTTCTTCGTGTTCGGTCTGTATAAGGAAGCAGATGATGTTAACAGTAATTCCGGGGTGATCAATAATGCAGGATACATTACTTTGTTCTCTGGTCCTTGATATTGCATCTCATAATTATGAACCAAAGCATTTTTCAGAAAAGCACGAACGGGTCCAGTTGCATCCATTATGGATTTTTCTAGACCCGTTTTTGTCGGTTCAATCAAACAAAGTTCAATTGAGTTCTCTGTAAATATTTTCAGCTTTTCTAATTCCTGCTCAGAAAGATGTCTCATTTAATATGCTTAAGTATTTCCAAAGCCACTGCTCTGGCCATCAATGGAGGAACGGCGTTCCCAACTAATGTGAACTGTGGTACTTCAAATTTACGTTTATTTCCGCCAGTTGATCTCTTTCCTTGAAATACAAATGAATCATCAAATGATTGAAGACGTGCCATTTCTCTAACTGTCAACGCTCTTGGTGAAGAAAAATGGATATAATCATCTGCGATCGTCATTACTGTTGGACTTTGAGAATCTGGCTTCAGAACGTTGTAATTACGCTTATCTGAATCTAACCCAATCTTCTGTAATTCGCATTTTGCTTTGCTATAATCACCGCATTCGAGGATAACATCCAAACGACGGACTACATCATCACTTTGTTTGCTGGTCTTATGATTATGAAGTGGTGCAACAATGTGGGTCATTGGGTTATTCAATTCCTCTTCATTTCTCACATAAAATGGATTCTTCACATTTGAGAAACGCTCAATCAAGCGGCCTTTTCGGGACCATTCAGCAAAGGTCATTCCCTTGGATTCGTCTGGGAGACCATCAATTGATCTTTTCTTAATCAAGGACTGCATTTTCTTTGTAGAACCATTATACCTTGCCTTTAAATCGATTGGAACATAATTGAATTGTTCATCATCATTTCCAACAAAATCCAAATCATAAAGTGCTTCAAAAACTGTAACCTTTTCATTCGGTTTAACGGTTGCAGGGATTGTTTTAATTAATTTCTGATCCTTTCTGCATCCAATAAACAAAACACGTTCACGGTTCTGAGGAACACCATAATTAGAAGCAAGCGCAACAAAAGGTTGATCGATGTTGTAGAGTCTAATGTGTTTTAAAATTTGCTCGAATTCATTCATCATTCCTGCACTATCAACCAAAGGATTCAACCCATCAATACATTCATCGAATGAAAAATTGAAAATTTCCAATCCTTTGATTATGTCATCCACCTCTTTTCGGTATTCTGGAGAAGGCTTTAAGTTTTTAAACGCTTCTTCAATATGTTCTAGTATTGAAGTGAATTCAATGGACGTCAAAAAGGAATCAAACTTATCCGCGAAATAATCATTATCAAGATCACTATGTGCTTTCTCGAGTATTACCTTTTTACGGATGTATGCAAGTTCTTTGCTTCTTTTCAATAGATTAAAGCCATGACGAATCGTATTAATGTCGCGATCCGTTTTGCTTGTCTTGTAGTCAACAATCTTAGGTGTTAACAATCTGAATTTACTTTCAATTGTCGCTATGTAATTCTCGCGTAATTTTTCCAGATTCTTGTCTACTGCGCTTTCAAATTGTAATCTTGAAATGAAACAGTCCAGAATAAACAATTCCTCTCTTTCAACCTTCTTCAATTTAGACAAGAAAGCCTGTAAACGATAGAACTCAGACAAATCGATAATCGATCTAATTTCCTTCAAAATCATTTCCTTTACCTTACCCCCTTCTTTTGTAAGAATTCCTTTTACATTCTCCATAACAAAGTACTTGGGACGTAGGATCTTGATCACCTCCAGGTAGTGAGCAAACAAGTCGTCTTTCTTATCGAATTTCTTTCTTCGACCTGCAAGGCTGAAACTCTGACATGGTGGCCCTCCACAAACTACGTCAACTTTAGCACCTTTTAATTTGGCCATCATGTTATCCAAAAAATCTGGTTCTGTGATGTCTTGACGTAGGAATTCTGTATCTAATCCCAACTGGTGGTTATATCGCGCCAAATGGGTTAGTTCGCAATTTTCATTGATATCACTTGCTAACAGGAAATCGTAAAACTTGTTTCCAAACTCCGCTTGCAAAAAACCTTCACTGAAACCCCCTGCCCCTGCGAACAAATCAACTAGAGTCACCTTCTCCATTTTTTGGTATTTAACCGGTTCCTCGTTTAAGATGCGCACATCCGTATTCTCTCTTTTCTTATTCACTAGTGTTTGAATGAGTGATTTAATTTTCTTGTCCGTTAATTGAGTGTGTGAAGCTGTATTCAGGTATTTCTCCACTTCGCTTTTTAAAAAAGCTAAGAACTTGTTAATTCCAATGTGGGTGTATTCTGAATTTTTAACTATTTGCTTCTTAGCATCCCAGTCGTTAACCAAGACTTTTTCTCCAGTTGCAACTTTGATATGGATATCCTTTTGACGAATTACAAGATGAATTGGAGACCGTTCGCTTTTATCGGCTTTATCGAGGTAAAATTTGACTTTAATCATGTTACGGACATTTTTACGGACACGGACAAACTTACGGACAAAATCAATTCATTCAAACTTTTTTCATCTTATTTTAGTGATATTCATAAATTGCTACAATATGTATTTTGCAAATGGACATTTTTTTATTTTTAAGATGATAAAAATTTGAAATTAAATATTCTTAATTGGTGTGTAAGAATTTTCTAAACAGAGTTTTTATTCAACCTGTAAGATCCACCTGATCGATGAAGCCCGTTTTCAAACTCTCAGTTAAAGCACTTTTAAACCAGGTCATCCTTCCATCAATTTCTCCACAATCGGCACATCCGCTGCAGCCCAGTCCAGTTCAACCAATTCTGTTTTCTCCAGCCATTTGAAAGCTCCGTGTTCGGTTAGAGTCAGTTCATCCGTTTCGCTGCTGCAGAGAAAGGTGTCCATGGTCAACTGAAAATCGGGGTAGGTGTGGTGTACGGTCATGAGGAAGGCATCCACCTGAATGTCCATGTGCAATTCTTCTTTGATCTCCCGCACGATCGCTTCAATTTTGGTTTCGCCTTCTTCGAGTTTTCCGCCCGGGAATTCCCATTTCAAGGAGATTTAATCGTACTTCGCCGGTCCGCGCTGCACGCACAAGATCTTCTTGTTGTGAATGATAACGGCCGCTACAACGTGAATGTGTTTCATGGGAGTTAAAAATAGGAAATGTTTTTTAGGTGGCCAGGGGTCGCCTCTCGGCTCCGCTCGAGGCTCGGATGGTGGGGAATAAGGTCGCCTCTCGACTTCGATCGAGGCTCGGATTACCGCAGATCGAGCGGAGCCGAGATCAAGGTTGTCTCCATTTTTTTCTTATCTTCAAGTAAATTTAACCTACTTATGCCGAAAGGATATACCTACATTCTCTTGTGTGAAGGGGATAATCTTTACACTGGAAGCACGCGAAACATTGAGCGCAGGTTTGCACAGCACCTTAATGGTGAAGGAGCAAATTTCACAAGGAAGTATAAACCAATAAGGATCGTTTATTTGGAAGAACATCCCCGGATTGATCTTGCATTTTACAGAGAAAAGCAAATCCAACGATGGAGCAGGGGAAAAAAGGGGATCATAACCAAAAGTTGGGGAGGAATTTCCAATAAATGTTGATTTTTGTCAA
>DAISYB010000024.1:0-52912 GCA_036825545.1 Crocinitomicaceae bacterium | reverse complement strand
TATTCCCATTGTAATTTTTTTGTTTCTTGGTGTCGTCCGTAAAGTGACCGCTAACGGTTTGCGTGTATGTGCAGTAGCGGATTATAAGCACTTTCCTGTCCGTTTAGCATAAAGTTCCTTAGAAGCACAGACCTTCGATTTACCACTTCCATCGCTATTGCCACATACACGCTGTTAGGGCATCGTGCTTCTTCTTCGTCAGTCCGTTTTTCTGTCGTTTCTGTCGTGCGTTGGGACAGACACACTCTTTGGCAAGCTTTGGTTTGAGCTTTGGCTTGAGCGGCTTGGCAATGTGTGTGGCTGTGAAGGGTTGCCATTAATCCTCAATTTTTAGTGCCACTTCTCTAAAACTGTTTAAAGCAGCTTCAATATTTTCTATTATCTCCTGAGCTAATACATCTGGCTCAGGTAAATTCTCAAGGTCTAGCATGTTATCATCCCTTAGCCAAAAGATGTCTAAACTTGTTTTGTCTCTTGCAATTATATCGTCATAAGTATATTTCCTCCATCTGCCTTCAGAATTCTGATTAGACCAGGTCTCTTTTCTTTTGCTTCTATTCTTTGGATTAAAGCATTCAACAAAGTCTTTTAGATTCTCATATTTGAGAGGATTTTTCTTTAATGTATGACTAATATTAGTTCTGTAATCATAAAACCAAACTTCCTTAGTCATGATATTCTTTGATACAGGTTTCGTATCAAAGAAAAGAACATTAGCTTTTACACCATGAGCATAGAATATTCCAGTTGGTAAACGAAGTATGGTATGCAGTTCGGTTCTCTCCATGAGCATTTTACGAACAGTCTCACCAACACCACCTTCAAATAGTACATTGTCAGGTAAAACAACAGCTGCTTTCCCTGTGTCTTTTAACATTGAAACGATGTGTTGCAAAAAATTGAGTTGCTTATTTGTGGTTGTTATCCAAAAGTCGCTCCGATTGTAAGTTAAGTCTTCTTTTTCCTCTTTCCCTTCTTTATTAGTTATTGTAATACTACTTTTCTTGCCAAATGGAGGATTGGCTAACACATAATCAAACCGAACTTTAGGTTTTGTCTTTAATGCGTCTTCGCAATATATGGGAGGTTTTGTTTTTAAGTCTCCTATATTGTGTAAAAAGAGGTTCATTAAGCAAAGACGATTTGTTGAAGGGACAATTTCCCAACCATAAAAGGTCTCATTTTCAAGAAAGTTCAATTCAGTTTTAGTAAGACCTTTTCCCTTTAAATGTTCAATTGCAGAAAGAAAAAAGCCACCTGTTCCACAGGCTGGATCTGCAATTGTTTTATTTGGATTGGGATCAATACATTCAACTATAGCCTTAATCAATTCCCGAGGAGTAAAATATTGTCCAGCTCCGCTCTTAGTGTCTTGTGCATTTTTTTCTAAAAGTCCTTCGTACATATCCCCCTTAGAATCAGCATCCATTTTAACCCAAGATTCTCTACCAATCATTGTAATCAGCCGTTCAAGCTTTGCGTGGTCTTGAATCTTATTTTGAGCTTTTGTAAAAATTTGACCAAGCATTCCCTGTTTTTTGCCCAACCCTGTTAAAAGCTCTACATAATGCGCTTCAAGTTTTGACCCTCTCTTAGAAGCAATACTGTCCCAATTGTATTCTTTAGGAATACCCGATGGCCTTTTTTGAGGACCCTTTTCGTATTCATCTGCCATTTTAAGGAAAAGCAAAAAAGTAAGCTGCTCTAAATAGTCAGAATAACTTACTCCATCATCCCTAAGCGTGTCGCAAAAAGACCAAATTTTCGCTATTAAATTATTTGTTGTCATGTTTCTAAATTTCTGAGATTATTTCCTCTTTCTCAATATCAAAATGGACATATGAGAAGGGAAGATTTATAAAATTTTTAATGTGGCTGAGGTATGTTTTAACTTCGTCAGATGGGGCAACGTGTGAAACCAATACAATGCCTTCGGCTTCATTTACATTGGGATAAAGACAGTATTCCAATAATTGTCCAATACCTTCTCTGATGGAAGTTCTTAAACTGTTATAGGTTTTGATTTCGTAAAAAATGTAGCCTGTATCGGTTTTTCGAGTCACGTCAATTCTTGATGCCCCATATGCCGTACACTCTCGTTTCACAATTGCCTTACCATACTTCTTCTGAAGGTATTTCAAGAATTTGGTTTGCAGAATATTGTGTTTTAACTCGAGTTCAATCTCTCTTTTTCTTCCGGTTCTTTTGCTTTTTGTTCCCAGGTCTGCTTCCTCACTTCCAGAATCTTCGAATGAAAATCCAGTTTTTACTCCAACGTCAATTTTGTCATTAAGACCTGAAGGCAAATCCATCAGGGTATATCGGTTGGACGGGATTTCATTATCATCCAATACAGGAATTAGCTCGACTGGAATATCATTAAGTTGCGAGGCTTTGAACTTCACATTGAACAACTGTTCCGCTCCTTCCTTAATCCAAGTGTCTAACTGCCCAGAATCAAGGCTGAGATTGTACAGATCAGCTTTCATTTCATCATACCAACCTTCTTTCTTGTAGTGAGCTAATATCTTTTCTGATTCTTCCGGTAAGAGGACTTCAACATCTTTCAGGTTGGCAACCCAAAAACTTTCGTTTGATTCTGCATCTCGAGTGTAAAGCGTAAGGTCAAAAATCTGACCTTCATACTTTGACCGATATTTATGGATGGGTTCTAAAAAACCATACTTATACCCGTCAATCACTTTGTCACCATCAAACAACCATTCCTCATGTCCGAAACCATGCTCATTCTCAAAGCTTGCATTGGTTGATTTACCTATTAAACCAGATGGTTTTACCCAACCGTTGGTGTTCCAGGTGATGCGCGCAATTTTTGACTCCTTTGAAAGTAACTTCTTTAAGTCATTATGATGGGGCAAATATTTCTGTACGTAGGCTTTGCTTTCTGCAATGAGTCTATCCCAATTGTATTCATCCAGTTTGTCAAATGGAATTCTTGGCCATTCCCAATCGATTAGGGTTTTGTATTCTTCAAGCAATTTGATTTTATAATCCGGAAGCGCTTTTGTGGTCTCGAAATACCCATCCAGTTTATACCCGATAAATTCGTCAGATCCATTTACCTCCACATTAAAAAACACATCTTTATCTTCACCGCTATATATTCTTGGCCAGAAATATGGTTTGATACGGGCTACATGCCCATTGAGCCAATTTCCATCTTGCCTTAGCCTGAATCCTTCAACCAAAATTTGCTCTGCCCAATATTTGGCTTTAGCAATAATTGGATAGAGTTTTTGGCTGTAATATTGATGCGCTGGATTGGATTTTCTGTAATCCGTGTTAACAATGGAGCTGTAAAATTCCAATTCTTCTTTGGTGAAGAAGTTGTACCCTCCCTCATAATACCGAAAGTCAAAGACTAATTCATTTTCGACATATCCACGATACGAATCATTGGATTGAAATTGCAATTGCTCTCCAGTGGCTAGTTCATAAGCAGTTCTTACCAGATGTTTAAACGGATACTCTTTACCAGTAACGACCACATAGTATTGACTCCAAACATGGTTTTTTGGAATGCCTTGTTCATCTATGATGGCCGCAGCTTGCTCAATGTGGGTGCTATTTAATGCTTCGAGTTTCATATTATTCTACAATGTCCTTACGAGAAGTTTTAGCCAATCATATCCTGTCAATTCTGAGTAAACCATTATGCATGCTTTTGCAGTACTTGTGTATGCTTTTCGTTCAGAATCAACCATTTTTCTAAGTTCCCTAAAGCACTTGTCCATCAGCCCTTTTTTAGCTTCTCGAGTAACAGAATTGTCAATTGCCTCTTTAGCATCTTGTATATGCTCAACGCATTCATCCCAAACTATCTTTCTATCGCGATTCAATTGATCCAAATCCAAATGGTAATAAAAAATTGATTGTTGGACTCTGTCAATTTCTTCTGGGTCAATTGTGGCAGGTACAGGAATTCCTTTGTCAAAAGTTAATAAACAGACATCAACAGGATTCAAAGGATCCAGCAAAACAGCGACTTCACATGCCGTGTTTTCTTCATCATTTGCTACCCTTCCATTTATAAGGTCTAATGGAAAACAATCGCCCTTGCCTTTCACGTCATCACATTCACCAATTCTATCCCTTCTAAGTTTATTTGAATGCACACCGGATAATCGAAAATTGAACCATTCATAGGCCAACCACCAATAACCATTTGTTTTATGGATAGTGGATTTACTTTTGGGATCTGTGTAGTTATCTTTTTGACGTGATTTACTCTTGGGTCGAAAGTGGTCAACTTCGAAATCATTATTTCCAATTGGAGCCTCTGAATACCAACATTTATGATGTGATAATTCTCGCATTAAAGGTTGAAGCTGATTCCATTCGGGATGATTTCGAATATATTCCTTTTTCTGCGAGATGGTCATCCCATTCATCGCATTATGCTGGACTTCTTTTATAGCTTCCCACCCAAAGGCTTCAACAGCTTCTCTGAATTTATTTCTATCGATATACCTCATTCGCCCTTTTCTTGTTTTAAGATTTCGTCAAGGACTTCTTTGGCAATTCGGTCTAATTCTTCTGCCTCCTCCTCTGTGTATTTCCTGTTGGTAAACTCTTTGTAATTGCTGGTAAGTTTAAGGTATTGATTATACCGGCTATCTGCAGTATCATCTCCAAAACCAATTCTATCAAAATATTTTTTTAGTCTTTCAAATTGATTTCTTTCATCTTCGTCCAGTTCGCCATGTGATATTTTCGCTTGAAGGAAGCGTTTTTGATTTAAAAGGTCTTCTAGTTTTTTACTCATTAAAGAAGGAATGCCAAACAACTCACTGGTGAGAATCTTTGAAACACTCATTTCCCTTGGGCTCATATAAGGATTGAAAGCCTCTGTTTTCCCGTCTTTATCTTTCTTGAAAATTTGCACCTGATTTTTCTTCAGGTTTCCAATCACCAACGGATCATGAGAACAGAAAATAATCTGAGTATTCTCTTTTCTTTTCACCACCCTGTCCAGATAATCCAAGAACTTCCATTTCCACATGGGGTTCAAATGGGTATCAGGCTCATCCAGTAGTATTAAGGATTCTTCATCTTTAGTGAATTTTAGCAAACCTAAAACAGTGAGTAGCTGTTTTTCACCTTCACTCAATTCAGCCATAGACAACTCTCCATCCACGCCTTCTTTCTGAACTTTGATTTTTACATCATGCAGCATATCGGAAATGTGGATGCTTTCCAACGCATTGAAAAGGATGATTTTGTTCTCGTATCTGTTTTGCACAAGCTCCGAAAAGGTGCTCTTGTCCTTTAGATATAGATATATTCTCTCTTGCGTTTCAGACTTCTTGTAAGAAACATCAACTCGGGCTTTGTGCTGAATGGGAGCAAAGGAATATTCCAGTAAGTCGTTTAGAAAATCTCGCACCAAACCCTCTGCTCCCCATAACAATTCATTCTTCCTTTTGTTTGATTTTGCCCACTCCGGCTGTTTGAGGATAAAAAGTGCGGAAGCAAAATCATTGATTTTCAATTCTTCTCGTAGAAACTTGATGGTTTCACTGTTTTGATCTTCTTGCTCGAACATGAAGAAGGCAATCAAAGCAAAGTTGGCGTGTATATTCTGAGCCAAGAATATTCGCCTGATCGCATCAAACTGGCCAATTTTAGCACCCTCTTTGATTATTTGTTCATAATAGATCTTTTGATGCGGAATATATAAGTCTGAAAGGCGGTCGCTTATTCCAGAATAGTAGATGAAAATGTGTTTGGGTAGATAGTGGTCAATGTTTTTGGTAACCGTGGTGGTTTCCGATTTTCCGTTTACCACAAAGGCATACTTTCCTTTTTCAAAGGTGATTTCAATGGCATTGCTTCGGCACTCATATTTGGTGTAATAGTCAAAAGGCTGCTTAGCCTTTCTGTTGTGATTATAGATCAAGTCTAAGTCCCTAAAAATAATGACCAATGCTTCTAAGAAATTGGATTTACCTGTGGCATTGAGCCCAAGCAAAACGGTTTCCCAGGCATTTTCATCAATATCAATCTGAAAATCCTCCAGGTTCTTGAACCGTGTTTTGATATGTAACTTATCTATTCTCATTTAGCAAGGCTTAACAATGATTCTGTACCTTTTTTCACTTCCTTGATCTCAGACTGAATGTCTTTCAGCTCCTTGTAAAAATCTTCGATATTCTCCTTGTGCTTACTCTTTTGCCATATATCCTTGGCAAGCATGGGTTTATCAGAACTTTTGAGTACTTCTTCAATGCTTAGTTCTTTACTCATCTTCTTTGTATTTTTAGGTTTTCTTTTGTTCTGTTGTTTCTGCTCTTCCAGGTACTTTTTCTTTTCTGCTTGTATGCGTTTGAGCAGTTCTGAAGCAGGTTCATCATTGGGGTCTTGGGGCACCAATTTCCCTTCGAAGGCTTTCTTTAAAATGGATTGGCGAAGGGCTTCTGATCTTTGAAGGCCTGATTCGATTGTTTTTTCTAGGTTCTGAATAACCGAGAATTGTGCTTCCAATTCATCCATTATAAATTCAATTTCATGCTCGGGTGGAATTGGCACAATAGTGTTTTCAATAATTCCGAGGTTTAAATTAGGTTGTGCTCCACCAACAGCAAGCTCCCGAATTTCAGCGTAGTTTTTTAAAAGGTAATACTTCAAATATTTTCTCAGCTTTTTCTCTAAGTCAACTTGAACAATCGCTGCGATAGCCTGATTTGTAGTAGAATCAAATGAAAGTTCTGAACATTTTCCTCTTGTTTTTCCTTCACCATAAAGAGCAACAAGTAAAGTGCCTTTGGGATAAATTTTCAAATTTGTCTCAGTAAGTGCTTTCTTTGTTACATAATCAGATGGTTCATTTACAATCCAATCATTCAATGCACCACTTGTCACCCATGGAATATCCCCATTTTCGTAGTATTCTGATTTACTTTTCAAGGGTGTGACCCCCGTTCCAACAAATGAAATGTTTACAATCTTTGAATACTGCCAAACATCCGGTAAGGACTTTAAACCATCTATTTCGTCCTTGCGAATTTCAAAATGTTTTTGTGCTCTCGGCTTCCCTGGCTTTTTCCCTGTCTTCCTATCCTTTTCCCAAGCCTTTACTGCATCCTTCCAGTCTTTGAGTTCTTGTTCGTAGCGGTTTTGACGTTCTTTTTTGATGCGTTCCAGTAGTTTCTCAGCGGGTTCGGGATTGTTTTCTTTGCGCCATTGCTCAGTGAGTTTGCCTTCAAAGGCATATTTCAACAAAGCCTGCCGATAGACTTTCAGTTGGTTTTGTGTCAATTTGAGATTGGACACCCCATTGTCCAACTCACTAAAGAGTTCTTCGATTTTGGAAACGATGCGGTGTTGTTCGTTGAGTGGGGGAATAGGAAACTTAATGTTTGACAGGTTCCCTCTCGAAATTCTTTTTCTGGTCGTACCAGTTTGGAGCCTTTCAATTTCTTTTCTGATAATTGGGGAATTTATGAAATTTAAAAGGAGTTTATTGTTTACTCCCTTTACTTCTGTTCTTATGACCGCAACATCTACAACAGTTACATATTTATTTTCTTCTTTATATGGAAAAATACACGCTCTGCCAAGTGGATCAGGCATTCTTGCAACAAGAATATCTCCGCTCTTCAGAAACGTACACTTTATTTCTAATGCCTTTTCTTTAGTCATGAATCTATCAGAGCGATTCCTAAAAAATCCATCACCAACGTCAGCTAATTGAATTAATCTAACTTCACCATTAGGGTTTTGGTCTTTAGTTTCAACCCAATCTCCATCCTTGAAAACACCATTCCTTCCATCAATAATTTCTTCAATTCTAGCCCAAACCCATCCAATTGGCATGTTATATTCTATTATATAATCGCTCATCTATACTACCAATTCTTTATTCAGTTCACTAATAAGTTCCTCCATGCCGCCTTTTACATCAATCATGGCTTTATTTTTTTTAGTCATGCACTTATTTTACTTTTTTAATAATTCAAGCGTTGGCAAAAGTTCAAGCTCTTTTGGTTTTTTGTTCTGGCTTTGCGTGTCGGCAAAAACCAAATGTGCTTGAATGTGCGTTGGCTCTTTTAGCATGTGCCCTAACGTTCCGCAAGCAGGCGATCGGCCCACTTTTCACAAGATCGTTTTACCGAAGATAAATCTTAATATATAAAAACTATTTGTTGTTTAGAAGTAGGATTTGGGCTGGCGCTTGCTTGCTGTTAGAGGTATTATTTAATTATAAATGCTCTTGGTCTTTCATATATTCGAGCAAAGGTTATTAGCATATGCGCTCTATAATATGGATGTTCATAGTCTTTAGAAGTTAACACATTAACATGACAAATTGCTGCATTTTTTGGGTTCACTTCCTTCACTGTTTTAAAACTTGACATTAATCTGGAATAGGAACTATTGGAAAGAGTTAATGAATCAAAATCTTTATTGTTTAAACATGATTCAATCTCTTGTTGAAAGAATTTTATTTGAGCAATACTATCGGCAATTTCATATACCTCCATTATTGGTACTTCTCCTGTATTTGCAATCTTTTTATAAAACTCAAGTTTTGATTCGCCACTATTATCTCTGAGAATCCCATTTTTAATACAATGGTTCTCCATACTATCAAGTAATGCAGCAATGTCAATCCCTTTGCTTTTATATTCCTTTATTAAACATTCATATAATTCATTCTCAACTGGGTTTTCGGATGCGGAACATCCATATGCGAGAATTGACAACAGGAGTATTTTTATTATGTTCTTCATATTACCTCTAACTCATTTATAGGTTGACAAAAGGTGTGTCAAAAATTCCAAATTAGAACCTTTTGTACACCTTTCTCACCGCTTAACCAAATATATACTTTTTCTACAAATCATCGAATGGACTCCTAATCTTTTGAATTGCCTGAGTGCTCACATGTGTGTATATCTCAGTCGTTTTGCTGCTTTGATGCCCTAACAACTCCTGTATGTAACGCAAATCTGTTCCTCTCTCCAATAAATGCGTAGCATAACTATGGCGTAACCAATGTAATGTTATTGGTTTATCTATTTTAGCTTGTAACAATGATTGCTTCAAGACTTTCTGCAAGCTTGTTGCTCCGTATTGCTCCTCTTCATGTTGACCTTCAAAAAGCCATTTTTTTGGTCGGTATGCCTTGTAGTAATCGCGCAGCAGAACTAAGATCTTTTCACTGATCGGCACAATCCTGTCTTTCTTCCCTTTCGTTTGACGAATGATTAGTATATTCCGATGTGAGTCAATATCATTTGGTCGCAAGTTTAATAACTCACTACGACGTAAACCGCAAGCATAAATCAAGCTTAGCATAGCTCTGTGTTTCGTGTTTTTTGTTGATTCCAAGATCTTCTTCACCTCCTCCTTGCTTAAAACATTGGGTAATCGTTTCTCGCTTCTCGGACGATGAATCAAATCCAATTCCAATTTGTGCTGATGGATCCTTTGGTAAAATAAGCGTATCGCATTCACGACTTGGTTTTGAAACGATGAAGAAAACTGGTTCGCTATAATGTAATCGTTGTTAAATCGGATCACATCCTCCTCAGTTACCTCACGCAGATCTGTTGGCTGCACAAATCGAATGAAGGTTCGAAGTGAATCTACATACGTTTTGATTGTATTGGAACTGTATCGATCCGAACGCAAAACACGCTCAAAGGAATGGAGAATCGGCTCAAATTCGATAGGGAAGGCTTCTAAAAAATCAATTGGTTTCAATCGCTCTTTGCGGTATTCAACCGATTTCAAGGGCTTGTAGATGACTTCAAACGTTGCCAGGTCAGCAAAATAGGAAACTAGCTCATCCAGATGAATTTTCGACCGATCAACGACCCAGCAGTTTTCGTGCTTGTCCCAATGCGTACAATTCAGCTTCCTGAACCGACTGTAAACCTCTCTATTAAACTCAAATCCAACAAAATAGTAATGATTCAAACCAATGGTCTGTTCATTCAATGATACAATGATCATGGTTGTAAAAAGTAAATTTTCACCTTAAGTTAGTGAAAAAGTTCATTTCATCCATTCCCAAAATCAAGTTTACTTGTCCAAGGTTGAGAATAGGATTTGGTTAAGATAAAAGGTGCTCAAGATCGTTAAAAAAAAAGGGTTTTGACGCAAGGGACACAAAGTTACGCAAGGTTCGCAAGGAAAATGGGAACATAAGTACGCAATGCTAGATAGTCGTCCAGACGACTGAGAAAGTCTTTTGCACCAGTTGACTCAAATAATTGGATGAAGAAGAAAGAAATTAAATAAGGTACTATCATCAAACATAGCGCCTTTGATACTTTGCGTTCTTTGCGACAAAAAAGAAAAAAAGGTTTTGACGCAAGGGACACAAAGTTACGCAAGGTACGCAAGGAAAATGGGGAAATAAGTGCGCAAGGTGACAGAGTCGTCCAGACGACTGAGAGAATCTTTTTCTTAACATCCTAATGTCCTAAAATCCTAATATCCAATTGTTAATTTTTTGAAAATCATTTTGTCCAAAGCAACGAAAAGCGTAGACTTGTAATAGACAAATTTTTACGCATGATCAGACTTCTATTTTTCGCGTTCGTACTTTCTTTATCCACTTCTGTTATCGGGCAAATAGCTATTGATACTTCCCGATTGATCCAGTTGTCAGGAGTAGTAGTGGCGGAAGAAGATTTGTCTCAGATTCCTTATGCAACGGTTTATGATCGTACGATTCGAAGAGGGGTAATCTCTGATTATTACGGATTCTTTTCTAAAGTGGTCAACCCTGGTGATACGCTGATATTTTCCGCTTATGGTTATAAAACGTCGACTTATGTTGTGCCGGATTCCTTGAAAGATGATCGCTATTCGATTATTCACATGATGCACAAGGATACGTTGAATTTACCTGAAGTAACCGTTTATCCATGGCCATCCAAAGAAGATTTTGCACGCTATTTTATCAATATGCAACCCTATGAAGACGCTATTCGGCGTGCACAACGTGAATTGTCAGGTGAAAGTCTGGCTTTCGTAGCTGCTCGACTGGAAGGTGATGCTTCACTCGCGTATGGCTATGCCATGGATCAGCGCAATACGAAGATCTATACCAACGGTCAGCTTCCGGTGAATAACTTATTGAATCCGTATTCCTGGGCTAAATTGATCGAAGACTGGAAAGCCGGTAAATTATCCAGACAATAAGTATGTGGATTTGGGATAGAAAGGTGGTTTCGGCCTTTTTCTTATTCTTCCTACTGGTACTCTTTTTACTTCCGTTTCAAGTTGAAAGCATTCATTCTACACTGTATTACAGTCCGGGTGGACAAGCGCATCGTCCAATTCCCGAGGTGAATTATCACAATGCTTACAGCGAAGTGTATGTTGTCTGGTTACATGGATTTTATTACCTGACGCTGCTGTTCTTGTTCTTTTCAAAGAGACGGATTCTTCTGCTTTTTGCTCTAATTATGTCACTGTTGAACTTAATGGCGTATTACGTGATCTACCACGGTCTTTTGTTTTCGTTTACCTTGTTTGGACCCAAAATCACCTTGGAAATTGGCATAGGCTATTACCTAACACTGATGTTAAGTGTTCTTCTTGTCACTTACTGCATTTATGAGTTGCTAAAATTCCCAAAGAAACATGTTTTAGCGTCTCATCCGGAATTGATTGACGATCTTAAACCGGATAGCAAATAAAGAATTTCTCTACAGGACTAGCCAAAGCAGAGATGTTTAAATTGTCAGAAGCCTTACTCAGATCTATGATTTCACCATTCTTCATCAGCATATTGATGTTTTGCTTGTTCTGATTGTAGGCGTTGTTGCTCAATCGGTCCGAGTAGACAAAGAAATCAACTTCATCTCCTTTCAAACCAAAATGTTGACGCACCATTTCCTTTTCCAGTTGAATGCGATCAGGACCGAATGGCTCTGTAGCAATTTCGATCTTAAACAGATCACGATTGACTAAACGTGTTGCCAATGCCGAAAGAATGCGATCTTCACTGTCTTTCCACACTTTCAGCGCGCCGAGAATGTCGTAATCGTCCAAATTGGCGAAATGGTCCAATACTTCTGGACGCGTTTCAAAATCTATTGTGTGGATGTTGTTCTTAAGGAAAAAGTCTAAGCTCGGACTGGCGAAAAGTACTTTTCCTTCGCTTACCAATTCTTTGGCGCGACGAAGTGTATGGATCAACATGAATTCAGCAGCTACCACCGTTTTGTGCATGTAAACTTGCCAATACATCAGTCGACGTGCCACAATGAATTTCTCAACAGAATAAATTCCTTTCTCTTCCAATACCAGGTTGCCGTCAACTACGTCGAGCATTTCGATAAGTCGGTCACTTCCGATAACACCTTCACTCACACCGGTGTAAAAACTATCCCTGTTGAGGTAATCCAAGCGATCCATGTCGAGTTGACTACTCACCAGTTGATGCAAAAAAGGCTTCGAATGTTTGTTTCTAAAGATCAAGAGTGCGTGCTGCAAGTCCTCACCAAATTCATTACTCAAGCGTTGAAGGAAGAATTCGGAGATTTTCTCGTGACTGACTTTGTTTACAATATCGTATTCTAAGGCGTGGCTAAATGGTCCATGACCGATATCGTGCAAGAGAATAGCAATTAAAACAGCACGTTCTTCTTCTTCTGTAATCACGTGCCCTTTACGACGAATGACTGAAACAGCTTGAGTCATCAGGTGCATGGCACCCAGAACGTGATTAAAACGAGTATGAATTGCCCCCGGATAAACGAGGTGACTCATTCCTAACTGCATGATGCGACGAAGTCGTTGAAAGTAGGGGTGCTCGATTAAATCGAAAATGAATTCGTCGGGAATTGAAATAAAACCATAAACCGGATCGTTTACAATTTTCTTTTTGTTGTTTCTGTGCAGTTTCGGACGCAAATGGATAATTTTAAAACGTGAATCCAAAATTAAAAAAATCACACACATGCAGGGCAAAATACTTTGGGCAGATGACGAGATCGAATTGTTGAAACCACACATCCTTTTTCTGGAAGCGAAGGGATATGTTGTAGATGCAGTCAATAACGGAGCGGATGCAGTAGAACGAAACAGCGAAAAGAATTACGATATCATCTTCCTGGATGAAAATATGCCCGGAATTTCCGGACTGGAGGCATTGGCGCGAATTAAAGAAGAGAAACCGCTGGTTCCGGTGGTGATGATTACGAAAAGTGAGGAAGAGCACATCATGGAAGAAGCGATTGGAAGTAAAATTGCCGATTACCTCATTAAACCGGTGAATCCCAATCAGATCTTGTTGAGTATCAAGAAGAATTTGGACCAAAGTAAACTCGTTTCACAAAAGACCAATGCAGGGTATCAACAGGAGTTTCGTCAGCTTGGAATGCAGTTGAGCGGACATCTGGACTGGGAGGAATGGATGGAATTGTACAAGAAACTCGTTTATTGGGAGTTAGAATTGGATAAAATCGAAGATAAAGGCATGCGTGAGATCCTGGAAATGCAGAAGAAGGAGGCAAATGCGATGTTCACACGATTTGTCGAGCGTAACTATGCCGATTGGATCTCAGATCCGGAAGATGCTCCGCTGATGATTCACCATTTGATGAAGGAGCGGATTGCCGCATCAATCGGAAAGGAAAAAGTATTCGTTCTCGTGATCGATAATTTGCGTTTTGACCAGTGGAAAGTACTTGAACCGGCATTTTCAAAATATTTCTCTGTAGAAAATGAAGAGTTGGTGTATTCCATTCTTCCAACGGCAACGCATTACGCACGGAACGCCTTCTTTGCCGGACTCATGCCAAGTGAAATAGCCAAACGCTTTCCGAATTTATGGAAAAGTGAAGAGGATGAAGGCGGTAAGAACATGCACGAGAAAGATTTCCTTGAAGCCAATCTGAAGCGTTTGGGTAAGAACGTGAAGTGGTCCTACAACAAAATCACCAATTTCGATGCGGGAAAAAAACTGGCAGATAATTTTAGTCAACTCAAGGAAAACGATGTGAGTTTCATCGTTTACAATTTTGTGGATATGTTGTCACATGCGCGAACGGAAATGGAGTTGATTCGCGAATTAGCGGATAATGAGTCGGCCTACAGATCAATTACTGTTTCTTGGTTTGAACATTCACCCTTGAATGAAATTGTGAAGAAAATTGCAGAAAGTGGCGCTGTATTAATGATTACGACAGATCACGGTACCGTCCGTGTGAACAATCCGATCAAGATCATTGGCGAGAGAAGTACCAACTCGAACTTGCGTTACAAAGTGGGGAGAAATCTGACTTACAACGATAAAGAAGTGTATGTGGCCAAAGATGCTGCTCGCGTTGGATTGCCGACAGGAAAGATGGGGGTGGAGTACGTGTTCACGGGTGAAAATGATTTCTTCGTTTATCCGAACAATTACAACCATTTCGTGAATTATTACGGCAATACATTTCAGCATGGTGGAATTTCCCTGGAAGAGATCATGATTCCTTTTGTGGAGCTGCGCAAGAAGGGGTAATCTTCTGTCTTCAACTTTTTCAACAATGCATGGCTGATTCTTCCTAGGGTGATCCTGCGATTTTGTGTATTTTTCATGTAAGTTTGTCTTGGTCATGACAGAAAAACCTGCAGAAATACAGTATCACGTTCAGCATTTGGACGAATTACCGGATTTAGCGAAGCAATTCCTGGATGAATTCGGTTCTTACAAAGTCTTTGCATTCGATGCACCAATGGGAACCGGTAAAACTACCTTCATCAATGCTTTGTTAAGCGCAATGGGAATTGACGAATTGGAAGGTTCTCCTACGTATTCACTGGTGAATGTGTACACCAGTCCGATGTTCGGAAAAGTCTATCACATGGATGTTTACCGCTTGAATAGTGAAATAGAAGCGATGGATTTTGGAATCGAGGAGATGTTGTATGGTGGTAAAATTTGTTTTATCGAGTGGCCTGAAAAAATCGAAAATTTATTACCTGAAAACACGATTTGGGTGTATATTCGTAAGAACGAAGACGATACGCGAACTTTTACTGTAAAATTATGATCACTGATCCGGAAATCCTTAAGAAACTGATCGAGCAGGGCAGTTTAATGCCAAAAGAAGAAATGCTCGAAGTGGCGCGCAAAAAAGGAAAGTTGTTCATTGGGATTCCCAAAGAGATTTCTTTTCAGGAAAAACGTGTTGCTCTTGTTCCTGAAGCGGTTTCCTTGATGGTGTCGAATGGTCACCGCGTTTTGATTGAGACAAATGCGGGTGAAGGATGTAGTTTCACAGATAACGAGTACAGCGAGGCAGGTGCTGAAATCTGTTACGATCGCAAAGAGATCTTTCGCTGTGATATTGTATTGAAAGTAGCGCCGCCGAGCAGTGAAGAGATCGAAATGATGTCGGGCGGACAAACCTTGATTTCCTCCTTGCAGCTATCGGTTCAACCGAAAGAGATTCTTCAGCAATTGATGAGTAAAAAGATCACTGCCATTGCATGGGATTACATTCGCGACGAAGATGGTGTTTTTCCAATCGTGCGTTCAATGAGTGAAATCGCCGGAACAACAAGTATGATCGTGGCGGGAGAATTGTTGTCCTCATTTACCACGGGAAAAGGAATTATGCTCGGTGGAATTGCCGGTGTTCAACCAACAGAAGTTGTGGTGATTGGTGCCGGAACAGTTGGTGAATTTGCAACACGAGCAGCACTCGGATTAGGTGCTTCCGTTAAAGTTTTTGACAATTCGCTTTCTCGCTTGAGAAGACTTCAAAATGACTTAGGAACAAGGGTTTACACCTCTGTGCTTCAACCAAAAGTTTTAGCTAAAGCTCTGCGAAGAGCTGATGTTGTTATCGGTGCTTTACGTGCGCCACTCGGTCGAACACCTTGTGTTGTTACGGAAGAAATGGTAGAAGGTATGAAGTCCGGTTCGGTTATGGTTGACGTGAGTATTGATCAGGGAGGATGTTTTGAAACATCGGTTGTGACCAATCACAATGATCCGACTTTTATTAAGCATGGCGTGATTCATTATTGTGTTCCGAACATTGCATCAAGAGTATCACGAACGGCTTCATTTGCTTTGTCGAATATTTTTTCTCCTATCTTATTGGAAATGGGCGATCACGGCGGATGCAGAGAATTGATCAAGAACGATCACGGTTTTCGAAGTGGTGTCTACATTTTCAGGGGAACGCTGACCAGTGAGGTGCTAGGTAAAGTCTTCAATTTGAAATACAAGCACATCGAGTTGCTGCTACCTGGAATTTGATATGCTGGCATTTTCGGTTATAGCGTATTTGCTGGTGACCATTTTAATTGGATTCTGGGCTTCACGAAGAATTCAATCCGCTGATGATTTCGCCGTTGCAGGAAGAAAATTGCCGTTTTTTATGTCAACAGCAGCCTTGTTCGCTACGTGGTTCGGCAGTGAAACGATTCTTGGGGCTTCCGGTGAATTTATTGAACATGGCTTAACCGGAGTGATCGAAGAACCCATTGGTGCGGCACTTTGTCTTTTGTTGGTAGGCGTTTTTTACGCACGTAAGATTTATCGTTCAAATCAGATTACTTTCTCCGACCTGTTCAAGACGCGCTTTGGAAAACGTGCCGAATTGATCAGTGCAGTAGTAATGATTCCCAGTTTTTTTACATGGATCGCTGCCCAGTTTCTCGCCTTAGGACTTATCTTTCAAGTCATTTTCGGGATGTCACTCACTTGGGGAATCCTGATCGGAGCAGCGTTAGTAGTGTTTTACACTTCACTGGGAGGAATGTGGGCCGTTTCAGTAACCGATTCTGTGCAAATGACGGTTATCATCATGGGATTATTGATCGTTTTAGGGCTCATGATCTCCAGAATGAACGGTCAGGATCTTTTTGCTGAATTACCGGAATCCCATTTCAGCTTGTTCGATCTGAAAAAGATCAGCATTTGGCAGTGGTTTGGTGCTTGGATCACCGTTGGATTGGGATCAATCGCTTCACAGGACATTTTTCAGCGGGTTATCGCAGCAAAAGACGAGCGAACAGCTGTAAGAGCTTCACTTGTTTCCGGATTGATGTATTTGGTAATTGGTTTTGTTCCGCTTTTTATTGGACTTATCGGGAGTCGACTCTATCCCGAATTGTATCAATTGCATTCCGAAAACTTTGTTTCCGCGCTGATCATGTACCAAACCCCCGAATGGATCAGGATCGTATTCTTCGGAGCACTGGTTTCCGCTATTTTGAGCACGGCTTCCGGTGCTTTGCTGGCGCCTTCAACGGTTTTGGCTGAAAACATCTTAAAACCCTACATTCGAACCGTTTCGCTTTTAGCCGTGATGCGATGGAGCGTATTGATCATGGCAGTGATCTCTGTCATCCTCGCTTTCAACAACAAGAGTATTTTTGAATTGGTCAGTCTGGCATCATCCTTTGGATTGGTTTCATTGTTCTTACCTTTCACCTTCACCTTATTCGTTGCGAAAACCAATGAATTCGCCGTGATAGGCGGGATGATTGGTGGTTTAGCCGCTTGGGGATTGGCATCTTGGATGAGTACGTCCATTCCGGCCATTTTTTACGGATTAATGGTTTCATTCCTGTTCCTGCTTATCGGCATCTTGTTTTTCAAATCTTCGACCTATGATGCAGCCACTTAATTTACCACCGGCTAACTTGCGCCTGACCCGCAGAGGTGAACAGGTCTTCGTTTTTTGCATACTGCGGAAGAAGGAATTGGTATTGACACCGGAGGAATGGGTAAGGCAGCACTTGATCCATTTTTTAATCGATCACCGAAATGTTCCAAGCGGATTGATTCGTGCTGAAATGGCGATTGAAGTGAATGGGTTGTCACGTCGTTGTGACTTGGTCGTTTATTCGCGCAAAGGTCGCCCACAAATGATTGTAGAATGCAAGGCGCCGGAGGTTTCCATTTCTGATCATACTTTCCGTCAGATCGCACAGTATAATTTTGAATTACAAGTGGATATTCTGATCCTGTCGAATGGATTGGATCATTTTATTGCGGAAATAGACAAAACTACCGGAGAATTGCTCTATCTGGATGATTTGCCCGCTTTGAATGAATGAAGTGAATTGGGGAATAAGTTGAAGTAGTGCCATTTGAATCAATTCCCAATCTTTTCGTGACTGATAATCGTTTGAACTTTTCCAGTGTCTGCATCCAATAAGTAATTTTCAGTGATGATTTCAAAAAAATACTTGTTCAAGGGATGGTATGCATAGATCTTTTTGATTTTTGGTGCTTTAATAGCTGCCTTTTTCTTTTTGACGATATCGAATAAAGTGGTCGTGAAAAAGGTTTCTTTGTCCAGTTGAAATTCATGTCTGATCAAGCGTACATAGACTTTTTCTCCTTTGTTGTTCTTGGTTTTTTTCAGTTGTTGCACTTTAGATACGATATTAAAGTTCTCAGGTTTGTTTCCTGTAAAGCCAACATTGTAGAGTTGGTATTTCGCAAGTGTATCCGGATGCACCAAGTTGAAATCTGCGCAAGGAATACTGTTTTTATTGGGTTCTTGTACGGGGAAAACCGAGAGCAAGCGCATGGATCCATTTATATTCTCTAAAACAGTGAAATAGGACCAAAGTGTATCTTTTGTTTTACAGTAACAGGACGTTCGCGTGAGGACAGTGTCTCCACAAGTTGAAAACAATACTGCATTATCTCCTTGAGCGCTTGCTGATAAGCTTAAGAGTGACAAAGCGAGTGATACGAGGGATTTTGACATTTGAATATTCATAAAGCTACTTACAAATCTCGTTAAATAGCGCAACTTTTACGCTGTCAATTTCAAAGTTGGAGTAGATGCAGCAGTTTGTGTCGACCATCCAGAGTTGGTAGTCGTAGTCGATTCCTTTACATTCAAATTGGCTGTGCGTGATCTTAGTCCAACTCAAATCGGAGTTTACATTATTCCATTCGCCATTTTTTCGATTTCTCATCATCGTCTCAGGCAAATCTTCCGTGAAATTGGAGGAGGTGAAATAAATTCCATTTTCAGGAATGGCAAGTTCATAGTTCCAGCCTTTCGGAAGTTCTTGAGCTGAACGTACTCCATAAATCACTGCTACAAATTTTGGTTGAAAGTCATCAGGAAGCACAAATGTTTTAGTCCTGTTGGTGTAGAAGTACCCAAAGGTCAAAATAGCTAAAAGAAAAGCCTCCACAATTAAGGTGAGCGTGAATTTTGGAAACATGTTTTGTAAGGTAAAATCGAGTAGTAATCCAATGATAATAAGTGGAATCATATACCATATGACAATCACTCCTGTAAACATAGGCCCAGGGTTAAACAGTAAATAAGCCAAATAAACAAGCGCGATTGCACAGGTAATATTTAGTGGTGTAGGCTTGTATTTCATTGTTTTTACAAAGCACGATCCTGGTTAGTTTCAGGGTTTGTATGTATGAATTGGAATCGCATGCTTTGATACCTAAGATACGATTAATTCCCTGATAATACTCAATTGCACTAATACATTTGGGATTTTTGATAATTGGAATCTAGCATCCTATAAAATCTGCATACCTGTTCTACAAACTGAGTATTTCATAACGAAACTAAACTCTTGTAATTACGAGGTTTACTTTGTCAAAAAGCACCTTGCTTGTCAACTCTAAGGTTAAAACAACTAAAAGTGTAGACAAAACAACTAAAAGTGGCTAATTTTGGAGGTGTGGACATTGAGGGAGGATCTAATTTTGCTCCAATCATTAAAATCGAAGTATGATAAATTCAAAATCCATTGGTAACAAAATTACCGAAGCCAGAAAGAGAAAGCAGCTAACTCAAGCTGAATTATCAAAACGTGTGTCGATTAGTCCCCAAGCTGTTGGAAAATGGGAAAGAGGTGAGTCTATGCCTGATATCGTTACTTTGGATCGTCTCGCCGGTATTTTGGAAGTAGATCTCAATTACTTTTCTTCAAATCATAAGAGTGACATGGAGAACTTAGAATTTACCCCAATGCCAAATACCCCAATTAAGAAATCGATTCTAATAGGTGGAGATGATTGGAATTGGGATATGTCGGAAGGCAATTGGAGTGATGGAGATTTTTCCGGTTTGAAAAACCTCAAAGAGAAGTTCAATTCTTCAAATGTGAAGAACTGCCAATTCGTTAATGCCAAATTGGATGGTTTATTACTTGCAAAGAACAATATTGAATTATGTGATTTTTCGGATGCGGATTTGAGAGATAGCCGAATTCAATCATCTAATTTTTTGAATAATAAATTTTTAAACTGCTCATTGATCGATACCATAATTTTCAAATCCAATATAGAAAAGTGTGATTTCTCTTCAGCTGACTTTTCAGGAGCTGAGTTTGTTGAATCTAATTTGGAAAAATTGACCTTAAATGAGACGGTATGGAAGTTTACAAAATTCAACAATTCCAATTTGAGTCATCTTACGTTTACAGGTACCCTGGACGATTGTCACTTCGAAGCTTGTTCATTTTACCATGTACGATTTGAAAATGTAACGATTCGCAATTCATTCTTTAAGTACAATAAACGATTTAAAAAAGTAGAATTTGTAAATTGCAAGGTAGACACTATTACCTACGCTTTTTTGAAAAATAATCAAGCCAATTTAACAGGAGTAACTTTGTTAACTTAAATTTGATCACATTGAAAGAAACACAAGAACATAATGACCGAATAGCGCGAATGACCTTTGCGGAAGTGTACCCACATTATATTACAAAAGTGCAGCGTAAAGGAAGGACCATCGAAGAATTACATCAAGTGATTGAATGGTTGACCGGTTTTGATGAAAAGAAATTGCAAGAATTGATTGAAAAAAAAGTGACTTTCGAAACCTTTTTTCAGCTTGCACAAGTGCATCCAAATGCTCATTTAATAACCGGACTCATTTGTGGATACCGAATAGAGGAAATTGAAAATCAACTTACACAAAAAGTTCGTTATCTGGATAAATTGGTCGATGAATTAGCGAAAGGTAAAAAAATGGAGAAGATTCTGAGAGCGGTGTGAGGTGGATTTCAAAAAATGTAGTAATTCTGCATTCATTTCTTCCTTTAGTAAGCATTAATGAATTTGAAACTTAAATTATTTTACAAAATCGTATTCTGGATCAGTTTCATTGGGCTGATAGCAATTATTTCCGATTTCGGTTTTTCACAAACAGCTTTTGCACAAAGCATTTTGGATGGCTTTTATTTTATTGTATTGGCCATTGGTATTTTAGCTACATCTGTCCGTTATTATTTTGACAGAACCTTATTCAAACGTAAAGCGCTAGTTTTTGATGTGCTATCGGTGGCATTTGCCTTGTGGTTATTCTTCTTGTACTTGTTTGTTGGTGTTCCCTTTGAAACAGACTTAATTCTTGAAAATCCAATTTGGGTAAAAATTGCAGTTCTTTTCACATTTATCAGAGAGTTTTCGGAACTTAAGATCAACTTTAAACGAACAGTATTGAATCCGGCACAACTCTTTATTATGAGTTTCCTGGTGATTATTTTTATTGGTTCATTTCTTTTGATCTTGCCTAACGCAACCTACAATGGGATTTCCTATTTGGACGCCTTGTTTACGTCCACAAGTGCAGTGTGTGTAACCGGATTAGCGGTAGTGGACACAGGTACTCACTTTACGTTGTTCGGACAAACCATCATTTTGATTTTGATTCAAGTTGGAGGATTAGGAATTTTGACCTTCGCTAGTTATTTCAGTTATTTCTTTAAAGGAGGAACTACTTATGAAAATCAATTGGCATTGAGTGACATGACAAGTTCAAAAAAGTTAGGAGAGGTTTTCTCCACGTTGAAATACATTATTCTGATAACTTTTGGTATCGAATTGTTTTCAGGTATTTTGATTTATACGAGTTTGGATTCAAATTATTTCTCTTCACAAGCTGAAATGATGTTTTTTTCTACATTTCATTCCATCTCAGCTTTCTGTAATGCCGGTTTTTCGACGCTGAGTGGTAGTTTGTATGAAACAGGATTCCGCTTCAATTATTACCTGCAATTAGTGGTTATTTTTACCTTTGTGTTAGGTGGTTTAGGGTTCCCCATAGTAGTAAATATCCTTAAATTTTTCAAGTACAAACTCTTTACCTTGTTGTCTGCGCAAAAAGCCAAGTACAAACCTTGGGTGTTAAATTTGAACAGTAGAATAACTTTAATCACAACAATCTCAATCACTCTATTGGCCTTCATTATTTTTTATTTCTTGGAGTACAATAACACGTTGGCTGAACATAATGGATTTGGCAAGATTGTGACGGCACTTTTCGGCGCAACGACACCCAGAACAGCCGGTTTCAACACAATTGATACAGCAGCCATTTCGTTTCCTACTTTAATGATGGTGTTTTTGCTCATGTGGATCGGTGCTTCACCACAATCAACCGGTGGTGGTATTAAAACCAGTACGTTTGCCATCGCAACTTTGAACATTTTTAGTTTAGCCAAAGGGAAATCTCGGATAGAAATTTTTAGAAGAGAAATTGCGGATATTTCTGTCCGCAGGGCATTTGCAATCATTTCGCTATCATTGGTAGTCATTGGTCTTGCCATAATGTGTATTTCCATTTTCGATCCTGAAAAACAGCTTCTGGACATTTCATTCGAGTGTTTTTCAGCGTATAGCACCGTTGGATTGAGTTTGGGGATTACAGGGGATTTAAGCAGTATGTCTAAATTTGTCATTATAGTTGTCATGTTTATTGGACGTATCAGCATGCTTTCCTTGGTAATAGCTGTTTTTAGAAAAGTTAAACATGTCAACTACAGGTATCCGAACGAGGAAATCACTATAAATTAAAGAATCACACAAAATGAAATATATTGTCATAGGTTTAGGGAATTTTGGAGCGTCATTGGCGCAAAAACTGACAGAACAGGGTAATGAAGTAATTGGAATTGATACCGACATGTCAAAAGTGGATGCCTACAAGGAGAAGATTTCACATACCATTTGTATGGATTCTACCGACGAATTTACAGTATCAGGACTTCCACTAAAAGAAACGGATATTGTTTTAGTTGCAATTGGTGAGGATCAGGGAGCGAACATTATGACCACTGCCATCTTTAAAAATTTTGAAGTAAAGCGTTTAATTAGCCGGGCAATTAATCCCTTGCATGAAAAGGTCCTACAGGCTATAGGAGTCGATGAGATTGTACACCCTGAAGAAGAGACGGCTGAACGTTGGGCAAAGAAATTATGCTTAAGTAACGTAGTTGATTCCTTCGAACTAAATGATGATTATAGTATTATCGAAGCAAAAGTACCCGATGACTACATAGGTAAAACGATAAGGGAAGTTGGGTTTAAGCGGGAATTCAATCTTTTAGTCTTAACAATCATCAATAAGGTCGAAGTGAAAAGCACTTTAGGAAAAACGAAGACTGATACACATATTCAGGGTGTAGCAGCAGCAGACATAGAATTGAAGACGGATGATATCTTGGTTCTTTTCGGTTCCAACAAAGACCTCCAACTCTTTTTAAAACAAAAATTGAGATAAGGGGTTCTACATTAGAGTAAGCTTTTTTATTGTCTGAAGAAGAAAAATATTTGACTTTGTATTGTTCGTAGCAACCATCATCCCGTTCACTAGGAGGGTCGACTTTCTTCGATTTGGAAGGCCAGTCTGTGATGAGTCGACTGAAGACGTATCTTTTTGTAAAAGCTATTGTAGCTCATTTTGAGTTGTAATTCGGGGATTGAAATAATTCGTTCGGATATTTTCGTATTTTGTGGAGTGAATTTGGATTTGACTAAATGCTGTTATGTAAGACGGATCAACAAACTGATAGAGGAGGGATGAACTATTTTCAATTGTCATTTATTTCGTTGGTTTCTGTGAATCTTTTTATGGGATGTTCGAGAATGACTCGAGTTGAAGTGGAAAATGCACAATGGAAGTATGGTACTGGATTTCGAATCGGTGATATTTTGATATTGAACAGGAACAATTTAAGAGGAGACACAATTCTCGTTGACGGAAAAAACAAAGCAATAATTGAAGAGTACAAGGAGTATGTTTTTTTCTGGCAAACACCGAATCTTGTGATCAAAGATTTGAATTCAAGGGAGACAGGAAGGTATTATTTGTTATGTGGGAAATTTTGAATGACTATTTTATCCTTTCGATAAGTTTTGATAGACAAATTAATTCACTCTCTAGCATAGAGTGAATTAACGAATGATATAGGTATAGTGTCGTTAAGATGAAAAAGCGAAGAAATCAAAATAAATTATTAAAATTGATTGATCATAAAGTCCGACTTGATTCAGAAATTAAAATAAAATCTTTAATGGAGGATGAGTACTTTAATTTTCAATTTGAAGATTGGTATGGTTCCGATTTTCCAACAAAAGGCTTGATTCGAAGCAAGATTATTCAAATGCTATTCGAAATCCATTCTAAATGGAATGAAGAACTAAAGCGCCTTGATGTTCCATATTATTTGGCCATTTGGTTTCACGAACCCAACATTTTAAGATCAGAGGTTGTATGCGCGATAGGTCAACGGATCAATCGTTACGAAAAGAATGTGTTCACGATTTCGAAGAAAAGTCAAAATCTGAAAAGTGAAAGTTTCGGTGCTTTAAAGCATTATTTTGATCAGTTCAACTGGACTAGAAATATTCAATATGAAGTACATTATAACTCTGATTACAATTGGCCAAAAGAGAGTTATGATAAAATACAAAATTTCTATAAAAATCAACGTTTTTACAAGAAGGTGCTACCAAAATGCTCCCGAATCGAAGAAGATCAATATGGAAAGGTATATTTTCAAGAAATTGGTGATATATGGGTAGGGATCATTAAATAAATAACAGGTTCATGCCTCGTGGAGATATCAAAAATAAGACGGATCATGTTGTTTACGAACAAACTGATTGAGGAGAAGAGGGAGGCGCAGGAAAAGCAACAATTAACCTATAATTAAAATTATGACAGTAAAGGATATTTTTAGGATGGTTCTTAAACTATTTGGTTTATACCATCTGATACAAGTGGCTTTCCATTTCATGGATTTAAATTATACTATGTATTTTGTCTTTATGCCAAATTCTTGGGTGACATATGTTGGGCAACTTATTAATCTAATCTTTGCATGTATCCTTCTTTTTAAACCCGACATGGTGATTCGTTGGTTAAAACTTGAGGTAGGATTCGATAACACTTCGGTTACCAATCAAATTATCGATGGCATTGGCATAACCAAAGCGGCATTGATCATTATTTCCATCCAACTGATGGTTGCGAATGTTGGGGTATTCATTACTCAAGTTGTCTTATCATTCAAAGAAAGTGTTTCGCAAAATGCCTTGGATACATTGTTGGGAGTTGAAGATCATAATCCCGTAAATTATCAACAACTGATCTATTCAGCATTTAGTTTGTCCATAGGAATTCTTTTATTCACCAATTACGTTCGATTAGCTAATTGGATCATGAAGTTGAATACGAGTGATGGAAATCGAAATTAAATCATTTTTGTTTGAATTGCTGAAGTGAATTGACCAACGAAAATCTTGAGAAAATCGTTAAAAAAACAAACAAATAGTATGAATAGAATTCTTCTGCTTGTAATGACAATTCTTTTTATTGGAAATGTACTTAGCCAACCGTATCAATCCATTTTTGGTTCTAATTCTACCACTTGGAGTTTGGTTATAGAAGGATATTGTGATTATGTGTGTAGTTCGTATTATACTCCTGAATCCGATACGACGGTGGAATCGTTGACATATGCTATACTGCCCAATTATGGATTCATACGCGAAGATACTGAACTTGGGAAAGTATGGTTCTATGATGAATATTGGAATCAAGAATTTCTGGTGATGGATATAGGCCTGAATGTAAATGATGAATTCACTATTTATGATCTGAGTGGGATTCCAAATGTATTCTTAGTGGACAGTTTGACATTTTCAATGGGAAAGAAACATGTTTATTTGAACTGCGATATCAATATTTGTGGCATGATTGAACCTTTAGTCTTTATCGAAGGTTCGGGTACTAATGCCGGTTTCAACTATCAACATACATTCGTAGGGAATAACATTTCGAGTTATATGCTCTGTCATTCAAAGGATGATTTACATGTTCAGGGAAACACCTTATTTTTTGATGACTGCGAAATGTGTGAAATGGGAATTGAAGGATTGCATACGAACTCAAAAGAATTAATAGGAGTTTTTGATTACTTAGGAAGGGAGGTTCGATTGAAGCAGAACACTCCTCTTATTTTTTATTATTCAGATGGATCAGTTGAGCGAAAGTGGATAATGGAATGAGGTTAATCAGCGAATTTCAGTAACGCAAATTTGGAATGTACCAAGATATGATTATAGTATTGAGAAAATTAGGGCAAATAGCAATTTTACTGTTTCCTATTGCATTCCTGTTTAATTGTGGTGAAGGATGTTCCAAAGAAATTATCGATAGTTCAATTCCAACTGTTGATGAAATAGCAGATAACTTAAAGATTATTAATGAACATGGTAATCGAGGTAATTATTTTATATACTTCCTAAACAATGAATATCTTGTACAAGCTGCAGCGAATAAAGGTGATTATTTCGTTCGTTGTGAGGCAAGCCATAATCTAATTACAAATAATTTATCAAATGACCAAAAATCGAAACTTGAAAAGTTAGGATGGATATCACCTGATGCTGGAGAATTGAATTATTGGATTATGGGGTCAATTAGTACAGATGAAGAATTAATAAAGTTGTCAGAGTTGATTACAGAAACGATTAAGGTTGTTTATAAATCTTCTTCAGTAGATTCTTTAGTAGTTCATATAGGGAAGTAATTGAATTCTGCTGTCAATTTTTAGTCGTTAATTGAAAACTTATATTGATACAACCTCTTAAAAATGAAGCGCATCTACATCGGCAATTACTTCCAAGTTGATCTAAATGGAAACGAGATTCCATTTAGATTCCGCATGGATGTGGAGTTGAATGAAAAATTGTCTTTCACGGGTAAGGTTTGGGAAGACGAATTCTCCGGACTTTCAGGCAAAGAGCTTACAGTAAAGGGATACATTGATGAGGATCACATAAGCTTCGTAAAGCAGTATCCTTGTGCTTATGAAATTGACGAGAATGGTGAGGTGTTGATAGACGAATCCAGAAAAGGACATCATGTAATTTATGATGGTTATTGGGATGAAGTCAATGGATGTTGGCTGGGTGAATGGGAAGTAGAAGGGGATACTGCTATCTTAACTCCCACTAGGATACACACCCAGGTATTTCTCGCGCGATTTGAGATGAAACAGATGTTAGAAGGGAATTCTTAATTAAACAAACCATTATACGCGCTGAATTCTAATTCCATTGATTAAATTGCTAGACGTATTATAAGTCTAAGGAATTGGGTTTTCATGCTTACGATAATGTTGATAACGTGATAATTTGGGGGATAATTGACAAAGATCTACCTTTACTGAAAAGACAAGTTTCAATTTTACTTGATAAATAATTACCCAACCCCATGCCCCAACTCATCAACAACACTTACAAAGGCGCTAACATGCGTTCTCACACCTATCAAATCGTTATTCCAGAATCCTACAATGGAACAATCATTCTATTTATACACGGTTTTATGGGATTTATGGATTGGGGAGCATGGCAGTTGATGCTTAAGGAACTGAGTGTGTACGGTTATGGAACGTGCCGGTTTAATTTGACCCATAACGGAACTACTCCTGAAAATCCGAAGGATTTTGTGGATCTGGATGCTTTTGGAAATGATTCTTACTACAAAGCGTTGATTGATGTAAAAGCCATGATCGATGAGATTTTCGTGCAAGTGGAACAGATCGAACGCTTGGTCTTGGTGGGACATTCCAGAGGTGGGGGGATAGCTTTATTGGCAGCTGCAGATGAACGTGTTGCTGTAGTGGTGAGTTTGGCTGGAATCTCGACTATTGAGGGACGCTTTCCGAAAGGAGAAGAATTGGAGAAATGGCGCACTGAACAGGTTCGTTTCGTACACAATGGTCGCACCGGACAAACTTTGCCGCAGTATTTTTCTCAGTACACCGAGTTCTTAGCCCATCAGGAGGAATTGAATATCGAACAAATGTGTAAAGCTCTGAGAAAACCTGTTTTATTGGTCCATGGCACTGGTGATCAGGCGGTTTCGTTCACCGAAGCACTTGAATTGCAATCTTGGTTGAATTGTGAATTGTTTTCTTTGGCAGGCTCAGATCACACTTTTGGTTCTGCACATCTATGGCTGAAGCAAGAACTTCCTACGGATCTTAAATTGGTTACAGGTAAGATTCTTGAATTTCTGGGTTAAGGATTTGGGAAAATAATTGTGCTTTTTTGTTTCTATTTCTGAACAAGAATTTTGCTTTTGAATTTTGATAAATATCATATTTTTACCTATGGAAATCTGATATATGCGAGATCTAATTAATGATATTGAAAGAATTAAAGTATTGCTATCATACAATGTTCTAGATACTGAATCAGAACAATTTTATGATAATCTTGCAGATTTAATTGCACAGGTGTGTGACATGCCAATATCTTTAATTTCCTTTATAGATGATAAAAGGCAATGGTATAAAGCCAAAATCGGAATTAATGCCAAGGAAATGCCTATTCATCATACCGTATGTCAGTTCACATTGAAGGAAGATGATATTCTCGAAATAAAGGATACGTTAAACGATTTTCGTTTAAAAGACAACCCGAACGTTCATATAGAAAATGGAATAAGATATTATGCAGGAGTTTCAATTCGAACAAAAGAAGGATTTCCAATAGGGACTGTATGTGTGGCTGACACTAACGCAAGAAGTTTAAATGAGAATCAATTAAGGGCTCTTAAGGCTTTTGCCAATGTAGTCATGCTTCACCTTGAATCCGAAAGGATGAATAGAAATTTAAAGGATGAGCTTAATTTTATTTTAAATACCAAAGTTGCAGAGGCAGAGAAGCAAATTGAAACGAAGGATCAGATTTACACTAATTTATTCTTAGCAATTTCAAAATCAAATGCAGTAGTAGAGTTTTCTGTAAATGGAAAAATTATTTCAACCAATGACATTTTTAATAAAATAGTTGGTTATGAAGAAAATGAATTAATTGACCAGGAACATGAATTACTTCTCTTTGAAAGTAGTGAGGGTGAGCATAAGGAGTTTTGGACGAAATTAGCCAAAGGAGATTTCGTTACAGGTAAATTCAAAAGAAAGCATAAAAATGGACATGAGGTTTGGATACAAGCTTCTTATAGTCCGGTTGTCGATGAAACAGGAAAAGTAATAAGAATAACCAAAATTGCTCAAGACATTACCGAAGAAATTTTGGCAAAAAATGCTTTAGAGCGATTGAGTCAACAAAAGGATCTTTTCATTGCGAGTGTAAGTCATGAATTGAGGACACCTTTACATGCAATTATTGGATTTTCAGATCTTTTGATTCAAGATGAAGAGAATATTGATAAATTGAAGTATCTGGAATCAATAAAAAAATCGGGAGACACATTATTATATTTAGTAAATGGGATTTTGGATCTGAGTAAAATTGAGGCAGGATTATTTCAGTTTGATGAACAGATATTCTTTACTCGAGAATTAGTTGATGTTATTTTTTCAATGCTTCAAATTAAAGCTGCTGCAAAGAATATTGATTTTCGTTTTATTGTTGAGGATGACGTTCCTAATGAATTAATCGGTGACAAGAATAGGTTGGCTCAGGTATTAATTAACATTTTGGATAATGCATTGAAATTCACATCTGAAGGTCAGGTGGATTTGTTACTGTCTTCTCAACAAACTTCTTCTGATGAAATACTTTTGAATATTCAAATTTCTGATACTGGAATTGGTATTCCAACCGATAAACTAAAGTATATTTTTGAGCGATTTACTCAAGCTGAAGAAAATACAAGTCGCGAATATGGTGGAACAGGATTAGGATTGAACATTTCTAAGTTACTCGTAGAAAAACAAGGAGGAAAAATCACTGTTCATAGCGAACAGAATAAAGGAACACAATTTAAGATTCAAATACCGTTCAAATTTTCTGATGGAATTCAAGGAGAAACATACAAACTACCTGGTACAAATGTTTCAAGATTGTTTGGTCGAATTTTAATGTGCGAAGACAACGAAATGAATCAGCTTTTGGTTCGAAATATGTTCAGGGATACAAATGTTAATCTCGAAATTGTTTCCAATGGGCGACAAGCAATTGAAAAACTGAAAACTGAGTCGTTTGATTTAATATTTATGGATATTCAAATGCCAGAATTAGATGGGTATCAAACCACGCAAATTATAAGAAATGAACTAAAAATTGATGTTCCAATAATTGCACTGACAGCTCATTCAATGATAAAAGAGAAAGATAAATGCTTGTCTCTTGGCATGAATGATTATCTATCCAAACCATTTAGAAAACAGGAAATTTTTACTTTATTAAGTAAATGGAATTCACAAACTGAACTTAGTTCAGAAAACGATCAAACTTACGATGATTTTAACATGAATTACCTTAGGGAGATCTCAGGTGGAGATTCTAACTTTGAGTTAGAAATGCTTAATTTGTTTCACAAGACCTTGAGCGGAGCTCAAGGAGAATTGGAAGAATATAATAGGAATAAGGATTTAGAATTATTAAATCAATTAGCTCATAAGTTAAAATCTTCATTTGGCATGTTTGGTTTTGATTTGACTATTTTAAATCAATTAGAAGAGGCAAAATCAAATGAAAAGGCTGGTTTGATTAGTATAAAATTAGATTCCCAAATTAAGAGGATAAAGAATCAAGTAATCAATATAATTGAAGCTAAATGAAAAAGGTTGTTTTAGTTGAAGACGAAGATATGTTGAGGAAATCATTAGCATTCTTTCTGAATGCCAATGGTTTTGAGGTGATAGAATTTGACAATGGTGAGGATGCAATTGAGTATGTTAAAGAGAATTCCAATTCAATTGAAATAGTGATTACTGACCTTAATTTACCTTTTGCGGGTGGTAAACAAGTATTATTTGCGATGAATGATTTAAATCACATTAAAAAGGTTGTGTTAACTGCACAATCTATAGAATCTAATGAGCTTGAAGTGTTTGATCTCGGTGCCGATGAATTTATTTCAAAGCCTTTTAGTCCACAAGTTTTGTTGAAACGCATTGAAAAATTGATGCTTTTAAAATGAACATGAGAAAAATACTTCTTATCTATTTCGTATTGATGGTGGTTTTTCTAGGGGATGCGCAGAATAATACAGCTGATTCCTTGTTTAAGGTAGCAAAACAAATAGCGCAATCAGGTGATTTGGATGAAGCCATAAATAGAATGAATGTTTTAATGGTTGATAATCCTAAAAACGCAGATTATTCTATTTATACTGCCAGATTATTTTTTTGGAAAAATGAGTTTAAGAAATCACTTGAATTGATCGAAATGAGTTGGGACCCCTTTACTAAGGATAGTGAGGTACAAATTTTATATATTCGGGTTCAAACAGCATTACAGGATCATATCAAGGCAATTGAACAAGCTGAAATTGCCAAAGACAGTTTCCCACACTTGGCACACGATTTTTTGCTTCTACAGGCCATTGCTTTAGAAGCATCGAACCGTGATGATGAAGCATTAGATAAATTAGCACTTATTTCCAAGGAGGCGCCAAATAGAAATGATGCGGATTATTTGAAAACCCTGATATTAAAAAAGAAAAAAAATCTGATTTCTGCTTCTTATCTTTTAGTATTCTTTCATCCTTCGAGTTTCAATGTTCAACATCAGGCATCTATTGAATACATGAGGAAGTTTAAAGGTTTTTCTCAAATTTTTCGTGTTAATTATGCAAATATGTTTGAATCAAACGCTTATCAGTTTGAAACGGATTCATACGTCAGATTTAAACGGAAAGATTACATTTATATGAATGCGGGTATTGCTCATAATCAAAGTCTTTTCCCTAGACTGAGATTAGGTGGGGAGTATTTTAAAGAATTTAAGTATATAAGTAGCTCAATTGGCGCCAGGTACTTACATTTCTCAGTTACGAATAATCCACTTCTTATTACTGGGCACATTTCATATACATCCAAAGAAATTACATTTAATTACCGTCCGTTTATTTTATTAATGGGGAATCAAGAATTAATTTCACATGTTGGTTACATAAGAAAATCTAGGCAAAGTAAAGAATCTTACCTACAAGTTGATTTACAGTACGGAACTTTGCCTTATTTCATTTATACGATGGACATAATTACTCGATTAAATGCAGTTAGAATAGGAACAAGTGCCAAGTTTAGAATCAAAGATTCTTACTTTTTACAACCAGCCATAATGTACGAATTTGAGGAATACATACCGGACTATTTTAGAAATAGAATTATGTTGCACTTGACTGTTTCGAAACGATTCTAAGTTGATTAATAGCAGAAAAAGGATAAATGAAATTCGAATTTTACGTAGAGTTGTTTTTAATTTGGTCCATTATTCTGATGGGACTCATTTGTTTGATATTCTTGGTGATTACATTTATTAAAAGATACCTTCGAATTAAAAAAAATGGAAGAAAAATAGAGATCCAGTCCCGAATTGAGGCCATATTGTTTCCAATGTTACATGACGTAATTACGGTTGACGTGTCGGTTCAATTATTTAAAGAACTAAGTCCAGATTTATTAATAAACAAATTGACAATTCGCTCCATTGTATCTCTTCATCAAAGTTATTCGGGAGAATCAAAAAGAAAATTAGAAGAATTCTACAGGTATTCAGGACTAATGGATTATTCTATTCAAAAATTAAATTCCAAAAGGAGGGAGTTCACAATTGAAGGAATTCGTGATTTGTCAATTTTAAATATAGAGGAATCAGCTGCTTCATTGAACAACTTGCTGTGTCACAAAAATCTACTTGTAAGGAAAGAAGCTTTGATTGGTTTAATTGCTCTCCAAGGAATAGAAGCTTTAATGGGAGAAAATCAAGTTAACGATACACTTGATGACTGGACTCAAGGGAATATCATTTACAACTTGATGAATCGGCCAAATAATGATTTTAATGCAATTGAAGATTTGTTAATGTCGAAAAATGAATCCTTAGTTTTACTTGGTTTGAGGCTTGTTGAAATCTTTCAATTGAACATGAAAGCTGCCATAAGAAACCTAGATTTTGAAAGTTTTACAAATGAAAAAATCAAAATCAAAGCAAATAATATTGTCTTGAGATTGATTTCAACTGAGAATATATGACTGGTAATAATTGGGTTGATTCGTTGATTTTTGTTTTTAACTATTTCATATTGTTTTTTGCAATATCAGTTATGCTTTCTTATTTGGTACTGGCATTTGTATCTGCTACAGCACTTAAGGAATATATGAAAAGCAATCGCTTTGTTAATTATAAGTCGCTGCTTGCATTAAAGGATGCGCCTTTCGTTACTTTGATTGCGCCAGCTTACAATGAATCTAAAACAATTAAAGAAAATGTACACTCATTATTAGGAATAAACTATTCAAATTTTAATGTGATTGTCGTTAATGATGGTAGCAAGGATGACACGATTAAGATTCTACTTGAAGAATTTGATTTGATTGAATCTCAAGAAAAATACGAAGCACAAATTAAAACTAGCCATGTAAGGGGTATTTACATTTCAACAAATCCTTCATTTTCAAAATTGATAGTTGTTGATAAGGAGAATGGGGGGAAAGCGGATGCCCTTAACACAGGGATTAATGTTTCTACTTATCCGTATGTTGTCTGTATTGATGTAGATTGTATCATGGACAAAGATGTTTTATTGAAACTAGCTAAACCATTTTTAGAAGAAGGTGATAAACGCATTATCGCTACAGGTGGTGTAGTAAGGATAGCGAATTCATGTGTTATAAAATCAGGGAAATTAGTTAGTGTTAAAGCTCCCGAAAATTTCATAGCTCGAATCCAAGTTTTGGAATACTTAAGAGCTTTCATTTTAGGAAGAATGGCTTGGGCGAAGCTAGATGGACTCTTACTTATAAGTGGTGCATTTGGGATGTTCGATAGAGAAATTGTTTGTAGAAGTGGGGGGTATAATCACAAGACAGTCGGAGAGGATATGGAATTGGTTGTTCGGATGCGAAGATACATGATTGAAAATGGTTTACCCTACACGGTGAAATACATTCCTGATCCTTTATGTTGGACTGAAGCACCTGAATCATATTCAATATTGATTCGACAAAGAAGCAGATGGACGAGAGGAACATTTGAAACTTTATTCATTCACAAAAGAATGTTTTTAAACCCCAAATATGGTATTCTTGGCATGTTGAGTTACCCATATTGGGTTCTTTATGAATATTGGTCGCCAATAATTGAGTTTACAGGTTTAATGATAACTGTCCTTTTTGTTGCCTTGGGTTTGATTTATTGGAAGTTTTTTCTGTTGTTGGTTTTATTCGTATATGTCTTTGCTGTTCTATTTTCAGTTTTTGCACTTTATGCTGAAGAAGCAACATTCAAAAAGTATTCAACATTGAAAGATTTGAGAAAGCTTGTATTTGTTTCATTTTTAGAACCTATAATTTTTCACCCTGTTATTGTATATGCGGCATTAAAGGGGAATTGGGAAAAATTGAAAGGAAAAGGAGGATGGGGTGATATGAGTCGCAAAGGTTTTTAAGTAGGAATCTTTTCTGGAGTCGTTTACTTAAACTTGTCTATCCAATAAACCGCTTACCTTGCTCAGTATCGGGTAAGAAACAATAGTTTCCCGCCAGTTTTTGTCTGTTTCTGGCAATTCGATTGTAGACGCTGTCACGAATAGACTTCGGAATCCACTTGAAGTACTGCGCTAAGGAAAATGGAAAGCGTAAGTGTTTAGACAGTGCAAGTGAAGCGTCTGAGCGTTCATACAAGTTGCCCTCACTGAAAATGTAAAAGGTCTCCAAATCAATGTGAGTTACATGACGCTCAAGAAAAAACTGTTTGGCAAATTCGGATTGCAGCGCAGTGAAGTAGAGGTCTTGTGACTTTTCGTTTTTTAGGACAAATGCTACTGTTCGGTTACAAAAACCACAATCCCCATCGTAAAAAACAATTTGTTTTGGTGTGATTTCTGCTTCGGACATGTCGCTCATTTGATCGGTCTGCCCACAAAGAAAGAGCATTTATTTGAACAGTTCAACTGCAATTTGTAACTTTATATCGAAATGGAAGAATTTGATCTATATCCACCAAAACCTGAGCTCAGTGAGCCGAAAGCAAAAGGAAATCTGGCATTGACCATTTTCTCCATTATTCTTTTTATCCTTGTGTTTCTCTTTATTTTCACGGATGAGGTCACTTTCATTTTTAACCTTGTTCTCGTTCTGATCGTTCATGAGATGGGGCATTACCTGATGATGAAAGCCTTTGGCTACAAGAATGTCAGAATGCTGTTCATTCCACTCATGGGGGCTTTTGTGCAGGGAAGTAAAGACGTATATTCCCAAAAGCAATCTATTCTGGTTGTGGCCGCCGGACCCATGCCTGGAATCTTGATCGGCTTGGCGTTAGTAATCCTTGCAGGAGTGTATGAAACGCCTTTCATGATGTATTTGGGACTACTCTTTTTATTACTCAATATCATCAATTTGTTGCCTTTGGATCCCTTGGATGGTGGACAATTGTTCAAGTTATTGATCAAAACAAATCACGAACTTTTTCTCTTGGTATTTTCATTTATCTCGTCCCTAACCTTAATTGGTATTGGGTGGTTCATTGATAATTGGATCCTGATTGCTTTTGGTTTTATCATGGGGTTCCGCGTGCGCTCAATACAAAATCAATACAATCTTCGAAAAGAAATGAAAGCGGAAGATATCAATTACCGAACGACGTATAAACTTTTGTCAAATCGTGATTTTGCGCGTATAAAAAACATTCTTTTGGATGCTACACCAACCTTGAAAAAATACCTTGAAATTGTTCCGGAAGAGGAATCTGAACCATTAATGGCAAGTCAGGTGAATGCGGTTTTAGTAAGTCCGGTAGAACAGGATGCTTCGTTATTATTTCGCATTGTAATTATGATCATGTGGTTTGGATCGATTGCACTTCCTTTTGTGGTCTATTCCAATTTTGATGTGATCCTTGCGCGCTACAGTTGGTTCGTAGAGTACATTCAGCAATTAGCCGCATCCTGATTTAAGTCACCAATGATGTTTAAAGTAGGAGAAAAAGTCGGTTTGCTGTATGAAACCGGTCATGGTCGGGTTCGTGAAGTACGTGAAAAAGGAATTTACCTTGTTGAAGACGATGGAGGATTTGAGCGACTTTTTCGTGAGAATGAACTGGTTCGGATTCACAGTACGGATTTTCATCTCCCTGATGATGCCGTTGCACAAATCAATGATGATGATTCAATCACGAAACGAAATTACACCATACACAGTGAGCAACGCACTGGATCTCGTAAACCGTTGGAGATTTGGGAACTTGATCTGCATATCGAGTCGCTTTTAGATTCACATGGCGCGATGAGTAACGCAGAAATCCTTCAGGTTCAATTGCGTGAACTGCGCTCATTCTACAATGCTGCACGAGAAAAACGAATCCGAAAACTGGTTATTATTCACGGTGTAGGTGAGGGAGTTCTCAAGAGTGAAGTCCGAATCTTTCTCTCTAAAAAAGAAGGATTAGAATATTATGATGCCGATTTCAGGGAATACGGAAAAGGCGCCACAGCTGTTGAATTGTTTTATTTGTAGGGTAATTGAGCATTGTCAATTTACACCAACTTTCCCAATTCCTCACTAATCCCTTCCAAACGTATGCACATCATTGTGCTGTTCCTCGATGCGGTCTTTTACTTTTTTAATCGTTTGGGTGAGCAGAAAAAGATCTGCAGTGGCATTTTTACTCACATAATCCCAACCTTCTTGTTCTCCATCAATGGCCAATGCCATGTTGCGTAATAATTCAAAATCATTGAGTTTCAACCAACGTAAGGCCTTTTCATTTCCTTCCGCAGCGTGAATGAAAGCCATCAATTGCGGATAGCCATTCTTCGGAAGCCAGTCACGTGCTTCAGGCTTAAGTAAAATTGCATACGTTGCCATCGCCAGTTCCGGATAACCATTGTCTTTTAACCAAAGTAGAATCTCCTGATTTCCTTCTACAGCTTTGGCCCATGCTAAAATGATCTTTGCCGGATAATCGATCGGTTTCATTGGAACGATTTCGGTTGGACCTTTTGGTTTTTGACCTTCCTTTCTATTTTTTCTGAACCAGTTTAACATCCCTTGTAAAATAAGTAAGCCAACGCAATTGCAGCGATCATTCCCGCTAAATCAGCAATAAGTCCTGCAATAACAGCGTAACGCGAATTGCGAATGCCAACCGAACCAAAATAGACGGCAATGACGTAAAAAGTTGTTTCTGTGCTGCCCTGGAAGGTGGCAGCGAGTTTTCCAATGAATGAATCCACGCCGTATTGAGAGAAAGTTTCGAGCATGAGTCCGCGTGCACCACCACCGCTCAATGGTTTCATGAATGCAACAGGTAGCGCTTCAACGAATTCCGTACAAACGAATCCAAAATAGAGAATTGCTGAACGAATTCCGTCTAACAAAGCATCAAAGGCACCGGAAGTTCGAAACACCGAAATTGCAGCCAGAATAACAATCAAATAAGGAACGATTGTGATGGCCACATTGAATCCACCTTTAGCACCTTCAATAAACGACTCATAAACATTAACTTTCTTACGAATCGCTAAAACGATGAAAAGAATGATAATGCTGAAAAGCAATAGATTTCCCCCAACGTTTGCTACAACTTCGGTGTATTCAGGATGTTTGATCAAGAAGTAAAGCAATCCTAAAATTAAAGCAGTTATAGATCCCAAATAAGCCAGAATAATTTTGTTGAAGAGATTGATACGTTGAAAAATAGAAACCGCAATTAATCCAACGAGTGATGAAAAGAAAGTAGCAAATAAGATCGGTAAAAATACTTCAGTTGGATTGGCTGAGTTGTGTGTTGCGCGATAGGCAAGTATACTCACCGGAATAATGGTCAATCCTGAAGTATTCAGTACTAGAAACATGATCTGTGCATTCGATGCGGTATCTTTCTTTGGATTCAGTTCTTGTAAACTGTTCATGGCTTTGAGCCCTAATGGAGTTGCTGCATTGTCAAGCCCCAACATATTGGCTGAAAAATTCATCATCATAGAACCCACAGCAGGGTGATTCTTGGGTACTTCCGGAAATAAACGGGAAAAAAGGGGAGAAACAGCACGACTTAAAAGGTTCACTGCCCCTCCGTCTTCGCCGACTTTCATGAATCCCATCCACAAACACAATGCTCCGGTTAGGAATAATGCCAGATCAAATCCTGTTTTGGCAGATTCAAACAAACCATCGACCATCTGTTTGAAGATCATGGTGTCTTGCCAAAAAATCAATTTGGAAAGTGCTACGATCGTCGCGATCAGGAACATGCCCACCCATATACGGTTCATTACCATAAAGCTAATATCGGATTTAAAAAGCGAAATGTTCATTCAAGGAAAAGAAACTTTCAACAAATCAGGTTTTAAAAGTAAAAAGCCATAAATTGCAACTACAATCTTAACTCATGACGTATGGAGTTGATCAAGATTTTTCATGTGTTTACAGGGATTTTGGCTTTGGTAAGTGGATTTCTTGTTTTCATTCAAGCTAAGGGTACTCAGTTTCACGTTCGAATAGGAAAGGTCTATTATTTTGCTATGCTACTTGTTTTCCTCACATCAATCTATGTAAGTATCTACCGAGAAAACTGGTTTTTATTGCTCATTGGAATTTTTAGTTTTTACATGGTTCAATCCGGTGTGCGCATGAATTCATTCCGAAAATCCAGAACGATCGTTCCCTTAGATAAACTGCGCGTTTTTGGTTATGGTTTAGCCTTCCTGACAATGATTGTTCTTGCTTTGCTCGTTTTCGCCAGATCAATGAACCTAGCGATCATTCTTCTCATTTTTGGATTGATCGGACTGAGTTTGATTCGCTTAGAATTCAATTATTTTATACTTCGAAAACCGTCAGATGACCCAAATGCCTATTTCCGAGAGCACATTGGACGAATGACTGGCTCATATATCGCGGCATTTACGGCCTTCTTGGTAAACAATATTAATTTCTTTCACCCATTATTGATGTGGTTGGGTCCAACAGTAATTGGTTTTGGATTGATTCTTTACTTCAGTAAACCGTATAAGTTGAAAAAAAACAAGACCTAGTCTTTGTGGCAAATTCGAATAAAATTCTCGATTAAAGTTCTGCCGTAATTTCCGGATACTTCTGGGTGAAATTGAACGCCAAAGATAGGTTTGCTTTCATGTTGCATCGCCTCATTCACGCAGGCATCTGATGCTGCGATCAATTTGAAGTTTGGTGGAACGGAGATGGTCTCACAATGATCTTCCATCATTTCAAATTCATTCGGTAGTCGATCAAATAAGGTCGATTCTTCCAGTGCTTCGATTAATTGCCAATCTCTGTCCTCCCGCATGCGTGAGGCAAAGGCACCATGTAGAATTCCGATCAATTGGTGACCGAAGCAGATGCCCAGTACAGGCAGTTCAGTCGTCTTAATCCATGAAAGTTGATCCAGAAAAGGTTGAATGCTTTGCTCGGTAACCAAGATGGGAGCACCGGAAATGATGATTCCTTGAATTCCTTCTAAATCAGTTGTTTGAAATTCGAGAATGGGAACGGTCTTGAAATCGTCAAATTCGTCCACCATTTCTTCAATGAAAGGTGTTTTGGTACTGCCACAATTGAGAATCAGGATCATAGATCGATAACTCCAATTCCCTGACGAATGATTTCAGGAGATCCACCGGTACAGTCAACAATGGTCGAAGCTTCCAGATTTCCGTAACCGCCATCAATGATCATAGGAATACGATCGTCAAAGCGCTCATAAATGGCATAGGGATCAGTGAAGTAATCGAGAATTTCATCTTCGTCATTGTGCAAAGAAGTCGTAGCAACCGGATTTCCAAGTTGTTTAACGATTTCCAGAATGATCTTGTTGTCCGGGATTCGAATTCCAATTTCTTTTTTGTTGGAATCAAATAGTTTTGGAACTTCGTTTGATGCTGGAAGAATAAAGGTAAATGGACCAGGTAACGCTTGTTTAAGAAGCTTGAAGGTTGGTCGGTCGACCTGCTTAACGTACTCGGAAAGATTGCTCAAATCATGACAAATGATCGAGAAATTGGCTTTATTGAGTTTAACGCCTTTCAGCGCAGCTAGATTATTCAGTCCCTTTTTGCTGTACAGATCACATCCCATACTGTATACAGTATCAGTTGGGAAAATGATTACTCCGCCATTCTTAAGCAAATCAACCGCTTGTTTGATCAAGCGTTGATCCATATTATCGGGATTTATTTCGATTAACATTATTGACGTTTAAAATGACTTGTTTTTCCTTTGTTGTCTTTCAAGATCAAGACATCTTTTTCGAGGGAAATGATAGTCAATTGGCGCTTAATCAGTGAGTCTCCCTCGTAATGATTCAATTGAATTGTACCATCTTTTACTTCAAATTGACCCTTTGATTTATCTTGTATTGAACCTATTCCAGAGTTGTTGATCTTCTCATCGGTGATTTGATCGAAAAGTAAAAAATAACCGTTCTCAATGAACTCAATTCGTGTAGCACTGGGTACGCCTGAATAATCCTGAGTTTTTCCCTGCTTTTCTTCTTTGAATAAGGTCCATAAACCAGTCAAATCTGAACCGTTCAGTTTTTTAACATCCTTTGTGGATGTGCATCCGATTAGAAGGAATAAAACAAGACTTGTTGCAAAAATTACAGTGTTTTTCATCAATTGTGGTTTGAGTTCAAATATACTTATTTTTCTTTTCGATAAATACGTGTACTAATCGCTCGATGATCGCTGAACGTTTCTTTCTGAATGGTGAATCCTGCTGATTCAAGATCTTTTGAGTGAAAAATATAGTCAATCCGTCCAGCAGGAACGCGTCCTGCATAAGTGGCTCCGATACCAATTGACGTATTTCTGTACGAATCGATCAGTTTTTTATTGAATTGGTGGTAGGTGTATGACATTGGGGTATCGTTAAAGTCACCACAAACAATGGTTGGATAGGGGGAGGTTACAATGTGCTCCATGACGCGACGTGCTTGCTGAGCTCGTTTTGGATAGGCGATCAATAATTTATCAACTAACAAACGAATCGTAGATTTATCTGCTTTTTTTTCTTCTCCTTGTTCGAACAAAGCGTATTCGTCATTTTGGAGACGAATGGACTGCAAATGGACGTTGTAAACGCGAAAAGTATCTTTATTCTTAACAATGTCAGCGAAAACACAGTAATTGAAATCATTTTCACTTTGGGTTTCAAAAATTACATCGCCCTTACTGATGATAGGATACTTGGAAAGTATGGCCACGCCAAAATTTTGTCGACCTCTCAATTTGTGGGCATAACGTTCGTGATAATCACGGATTTGAAGCAATTGAATGATCGAGTCCCGTGTAACAAACTTCGTGGGTTTATCTTGATGGTAGAATTCCTGAAAGCAGAGAATATCTGGATCCACTTCCTTTAAGTAGGAAAATATTTTGTCGCGGTTCACTGTCCTGTTTTCGTTGGTAGAGGTGTATAAATCAAACAGGCGGACATTGTAACTCAACACATGCAGTTGTTCCGTCAATTCCGGCTGATCACCGGGATCAGAGCCAAGTGCGATCATTCGAAAATGTAATTTACCACCAATCAGGAGAACGAAGAGAATTAAAATGCTCATTCTTGAGCGAACAACGGTCCAGATGACGAGGAACAACAAGGTAAATAACAAAATGATCGGGTAGGCGAGTCCGAAAAAAGGCAATAACTTAAAGGTATTCGGATGAACAAAAGGACTCAGGTACGCCAACATAAGTCCAACCAAACAAATAAAGGTCAGCAACTTGAAAAGCGAAGAGAATCGCATTAGTTTTTTTCCTCTTTCACTCATTTTTTGCTTTGTTGAAAAAGGAAATCTTTCTCTGCTTTGGAAAGTGATTCATACCCGGATTTGGAAATCTTATCCAGTATCTTATCAATTTTTTGTTGACGTTCCTTGGCTTCAAGGTTGAATTCTTCATCTGATTTTGCTGTTCTTCCCCCACCTTTGTGAACTTTCATTTTTGGCTTCCGCTGAAAGATCTGCTGGAAAAAGCGTTGAAGAGCATCTCCAGCCCGTTGAGCACGATTAATGATATTACCCGAACTGTACATGGAACGAATAGAAAGCATTCCCAAGACAACGCCACCGATGTGTGCAAAGTGTGCAGTGTCATCATTCATGCCTAAGGATACAAAGTCTGACAGAATGAATATTCCCGCAATGATAATGATGCGAATCGGAAACAATCCAAAAAGCATAACGGTCATGTTAGGGCGATAAAAAGCAATGGCTGCGAATATAGCCATGATGGATCCTGAAGCACCAACTACAACAGTTGCTGTGCCTTGCAGGGCAGGAAAGATCATGTGTGCCAGTATCTCGAAGAATCCACCGAGTATTCCTCCTAAAATGTAGGTGTACAACAAGCGTTTTTGATCAAACAATTGTTCGAACATTCTTCCTGAAAAATAGAGGAAGATCATATTAAACAGAAAATGCAAGAATCCAAAATGTGAGAAAATACTGGTGAAAATTCCCCATGGATGAAGAATAAACTCCAATGGATCTGTTTGCAGTGCAAATACCGTTCGAAGCAATTCATCAATCCAACCACCTGTAATTCCGCCGATCAAACGCTCCACGACCATGATCACTTGGATTCCAATGAATACAGCAGCATTGATCATAAGCAAACGTGTAGTCATTCCACCATGGCGAAACTGATACTTAATGTCATCAACAAATGTTCTCTCCGTTTGCATTTTAATAGAAATTAGAGCGGTCCTTTTTTCTCCAAAGTAGCACCATGATTCCTCCGGCTATTGCACCGCCAAGATGCGCAAGGTGAGCAATGGGGTCGTCCATGTTATTTTGGAAAGCTGCATAAGCCTCAAAGATCAGATAGACTCCAACGAGGTATTTGGCTTTTACCGGAATCATGAAGTAGAGGTAGAACTCTGTATTTGGAAAAAGAATGGCAAAGGCAGCCATTACCCCAAAAACTGCTCCTGAGGCACCAACCATAGGGGTATAGACCATCCGGACGTAATTCTCTAGTACAGTAATGTCTGTTACCGGATGTTCCATTAAAAATTGATTTATAGCATTCTCCAAATTGAAAATGGATGTGGAGGAAATGATATTATTCAATTGATCAATCGGAATCTCTTCTCCAAGCAAAGATTTCAATTGCTCAACTTGATATACTCCAATAAAGTTGTGTAATGCAAAAGCTGCCAGAGCTGAAATGATGTAAAAAATGAAAAAGCGTTGAGGTCCCCAAAGACGTTCCAAAAATCCACCCAACATGACAAAGAGCCACATGTTGATGAAAATATGGAAAATACCCCCATGCATGAAAAAGTGAGTAACGATCTGGAAAGGTTCAAATAAAGGAGAATTAACATAATGTGTTCCAAGTAAACGAATCAGATCGATGTTCTGACTTTGCATAACCAATGTGGCCACGAAGAACAGGATGTTCAGAATAAGAATGTTTTTGGTTACTTGTGGAATGTTTTGAAACATGGATCAACGTTTAAATCGGTTGGATAATTCTTCAAGACTAAGTATTTCGATAACCTTCTTTCCTTGTGGTGAAAGTTGTTCTGTACACGCAAGGAACTGTTCCATCAGTTGACGAGCTTGTTCATTGTTTGTTATCTTTTTCTTACGAGCTGTTGCTGCAGCAATGGACAAAACGACAGCGTGAGCAATTTCGCCTTTGTCAATACTTTGGTAAGCTGTTTTTTCTAGAATTCCTTCCAAACAATCACTGATACTTTCCTCTTGAAGTACTGCTGGAACGGCTGTAAGATTGATCTGTTCAGCTGCTATTTCCCAGTTGAATCCAAAACGTTCCAGTAAACTTCGGTTGGATTCAAGAGCATCGAGTTCTTTTTTGCTGCACTCTTTCTCAAATGGGAAAAGCAATTGCTGTGAAGCGATTGGACTGGCAATGAAATTGTTCATCAATTCATCGTAAACGATACGTTGATAGGCATGTTGAGCATCGATGACATAAAATCCCTTTTCAGCAACAGTCATCATGTATCGGCCGTTGAAAATGAAATCTTTCTGCTGAAATTCATTCCCCGTGGTTGGAAGCAGTTCTTCTTGCTCCGGAACACTTTCTTCCTGAATGGCATAAAACGCATCCCAATCACTTTTTTGAAGATTGGTCGTTCCGAATCCTTCAGCTCGAATAGCCTGACTAAAACCATTTCCTTTAGAAGAAGAGGAAGAAGATGTGTTTGAATGAAACGGGTTGTAGTCCGGATTCACTCTGATTTGAGGTTCAACTACTGGTTGATGCTTCATGTCCAAAGGCAAATCGAAGGAATTTTCCCGCTCGAAATCCAAGGTTGGAGCAATGTTGTATTTTCCCAGTGCTTGTCGGATACTACTCAATAAAATACTGTAAATATGACGGTCTTCCTCAAATTTAATCTCTGTTTTGGTGGGGTGAACGTTTACATCGATTTTTGAAGGATCAACCGTTAAATACAGAAAGTAACTTGGAAAATATTTCGGTGGAATTAATCCATCAAAAGCTTTTGATATGGCATGGTTGAAATAACTGTCCTTAAAAAATCGATTGTTGACAAAGAGAAATTGTTCTCCTCGCGATTTTTTAGCAAATTCAGGTTTTCCGACAAATCCCTTCACAGTGACAATCGAAGTGTCTTCTTCGATGGGTACCAATTTATCATTCGACTGTCGTCCCAAAACATCAACGATACGCTTACGCAAAATACCTTGTTGCAACTGATAAACCACCGAATCATTGTGGTGCAGATTAAAGGCAATATCCGGATGAGCCAAGGCAATACGTTCAAATTCATCGCGAATATGTCCAAATTCTACCGAATCTGATTTCAGGAAATTTCTTCTGGCCGGTACATTGTAGAAGAGGTTCTTAACTTCAAAGGATGTCCCATTGGCACAGATCGTTTCTTCCGGTACATTGATCTTACTACCTTCAACAGAAATAAAAGTACCGGTTTCCTGGTCCGCTTTTTTTGTTTTCAGTTGTACATGTGCAATTGCGGCAATGGAAGCAAGGGCTTCTCCACGAAAACCTTTCGTCGTCAATGCAAAAAGATCATTTGCCGTTCGAACCTTACTCGTAGCATGGCGTTCGAAACACATTAAGGCATCATCCTTTTCCATCCCGGAACCGTTGTCAATGATCTGGATCAGGGTACGACCGGCATCTTTGATGATCACCTGAATTTTGTCGGCACCGGCATCAATGGCATTTTCCACCATTTCTTTCACTACGGACGCAGGCCGCTGGATAACTTCTCCGGCTGCGATCTGATTGGCAATGTGATCGGGTAATAATTGGATGATCCCACTCATGTTACATCAGCTTTTTTACAACTGTGTCCACTTCGTCAACTCCATTGAAAATGAAATAGCCCAATCCAACCAAGAGCGCGATAAGGAGTAGAATACGCAAATTGGAAGAAGAATTCACTTGTTGACGATATGCAGCTTGTGACCAGCCTTCACGCATGTTGTTGCGCAGTAATTGCTGACGATTTTCAGGAGATAGGTCTTTATCTTTGAGTTTTTGGTACTGCATTTTTTTTAATTCAAGTTTTTCACGACGTTCATCGTAGTACATCGGTGAATAATCGAATCGCTTATTCTGTATGTTGTTTTTGAGAAACTTGAATTGCATAATTACCAAACTGTGTCTAACAAAAGTACGAATTTTTCTTCCTTTTTTCAGACCGTTTACTCAATAATCATTCCCGATGAAACAAACTGACAAAAGGTCAGATTTCATTTTGGCATTATATCTGACAAGATAAAAAATGAATGATTATTAACTTTTCGCTTACAACTCGTTAATTTCGTGCTATGCATTTGTTTCGATTCTTTGTATTAACTATGGCTGTTCTCACTGCTTTGCTGACGATTTCAGCGGAGAAGAAGGTGAGAATGGGCTACGCGCGCACTGAACTGGTGCCGAAGGATCATGTAAATTGGGCCGAAGAACAATTGAAAATTCTCACATTGGAAGAAAAGATCGGACAGTTTTTCATGATTGCGGCTTACTCTGGAAAGGATGAGGATCACTACAAGGCAATAGAAGAAGAAATTCGTTCAAATAAAGTGGGTGGAGTTATTTTTTTTCAAGGGGACAGGACGAACTTTACCGAAGCATTGAAGCGCTTTAATTCTGCGAGTTCATTGCCATTACTTGTTGGAATGGATGCAGAATGGGGAGTGCAAATGCGATTGAGTGGAGAAGAGCGTTTTCCATACGCCTATACGCTTGGAGCAGCGAATGATATCGAAAATTCGGAAAAGATTGCCGCGATGATGGCACAAGAATGTCGCGAAATGGGAATTCATTTGAATTTTGCACCTGTCGCTGATGTCAATAGTGATCCCAATAATCCAGTGATTGGATTTCGTTCTTTTGGTGAAAATCCCAAGCTTGTAGCTGATCATGTACGTGCCTTCGTAAGGGGATTTGAGAAGAACGGCATCATGTCAACAGTGAAGCATTTTCCAGGTCACGGAAATACAAGTAAAGATTCACATTTAGAGTTGCCAACCTTGGATCAAAGTTTGAAAACATTAGAGGCAATTGATCTTTTTCCATTTTCTGAAGCCTTTCGTGAGGGAAGTTCGTCGGTTATGATCGGTCATTTAAATGTACCTGCTTTGGATCCATCCGGAACTCCGGCGAGTTTATCCAAGATTGTCATTAAAGATTATTTGCAGAAACAAATGGGCTACAAGGGCTTGGTCATTTCCGATGCCTTGAACATGAAAGCGGTTGCTGAAAAGTACGGAAAAACTGAAGTGGTTGTTAAGGCTTTTCAAGCAGGATGTGATATTCTCTTGTTTCCGGAAAGTGTTGGTGAAGCGATCAATGCGATAAAGAAAAGTGTACAACAAGGTGTGATCTCCGAAAAGGAATTGAATGAGCGCTGTTTGAAAGTGCTCAAAGCCAAACAACAACATGTATTACAGGCAAAGTCCTACAAAAAATTCACAAAAGGAGAAACGCTTTGGGCCAAAAGAAAAAGCTACGAATCGGCGCTTACAGTGTTGAAAAATGAGAATAATGTATTGCCTTTGGCTGATCTTAGTCAAAAAATCGTGAGTGTTTCCGTTGGTGAAAACTATACCTCTTTGGTTCGTTCAATAGCTGATTTTGCAGATCTTGATCACCATGCTTTCGCTAGTCCGCGCGAGGCACGAGCATTTTTTGCCAAGCAAGTCAATTGCGATGTCCTCTTGATCAACTTGCATGCATCCACGGTAAGAGCGAAAGACGTTTATGGCTTTGGCGAAGGGTGGAGTGATGTACTTGCTGAGATTCCGGCAGAAACAAAAGTGATTCTGACCATCTTTGGAAATCCACAGGTACTTCAAGGAATTGATCTTTCAACTGTTGAAGGTATTGTTGTGGCGTATGAGAATCATCCTTTGGTGCAGGAACGAGCAGTCAACCTGATCTTTGGAGCTGCACCGTCAAAGGGAAAGTTACCCATGGCTATCCGAAAAACCTTTGAGCGTGGAAGTGGAATAGAGGTTGCTTGGGGTGGTCGCTTGAAGTTTTCTCAACCCGAAGAATTTGGGATCGATCCAACGAAATTTGACGAAATAGACAAAATTGCTTTGAACGGAATTACCAAGGGTGCATATCCGGGTTGTCAGATCGTTTTAGCCTACAAGGGAAGTCTGATCTACAGAAAGAATTTTGGGACAAAAACCTTTGGCAGTAAGGATTCTATTCGCTCAACTGATGTGTACGATATTGCTTCTATTACAAAAATAGCGGCTTCAACTGCAGGACTTATGTACTTGCAGTCAAATGATCAATTTTCATTAAGTGGACAACTAAAAGATTATATCGATCTGCCGGATTCACGTTATTCCACTATTCGTTTACGGGATATGATGGCACATCAAGCGGGACTTACAGCTTGGATTCCATTTTACAAGCGTACGTTGGAAGGAGGAAAACCGGCATCTGCTTATTATTCCTCTGTAAAAACAGACGAGTTCTGTATTCAGGTGGCCCGTGATTTATGGATTCGCAAAGATTATACGGATTCCATGTATCAGCAGATCATGCGGACACCCTTGAATTCGAAAACGTACGTCTATTCTGATTTGGGCTATTATTTCGTAAAAAAAATCATTGAAAAGCAGTCAGGTAAGAGATTGGACGAATTTCTATATGATGAGTTATACCGACCAATGGGCTTACGTTCGCTGTACTACAATCCTTTGAATCAGATGGATCAGGATCGCATTGTGCCAACCGAGAATGATCAGGCCTTTCGAAAACAATTGATCCACGGTTATGTCCATGATCCGGGCGCAGCCATGTTAGGCGGAGTAGGAGGTCATGCCGGTTTGTTTGCGAACGCAACGGATTTAGCGTCCCTAATGCAATTGTTCATGAATAAGGGATATTTTGGTGGGAAGTACTATATGAAAGAGCAAGTGGTAGAGGAATATACCAAAGCTCAATTTTCAGGAAACAGGCGTGGGGCCGGATTTGATCGTCCAACCGCGAATGGTGGTGGGACCTGTCACGCACTCGCTTCTCAGAAGAGTTTTGGTCATTCAGGATTCACCGGGACTTTAGCGTGGGCTGATCCGGAGTATGGAATCAATTATGTGTTTCTTTCGAATAGAGTTTGTCCTGATCAGGAGAATTGGAAACTACGTGACCTGAATATCCGAACTGAGATCCAGCGAGTGATCTATGAAATATTGGTGAAGGCAAAATGATGAAGGAAAATTGGAAAACACTTCTATTGGCCTTGGGTTTTCTGCTTTCAGCAGCGATTACATTTGTTTTCTTTATCGATGCTCATGAGGTTGCTACGCGGGGGAAGGGCTGGATCTTCGATGATCCGGTTCATTCCGTGCTGCCGGCAATGAATCTTTCGATTCCGATCTTTTCCATTACCTATGGATCATTAATTCTATACGTATCTACTACTTTTCGTCAACCCAATTTTCTTTCTCGTTTGATGATCGCTTATGGATTAATTACGCTCTTTCGAATTGCAACAATCAGTTTGTTTCCACTCCGTGAACCGGCAACTTTGGTTCATTTGGAAGATCCATTATTGAATGATCTTATTTACCCCGGTGAGATTATAACCGACCTTTTTTTTAGCGGACACACGGCGCTTGTTTTTACATTGTTTATTTTGTCGGGTTACAGGTGGTATTTTCTATTATTAACGTTATTAATGGGGATTTTTCTAATGATCCAACGCATTCACTACAGTATTGATGTTCTCGCTGCATTGCCATTTGCCTGGTTAGCAGCATGGTTAGCCGGAAAGTTTCTTGAGCGAATTTCGAACTTGAATAAAATGTAATTTTACGGGGAACATTCACTCAATTGATTTGTTCAAGAAGTCATGAAAATCGGAATTGTTTTGTATCCTACCTTTGGAGGTAGTGGAGTTGTGGGAACTGAGTTAGGAAAAGCACTAGCGGCCAAAGGTCACCAGATTCATTTCATTACCTATTCGCAGCCGGTACGCTTGGGAAGTTTTAGGGAGAACATCTATTATCACGAAGTGGCTGTAAGTGATTACCCACTGTTTGAATACCAACCATATGAAACGGAGTTGACCAGTAAAATGGTTGATGTAGTGAAGCATGAGAAATTGGATCTTTTGCATGTACATTATGCTATTCCCCATGCTTCAGCTGCTTTTATGACAAAACAGATCTTGCGATCTCAAGGCATCAATATTCCATTTATTACCACCTTACACGGTACTGATATCACTTTGGTAGGTAAAGATCCATCTTTCGAGCCGGTGATTACGTTTTGCATCAATGAATCAGATGCAGTTACAGCCGTATCGGAGAGTTTAAGACAAAGCACCTATGAACACTTCGAAACAAAACGAGAGATTCATGTGATCCCCAATTTTATTATTCCAAGTGAGGAAGGTAGTTCCGAATATAGTCAAATGCGCTGTAAGTACGCAGCTCCTGGAGAAAAGATACTCTGTCATGTTTCTAATTTTAGAAAGGTAAAAAGAGTAGAGGATGTAGTGCGTGTATTCGCTAAAGTAAATGAGAAGAAGCCATCCCGATTAATTTTGGTAGGTGACGGTCCGGAGCGATACATGATCGAGCGCATGTGCCGCGAATTTGGGATTTGTGATAGAGTTACATTTTTAGGTAAGGTTCGCGATACTTCTCACGTATTGGAAATCGCTGATCTGTTCTTGTTGCCATCAGAAACGGAGAGTTTTGGTTTGGCAGCGTTGGAAGCAATGGCAGTTGGAGTTCCGGTGATTTCAAGTAACGCCGGTGGAATTCCAGAAGTAAATGAACAAGGAGTAACCGGATTTTTATCCGATGTTGGCGATGTTGATGATATGGCTGCCAATGCACTTAAGATTCTTGATACAGAAGAAACGCTGCAGAGATTTAAAACGAATGCCCGCAAACGTTCACATGATTTTCATTTGGATAAGGTTCTTCCTATGTATGAGAAATTGTATAACGAGGTGGTGATCAAACCAGTTATTCGTTAAGGATTATTTTCCTTGAAGATCCTTTGCTTTCATGACTAAGCCGATAAATTCTTTTCGGTAAGCTCCTTTGTCATTACCAATTGATGCTTGAGCCAATTCCAAAACGTGTTTGTATGAACTGCTGCCTTTGTGCTCAGAGTCACGCAGCAACATGCCAAATTCAATGACAGCAAGTGAGAATCGAATGTCCTCCGAGCAAGAATTGAGTGCAGAAGGAATATTTTTAACGATAATACTCGATGGCTTTGAACGCAATTCCCCGGGATTCTTGTAGCGAAATTTAATCGTTGCTATTTCGTTTGACAAGGAAGGATCGTTTTTATTGAGGTGTTCCGTTTGGTATTTCAATGGATCGATGCTTTCTTCTTGCTTTTTCTTTTTATTCGCCGGAATCAGTTCATATACAGCGGTTACACTATGACCTGATCCCATATCACCACCGTCTTTTTTATCGTTATTGAAATCCTCATTGTTCATTACGCGGTGTTCGTAACCGATCAAACGGTATGAATCAATGTGTTTCGGGTTGAATTCCAACTGCAATTTTACATCCTTTGCGATGGTGAGTAAAGTTCCACCCATCTCCTCGACGAGCACCTTTTTTGCTTCAAGGATATTGTCAATGTAATTGTAGTTTCCATTGCCATGACTGGCTAATTTTTTCATTTTGGAATCCTGAATATTTCCTGTACCAAAGCCTAAAACGGACAAATAGATGTTGTCTTCTCTTTTTTGTTCGATGAGTCGAATTAATTCACCTTCGCTGCTGATTCCGACATTGAAATCACCATCTGTAGCAAGAATGACGCGGTTATTTCCTCCTTGAATGAAATTTTCCTTTGCTGTTTTATACGCGAGTTCAATACCTTGTCCACCGGCTGTGGATCCACCTGCCATCAGATTTTCAATAATCCCTTTGATCATATTCTTCTCATAGCCACTGGTTGGGGGGAGCAATAACCCGGCGTAACCGGCATAAACGACAATAGAAACCTTGTCTTCTTCACGCATTTGGTCTATGAGAAGGTACAAACCGGCTTTCAAGAGATCCAGTTTGTCAGGAGAATTCATGGAACCGGATACATCAATTAAAAACACCAGGTTATTTGGTGCAGCTTTTTCCATGTTTACTTGTTTTCCTTGTAATGCTATATGCAACAATTGATGATCCGTATTCCATGGACAGTCCGTATAGGTTGCTTGAACAGAGAAAGGTTGATCACCGATTGGAGCTGAATATGCGTAAGGGAAATAATTGAGCATTTCTTCAATTCGAACGGCGTCTTTTGGTGGTAGCGACCCCTGATTCAAATAGCGTCGTACATTGCTATATGATGCACGGTCAACATCTATACTAAACGTGGATAATGGATCCTTTTTAACTTCTTTGAAATTGTTTTCATCGATTTTGGAATATGACTCCGTGTTGTGATAGTGCGCAGGAGTTTTTGATTTGTACTTGTTTCTGCTCCCCGAATTTTGAACTGATGCTACTTGAAGCAATTGTACACTACTTGTCATTACCATCTTACTAGCGTGAATATGAACTTCTTGAAGAGATAAAGCGGGATCAAGCTGCATAGAAACAATGAGTTGAATGTGATTTGAGTTTTCAATCGTAAAATGCCTTGTTTCGATTTTGTAATCAGGATTTTGTGAAAATTGGATGTAATAGGAACCATCGTGTAAATTGCTTATTTTGAATTGTCCATCAACATCTGATAAGGTGCCGGAAACTAGTGTTGAATCACTTTTGTAAAGTTTACATTTGGCTGCAAACATCGGTTGTTGTAATTCATCCATCACCCTTCCGGATACAAGTCCTGTTTGTTGCGCTAGTACGGAAGTTAAGCTAAAAATGAACAGGAGGGGTAGAAGTACACTTTTCATAAGACAGAATTTAAAGTTTGAGCTTTAGATGTAAATTGAACACAGATTCCATAAATAATTTGCAGAATGAAATTTGCATTTGCTTTTCCGCAAAAGAAAAATGAAGTATCAGCAAGAATAAAGGCAATCGAAAGAACTGTACGAAAGTTACTATTGTTTGAGCTTTAACTTGTTAGCCCAGTATTAAGTAAAAATGAAATTAGAAAGGGAGATTAGCACTCTTTCAATGCTGTTAAAGGACTAATACGGAACTTAAACGGATGTTTTGGGATCATAACCAAAAGTTGGGGAGGAATTTCCAATAAATGTTGATTTTTGTCAA
>DAISYB010000023.1:51942-59090 GCA_036825545.1 Crocinitomicaceae bacterium | reverse complement strand
GTCACAAAATCACTCAGCCGACGGTGAAACGATACAATTTTGTAACGCCAAACGATTGACTGACAAAAGAGAATGTATCGATGATGCGTCACAAAATCACTCAGCCGACGGTTAAGCGGTACGTCACTGCTACGCTGACCGAGTGTCCTGACAGTAGCTTGTATTGAGTTTGCCGAAATACAGTAGATCGTCAGGATGTATCGAGGTCAGCTTAGCAGGGATACTTAATAATCGGCACCAAAATATTCCTTGTTCCAACTACGATATGCAGCCAAAACGAATCTAAAAAACATTCTCTATGGCTGGTTTGCGCTCAATAGTACACATGGATCTCGATACTTTTTTTGTATCGTGCGAACGCCTGCTCGACAGTCGTCTGGTAGGCAAACCGATCCTCATCGGCGGCACAAGTGACCGCGGTGTGGTGGCATCGTGCAGTTATGAGGCCCGAAATTTCGGGATCCACTCTGCCATGCCGATGAAAATGGCGAAAGAACGCTGTCCGGAAGCCATCGTCATCAAAGGAAATTCCGGGATCTACAGCAATTACTCGAAAATGGTGACCGACATCATTCGCGAAGCTGTGCCCGTTTACGAGAAAGCGTCGGTGGACGAGTTCTACATGGATCTCTCCGGCATGGACAAGTTCTTCGGAACGATGAAATACGCTTCGGAACTGCGGCAAAAGATCATCCGCGAAACAGGACTGCCGATTTCGTTCGGACTCTCCCAGAACAAGACCGTTTCAAAGATCGCGACCAGCGAAGCGAAACCGAACAATCAACTGATGATCGACTACGGTAGCGAAAAAGGATTTCTGGGTCCGCTCTCCGTGCAAAAGATCCCGATGGTCGGACTAAAAACCTACCAAACACTCTGCAACCTCGGTGTGCGGAAGATCCATACAATCCAGGAAATGCCCGTGGAAATGATGGAAAGCGCACTCGGACAGAACGGCGTCGGCATCTGGAAAAAAGCCCAGGGAATCGACAACACTCCTGTGGAACAGTACAGCGAACGAAAGTCGATCTCTACAGAGCGTACCTTCGACCATGATACCATCGACGTGTACAAACTCAAAAGCATCATGGCAGCCATGGCAGAGAATCTCTCCTTTCAGTTGCGCCGCGGAGATAAACTCACGGGCTGCGTGACCGTCAAGATCCGCTACTCGGACTTCCAGACACAGACCTTGCAGAAGCACATCCCCTACACTGCTGCCGATCACGAACTCATGCCGATCGTAGCCGAACTCTTCGAACGCATCTACAATCGCCGCATGCTCGTGCGACTGATCGGTGTGCGCTACAGCTCCCTCGTCGCCGGACACCTCCAGCTCAAACTTTTCGAAGAAGGAACGCGCTACTTCGAGCTTTACGGCGCCATGGACAAGATCCGTCAGCGCTTCGGCGACCGCGCCGTGATGCGCGCCATTGGGCTCGACGCCAGCACGATCGGAAGATGGAATCCGTTTAGCGGAGAGCCGCCTCCGTTGTTGGCGAATCGACGAGTTTAACGCTGACCGAGTGATTTTCGCTGACCTCGATACGTTCTCCGCTTTGCTGCGAACACTCGGTCAGCGAAAATAGTATCGAGGGCAGCCCTCATTCCTAATTAGCTTCCACACAAATAACAATGTTCCTAAAAAGCCACTTCAGTCTCCGCTATGGCCTCCTATCACCGGAGGAGATCGTCAAATGGACGAAACAGGCTGGCTATGCACATACCGTTCTCGCCGACATCAATTCCAGCTCCTCTGCGATCAGTTACGTTCGGGAGGCTCAGCAGCAAGGGATAGAACCGATCGTGGGGATCGACATCCGCAATGGAATGGAATGCTGCTATGTGCTGGTAGCTCGAAACAATCGTGGATTGCATGAAGCCAATCGCTTCCTAACACAACACCTGCACAGTGGAGATGATTTTCCGGAAACGCCGCCGCGCCTCGATAATTGTATTGTGATCTATCCATGGGGCAAGGAACCAAAGCGTTTGAAAGAGAACGAATGGATCGGCGTGGGAAGTACGCAACTTTCGCGACTGACCATCAATAAGAACAAAACCCACTACGATTGCATGATCGCCATGGAGTTCATGACTTTCCGAAACAAGAAGGATTTCAACGCACATCGTCTGCTCCGAGCCATCGACAATAACATGTTGCTTTCCAAACTTCCGAAGAAACAACAGGCCGATGAGAACGAAAAGCTCATTCCCTACAGCGAATTACAGAAAAGTTTCGCAGATTTCCCTGAACTGCTCGAGCGAACGAATCTACTGCTTTCCACCTGTTCCGTGCATTTCGAGTTCGGCGACGATGCGAAACCTCAGAACATCGCTACCTACACTGGCAGCAAGGAAGAAGACCTGGAACTGCTCAAGCAACTCTGCGCCGACGGACTCAAGTACCGCTACCCAATGGTGACAGACAAAATCATCACGCGCATTGAAATGGAGATTGAGATTATAGCCGAAAAAGATTATCTCTCCTACTTTCTCATCACATGGGATTTCACCAGTTATGCACGCTCCAAAGGCTATTTCTACGTCGGACGGGGAAGTGGTGCAAACAGCATGGTTGCTTACCTGCTGCGCATCACCGACGTTGATCCGCTGGAACTCGATCTGTACTTCGAACGCTTTATTAACCTGTACCGCAAGAATCCACCGGATTTCGACATTGACTTCTCGTGGAAGGACCGCGATGACGTGACCCGCTACATCTTTGACCGCTATCCCAATACCACCCTGTTGTGTACATACAACACGTTCCAGTACAGTGCCGCCGTTCGTGAACTGGGGAAGGTCTTCGGTTTACCGAAATCCGAGATCGATCTCCTCAGTAAAGGAAAGTTCGATTTCACCAAGCTCGATCAGCTTTCTCAGCTGGTGATCAATTACAGCAAGTACATTCATGGACTCCCCTCCCACCTCAGTGTTCACGCCGGCGGGATCATCATCAGCGAAAAACCGGTCACGTGGTACTCCGGCACCTTCATGCCACCAAAAGGTTATCCGACCACACAATTCTCCATGTTGGAAGCAGAAGACATCGGACTCTACAAATTTGATATTCTCAGTCAGCGCGGACTGGGTAAGATCCACGATGCACTGGAGATCATTGCCGAAAATCAAGCAGAACAGCCGCCTCACGATATTCACGATGTAGCCTACTTCAAACAGGACGAGAAGATCAAAGAATTATTGCGATCCACCAGAGCCATGGGTTGTTTCTACGTCGAATCACCGGCTATGCGCATGCTGATGGTCAAACTACAGGTCGACACGTACCTGGGGCTTGTTGCAGCCAGTTCGATCATTCGTCCGGGTGTGGCGCAATCAGGTATGATGCGGGAATATATTCTGCGTCACCGCTACCCCGAAAAGCGCAAGGAAGCTCACCCGATCCTGCAGGAGATCATGCCCGACACCTATGGCGTGATGGTGTATCAGGAAGACGTGATCAAGGTTGCCCATCACTTTGCCGATCTGACGCTGGCCGAAGCCGATGTACTGCGTCGCGGGATGTCCGGGAAATTCCGTTCACGCGAAGAATTCAACAAGGTAAAAGAGACCTTCTTCACCAACTGCCGTAAAAAAGGATTCAAGGATCAGCTGATCGACGATATCTGGCGACAAATCGAGAGCTTTGCAGGCTACGCCTTTTCCAAGGGACATTCAGCCTCCTACGCCGTGGAAAGTTACCAGAGCCTGTACCTCAAAGCACATTATCCGCTGGAATACATGACGGCTTGCATCAACAATTTCGGCGGTTATTACCGGACAGAAGTCTATGTACACGAAGCCCGAACCTGGGGTGCAACGATCCTTGCTCCCTCCCTGAACTTTGGAGACTACGAATGTCTGTTGCGCGGAAAGGAACTCATTCTCGGCTTCATTCTCGTCAGCGGACTGGAAGGCAAGACCATTCTGAAAGCACTGGAAGAACGTCGCCGAAACGGTTTGTTCCGGAATTTTGAAGACTTGATGAAACGCTGTTTCATTCCACTTGAGCAGCTGGTGTTGATCATCCGCATTGGTGGACTGCGGGACTTCCCTGAGGGACGAAAAGAACTGTTGTGGAAAGCACATCTGTACCACAACAAGGTCAAAGACAAGGAACCTGTCCCGCTGCTCTTCGAATCGGAGTGCAAGCAGTTCGACCTGCCGAAACTCAGTGATCAGGAACTTGAACTGGCCTTCGAACAGATGGAATTGCTGGGATTCCCGCTGTGCAATCCTTTCGATCTGCTGTCCATCCAGCCACCGGCACACACCATAGCGCGCGAGATCTTTCAGTACCTCGGACTTCGAATCACGACTTACGGCTACCTCATTGCTTTAAAGAAATCCTACACCAGCAAAGGCGACCCGATGTATTTTGGCACCTTCATCGATCGCAATGGCGACATTCTGGATACCGTTCATTTTCCCGAGGTGGCACGCAGATATCCTTTTTACGGGAAAGGTATTTACCGCATCGTTGGTGTGATCTCGGAAGAATTCGGCTATTACTCGATCGAAGTTGGCGAGATGGAGAAGCAGCATTTTATGGAGGATGTGAGGTTCAGTGAGGGGGGACATCCCTCGATAAGCTCGGGAACCTAGCAAGGCTTGCGGTGAGCAGGGCCGAACCGAACAAGAACTTTGATCTTACTTCGGGGAATAATCTTCCATTAGGAATACCTATCTCTTCACTTCAACGAAGAGCATGCAGACGTCATCGACTTGCTCGTGATTTCCTTTCCATTTTTCGAACTGATTGCGCATAAACTCTGCTTGATCAGAGACCGATAATTCAGCGGAACAGAGTATGAAATCCAAGAGAGCTCCTTTCTTCAATTTCTTTGCCTGATCACCACCTATTTGATCTGCATAACCATCCGAGAAAAGCACGATTCGATCACCTTTCAATAGTTTCAAACGAACTTCTCCAAATGATTCACTGGAATGTGATTTTCCGATTGGACGGCGAGTTCCATTCAAACTCAACAAAGTAAAAGAATCAGAGCGCCCTTTCCGTTGAATTGACTGATCGTAAATCAATTCATCAACAAATGCATTTGGTCGTAAGATATAAGCGGTGTGATTGGCACCCGTAAAATGCAGCATATTGTTCTCGTGATCCAAATGACAAAAACTGATGTCCATTCCGTCATTCAATGTTTCACTCCCTCTATACAAACTTTCAACGACATGATTGTTCAATGATTCGACCATGTTTGCTGTGGACTGGTGTTTTTCTTCACGCACAACCTTCTCCAAAGAGTTCATCCCCACAAGGGAAACCATGGCACCAGGGACACCATGTCCGGTACAATCCGCCACACCAAAAATGGAACGGTTATACAACTGATAGGAAAAGTAAAAATCCCCACTAACAATATCCTTCGGAGCAAAAAACAGCTCAAACTGCATCTGATCAGACGTATGCTGAGAGATATTCGGCAAGGTTGCCCGTTGAATATAGGTCGCGTAGTTAATACTATCAATGATCTCTTTGTTCTTTAGAGACAATTCACTGAGAGCATCTTGCAAAGCAAAATTGGAAGATTCAATCTCTTCATTCTTCGAGTTCAAGAGATCATTCGTTCTCTTCTTTGCTTTATTTGCACGGTATAAAATTCCCACACCGCCTAGCAAAAACAAACCAGCTAAAACAGCCAAAATAGCCAGATTTCGATTTTTTCTTGCTTCCATTTCCAAACCACTATTGATCTGATCTTTCAACTTTTCAGCTGTTTTCAATCGCTCAATTTCGATAGCTTGTTTTTCTGATTCATATTTTGCTTCTAAATCCCTCAACATACTCGCTTGTTCAGCTAAACGCAAGGTATCCTTCAAACGGTTGTGCAACTTTAAATGATCATAAGCCTCTTTGTAGTTTCCAACAGAAGAATAAACATCACTCAAACCCAAATATCCAGAAATAAGTGACAACGAATCACCAATTTCAACTTTGATTTGATTGGAGACCTTGAGGAATTCGATCGCTTTGTTGTATTGCTTTAGATCTGCGTAGGTATTGGCAATGTTATTATAATTGAAAGATTCCCACAGTCGATTTCCGCTGATCTTATTCATCTCCAGCGCCTTGAAAAAATAATCCAATGCTTTCTGGTGATTCTTTCTTCGACGTTCTACGTTTCCCAAGTTATTGTAATTACCGGCAATCAGACGTTTATTATTTAACTTACGAGCAAGCTCAAGACTAATCTTGTAATATTTTTCAGCCTCCTTGAGATTTCCCTGATCTTTCAGTGAATTACCAAGACTAATTGAGGCATTGGCCATACCCAATGAATCATTTATTGAGCTGTAAATCCGATAGGACTCCCTCAAATGCTTCTCGGCTGTCGAGTTCTGATCCAGTTTGAGATAGGCCGTACCAATGGACTTGTAAAACATAGCAAGCGACGCATTATCACCGAAATGTCGGGCAATTTTCAAACCCTCATGATGCAACTTGATCCCTTCCTCGAAAAAATTTTCGTCATTTTTCAAATTCCCCAATCGAAAAAATATCTTTGCCTCGCACGGGTACTTCGATTTGATCTTTTTCGATTGCAACTCAATCGCCAGTGTATCAGCCTTTCCTTTAATATCCACAGAATCAAGCACGTAAAATGCCCACAACTTCAATTCGTAATCTCTTGCTGGCTGCTTCTTTAATTGATCGATTCTGATCTGTTCTACTTTCTTCTCCAGTTCAGGAGATTTGAGACCATCAATTTTTTTGAGTAATTCAGAATAAGGAACCTGAGCTTGAGATGAATAAGCAAAATGTAGTACGAAAATAAGTAGTATGTTCCCAACCGTTTTCACATAACGAATATAACTTCTTTTTGGAAAAATAACGATCAACTCTTCATCCTATTTTTAGAGAACTTGAAGATTTTGAAAAAACAAGTATATTTGTCCCCACCTTAAACGAAAGGTAAAATTGAATTCTTTGCGCACGTGATGAAATTGGTAGACATGCCATCTTGAGGGGGTGGTGCCACTAGGTGTGCTGGTTCGAATCCAGTCGTGCGCACAAAAAGAAAAAGCGAATTGCGACAGCGGTTCGCTTTTTCTTTTTCCCTGAAAACTCTCCCTCAAACTCACACTTTTATCAGGGCTTCTTCTTTTTGCAGTTGAGAGTGTGA
>DAISYB010000023.1:0-51842 GCA_036825545.1 Crocinitomicaceae bacterium | reverse complement strand
TCTTAATAAAAAGCGAATTGCGACAGCGGTTCGCTTTCTCTTTTCCCTGAAAACTGTCCCTCAAACTCACACTTTTATCAGGGCTTCTTCTTTTTGCAGTTGAGAGTGTGAAGTATTGAGTGTGAAATCCAGCTTCGAAACTAAATCCTCTTTCTTAATAAAAAGCGAATTGCGACAGCGGTTCGCTTTCTCTTTTCCCTGAAAACTCTCCCTCAAACTCACACTTTTATCAGGGCTTTTTCTTCTTGCAGTTGAGAGTGTGAAGTATTTACTGTGAAACCACTACTTCCACAGTAAATTTTTAATGTTTGAAATCCGTTTCATACAACGGATTGATTTGCAAATCTTATTTTTTAGATGGAACATAGGAATTTTAGTTAGAATTTGCTAAATTCATTAGTAAAACAAGGGGCATGTTCGATTTTGAAAAACTAGAGGTATACCAAAAAGCAAAAACATTCAACTGGGAAATTACAAGCATGTTAAAGTCCATTAAATGCATTGATTCGGTGGTTCGAAATCAGTTGAGAAGAGCTTCACTAAGCATTGTGTTAAATATTGCCGAAGGAACAAGCAGATATAGCAAGGCAGACAAAAGAAACTTTTATGTCATATCCAGAGGCTCTGCCTTTGAATGTGTTGCAGTACTAGATGTCATGAAAGATGAAACTCTTCTCAGCGAGAAAGAATTCCAACACTTCTACCAGAAGGCAGATGAACTGTCCAGAATGCTCTTTGCAATGATCCGTAATTTGTCAAATGATTAATTGCGACAGCCGTTCGCTTTTTCTTTTTTCCTGAAAACTCTCCCTCTCAAACTCACACTTTACTCAGGACTTTTTTTTAGTGCAAAGTTCACAACTAAAATTCATTTTTTTTTTGAGAATTTGAAATGATTATCGTAATATTGCAATATTAAATTAAGTATATCAATTATGGGAGCATCCAAATCCGACTTCTTTACTGAGCAACAAAACTCCGCCGCTAACCTATTCAAGGCACTGGCACATCCTGCCCGAATCGCCATAATAGAACATTTGATCAGTGTCAATTCATGCATTTGCGGAGATCTCGTTGACGTACTACCCCTATCTCAGGCAACAGTCTCCCAACATTTGCGGGAATTAAAAGAAGCTAAGATCATCAAAGGAAGTATCGATGGAAACTCGATCTGTTATTGCCTCAACGTAGAAACACTGGAACAAATTACTCAAATCCTACAAGGATACAGTGAAAAGAACAAGGCTTGCAACACCGAACAAAATAAATGCTGTTAACACACAAAATCATATAGTATGAAACTTTCAGAGATCAAACAAATTCTAACAGACTTAGATGCAGTGGTTTTCCAATTGCCAAATGGAACATTTGTACCGGAACATTTTCATGTAACTGAAGTCGGAATTGTCACCAAAAACTTTATTGATTGCGGCGGAACAGTGCGCGAAGAAAAGGTGGTCAACTTTCAATTATGGGAGGCAAACGACTTCGATCATCGCTTAGCTCCTCAAAAACTGATCAATATCATTGAGCTGTCGGAAAGAGTATTGAACATAGATCCTGAACTGGAGATCGAAGTTGAATACCAAGGAGAAACAATTGGCAAATACAAACTTCAATTCACTGGTAACCACTTTCAATTAGCATCAACGTTGACTGCTTGTCTGGCTAAAGACGCTTGTGGTATCCCGCCTGAAAAACAAAAAATAAGGCTTTCGGATCTTGGCGCTTCAACTGCTTCAGGTTGTTGCACGCCTTCATCGAATTCAAAGTGTTGCTAAATTTCTATTCAAGACAATATGCTCTTTCAACCCATTAAAGATCGTTGTATTCAATTATCAAAACGATTTAGCGAAATCCCTGAAGATCGGCAATTGTTGTTGCGAAAACTAAGCGATTACATCCGGGAAAAACGAAACAAAGATCTTCCTGTCCATCTGGTATTCATTTGCACCCATAATTCCAGAAGAAGTCACTTTGGACAAGTTTGGGCAGCAGTTGCAGCGGCCTATTACGGAATTGAAAATGTGCACACTTATTCGGGAGGAACGGAGGCTACGGCATTCAATCCAAATGCGATCCAGGCATTGAGAACTACAGGGTTTCAAGTCGTAGGAAACACATCGAACCCGAATCCAAACTACAGCGTAAAATTCGGAGAAGGAATCCAGACCAATTGCTTTTCGAAAACCTTTGATGATCCGGCTAATCCGTCATCGAATTTTGCGGCGATCATGACCTGTTCGCATGCCGAAGAAAATTGCCCATTTGTGCCGGGAACAGATCTACGGATCGGAATTACCTACGATGATCCAAAAGATTTTGACGGTACTGCTCAGCAAGACGAAAAATACCTGGAGCGTTCGAATCAGATCGCATTGGAAATCCTTTACACTTTCTCACTTGTAAACAATTAAACTGATCATGGGATTCTTTGAAAAATACCTGACTATTTGGGTACTCGCCTGCATCGCTGCGGGAATAGGTTTAGGCTTTATCGCCGGTGATTCGATCTCGTTTCTGAGTGACATGAATATTTCTACTGTTAATATTCCTGTGGCGATTCTCGTTTGGTTTATGATCTATCCGATGATGGTTCAAATTGATTTTTCTTCGATCAAAGATGTCTCGAAGAATTGGAAAGGATTAGGATTAACGGTTGTTGTCAACTGGCTCATCAAACCCTTCACCATGGCGATCTTTGGATGGATCTTCTTCTATTTCCTTTACGAGGCTTGGATTACACCCGAAGATGCGGAACAGTATCTTGCAGGAGCAATTCTTTTGGGAGCGGCTCCGTGCACAGCAATGGTCTTTGTTTGGTCTTACCTGACAAAAGGAGATGCCAACTATACGTTGGTTCAGGTTTCGGTAAACGATCTCATTTTACTAGTGCTGTTCATTCCTATAATTGGTCTGTTGTTTTCATTCTTCGGGATCAAAGTCCCAACCTCTTCAGGCGAACTTGGAATTCCCTACGATGCCTTGGTGACTTCCGTAGTTGTCTTCGTTGTGATTCCTTTGGTAACAGGTTACATGACCAATCGCTATCTCATCAAAACGAAAGGAGAAGAGTGGTTCAAAACTGTTTTCCTGAAAGCCTTGAAACCTATGTCAATCATAGCATTACTCACAACTCTGATACTGTTGTTTGCCTTTCAGGGAGAAAAGATCATTCAACAACCGGGACATATTTTACTGATTGCCATTCCATTAACCATTCAAACCTACTTTATCTTTTTCATCAGTTGGTTTGCTGGTAAATACATGAAACTGGCTCATAACATTTGTGCACCAGCAGCAATGATCGGCGCGAGTAATTTCTTCGAGCTGGCGGTTGCGGTTGCCATTTCGATCTTCGGTTTGAATTCCGGTGCATCACTGGCAACAGTCGTAGGTGTTTTGATCGAAGTACCAGTGATGTTGTCTTTGGTGGCGTTAGCTAATCGGTGGAGGTATTGATCACTCCCCTTCCCAAATAATCATTCGCTTGTCATCTGAGGCTGAAGCAAAGGTGTTTTCGGACATTTTCAGAATACAATTGACAGAATGACGATGTCCGCCCTCTTTGACATCCAATCGTTGCAGGAAAGACATACTTTCCAGATCGAAGATTTTGATCGTTTTATCGCGACTTGAAGATATCAGCGTTTTGCCATTGTTTAATGCAATCAGATCATAGACCACAAAATTGTGAGCGGGTACAGAGCTGATCAACTGACCTGTTTTGTAATTCCACAAGCGCAAAAAGGCATCTTTTCCGCCCGAAAAAATGAGATCCTTTTTGCCTGGATGAAACAAAACGGTTGTCGTTCCTCCCTCATGCGCTTTGATGAAATGGATCTCGTTAAAGAACGTAGTATCGAAAATTCGCAGGGTACCATCTTGTGCACAAACAGCAAACAATTCTCCATTCGGATCGACTGAAATTCTTCTGATCTTTCCGCAATCCAGAGGAAGATAAATCAACAATTCAAAGGTTAAGGTGTCCCAAACTGAAAGATTTCCGTCGGCATCACCAACGTACAATTGACCTTTAACTTTATTCTCCTTGAATGAAAAAACAGCGAGCTTGTGCTGCGTAAAAAACTTGATCTCTTTGCGTTCTGAAAGATCGAACACATGTATATTTCCGTTAGCAAGTGCTGCGACAAGAAATCTATTGTTGTTTACCAGGGTTATCGCATAGACCGGTGAATCGAAACGAATGGCAAATTTATCCTGAATACCTGTTTCCAGATTCCAGCGCGCAACATATTGATCCGCACTGGCAGAATATAAAAATTCACCGTCAAAAGCTAAGGAATAGATTCCGGCAGCATGTCCGGAAATCTCTTTCTGCTTTGAAAAACGCATCACGCTTCTTCTTCCTCTTCGACTTCGTTTTCGTCGTTGACCTGCTTTAGGCGCTCAGCATAATCAGCTGGAAGGAACTCAAAGAAAGTATCACCTCGTAAGCCCAAGCGCAAACATTCCAGCGGAATCATTTCATTAGGACCAATATTTCCAAGATTTACTTCAGCTCCAAATAACTTAATGAACCAAACCTGTTGATTTTTCTGAGGTGCTTCCCATAATATACGTTCAGGTGCAACTTTAGCAATAATTCGATTGATCAACAATGTATGTGCCGTGCCATTCGGTCTAAAAACGCCTACATTTCCCGCTTCACGACCTTCAGCGATCACTTTCCAGCTTCCTGCTTCTAGTTCTGTACTCATCATTTTGATCCACTTCGCCGGTGAGATCAATATACCAGAGTCCTTTGAACCGACTTCAGACAAAACAGTTCGATGTTGTGCCATTTTGTGGATCAATTCACACTTTTCATCGTGATTAATTATGATTGAACCGTCAGATATTTCAGCCAAATCAAGCTTGTACTTATCCAGTAGACGCAAGTAATCATTGAATTTCCCACGCGCATAAAAAGCCTCAAACAAAGTACCTCCAAAATAGGGTTGAATACCTGCCTCTTTGTACAGATCCAATTTTTTCTGCAGATCATTAGTCACGTACGATGTTCCAAATCCAAATTTTACCAGATCTGTTAAATGTCCTGATGCTTCAATGAAATCCTCTACTTCTCGGTAGCCAAGACCTTTATCCATCATCATGGTCACTCCTTTCTCGCGTGGCTTAACACTGCGTTCAGGAATATAGGGTAGTTCAAAATTCATAATGTTCAATCTTCGGTCAAATGTACAAATTCTTGCACTTCAGCCAATGAAGGATTCAATTCAAATAATTCTTTTGCTTTTTCTCTGTCTTTTTCAACACAACTTTTGAATAGAGAAAGGGCGGATTCTTTATCACCGATCAACCACAACACATTAACCATAAGCAGGTTTGATATCTTGTTGCTTTCAAATTGATCCATGAAATCTTGTAAATAGTCCTTGGCTTCAACCAAAGATCGATTTTTCAACAAATCAATGTAATTGGTCAAACATTCCTCGTCATTCGGATCCAATGCTAATGACAATTGGTAGTACTCTTCCGCCTGTTCAAAATCATCTATTTTTTCGTAAGCACCGGCTAAAACGTGGTAAATACCCGCATTTTCAGGATCCAACTCCGCTGCCTTATGAATCAACACCAGTGCTTCCTTGGTTTTTCCTTCCAGATCTTCCAAAATTCCAAGTCCAAGCCATGCGTCAGGTAGCATAGGCGCCAACTCCAAGCTTCGTCGGTAAAAATGGCGTGCCAACTCCAATTCATTCAATTGCTCATGTGCTTCACCTATGTAACACAATGCCATAGGATCATCTCCATCTATTTCCATGCATTTATGGAAATTTTCAATCGCTAGTTTGTATTTTTCCTGCGACATATAGGCGTTGCCTAAATTAAAATACACAGGACCAAAATCTTCATTGATCAGTATACAGTAATCATAGGCCCAGATAGCCTTGTCAAAGTTTTCCACTTTAGAAAACGCATTTCCAAGGTTATACCAAGCTGTAAATGAATACGGATTTTCGTCAATGTAATCCGAATAGCACTGGATCGCACTGGAATATTCTCCCAACTGATCATAACAAAAAGCAATTTCATAAATCGCTCCTTCGTTGTGTGGATTACTTTTGATTGCTTCTTTCAAGATCATCACCGCATTGCGATAATCATTGATGTTCTCATACTCCATAGCAAGATCAAGGTAGATTTCATCCCGATCTTCAGGTTCTGATATAGCTAATGCCTCTCTAAAGAATCTGATGGCATTTTTGCTATCACGAATTTGACTAAAAATGGAGGCTTTGGTCAATAAAAATTCCATTGACGGGCTTTCCAATTTCTCAATCTGCGTAAGAATATGTAATGCTTCTTTCAATTGACCCATTGCAGAAATCGCTTGAGCTTTTCTTAAATGAAAGACTTGATTGTAAGAAAACTGTGAAATGGCATGTTCAGCACAGGCCTTAGCCTTGTTGTACTGACTATTGATCAAATAATGATCGATCAATGCCTCCAAACGATCACTATCCAAGAATCCTATTGAATCGCCCTTCAAATAGCGTTCGAAACTTTCCAAATCCTCACCGAGGTTACTTTCAAAAAAGTCATCTTCTTCGTCGTCAAACATAGTCTGAACTTTATACTTCTAAGTTACGAATAAATAATTGCTGTTTCAACAGGTGTGACAAGATTTATCAACAGTGAATTAACAGAAAAAAGCCGAATCTCATAAAAGATTCGGCTTTTCGATTATTTTCCGCTTCTCTTTCGATCGGTTTCTTTCAACAAAATTTTACGAATTCGCAAATTCTGTGGTGTTACTTCAACGTATTCATCACCTTGAATGTACTCCAAACACTCTTCCAAACTGAATACTTTTGGCGGTGCGAGACGAACCTTATCATCTGCTCCTGATGAACGCATATTCGTAAGTTTCTTCGTCTTCGTGACATTTACACAAAGATCTCCAGCTCTAGAATTTTCTCCGATAACCTGTCCTTCATATATATTTTCGTTCGGATGAATGAAAAACTTACCACGCTCCTGAAGATTATTCAGTGAGAATGGAATAGAAGTTCCCTGCTCCAAAGAAATCATTGAACCATTCTGACGCCCCGGAATATCTCCTTTATAAGGCTGATATTCTAAGAAACGGTGTGTCATAATTGCCTCTCCTGCGGTCTGTGTCAACAAATAGTTACGCAATCCAATAATACCTCTTGATGGAATTTGGAATTGAATGATCATACGTTCACCTTTAGGTTCCATATTGGTCATTTCACCTTTACGCTTCGTCACTGCTTCAACTGCAGTTCCGCTGAATTCCTCCGGCAAATCGATTGTCAATTCTTCAACAGGCTCACATTTAACGCCGTTAATCTCTTTAATGATCACTTGTGGCTGTCCAACCTGTAATTCGTATCCCTCGCGACGCATTGTCTCGATTAGTACTGATAAGTGGAGTACTCCACGACCAAAAACGATCCATTTATCCGCCTTATCTGTTTCAGCAACACGCATAGCCAGATTTTTCTCCAATTCTTTATGCAAACGCTCTTGAATATGTCTCGACGTCACCAATTTACCTTCTTTTCCAAAGAATGGAGAGTCATTGATGGAGAACAGCATGGACATCGTTGGCTCATCCAATTGAATCGTATCCAATGGCTCCGGATTTTCGAAGTCACAAATACAATCCCCAATTTCAAAACCTTCTATCCCGGTTATGGCACAAATATCTCCTGCCTGAACAGAAGCCACTTTCTCACGTGCTAATCCTGTAAAAACAAAAACTTCTTTAATTCTGTGCTTCTCTTGTGTTCCATCACGTTTCACAAGGATAACCTGTTGATTTTCTTTAATCTCCCCTCTTCTCAGACACCCGATAGCAATTCGACCAACATAAGTTGAGTAATCCAACGAAGTGATTAACATCTGTGTATTACCTTCCTCAATTTTCTTTGGTGGGAAATACTCCAAGATTTTATCCAACAAGGGAGCTATCGAGTCAGTTGGCTGTTTGTAATCTTCTGACATCCACCCATTCTTAGCTGAACCATAAATCGTTGGGAATTCCAATTGCTCTTCATTAGCATCCAATTCGAACATCAAATCAAACACTTTTTCATGCACCTCATCCGGTGTACAATTGTCTTTATCGACCTTATTGATCACCAACAATGGTTTCAGACCTAAAGACAATGCTTTACCTAAAACGAAACGCGTTTGTGGCATCGGACCTTCAAAAGCATCTACTAACAAACAAACACCATCAGCCATGTTCAAAACGCGCTCCACTTCACCACCGAAATCGGCGTGACCCGGAGTGTCAATGATATTGATTTTTGTTCCTTTATAGGTAACGGATACATTTTTAGACACAATAGTAATCCCTCGCTCACGCTCAAGATCGTTGTTATCCATAATCAATTCACCGGTTGGACGGTCACGTTCATTTAGAACAGCTCCTGCTTCAATCATTTTATCTACCAAGGTAGTCTTACCATGGTCTACGTGTGCGATAATCGCAATATTCCTGATTTCCATAAATTACAAGAAATTCTATTTAAGATTTTTTATTAAACGGCTTACCAAATGTTCTTGGACGGCCTGATGAAGAAGTTTCACGACGCTTACCTCCGTCTCTTCGGGATGAACCTTCAGAACGCGACTTAAATCCACCCTCTTTCGAATCACCGTATCCTTTAAATCCACCTTCTTTGTTTCCATCACGTGATCCGCGAAAACCTCCTTCTCTGCTATCACGAGAACCTTTGTAGCCACCTTCTTTACCACCTTTGAACTTTCCTCCGAATGAACCGCCATCGCGACGTCCACCTCTAGAACCTCCTGAAGGTTTATCTTTAGTCACTTCAATATTCACTTCGTGCCCTTCATAGTTCGCTCCATTTACTTTACGAACGATGTTTTCAGCATATTCGTTATCTGCTTCAAAGAAAGAATAGGATGTCATAATATCAATACGACCTACTGAATTTGAATTCAATCCAGTTGCATCGCAAACCAATCTCAACAATCCACCCGGATTCAAACCATCGCGTCTTCCAATTGAAACAAAGAAACGAGTCTTTCCACTTTCAATACCTGATTCTTTACGATCACGACGGCGTGTACGATCTTCACCTCCACGGTCTCTATCATCACCTTTTCCTGCACTAGCGTTCAAATCTCCTGCGCGCTCATAGTACTCAATGAATCGGTTGAATTCGGTTGAAACAAAATGCTTGATCACTTCTTCCTTTGAAAGATTCTCGAACTTCGCCATAATCGTTGGCATGAATTTCTGAATATCTTTTTCACGGATATCTGCATCAATGACCTTATTGATCAATTTCAACAATTGGATCTCACAAATTTCTTCTGCATTTGGAACAGTACCTAACGTAAACGTTGTACGCATCTGCTTTTCAATTGCGCGAATTTTTCCACTTTCACGTGTATTGATCAGAACCAATGATTCACCTTTACGACCTGCACGAGCTGTACGACCGGAGCGGTGTGTATAGTTCTCAATATCGTCAGGCAAGTTGTAATTGATAACGTGAGTAATATTGTCAATATCAAGCCCTCTTGCTGCCACATCCGTTGCAACGAGAATTTGCAAGTCCTTTCTACGGAAACGATCCATTACTCTGTCGCGTTGCGCTTGAGATAAATCTCCATGCAAAGGTTCAGCATTGTATCCTTCTTTAGCTAATTTTTCAGCAACGCTAGCAGTTTCCTGACGCGTACGACAAAAAATCAACCCGTAAATTTCCGGATTAAAATCAATTAATCGTTTCACTGCAGCATAACGGTCTCTCTCTTTCACAACATAATAGATGTGATCGATATTTTCGTTACTCTGATTTTTATGTCCGATCGAAACCTCGAAAGGATCAGTCATGTATGTTTTTGCAATGCGTGCAACTTCTGCAGGCATTGTCGCTGAGAACAACCAAACGTTTTTGTGATCAGGAGTAGACTCAAGAATTGAATCAATATCCTCTTTGAACCCCATGTTCAGCATTTCATCGGCCTCATCCAGCACGACATATTCTACATTGGATAATGAAACCGCTTTTCGATTGATCAAATCCATCAAACGTCCGGGTGTAGCAACAATAATTGCAGCACCTCGCTTGATATCGCTCATTTGGCGACGAATATCGGTACCTCCATAGACAGCAACGATGTTCAGCTTTAAATACTTTGAATAGGTTTCCAGATCTCTTGAGATCTGCAGACAGAGTTCACGCGTCGGACAAATGATCAAACCTTGCGGTTGATTTACGTGTTCCTCAATGTTGTTAATTAATGGAAGACCAAACGCTGCGGTCTTACCTGTTCCTGTTTGAGCTAAACCAACAAAATCGCTATGTTCACCTAAAAGGTGTGGAATGGCTTGTTGTTGGATCGGAGTAGGTGCTTCAAACCCCAGTTCTTGTAACGACTTCAGCACCTCACTCTTTAGCCCGAGTTCCTCAAATGTCATCTAAAAATATTAAAATTGGGTGCAAAGGTACGACAGAAATGTGGATAAAGTGTTAATAAAGTAGAAAACAGACGTTAAATCTATAAGAATTACTTCTCTTCTCCTTTTGATTCAGAATCTAAATTATTGTTCTCAGGAGCTTCAGGGACATCCAAAGGTGCAGTAGACGAAGCCGGTGGTGGGGTTACTTTTCGAATGGGCTCATAACGCACAGCACTATCCAAATCGGAAGCGTATTGATCTAAGGGACGTTGAATATCTCTTGCCGTTTCATCGATCAATCCCGTTAAATTCATATCCTTCTTGATATCCATTCCCGATTTTTTAATCTCAGATTGAATCTCATTCGAAGCATCTTTGATCTGACGTATTGTTCTACCCATTGTCCGTGCAAGTCCAGGAATACTTTTCGATCCGAAAAAGATCAAAATGAAAACCAGCACCAGCATGATCTCAGAACCCGATATGTCATTCAGAAAAAGAAGCATAAACTTATTGAATACAAAGTTATGCATTTAGGCGATGTTGAAGCCAAAGTCATGAAGTATATTTCATAAGAAGGCACAATCGAAGTGAACCGTAACACCTTATTTTACGGATTGCTTTAACAACTACTACCTTTTGTGCATTTTTTCCATGATTTTCAATGTCCACGAAGTTGGAACAAGCGGCACCAACCATTCTACTCCAATACGCAAGGGCAAATTGGTTAACACTTTTAATCGCCCTTTCTTCATCGCTTTATATCCTTTTAACGCGGTAACCTGCGGACCTGGGGCTTTACTAAATAATGAACTTGCACTCATTCCCGCGGCATTATCAAAATTGGTTTTCAAAGGTCCAGGACATAGTGCAGTTACAGTCACACCATATTTTCTCACCTCTTGAGCCAAACCAAAACTAAATGAGTTGACAAAGGCTTTAGTAGCATAATACGTCGTCATTAGCGGACCAGGTAAAAAACCGGCGATACTTGAAACATTTAAAATTCTTCCACTACGCCTTTCAATCATTTCAGGAAGCAACAAATGAGTGAGAACAACAAGTGCCTCTATATTAAGGCGCAACATTTTCAACTCGTCTTGCTGATTTCGCCGGTGAAACTCACCAAAACCACCTACTCCGGCATTATTGATCAAATAGTCGATTTGAATCTTGTTTGATTTCACTGTATCAACTATCAATTGCGGTGCATTTGGCTCTGTAACATCAATCACAATGACTTTCACATTCACCTTATACTTACTAATGATTATTTCCTTGAGATCATTAAGTTTTTCTGCTGACCGTGCAACCAAAACCAAATCACCCCCCTGAGAAGCATGGATCAATGCCAATTCTTTACCAATTCCACCTGAAGCTCCGGTTATTAATGCTGTTTTACTCATCCTTCGTTTCTTATAATGTGTTAACAATCGATATCGTCTAAGGTTCAATCCATTTTCCGGATCGCGTCCCAGGCCATTTCAAATAGTTTATTCTTAAACTCATTGTCGCCTTCCAACTCTGGATAAAGTCGCAAGTAACGAACTGAAGTTTCGACCATTCCAGCCATTGTCCGGTAAATCAAAAATGGGGGCATAGAACGCAACACCCTGTTCTCAATCCCTTTTTCCGCCAATTCTTTTGTCATTTGTACATAACGGTGTCCTTCTTCCAGTTGCTGATTGTAGTAAGGTGAATTCTCGAACTGCTGCATGAATAAAAAATCTGCCGGATTCTCAAGGTACCATTCAACCGCTGCCAACCATAACGTATATACACTTTCCTTTAAGGTCGCCCCTTTGTAGATTTGCTCATTTGAATAATTGAAAATGCGGTCTTTTAAATCATTGTACAAGGCATGTATCAAGTCCTTTTTGGTAGGAAAATAGTGGAACAATATACCATTACTCACCCTTGCATCTTTTGCAATTCGAGCTGTTGCAGTACCATAAAACCCATTCTCTGCGAATAATTCGCGGGCAGTATTCATTAATAATGTACGCTTATCCATACTTACTATTTAGGACAAAAATACACCATTGACTGATTAGTCAATCTATCATAAATACAAAAAAATATTAATATCCTGCTTTTTCTTTTGGGTAGGCATTTAAAGTAGCGCTTGCCACAGCTATCAACTCACCATTCTGATTGACAATCTTTCCTTCCATGAACAAAATTCGTTTACCGGCTTTAATTACTGCTGAAACACCACTCAACTTATCTCCTAAACTCACAGGACGCAGGAAACTGATCTTCATTTCAATGGTTGAAACTACTTTATCCTCCACACATACTAAAGAAAGCGCGCCAACTCCAACAACCGCATCCATTAACGCAGCAATTGCACCACCATGAGCTGAGTGCGGTGTAGCTAAATGATCTTCCTTTACACTTAATTCATAGGAAACGATTCCAGGCTCTAGAATTCGAAATTCCATCCCTAGAAAAGTTCCGAATTGATTGGCTTGAACGTAGTTCAGAATTAATGGATGTTGGTTCAAGTCAGACATAAAGCTCTTTCTTAATATGAACATCCATTTGCGGGAATGGGAAACGCAAGCCTTCCTCAGGGAACTCACGGTATATGCGCTCGTTCATATCAAAGAAAACCGGCCAGTAATCATCCGTACTCGTCCACACCCTCAATGTAAGATCCACACTTGAATTATTGAGCAAAGCAAGTCCCACAAATGGCTCCGGATCTGTCAAAATTCGTTTGTCCTCTTTAACATAACGTAACAAGATCTCTTTCGCTTTATCAGCGTTATCACCATAAGAAATACTTATGGTCCAATCTACACGACGTTTATCAGCCTTCGTAAAATTGATAATATTACCATTAGCAACTCCACCATTCGGAAGTATGATCACTTTATTATCACGTGTATGTAAAATCGTATTGAAAATCTGGATCTCATGCACAAATCCCTGTTCGTTTTGTGTATCGATAAAGTCGCCCACCTTAAAAGGCTTCAACACCAAGATAATAATTCCACCAGCAAAATTGGACAAGGTTCCGCTGAAAGCCATACCAATTGCCAAACCGGCCGCACCCAGCAAGGCAACAAATGATGTCATTTCAAGTCCTAACTGCGTAATCGCTGTAATAACGACCAGTACTTTAAGTCCCATCGACATAAAGCTGGTAATAAATGTTACCAGTCCCGTGTCCGTATTACTTTTCAGTAAAATACGTTTCACTGCTTTGGAAAAAAACTTCGCCAACCAGAATCCAAAAACAATGATGACAACGGAAATGATGAGACTCGTTCCCATTTTTACCAAAAATTGATTGACGTCTGTATACTCAATTCCGAAAAGCTCTTTTAACCAATTCATAATTCCCAATTTTCACACAAAAATACATGTTCCTTTTATAGTCAATTGCATCAAAAGAAAAATTCATTCAGATTATGCTAACCGACAGTATATATTTATCAAAATCGTAATTTTAGACCATGTTTTTCATCCTATCCAAACTGTTTCTGTTCCTCTTTTCACCATTTACCTGGATTCTGGTTATTTTGGGATTTGCATTCTTCTGGAAAAGAGAACCATGGAGAAAACGATTCAAATGGATGAGTATAGTACTCCTGCTCCTATTCACCAACAGTTTTGTGTTTCTTGAATTTTGCCGACTTTGGGAGATTCAAGGTGTAAAAAGGGCAACTGTTGGTCATTACGACGTTGGAATAGTGCTTACCGGAATGGCAGAATACAACAATGATCTGGAGGAGATTAGCATTCGACGAGGTGCTGATCGAATTTGGCAAGCATTGAATTTGTACCATGACGGTAAGATTGACAAAATTCTTCTCTCTGGTGATAATGGATATATATCTGACAGAGGTCTTCATGAAGCGCAACAGATGAAAGCGATCTTAGTCAAATGGGGAGTTCCAGGAAATGATATCATCACTGAAAACAAGTCTCGAAACACGTATGAAAATGCCGTTGAGACCAAGAAAATTCTTGAACGATCGTACCCTCATCTTGAAAAACGACTATTGATCACCTCCGGAACGCACATGCGCCGAAGTTTAGCTTGCTTTGATAAATTGGGTTTCCCTTGCGACCCCTATTCCACAGATCTGCACACCGGTCCAAAAAGAGCTTATTATTGGGATCAGTACATCGTACCGGATGTCAGCACGCTGAGCGATTGGAATAAACTGATGAAAGAATGGGTCGGATACATCACCTATGATTTGATCGGTTATATATGAGGCAGGAAATTGAAAATGGCTGGCTCGACTTTGATCCTGATTTTTTATCAAATAAAGAAGCTTGGTCGATTTACAATGAATTGTACCTTAACACAAAGTGGACACAGGGCAAGATCCGAATTTTCGGACGTCTAATTGATATCCCCAGACAAGAAGCTTTTCACAGTCTCAATGGACAGAACTACAGGTATTCCGGTCAACAACTGAAAACCGAACCTTTTTCCCCTTTGTTAATTGATCTCTTGGGAAGAATTGAAGATTATTCCAACTATACATTTAATTCAGTACTGATCAATTTATACAGAGATGGTCAAGACAGCAATGGTTGGCATGCAGACAATGAGCCTGAGTTGGGAGTCAATCCAGCAATCGCATCTCTATCGCTTGGGGCAGAACGTAATTTTGATTTAAAACACAACTTGACAAAAGAAAAAATTCGTTATTCCTTAAACCATGGATCCTTACTCATCATGGGGGGTGAAGTACAACATTACTGGAAACACCAGATCGCTAAATCGGCTAAAATTTCCCAGCCAAGAATCAATCTTACATTCAGAAAGATCATTTGAAAAAGCTTATTTTTATGAGCTACCAATAGAATCACTTATGTTTACAACACCAGAAATCGCAGTTCAAAGTATTAAATCGGGCGACCATGTTTTCTTACACACTGCAGCTGCGACACCATCAATATTAGTTAATGCTCTCAGTGAACGTTCAGATGAACTGGAGAACGTTAGCATTTTCTCTTTACACACAGAACATTCTGCACCTTATTCGACTTTGGGAAATGAAAAAGCATTTCATGTAAAACCTTTTTTTGTAGGTGCCAATATCAGGGAAAACATACAAAACAATCGTGGCAGTTACATACCCGTATTTCTAAGTGAAGCCCCTTCCCTTTTTCGCAAAGGAATCATTCAATTGGATGTCGCGTTGATCTCTGTAACTCCACCAGACGAACACGGTTGCTGTTCACTTGGCGTATCGGTAGACATCTCAATGGCTGCTGTTCAAAATGCACGTATCATCATTGCACAAGTCAATAGAGAAATGCCGAGGACACATGGTGACGGTTTTATCCACGTGAGTAAAATCAACTATTTGGTCGAGGGAAATATCCCGTTACCTGAGCACGGTCTAGGCGAGATCAGTCCTGAGGAAAAAGCAATAGGTCAACATATAGCTGCTTTGATTGAAGATGGTTCAACCTTGCAAATGGGAATTGGATCTATACCCAATGCTGTTCTTTCATGCTTGGGAAATCATAAAGATCTGGGCGTTCATTCAGAAATGTTTTCAGATGGAATTCTACCATTGGTAGAATCAGGTGTAATTAATGGCTCGAAAAAGAAAAAACACTCCAATTCCATTATCGGAACATTTGCCATTGGCACAAAAAAACTATACGATTTCATGCACGACAATCCCATGGTAAAAATGCTGGATGCTGCCTACGTAAACAATGTTGAAGTGATTCGAAAGAACGATAAGGTTGTTGGTATAAACAGTGCAATTGAAGTTGATCTGACAGGTCAAGTGTGTGCTGATTCGATTGGTAGAAAAATCTATTCCGGTGTTGGCGGTCAAATGGATTTTATTCGCGGTGCTTCGTTGTCCGAAGGAGGAAAACCGATCATTGCTTTCACCTCGACGACCAAAAATGGGCGTTCAAAAATTGTTAACACCTTGAAACCGGGGGCAGGGGTTGTTACTACACGGGCACATGTTCATTGGATCGTGACAGAATATGGTGCAGTGAATTTATACGGTAAAACGCTCAAAGAAAGATCCGAATTGTTGGTGAGCATTGCACATCCCGATCACAGGGAATCCTTACTTAAAGAATTCAACGAGCTGACCTGATCGAACCAATTATTCATTCATTTGTTGGTCAATTCGGTGTGTATTCAAATTGCCGAATTATCTTTGTGCCCCATGCGTTTGATTTGTGTTTTCTTATTGCTTTTTCTACCGATAACTAATCTATTGGGACAAAAGAAGTTGGCGGCTTCTCGAGTAGAAGGGAAAATCACCATTGATGGAAAAATAACAGAACCTGAATGGTTTGAAACTGAGGTCGCCACTGACTTCATCCAACTCAAACCTGTGCCTGGAAAAAATGCATCTAGAGAAACCAAAGTTCGCGTCATGTATGATGCAGATGCACTCTATATTTCCGCTTATTGTTTTGATGCAATAGATTCTGTTTCTCGTGTTCTTTCATTAAGGGATGATATCAATGCAAATCTCGATGTTTTCGGCGTTCTTCTGGATACCTATAACGATGATCAGAATGGATTTTACTTTGGAGTAACCAGTCGAGGCGTTCAAAGTGATGCTAAAGTCATTGGTGAAGATTTCAACGATCAGTTGAATCTTGTATGGAGCAGTGCCGTTGAACATTACGACAATGCCTGGGTTGTTGAAATAAGAATTCCCTATTCCGCTATTCGTTTTCCAAAACAAAAAATTCAGAATTGGGGAATCAATTTCACGCGACAAGTTAGCCGATTCAGAGAAGAATCTATGTGGAACCCAATTTCACCCGATTTTGACAATTACCTGGCTCAGAATGGCGATTTGACGGGTGTTGAGGACATTGAACCTCCGCTCCGCTTGGCCTTAATGCCATACGTATCAGGATACTTAGATCGTATTCCTGTGCAGGACGGTGGAAAAGTCTATAACAGCTATTTCAATGGAGGAATGGATATTAAATGGGGAGTCAATGAAGCGTTCACAGTTGATATGACACTTGTACCTGATTTTGGTCAAGTTGTTTTTGATAACCAAGTACTTAACCTTAGTCCATTTGAAATTCAATTCAATGAAAACCGTCAATTCTTTACCGAGGGAACGGAATTGTTTAATAAATCAGGCTTATTCTACAGTCGCCGTATTGGTATTCAGGCGCCATTCAGTGTCTTGAATACACTTTTAAACGAAGGTGAGTACCTGGCCAACGTCCCTACCTCTTCACAGTTGTACAATGCTACAAAGTTTTCAGGAAGAATGAGAAATGGGCTGGGAATTGGTGTTTTCAATGGGGTCACTGCACCTCAATATGCCACTGCAATTAATGTGAATGATCAAAGTGAACGGAACATTTTGATCAGTCCAATCACCAATTACAATGTGGCTGTTTTTGATCAAAACCTTAAGAACAACAGCTTCATCACCCTAACAAACACAAACGTTTGGAGAGCAGGTAGCTTCTATGATGCCAATGTTACCGGATTAAATTTTCAATTGAACAGTAATAACAATAAATATGCACTATCCGGAAATTCTGCTCTATCTGTAAAAAGTGGGGTTCTGGCAAATCCAGTTGGACATAAATGGGGATTAAATACATTGAAACAACGAGGAACTTGGGTTGGATCAATGGGTTACTATGAAGAATCCGATACTTATGACCCAAATGATCTCGGATTCAATACCAACAATAACAAGCGCATTGTCAGTGGTTCATTTTCGTACCGTAATTTCAAACCGCGCTGGACAATCATGAACAGATTAATTGCCAATGTGAATGGTTCGTACAACCGTTTGTTTAGTCCAGATGTGTACACAGCAACCTACTTGAATGGTTCTTTCACTGCTGTAACACGAAATTTTGATGCTGCCGGGATCCGATTCAATTCTTCCTTAACTGAGAGTTTTGATTACTTTGAGGCAAGAAAATGGGGCGCTTATTTTGTTCGTCCCACATGGACCAATGCCGGAATATGGATCTCAACGAACTATCAAAAAAGGCTTGCTATTGACGCTGGAATCAACTATGTTTGGGTTGGACGTGACAATTGGTGGGAATGGAATTACCGCTGGAGTACACGTATCCGCGTTACCAATACAATTTTCCTCATCCACGATTGGGAAAGATCCTATCAGTACAACAGTCAAGGCTATGCGGTACAGTTCGGTGCTCCGGTAGAAACAGTTAATTATATTCTTTTTGGTAACAGAAACAGGGTAAATACAACCAACACCTTGAACGTCAATTACACAATGACCAACCGTATGGGCTTCACCTTTAGAATGCGTCATTACCGTTCCAGTATTCAGTACAATTCCTTTTATGAATTACTTGAAAATGGTCGACTTAACTCTACCACTTTTACAGGTCTGGATGCCAACGGAATATCTGCTTATGACATTAATTACAATGCTTTCACCATCGATTTTGTTTACCGATGGGTTTTTATGCCGGGCAGCGAATTGAGTTTTGTGTGGAAAAATTCTATCTTCCTCTCAGATAAACGAGTACTTGAAGATTACCTGACTAATCTCCAAACCACATTGGATAACGGTCCAATCAATAGTTTTTCAGTTAAAATTTTATTCTGGTTGGATTACCAGGATGTTGTTAAAAAGAAGAAAACCATTATTCGGTGAAACCATCTTTTTTTTCAGTGAATTAACACAATTCAACAAACATGACATTTGTCATTTTTCTCTTGACTATTCGATCGTACATTCGTAGTATAAAGAGAGAATTATGGAAACAAGCACTAACACACATTTCATTGATCATGTAGTAAATGGATTACGTACGACAGCAGACGAGTTAGAAAAATTCCAGTTGCAATTGGGACTTGGCAAGTTAGAGGCTAAGGAGTTGTACGAAAAGCTAAAAAGAGATTATACGCATTACAGTCATGAACTTATGATCAAGATTGATCAAGGCAAACAAATGGCAACTGAAGTTCGTGCGAAGTATGATGATTTTCTCGTTCAACTTGCTTTAGGAAAAGCTGAGACAATTGAACAATTTGAGGAGCAGCGTGCAAAAATAGTTGCGAAAATTCATGAGGTCAAGGTAGCAATAACAACAAATCCGACTCTAGTAAAAGTGTATAGTGAGTTGCTCTTATTACTTGAAAAATTAGAAATCAAATTGGAGATGTTACGTAAGAACTGGAAACCAACAAGTGATCGAATAAAAGAAGAAATTTCAGAACGCAAAGCCCAAGTTGAAGAAATGCTCAATAAACTGAAAACAAAACTAAACGAATACGGAAACATTGATGAACGCATGGATGTTTTTAATACCGAAATATCTCAAGCATACACACATTTCAAAAAAGCTTTTGCAGGGTAATCTTGATCTACACAAAAAATAAGGGGACTTAAAATTAAGTCCCCTTATTTTTTATTCACCAATTTCTTTGTCTAAACAGTTACTTGTATTTATCCCAACCTTTCCAGTCATCATGATCTCCTTTTCGCAGATCTTTCCACATTCCGTATCCAAGAAATAGCGCGATAATCACACCTATTACACCGTAGCGCGAGTAACCAAACCACATGGGTTCAATTTTATTGATAATGAACTGTGAGGAACCTACCAACAAAGCAGCTATCAATAAAGTTGTCAATACTTGCTTGGTAATGCGGTTTAAAGTATGCACCAATGGGTCAATACCTTTATGCGTCAAGTCAGCTTTAATCTTTCCTGAATTGATCTTGCGGATTGCATTTTTCAGGTCCATTGGAAATTCTTCCATGTAATTTGCAAATTCATACAAGCCGTTTAACACCCGTTGCCCTAATTTGAATGGATTCAGTTTTTTTGCAATTGCTTTTACCAAATAGGGTCTCGCCAATTCAAGCAGATCAAGTTCAGGATCTATGTGATGGATTACACCTTCAATTGTCACTAGCGATCGAGCTAATAAGAAGAAATGTGGAGGAACTGTTAGCTCATGTTCAACAACGATATCGCGCAATTGAAGGAGAACCGTACTCATCTCATTCTTGTGCATTGTAGTGACACTGTAGCTATGTACGAATTCATTGATCGCATACTCTAGCGCCCGCATGTCACGTACAGATGAACTCTCTGACATCTGCATCAATACGCGAATAATCTTCTTTACATCTTTCGCTTTTACAGCAAGAAACAAGTGACCAAACATTTCGATATCTCGCGGCATAATACTACCCATCATTCCAAAATCGAGAAAACAAATGTGTCCACCCGGTAAAACAAGAATATTTCCCGGATGCGGATCTGCATGGAAGAATCCATATTCAAAGACTTGCTTAATGTAGGATACAGATAAGCGTTTCGCAATTTCCTTTCGATCGTAACCGTTCAGATCCAATAAAGCAATATCAGAAATCTTGATTCCTGAAATGAATTCCATTGTCAGTACCTTACCCGTGGTAAATTCTTTGTAGATAATTGGCGCGTGAGTCGTTCGGTCATCTTCATCTTCTTTTAGATGATTGGCAAAACGCTGGATATTCACCGATTCGTGGATAAAATCCAATTCTTTTTTAATACTGTCCTCAAAATTCTTTACGAGTCCCGTTGGATCAAAGGATTTCAGAGAAGGAATTCTTTTTTCAAAAACTTCAGCAAGGGTGTACATAACCTGAATGTCTTCGTAGATGATCTCGGCAATTCCTGGACGCTGAATCTTAACAGCCACCTTCTCCCCTGTTTTCAGGGTTGCTTTGTGCACTTGAGCCATAGATGCTGAAGCAAAAGCTTCCGGTTCGAACCAGGCAAAAAGTTCTTCAACCGGATTTTTTAGCTCACTTTCAACGACTTTACGAGCAATTTCTCCTGGTAAGGGAGGCACATTATCCTGCAATCGTTCCAATTGAACAACAAGTTCTTCGGGAAGAACATCGGGTCGATTACTCAAGATCTGACCAAATTTTATGAAAGTTGGCCCCAACTCTTCGCATATCAGCCGCATGCGTTCCCATTTCGTATGTTCCTGTGCAGACTTTTTGGTTGTTTTAGGTATCAGACTTCTTAACCACTTGTATTTACCAGTGGCAATAATGTGCCCAACCATCTCCTCATACCCGTATCTTACGAATACCCGAATGATCTGATTGTAGCGAACAAACGATTTATACCTTCTTATCCAGCCAGAAAACAACCCCATTATTTCTCCTTACTTTCCAAATGAGAAATTCGAGCTTCTGCCAATGCCAGTTCACGCTTCACAATTTCCAATTTTTCTTCGAGTTCCTTGATCTTGTCAACATGAGCAATGTTCACTTTCTCATAAAAAGAAGCGACCATTTCACCGATTTTCTGCTCCAGCTCCTCTTTTGCCTCCTGCGCTTTCATCATTAAACGATCCATGAATTCAACTTCATTTCCGTTCTCATCCAGCACCTTTTCTGACATGAACGCATTGATCTTGTCCTTTCCATCTTCCGACAAATCCTTCAATTTGTCAAACAGATGTGTTTCTTTTGAAATAGAATACAGATTTGCGGATAATGCAACTAATTCTAAAAATGTTTTCGCCTTCATAAGCATGTGATTGGACTGTAAATTTAGTATATTTGATGCGACTAAAAAATGACACCGGTCATTATTATCATTTCTTAAGTTCTAATTGTGTTTTATGGATTTGTCTTTACCCATCTCGTCAATCATGTCAACCCAAGTTGAATGTGTTCGTCCTGATCAAAAGTTAGTCGATCTGAAACACATTTATGAGAAAAGAGAATTTCATAGCCATATTCCTGTTACTGAGAACGGAAAACTAGTTGGAATGATCAGTTTGATCGATTTTATGCGTGCTGTTAGTTATTCTTCTCTAGATGATAACGAAGCTGTTTATCAGGAGCGAAAGGTTTCAGATATCATGAGTATTCACCCTGTTTCGGTACCAGATCATGCATCTATCCGAGAGATAACGGAATTACTTGCAAAAGGTGAATTTCATTCTGTCGTGCTTACCAACAATGAAAATGTTTCTGGAATTGTTACTACTACTGACCTTATTCGTTTATTACTAAAACATTGAATTAAAGACCATCCTTTCACAATAAACCCTAACCAAACAATACAGAAATGACTTCAAATTCACAAGTCGTTAGGGAAATTGATCACAAAAACATAACCGTTTCACTTCGAAGCGATGGAATTGTTGTCGTTTACTTAAAAGACAATACAGAGATCAATATTGCATTACAAAATGACATGATAAGGATCTATAACGAGATCACTGAAGGCAATAAAGCTGTTTTTCTTTTTACGGCGGGTGAATTCGTTTCCATTACCAAAGAAGCCCGATCCAATGCCATCCGTATGGAGCAAAATACACCGACCTTTGCTTCTGCTATTCTGGTAAATAATCTCGGACAAAAGATCATTGCTGATTTTTATTACAAGGTAAATCGGCCAAAGCAACCTTATCGTGTATTTTGGAATCATGATAAAGCAGTTGAATGGTTGCTGGAAGTACAAAAAGACATACCTGCAAAACATGACCATCATCAGTGTTTGAAAGAGCTATAGTTCATAATTTTGCCATAAAATTTCATTATGGCTTGGAAAAAACTGACCAAAGAAGAAATCAACAAACGTGTTTTCAAGGCACTTAATGAAAATGTCAGCTATGTAGATGAAATCATCTTGGGTGTGCCTGCTTCGCATCTGGACGAAAAAGTGTTTCCGAGAGGTGCCTCTTTTTTAAATGACGCTCCTTTCCTCAAAACAATGGTAGATAATCCAAACCATATTGGATGTCATACCTTTGGAGTATCCGAAGGTTTTTTCTCGGGTACACAAGCCATCGAACGTGAAGTTATTGAGATTTGTGCCTCCGATATTCTAAAGGCAGAATCCGTAAGCTGTGATGGTTACATCGCTTCGGGTGGTACAGAAGCGAATATGCAGGCCATTTGGATCTATCGGAATTATTTTAGAGAAGTACACCAGGCACAATTGAATGAGATCTGTATCCTCTGCTCCAATGATAGTCATTACAGTATGCCAAAGGCAGCTGATATTTTGAATATTAGTATCTACACAGTTCCTGTCGATGCAAACGATCGCTCCGTTGTTCCAATGGAATTAGAAAATACTATTGAAAAGGCCGTCGCGGAAGGAAAAAAGTACTTCATCGTTGTCGCAAACATGATGACAACGATGTTTGGGTCTGTTGACAATCCACAACTTTATGCTCAAAGCTTTAGGAGTCGAGGATTAGCATTCAAAATACACATTGATGGCGCTTATGGCGGATTTTACTATCCATTCTCAAATAATGAAAGTCAACTCAATTTCTCTGATCCAGACATAAGCTCAGTAACTCTTGACGCCCACAAAATGGCTCAGGCCCCATACGGAACGGGAATTTTTCTGATCCGTAAAGGACTTATGGAATACGCACGAACGAAAGAAGCGAGTTACGTTGAAGGGGAAGATTGTACCATAATCGGAAGTCGATCTGGAGCAAATGCAGTTGCTGTATGGATGATCCTTACTACTTATGGCCCACACAGCTGGTACGAAAAGATCCTTGTCCTTCAACAACGAACCACTTGGCTATGTGATCAACTGAACAAATTGGGAATTCGCTATTACCGAAATCCGCACTCCAACATTGTCACAATGAACGCCTCAGATATTCCTGATCGACTGATAGAAAAGTACCATCTCGTACCGGACCAACACGCTAACCCTGAATGGTTAAAAATTGTGGTGATGGAACATGTTTTGGTAGAAAAACTAGAGGCTTTTATCCAAGAATTGAGCAATTCGCTTACTCCATCTTGATCAAACCACCACCCTGTTGCTCGCCTTTCTTCTTTTTCTTCTTCTTGGTTGAAACGGTTGGCGCTGATTCAGCATAGCCATCACGTATATTTTCTCCATCGAAAGCATAAATCTCAGCACCCTGCTCATCATAACGGTATTCCTCTACTACTTTTCCTTTTTTATATAGTGCACGACGCTTCGGCTTATCATCCGGCCAGCGTTCTTCCCACCAACCTTCCGGAATTCCTTTCTTAAATGCCTCTAGTGTTTGTAAATGTCCTTGATAGTAAAAGGTTTTAAATTCACCATCTTTCACGTCCATAGACCATTTTTCAGTACGAAGTGGTTTACCATCCTGATAGTAGAATTTAGCCTCTCCATTCTTTTTTCCTTGTTTGTAATTAATTTCTTGAAGCAATACTGAATCAATCGTATAGGCGCGAAAAACACCATCTAACAAGCCATTTACATAGTTCATTTCTTTTTCTATTCTAGACTTAGAATAATAGAGTTTCTTTGGTCCATGAAGCACTCCATTGTTGTAATTTTCCAATCTTGAAGTATCTCCTTTTCGCGTCAACCAAATGTGTTGACCATGTTTTTGACCATAATTAAAATTCATTTCCCAAGCCACTTGTTGGGTACTGTCAAAATAATAAATCCATTGTCCATGTTCTTGTCCCTGGAAATGACTTCTAACCACCTGTACACAACCTGATGCGTATTTGGTGGTGTCATTTCCATGCTCTTTGCCATTTACAAAGGTGATTCTTCTTTCCAACAAACCATTAATGTGACAGGTTTCGCACGTTCCGGTAAATGGTTTCCCCATATTCCCGCTCAACACTAACTTATTGTCTTCATCATAGGTCAATTTTTCGTTGCAATCAACCACTCCCGCCAATTTTCCACATTCCCACTCCGCAAAGCGCCCCTTATTGTTTGCGCCTTTTTCATAACACGGCTTTTTCACATCAAACTGTGCCAACAAAACACTTGAAATCAATGAAAAAAACAAAATCAATCTCAACTTCATACTTGCTTATTTAGATTTTTCCAATTTAGTCAACGATTCACGCATTTCTGTATGAATCTCCATAGACTCACCTTTTCGAGCGTCAAAAGCAACCAATACGGTCCGGCCTTTAGCAAAAACAGTTCCATTCACTTTAAGGTCATAAGTCAGCGTGAAACTTTTTGTCCCAATATGCTCAACGAACATAACAACCTCAGGTTCATGATGTAGTAAAACCGGCTTAAGGTACTCTACTTCATTTTTCGCCAGCACCACTGTATAATGTGTCCAATCCCACTCGCGCCCCAGCAACTCGCGGAAATAATGAACCCGAGCCATCTCAAAATAGCTGAGATAAACATTGTTATTCACATGTCCCAGTACATCGAGATCTGTGAAACGAACTTGTATTTTTGCAGGTTGGATCATTTTTTATCCAGTTTTTCATATTCGGAATTGTTGCTGATAAACTCCGGAACGATCTCCTTCATTTTAGCTACAATATCAATATTTCGTTGTGTACCAAAAAGGCCAATTAATTCACTGATTTTTTCAAATTGAGACACTTCCTCTCCCCTTACTTTTGCTTTCAGGATCTGAGGATGATGTGTTGGAATTGTATTTTCTTCTTCCGCCAGCACTTCTTCGTACAATTTTTCGCCGGGACGTAAGCCCGTTACTTTGATCTCAATATCCTTACCTAATTCAAGTCCATTCAATTGAATCATTTTTTTTGCCAGATCGATGATTTTGACCGATTCTCCCATGTCGAAAACGAAGATCTCACCACCTTCTCCCATTGTCCCTGCTTCTAACACAAGTTGGCAAGCCTCGGGAATGGTCATAAAAAAACGTGTAACACGAGGATCAGTTACGGTTAATGGTCCACCCTGATCGATTTGACGCTGAAAAAGCGGAATCACCGAACCATTGGATCCCAGCACATTCCCAAATCGCGTTGTAACAAACTTGGTTGTTCCGTTTCCGTTTTTCATTTGAGCGTAAATCTCCGCGATGCGTTTGGATGCCCCCATTACGTTAGTTGGATTTACCGCTTTATCTGTCGATATCATAACAAACTTCTGAACACCGGTTTCAATGGCCAGATCTACCAGATTGGCCGTTCCTTTGACATTGGTCAAAACAGCCTCAGATGGGTTGTCTTCCATTAAGGGAACATGTTTGTAGGCTGCGGCATGAAACACATATTGTGGACTAAATGCAGCAAACAAACGTTTCATGCGCTCGTAACTACGAATATCACCGATAACTACCTCAAATGGCAACTCCGGAAACTCAGTTCTCAACTCATTTTGCAGATCGTACAATGGAGACTCAGCCTGATCGAGTAAGATCAACTTTGCGGGACCAAAACGAGCAATCTGACGCACCAAACCACTTCCGATCGATCCGGCAGCACCTGTAACCAGCACGGTTCGATCATTCAATTCACGAGCGATCATCTGCTCATCCAACTTGATCGGTTTTCTACCCAGCAGATCTTCGATCTTGACCTTGCCCATTTGGCGAGTGGAAAATTCACCATTGATCCAGCTTTTGGGACTTGGAACTTTCTTCAGCTTCACCTTTTCCTGAAGGCAAACTTCAACGACCTGACGACGATTCTCCTCATTGGGTTCTTGTATGGCCAGGATCACCTCCGTGACTCCTTCATCTTTGATCAGTTTGGAAAGTGAAGTAGTGTGATACACGGTAATGCCTTCCATGCGCGTATTTTTCAATTTCGGATTGTCGTCAATGAATCCAATGATGTTGTAATTTAGCTTGGAATCCTTTTCGATCGTTCGTTTCGTTATCAATCCGGAAACACCGGCACCGTAGATCAACACACGTTCTTCATCCCCTTTATTCTTTACACTTTCCAAATACAAGGCTTTCACTACGAAACGAGACCCAACCATCATTAAAAAACTGAACATAAATTCCATGATCAGCACTGATGTTGGGAAAAGAAAATACCCGTCGTAGTAGAAATAGCGAAGTAAACCGAATAACACAAATAATACAGAACTCGCCAGGACAGCAATGAAGATGCGACGCATGTCCTCCATGGATGTATGACGTACCAAGCCCTTGTGAATTTTAAAAAGGGAATAGATCAAAATTTTAACACCGAGAAAAATCCAAATTGATTTTGAAAGAATCTCCCATTCTGTTCGGATCAGCGTCTCATCAGCTTTTAGATCAAAACGAATGAGATAGGCGAATAGTAACGCTACTAATGCAATGATCTGATCGATCACCATAATTATCCAACGAGGAGTTGCTGAGCGGGAAAGTCGCATAGACAAATTTAACATTTTATACGCTCCGATTTTAGCCTCTTTTTAAAACTTGTCGAAAGCCTTTGAGGAACTTGTACCAAAATGGCAATTCACCCCATTGAATAGATTTGTACTCCACATCGTCAGCGCCAAAATGCAAATTGAAACGGCGCACATTCTCTACATTCGATCCGCCAAAATCAAACACTTTTCCTTTTTCCAAAGCAGATTGAATCATTTTATCCAAGATGGCATACATCGCTCCGGATTGTTTAGCCTCATGAGTAAAAGCACTTTTCAAATAAAGCACCCGATCTCCAAATTCAACAAAGAAAATTCCTCCCAATACAAGATCATTTTGTTTCACAACAAACGTTTTTAAACAACCTTTTGCTTTGAGATTCATTGTTAACTTTCGAAGCTCATTCATTGAGCTATTCAGCGAACTTATTTTTTTTGGCAATTCAGACTCGATGGATTGAAGTGCATGTTCTGTATCCTCCACTTCGTCCCAATGCAAGTCTGATTTTTCAAATTTTCGCACCATACGTCGCCCTTGCTCATTCAACTTGTATTGCTCTGCTGTTCTGATTTCCTGAAATTGCTTTTCTGCTGATCCAAACGAACCGTGAACATTTCTAAGCTGTAATTCTCCAATTGAAAAATTGGATTGTATCAATTGCATTTCCTTTTCGCCCAACTTTCCGTTCAAAAACTCAAGGTAACGCAAGAAAATCGGTGTGTAAACCATCTTCACTCCAAAACGATCTGTATACGGTAATGCAATCCCCGATTCGTAATCCCCATTAATGAGAATTGCCCAATTTTTAGCAACGGCATCAAGATATACGGCACTTGAAAAAACAGTTCCGCCGGATCGCTCAACGAGTTCATCCCATTTTACAGGATCAATATTTTTTCGATGAATAAATCTCAATTTAAATTTTTAAAAATTGTAAATCGTGAGTTGTCTTTAACGGAATCTATAAATTGGTCCAGCTTACTTAACGAGTATCTTGTCATGCTTTTTGGGTGCCCGATAATTACCAAATCACTTTTCATTTGTTGAAGAAAGGTATCATGAATTAATTTTAGCTTTGACGCATAATAACCATCGGCACTTACATGATTCCATGTGAAACTTGTTAATACCGATTTCTTTCTTCCGGGTTGTGAAAGGAACTTGCCATCACCAAGCATTTTATGGTTGAATGGATCAATGCGTCCCATAATATATAAACGCCAATAAAATAAAGGGGAATAGTGCCAAGAGCTAATAGGAAATTCTGTAAAGAAACCGTTTTCATCTTCAATGCACACATCATTGTCAAATCGATACGAGGACTTCATTGGAGCATTTCTGAAATCAAACTCATAATGTGGCGAACGGAAAAATCCGCCTGGAAACACACTTGAATCATACTTCAATCCCAATTCACAAAACAATTCCTTCCAACGGCTGAACGGCTGAATACACCAACCTCCAGCTCTAAAACATGTTGTTTTATAACCAATTAGTGCATCCAGATAATTTTTATATCGAACGACAATGGATCGAACTTCCTCGTCCGAAAAGTCATTCAATTTATATACTCCATCTGTTCGAATTATCCATCTATCTTTTTCATAAATGGATTTTTCCCAATGTGGATGAATATGAAGTTGAATGTCATGTCCTTCAGAAACCATCTGTCTAAGCTGATTCTCCACCAAATTAATTTCTTGAGCAAGCAGCGGAAAATCTTCAGAAAAATCTTTTGCTCTAACCAAATAACCTACATCGACAAAAAAAACCATTTTTATACCATGAACTCTTGCTATTTTCAACAATGATTCCGTTGGTTCGATTAGACATTTCTGAACCGAACCTGGTTCCTCACCAAAAAACAACTCATAATCAAATGTCAAATAAATATTCATTGTTGCGAAGTTAATCAAAGAACGAAGAATGTTGGATTATCGTACCTTTGAGTTAGAATAAATAAGTATGGAGATCGAACGAAAATTTCTCGTCAATGAAGAATTGTGGAACCGAGCAGAAAAACCGGAGCCTAAACTAATCATTCAAGCCTATTTGCATCGATCACCGGAAAAAACGATCCGAATTCGTGTGAAAGGCGACAAAGGATTCTTGACAATCAAGGGTCCAACCAATGGAATCTCCCGTGAAGAGTTTGAATACGAGATCCCTTTGGAAGATGCTACTCAACTGATCGAGCAATTTGCTGATAAGGTGCTGTCTAAAAAACGCTACGAGATCCCCATGGGCGAACATGTTTGGGAAGTCGATGTTTTTTTGGATAATCTGGAAGGGTTGATCATTGCGGAGATAGAACTCAATGCGGAGGATGAGCTCTTTTTAAAACCGGAATGGACAACAGAAGACGTATCACATGATGCTCAATATTTTAATGCAAATTTGATTGAGAAATGCTGAGGGCAATTGACATTTCACAATTGACAATTATGGAGCGCACTCTTTTTTACATCTATGATAGCCTACTCAGACCATGAATCTCCCTTCTTTCTGATCAATAGAAGTGAATTGGATCTTTTTTTAAATTCTGACACAAGTTCAAATGTCACTGGGTGGTGCAATGCTTATGGATTCAAAATAGAAGTTGTCATTTCTAATGGAAGTCGAATCAATTATTCAAAATCGCAATTAAGTCATCAGGATCCGGTGATACCACGCCGAGCAACATCTATTTACGAATGGCACCTAGAACTAAAAAGAGACTGGGATAGTGAATTACACTTTGGAAAATGGTCTTGGGTTTATTTTTGGCTAAAAAAGATAAAAGTAGATGGATGCACTTTTCGAATCAAGGAATTTCAAATTGATTTACTTCCTGAACTTTGTAAACTTTTAAAAATTACACATGCGGAAAGGTGTTCATTTAAGAATGGAAAACTGAGGTTATGGAGTAGACAAAAACAGGAGTCGATTAAAACAATTCATTCTCTCACCTCATAATCATTGCGAATAAGCTTAGTCCCTATCCCAGCCACCATCCAAAAAAGAGGAAATAGAATACTTCAGCAATTACAACAACCGCTGCGATTAATAGGGCGAGTAAGACAAGGCAGAGCACAACCACTGCAATTTTCAACCAGATTCCAGAACTGAACAACAGTAGACCAAGCAAGACTAAAATACCCAAAATCAGCAGTATGAAGTAGATCATATCCGAATCTATCTTGGTTCTTCTCATAGATCCGGACTCAAATTGCTGGATTCCTTGCTTATCCAACTTCTTTAGAGAAAGATTCTTGTTACTGAGCGTCTTTTTTGCCTGATCAATGCATTGAAAAGTTCGCTGTAAATCAATTGGTTCATCTTCCGCTGCTTCAAGCTGAATTTGACTTTCATGATTTTCATTCATTAACTCCATCTCCAAATTCTTTTCTTCATCATCTTCAATAAAGAAATCTGAATCATGGAAATTATCAAACCGGTTTACAGTTTCGAGGTGATTTTCACTTGATTTTGACACTTGGTATTTTTTATTCCACTGGACATTCCACCCCGGATTGTGCAAGCGTTTCTCTACACTGCATGAAACAATCAGTATAAACAATGATGAAAATAAAACGATTTTCTGCATGGCTTTTTTTGACAAAGTTGTGACCAAACCTTATCAAACACCAATTGAATCCAACAAGGTATGTCGGATTAGTTGCGAAATTCGCAAGTCAAACCATCGGTTGAATCATAGTCAAGACAAGATCACTTTTCCCTACCGAAGTAATCTGTAATTCTTCATTGTGAACGAAATCCAACTTTAATAGCTGATTATGTATGACTTCACTATTATCGCCTTGGCTTTTAATCAAAATTGAACCTTTCTTTACATACAAAAATAGACTAGTGTTCGCTCCGGTTTCAAGCAAGGTCACTTGGCCTACGTTTAAATTCAACACCGACAACTCACAGTTTAGTTCAGGTGTTGTCATCACATTAAAATCGACACACTTTCCGATTGATCTTGTCGTCCAAGCACCATCAAAATCATCCGATTCAAATTGACGGAGTCTTTTCGAATGGTGACCTTCATGAAAAATTTGAATTTCTCCATCCAATACCATTAACTTTCTATGGAAGCCGGGCAAGGAGGTGAAATCTGACGCCTCCTGTTCCACATGAGCTATGCTTATTCTCAACTTGAAATTCCTATCTGTGTAATTCGCAAAAGCAGGATATACATACAATTGAATTGTCTTTCCCCCACTCCAATTACTTACTAGAAAATCTTGTTCAGTAAAAACCTGCATATCAATTTAGATTCAAATTGATTCTCTTTTCAGATCGGCCTTTTCCAGATCAAGTACTGTCGCACCAAACTCCAGATCAAACCACTCCTGAAACAAATCAACAGTTAATTTTTCCGGCCAAGAGGTTTCATCCTCCGTGACCATCATCAATTCTGTTTTGAAGATCTTTTTGAAATTCTGTTCGATCAGCGGTTCGGTATCGAAAAAATCTTCTTCGATCAGGTAAATGTTTGGCTCGACATCATCGCCTTCTTCTACCTGCATATCTTCTTCTGTGTGTTGCTTTGCCCAATTCCAGAAATGAGCAGTTGGACGAACAATGATGTATCCTCTGTTTACAATTTTCATTTTTTTTCGATTAATTCAGTTTTATAAAAGTCGTGTCTTTACCTTTTTCATCGAGATCAAAGCGATACCAATTGGCCTTCCGCTGTTTTTTCTGGATTATGACCAAATCCCAGGTATCAGCGCCATATTTTTCCTTGAGGTAAAGTTGCCACTGCTTCTCATTCAAGCCTTGAGAAGATGAAATATAGATCATAGAGGTGTCATTGATAAACAACAACATAGCGTCCGCTTGAAAAGAGGCTGACTCCAGGTACTTCAATGATCTGCATTTCAGTCCAAAACAATCCAACCAATTAAACAAGGCATTCATTGTTTTGAGTGAATCTTTATAGCTCCATTGACCAAAGAAAACGGCTTGATCCTCACCTTTCAGTACTAATTTGGATACTCTTCTTGGTTGAAAACGATCCGGAAAAAAGGCTTCTTCAAACAATTCCATTGAAGAGAAAGGCATCCCAAGATCTTTAGCCAATTTCAAATCAAAATAATTGGACAAGGTATCCTTCAGCGACGAATCCGGCTCGTCCCCATTATTGTATCGTTCCGACTTTGGAATGATCTCATCCAGATCGATCACTTTTTCCTCTTTCGAAGTACAAGCGATCAATGCCACAAACAACAGGATGAATAGTAATCCATTTCGAATCATACGCTCAATTTACGAAGAACTTCACACGTTCGATCAATATCTGACGATGAATTGTCCAAATGAGTCACCATGCGCAACATTCCCTCACCAAAGGCCATAATCAATATTTCTTCAGACTTCAATTGCTGGATGATCTGATCGCGTTTCGAAGCATCTTTCAATACAGTCACCACAATATTGGTTTCAACCGGTACAACTTCTTTCACCCAAGGCAATTCAATCAGTACTGATTCCAATTGTTTCGCTCGTTGGTGGTCAATTTTCAGACGTTCTACATTGTTCTTCATTGCAAATAATCCACCTGCAGCAATTATTCCTGCCTGACGCATACCACCTCCATATACTTTTCGTACTCGTCTCGCTTGTTTGATGAACGCTTTTGATCCAACGAGTACAGAACCGACAGGTGCACCCAATCCCTTGGATAAACAGATCGAAATACTGTCAAATTCAGCAGCGTACACCTTTGGGTCGATCCCGGTTTCAACCAATGCATTCATCACACGTGCACCATCCAGGTGTAAGGGAAGTCCATTTGCCTGACAAAACTGACGGATCTTTTTGATCTCTTCAAAATTGTAGATCGCTCCTCCTCCTCGATTAGCCGTATCTTCCAAACTCACTAGCTGCGTCAAGGGAAAATGCACGTCCTCCGGATTATTGATCCATTTAGCGATATCCTCTACTTTCAATCGACCGCGATCACCTTGCAATAAACGAACAGATGCACCGGAATTCTTAGCAATACCACCACCTTCGTATTTATAGATATGACTTTCTTCGTGACAGATCACTTCTCCACCCGGTTGCACATGTATATTGATCGAAATTTGATTGGTTTGCGTACCTGAAGAACAAAACAAAGCCGCTTCCTTGCCGAAATAAGCAGCTGCAAAATCTTGTAATTCATTGATGGTTGGATCTTCACCAAACACATCATCGCCAACAGGAGCAGCGAACATCGCATCCATCATTTCCTTACTTGGCTTGGTAACGGTATCACTTCTAAAATCGATCATAGTATTCATTTCAGGTTCAAACAGAAAGTTGTTCTTTTGTACAAAAATAACACATGGATTACCTCATCATAGCGTTAACCGTATTATTTGGTGCCGGACTCACTTTTTTTTCCGGTTTTGGTCTCGGCACATTAATGTTACCGGTCTTCGCTTTGTTCTTTCCGATGGAAGTTGCAGTTGGTGCTACAGCTGTCGTTCATTTGACCAATAACCTTTTCAAATTTGGCTTGGTTTACAAGCACATTCACTTTTCAACACTTTGGCGCTTTGGTATTCCTGCGTTGATTGCTGCTGTATTAGGTGGTTTAACACTGCGCTATCTGGGAAAATTTGAAAGTATCTATAGCTATTGGATTGGTGAAACTTTCGTTGAAGTCAGCGGGATAAAATTCGTGGTTGGAATGTTAATGATCTTTTTTGCTTGGTTCGACTTGGATCCACGCTTTTCAAATTGGCAACTTGAAAAGAAATGGATTCCATTCGGTGGACTTTTAAGTGGTTTTTTTGGTGGGATTTCAGGTCATCAGGGAGCATTCCGAGCCGCTTTCCTAACCAAGGCAGGACTGACTAAAGAACAATTCATCGGTACCTCTAACTCGATCGCATTGATCATCGATGTAGCTCGGATTTCTGTTTATGCAAAAACACTAAACCTTGTTTCTTTGCAAAATGAAAAAGGACTTTTGATCACAGGAATTGTTTTTGCATTCACCGGAACTTATTTCGGAAAGGAATTACTAAAAAAAACGACCTTAAAGGGAATTCAGCGAATTGTTGGGGCTTTGCTTCTGATTTTAGGGTTCATGTTTGTACTCGGAATACTCTAATTTTAAGAGAATTGTACTATATTCATCTAGCCAAATAAAATTCAAACTTCCATGCGAACAGTTCTAAATTCAAAAATATCCCTACTCGCCTTTCTAATTGGACTTTCAAGTCCCTTTTCTTCATTCTGTCAAAATCAATTACCGACACCTGAACGCGTTTTACTAGCGAATGAACGATTAGACCATAAACTAATAAAAGAACTCCTGGCCAGTAAAGAGTCTGTCGACAGAGCATCATTAATTGGAGACTGGCAAATTACGAAAGGCCGAATGAACACGTATTTTGAAAAAGAAGACGATAACACGTATACTGATTTCGAATTGTGGGAATCGTTTGTGATGACTTTTGGCGACGATGGGTATTTCTTTATTGATGCGGTGATCGATTTGGAAGGAACATGGGCATTACATGAGAACAATACAGTTCTGGAGATCAGCAAACAGATTCATTCGAAACGTGTAGATGAAGAAACTGTAATCATTTACATGTCATTGAAAAAATTAGAGGACGAGTAATTTCTAATAGATTATCCTAATTTTATTTTGATGACAAGATGTCTTTCATTACCCGATCAAAATCCACACTCATTTCTGCTTGAAGAACGATAGCAGACCCCGATTCCGGATGGACAAATCGAAGTTCTTGAGCATGCAACAACATCGTATTCATATTCCACCTCTCCAAAAACAGTTTATTCTGCTTGTTACAGCCATGCGGACGATCACCAATGATCGGATGTAAAATATGTGCAAAATGCTTTCGGATCTGGTGCATCCGTCCGGTTTCCGGCTTTACCTCGACCAGTGAATAACGAGAAGTTTTGTGTTTTCCAAATGGAACGGGAATTTCAAATCGCTGGAGGGTAGAATAATGCGTCAGTGCTTCAAAGGAGCGTCCACGACTATCAATCAGTGGATAATCAATACTCCCTGAGTCAAGTGTAAATCCTCTTACAAGTGCCAAATAGGTTTTGTCTACCTTGCGGTCCATGAACGCAGTCTGCATCAATGTGTTCATCTCCGGATCCAAGGCAAACAATAAGACTCCCGATGTTTTGCGATCCAAACGATGAACAGGAAACACTTTTTGTCCTAACTGATCCCGCAGCAACTGAACAGCAAATTCTGAAGCATCCACAGCGATCTGACTTTTATGCACCAATAATCCATGTGGTTTATTGATCGCTACTAAACGATCGTCTTTGTATAGGATTTCAAGTTGCACAGTTCCAAATAATCTTAAATCACAACTTTCTGGCAATCATCAATCCGTCCCTGATCGGTAACAATACATTTTCCACTCTCGGATCCTTCTGAATCATTTCATTGTAATCCATGATGATCTTCGTTTCGCGATCGAGTGATTCATAATCTTCCAATACTTTACCCGACCAAAGCACATTGTCAGCAATGATATAGCCGCCTTTCTTCACTTTATCGATCACCAGGTCATAGTACTTGCAATAACTCTTCTTGTCGGCATCAATGAAAACAATATCCCATTCTTCATTCAGTGCCGGAATAAAGTGTGCAGCATCACCGATTAGATACTCGATCTTTTTTTCGTTTCCACTTTTTGTAATATACTCGCGAACCAGATCTTCCAGCTCCTCATTCACATCGATCGTAATCACTTTTCCATCTTCGGTCAAGCCCTCCGCAAAACACAAAGCTGAATAACCCGTATATGTACCGATTTCCAGTACTCTTCTTGGCTTGATCATGTGTGATAACATACTCAATACACGTCCTTGAAAATGCCCGCTCAACATTCGTGGCGACAAGACCTCTAAATGCGTCCGACGGTTCAATTCCTTAAGTACCTCTGGTTCATTTTGTGTGTGCTCACACACATACGCGTCAAGTTTCGGATCGATGAATTCCATTGTTTTCAATTTTGTGTAAAGATCGAAAAAAGGAATGGGCTAAGGAAGATAATGCGCATTTTTGTCCTATGAAGACAAAGAATACAGAAGGTTACTGTGCAATTGGTGTGTATCGTGGGAAAACTGAACACAACATCGGAACTCTTTGGCGTTCTGCCTTTGTTTTGGGAGCAGCATATATTTTCTCAGTTGGTCAGAAATACAAAAAACAAACCTCTGATGTCGTGAAATCATGGTCAAGAATTCCTCTTTTTCACTACGATACATTTGAGGATCTGTTAAACAACATTCCATATGATTGTCGTTTAGTTGGCGTTGAATTAACCGATGATGCCACTTTCTTGCACGACTTCGAGCATCCAAAAAGAGCGATTTATCTATTAGGCGCGGAGGATGACGGATTACCCCTAGAAATTCTGGATAAATGCCATTTTGTGATCAAATTACCGGGAAATTCTTCTTTGAATGTAGCTGTGACAGGAAGTATTGTATTGCACGATCGAGCTTCAAAAGTTCCGACGAGTTTTCCTCCTCATCATAAGGAGAAATAGGTGCTTATCTGTAATCAACATTTGACAATAAGGCTCTGTCACAATATGGATTGAACCCCCTCAGGGTTCGGGTGCGCATTTGGGTAGTTCAGGGTATTGGTTTTGAACCCCTTCAGGGTTCGCAATAACGTTTTCGAGCCGGACAGAGTGCAGAACTTTTACAGCTAAACCAAACTCATAGTTAAATCATTAGCTGAAATTAAAACCATTTTACATAGTAAGATCTGAGGCCTTACTTCGCAATAGCTTTGCGAAGGCAATGCATTTGATAACCTATGGTTTTAGGTCGTTCATTTTTTTCATTAATCTTGCGTTTTAATTTACCATAAGGTAAATTTGAACGATGCTCTACATTTCCAATTACAACTTCGAAGTCAATCAAACTATTTCTGATTTAAATGATCAGATGAAAAATAGTATTGTTGGTGTTCATGATTTTGAAAGTGAAAATAATTGTGGAATTAGTACTCCATATTACGGTGAATTTAACAACGATGAATTCACATTGTCTCGAAGTACAAATCCATTTGAACGATTTGGGATAACACCTGATGCTTATATTAAACTTCAAAGCATAAACGAAGAAAAGACTTTAGTTAGTGTGAAAATCAAATTGTCAGAAATTTGGAATTTAATACTTGTTTTTTTTCACTTAGCAATCATTTCTGCTGGGCTATTTGCCCCACACATAATTGTTTTCAAAAATAATATTGAAGAAAATTGGATTAATCGGACTCTATTAATAATTATCGTTCTAGCAATTGTAAATCTTTCAGTTTGGATTTCATTTAAATTTCAAACTCAAAAATTCAAGAAAATCATTCAAAAGATATTTTCTAAAAATGAATTTTAATTTAATACTTGATGGCCATGCACGTCTATGCCCTAAACGTTCTCACAGTAGGCAATGTGGCGCAATCTTTCGAGTATGAACGTGCGCCATTTTGCTTACTGTGTGTTATATGTCTTTTATCCAATTGAAATGTTTAGATGTTTCCCTAAACCAAGTTCAATTAATTTGTAATAAGTAGAAATTTGGATATCGCTTAAGCCACGTTCAATTCTTGAAATGTAACTTTTTTTCGTGCCTGTTTTCTTAGCAAGTTCCTCTTGAGTTAGGTTCGCTTCAACACGCGCTTCTTTCAGCATAACTCCTAATCTAAAAGCAAGAGAATCCGCATCAAACTGATCTCTGTCTGCGTTTCCTTTTTTTCCGTATTTCTCGTCAAGGAGTTGATCAAATGTTTTAACGTTTTTCATCTACTTTCTGTTTTAAATATTCAATTTTTAAATTCTCAGCAAGTTTGATTTCATTTTTTGGAGTCTTTTGCGTTTTCTTAACGAACGCGTTCGTCAATACAACCAATGTTCCTTCATCCAGGAAACAGAGGATTCTAATGCTTTTTTGTGATGTAATAACTCTGACTTCATAAATTCCATTCGTACTTTCCAGTTTTTTAAAAAACTTGATTGGAACTTGCCTTTCAAAACGAACCATATCCAATACATATTCAATTTTCAACTGAACTTTTGAATCTTGAGATTTATAAAAGTCGATGACATTATCTCCGAAAAAAATAATTTCTCTTGCCACGGCAACAAAGTTAACTAATTAGTTTACTTTATCCAAATTTCTGCGATGTTTTTAGGGGCATGCAATGGCATATAACTCTCATATAAACACGCAAGAAAGATTTAAAAATTATTTTGAAACACTAGTGTCCCATAAAAAGTATTTAAATGAATCCTTTCAGGATTCATTGGTGTTCTGACGATTTCAATTCTTTTCCGTTGGCTGGACTAATGTATCCACTGCTTTATTGAACTGAAATAACCAATTGTACATTTCATCAGTTCTGAAAACGCGTTCCAAGGCACCATGTCCCGCACCGGGATGTACTGTGTAGGTTAAGTTTTCACCTCCGTTACATTCTTTAATGGCTTTTACTATTTTCTCCGATTCAGAGATCGGTACAGCCCGATCGGCGTTTCCATGCTGGATCCACAACGGAACACATGCCAGATCGCATCCATCGCGTGGATCACCTCCACCGCACAAGGCAACAGCAGCAGTTACCACCTCCGGGTATTCGCCCGCAAAATGCAGCGTACCGTATCCTCCTAAGCTCATTCCAGCCACGTAAACACGATTGGTATCTGTTACATACTGTTTCTGAATGTAGCGTAACGTATTCAAGATCTTCTTTGGCTCCCACGATTTTCCAGCTGGAGTTTGAGGTGCGATGACAATGGCCGGAATTTCCCTACCTTTCTCAATCTCATGGATCACTCCGTACTTTCGCACCAACTCCAATGAAGTACCCGATAAACTTCTACCGTGTAAAAAAATCAAAACAGGCGGATTATTCTTCAATACCGAATCATGCGGCAAATACAACCAAAATGGATAATCAGCCTTCCCAAAATTTTTGGTCAATCTTGCAGACAAGGGTTTTGCTGCGCTTGAATCCGTTTGCGCTCCAACTGTAACACCTGTGAGAATGAATAAAATAAGAATGAAATTTTTCATTGCAGTGCGAAGATACGAATTCAATTGGCAATTGGCAATTGGCAATTCACAATTGACAATTCACAATTACGGTGTGTAATCAATATGGAAAAGTGTTTTTCGTTGACCGAGTGATCCTGACAGAAGCAGAGCGGATCGTCAGGATTGTATCGAGGTACAACGAAAAACAAAGCGTACGAAACAAAAACCGAAAAGATTTCTAAATGTTTTGGTCAAATCGAGTAGTCCCGACAGAAGCGCAGCGAATCGTCGGGGCGTACCGAGATCAGCCAAACCAGATATCCTGTATCATTTCAAACCCTGCTTTTTCATTCAGGCGATGAATGATAATCTGTTTGCCATGTTGCAACTCATCACGCATAACGGATGAATCCATTTTAAGAATAAGAATTTTGTTTTGAATCCTGATCTCTTTCGTACGATTCGCAACAGCAGGTCCCATCAATTCCGGCCAGGCAGCAATGAGATCGTACTCTTTTAATTTGTGTTCCAAGCCATAGGCCCTCATCAACTTATCGATAATCTCTCCCAGTGGAGCTTCGTTGGATGTGCGTTTATACTCATTCATGACGCAACAACTTTAAGTGGTTCAAGCTCAACTATATTCTGACCGATCAAATCGATTTTTCCTTCATTCACACTAAATAAACGAAGAGCAATATTTGAATTCGTAAAAATCGTTTCTAGCCGCTCCACATCGGTATCCGTCACTAAGACCTGACCAAAATAATGATCGGATACCAACTGAAGTAAACTCCTCACACGATCCTGATCGAGTTTATCAAAAATATCATCCAACAAAAGAACGGGACGCACACCCAAATGCTGCTTCAACCAATCGTATTGTGCCAGTCGCAGTGCGATAATAAACGACTTTTGCTGACCTTGTGATCCAAATTTCTTGATTGGATGTCCTTTGATGGTGAAAACCAAATCATCTTTATGTGTCCCCGCATTGCTGTAGTGTGACACAGCATCTTTCCGCTCATAAGTTTTGAGCAAATCTTCCATTCCCGACTCATTCAATTGTGATCGGTACTCCAGTCCCACCAGCTCATCTTCCTTACCGATGAAATTGTATCGCTCTCGGAAAACAGGAATAAACTCTTCGATAAATGTTTTGCGCTTTTCATGTATGGATTCTGCCAGAACGATCATTTGTGCGTTCCACACTTCGATCGACTCACGGTCGAACAAGCCATGATCATACATGTTTCGCAAAAGCGCATTGCGTTGTTCAAGCACGCGTGAATAGCGCTGAATATCTTCCAGGTACTTTCGATCAAACTGAGAAATGATTCCGTCCATCCATTTTCTTCGCAATTCGCTTCCTTCAGAAATCAAGTCACGATCATAGGGCGAAATCATCACAACCGGAAACTGACCAATATGATCAGCCAGTTTTTCGTATTCTTTCTTGTTTTTTCTGAACACTTTTTTCGCTCCCTGCTTGACAGCACAATGAATCAAGGCTTCCTTTCCATCCTTTTCCCAATTGCCAATGATTGAAAAGAAATGTTCTCCGAAGCGAATATTCTGACGATCCAATGAATTCAAATAGGACTTGCACATGGAAAGGTAATAGACCGCATCGAGGATATTCGTCTTTCCTGATCCGTTCTTTCCAACAAAACAATTTACACCTGAAATCAGCTCAAATTCTGATTCTTCGTAGTTCTTAAAATTGATCAATTGCAGACTGGAAAGATGCATACGTGCAAATGTACGGAAAAGCCGTTCTGGTTGATCTGTATTTTTTTAGAACTTTTAAATGAAAACGCTGTTGAAAACTTGAAGTGTTTGAATCAAAAAAAAAACTATTTTTGCACGGCTAAAAACGCGATAATGTTAGAAAATTTTTCAATTCAGGATCTGAAAGAAAAGATCAACTCGAACAAGAATATGAAATTGGCAACCTACGCTGTGGGTGGTTTATTGGTGCTGGTAATAGGCTTTTTGGCTTACAGACAGTTCATGTGGAAACCGGCTAATGAAAAATCTAAAGACGCTTATTGGGTAGGATTGAACTACGCAGCAAAGGATTCAACAGATCAAGCGATCGAGGAATTGGAAGGAGTTGTTAAAAAGTATGACGGTAAAGTAGGAGGAGAAAATGCACAATTTATTCTCGCTCGTCAGTACATGGCAAAAGGAGAATTCCAAAAAGCGATCAAAGAGCTGGAAGGTGTAAAAACGTCAGATACATATATTAGCGCTATGTCTGTTGGATTGCAAGCTGATTGTTACAGTGAAATGAAAAACTTCGAGAAAGCAGGTACAATGTACTTGAACGCTGCGAAAGTGAACGCTAACGATTTTACTTCACCGATGTACTTGTACAAAGCAGGTTTATGTGCTGAGAAAGTAAAAGATTTTGAAAAAGCAGTTGAAGCGTACACAGCGATCAAAGATGATTACCCAACTTACGCAAGTCAGAAAGGAATCGAAAAATACATCGCTCGAGCTTCCAACAAGATCGTTAAGAAATAAGCATGGCGACAGCAGGAAAAAATTTATCAGAATACAATAAGGAATTCATTCCAAACGGTGCCGATTTTAAGATCGGCATTGTTGTTTCAGAATGGAATGATTCTATTACTTTAAACTTGTTGAAAGGAGCGAAAGAAGCGCTTCTGGATAATGGTGTTCCGGAAGAACATATTCTTGTGCAATTCGTCCCAGGTGCATTTGAATTGCCTTTGGGTTGTCAATTTATGTTGGAAAACACAAATGTCGATGGAATAGTGGCTATCGGAGTGGTTATTCAAGGAGAAACGAAACATTTCGACTTTGTTTGTTCGGGTACCACGCAAGGGATCATGGATATCAACCTGAAATACAACAAGCCGGTTGCATTTTGTGTTTTGACCGATAATAACATCCAGCAATCAATTGATCGTTCAGGTGGAAAACACGGTAACAAAGGAACAGAATGTGCTGTCGCTTGTTTAAAAATGATCGGACTTAAAAACCAATTTTCCAACGTCGAAAAAATCGGCTATTCCAGGTAATTCAACCTCTAACATAATTCATAATTCCTCACTCCTAATTCCTAATTCAAATGACCCTCATCAAATCAATTTCAGGAATCCGCGGTACAATCGGTGGAAAAGTAGATCAGGGATTAACTCCGATCGATGCCGTAAAATTTGCAGCTGCTTACGGAACTTGGTTGAAGAACAGAAACAGTGGTTTACGTTTGAAGGTAGTGATTGGTCGCGATGCACGAATCTCAGGTCAAATGATTTCTGACTTGGTTGTATCAACCTTGATTGGACTAGGAATTGACGTTATTGATCTTGGATTATCGACAACACCGACAGTGGAAGTTGCGGTACCAATGGAAAATGCACAGGGTGGAATTATTTTGACTGCGAGTCACAATCCAAAACAGTGGAACGCACTGAAATTACTGAACGAAAAAGGAGAATTCATTTCCGGTGCTGACGGTGAAGAGGTATTGAAAATTGCCGGTGAGGAAGCTTTCGATTTTGCCGAAGTGGACGATTTAGGGAAAGTCACCAAAGACGATAGTTATTTACAAAAACATATTGATGCCATTCTGGCTTTGCCTTTGGTGGACAAAAAAGCCATCGCAGCAGCAGATTTTTCGATTGTTGTGGACGCCGTTAACTCGACAGGTGGCATCTTCGTTCCAGCCCTTTTGAAAGCACTTGGAGTAAGCAAGATTACGGAAATGTACTGTGAACCAACAGGACATTTCCCACACAATCCTGAACCTCTTCCAGAACACTTGACCGACCTTTCCGATAAGATCAAGGAAACCGGAGCCGACATGGGTATTACCGTAGATCCGGATGTTGATCGTCTTGCTTTAGTTTGTGAAGACGGAAGCATGTTCGGTGAAGAATACACATTAGTAGCCGTTGCCGATTATGTATTGACACACACTCCGGGGGCAACTGTGTCCAACTTATCCTCTACCCGTGCTTTGCGCGACATCACCGAAGCCCGCGGACTTCAATACGCTGCTGCTGCTGTTGGCGAAGTAAACGTAGTGAGCAAAATGAAAGAAATTGGTGCTGTGATTGGCGGTGAGGGAAATGGTGGAGTGATCTATCCTGAGCTGCACTATGGTCGCGACTCACTGGTGGGTATTGCGCTTTTCCTTAGTCACTTGGCGCACAAAAAAATGTCAGTTGCTGCACTGCGTGACAGTTATCCGAAATACACGATCTCCAAGAACAAGATCGAATTGACGCCGGACATTGACGTAGATCAGGTATTGATGTATATGAGCTTGAATTATGCCCACGAAGAGGTAGACACAACAGATGGCGTTAAAATCTACATCGGAAAAGAGTGGGTGCATTTACGCAAAAGCAATACCGAACCAATTATTCGCATCTACTCCGAGAGCGAGAACGAAGAAAAAGCGAACGAACTTGCGGAGAAGATCATGCTCGAGATCAAGGCCTTGGCATAGATCTTCTTTTTTTCGTCCCGACAAAAACACTTTCAAAAGTATTAATTTTTCCATTATACTAGAAATATTAGTATTAATTTTTCCAGTACAGTAGAAATATTTGTATTATTATTTCCATTACAACGGAAATAATTGTACCTTTGAGCAATGAGAAAAGTTGATCGGATTGTAAAGCAACAACTTGATTATTGGCTTTTTAAAGGGAAAGCGCTCATTTTAACCGGTGCAAGACAGGTTGGAAAAACAACACTTTTGCGCAATTATGCTTCAAACGACGATGACTTAATCTGGTTAAATGCAGATGAAGGTCCGGTACGCGAACGATTGAGTGAATTGAGCATCAGTAATCTCCAACAGCTTGTCGGTAAGAAAAAAATGATGATCATCAATGAAATTCAGCGCATTGAAAATTCAGGCTTACTTTTAAAATTACTTGTCGACAACTTCCCGGACACTCAGGTAATTGCTACCGGTTCATCAGCGCTGGATATTTCAGAACGGATCTTCGAACCATTGACAGGACGCCATTTTTTGTTTCACCTCTACCCTTTTTCAATTGGAGAGTTGTATGCTGACAAAACGCCTTTTGAAATTGAGAACCAACTCGGTTTCCACCTGATTTATGGAAATTACCCTGAGGTTTGCACCAGCCGCGAACACGCGCAAATGATCTTGAAAAATCTGGCAGCTCAATACCTATACAAGGATGTGTTGGTCTGGAAAGACATTCGTAAACCCGAATTGTTGGATAAATTACTTCGTCTTCTCGCCTACCAAATCGGCAATGAAGTTTCCATTCATGAACTGGCGACACAACTTCAGGTAAAATCAGAAACTGTGGAAAGTTACATGGATCTTTTGGAGAAGTCCTACGTCATTTACCGTCTCCCTGCCTACAGCACCAATCCACGGAAAGAGCTTACGAAAATGAGTAAGATCTATTTTTGGGACAACGGAATCCGCAATGCTGTAATTGGAGCTTTCGACGACATCACTATTCGTCAGGATCTCGGTCAACTTTGGGAAAATTTCATTGTCAGTGAGCGCTTGAAACTAAATTCTCAAAAACATCCTGACCGAAAGTCATTTTTCTGGCGAAATTACAACCAGAGCGAAGTCGATTATGTCGAGTTGGACGATCACCTACTGCGTGCCTTCGAACTCAAATGGAACAGCAAAAAGAAACACCGGGTCACAGCAGCCTTTACCAATGCCTATCCGGACGCTCAAACCGACATTATCACGCCACGAAATTTTGTGGGGTTTTGTGGTTTGGATTGAGGATTAACGCTTTTTGGATAGGAAATCAATCAAACTGTTTCGCATGGGGCGAGTGATCCGCTCATTGAATGCTGCATTGAAAATAACTTTACCTCCTTTGGATGCAACAAGTCTGGACAATGAATCTTCCAATTCTTCGTAGTGCTCAAAAACCAAAGTAAAGCCTTCTCCACTGTGCTTCTTAAAATCCTCATGTTCCAGCAATTCAAACACCGCGACAAATAGTGAATTCGCTCCATCATCCGGTTTGACACACAATTGAAATCCATATTCTGAATAGGCGTCACAAGCTAAATACAAATAAGCCGGCCCTTCCATTGTAGGAACACAAAGTGTGAAAAAAGCTACGTACTCGATGGGACGAGTAGCTTTTGGGAAAAGATGTTTATTATTGGACATTTTCTGACAAATAAAAACGATCCGCCGAGGCGGACCGTAGTAAATGTTTTCACAACGGAATAATCCTTATTGTGATTCGCTTCAATTTGTAGTTCAAACTTAAAGGCTTTCTTTCATATTTCCAAATGAATCAGGATAATTTTCAGAAATCTAAAAAAAACTTGCAACACGTAAATAGATTACGTTTTGACTTTTGAAATTTGGTCTTTAGTCAAAAGAAAAATGACTATTTTGGTTCACTTAACAATAACACTATGACAAAGACAATTCTTGGACTGGATTTGGGGACGAACTCAATTGGTTGGGCACTAGTCAAACATGATTTTGATGATAAAAAAGGTGAAATACTAGGTTTAGGGAGTCGCATTATTCCGATGAGTGCAGATGTACTATCTGACTTCGGAAAAGGAAATACAAAATCTCAAACTGCTGATAGGACATCTGCAAGAGGAACAAGAAGATTGTACCAACGTGACAATTTAAGAAGGGAACGATTGCACCGTGTACTTAACATTCTCGATTTTCTCCCGGAACATTACAAAAACGAAATAGACTTTGATTTTCATAAGGGACAATTTTTAAATCACGGAGAACCCAAACTTCCTTATTTTAAAAATGAACAAGGTAAATATGAGTTTCTTTTTAAAATTTCCTTCAATGAAATGATTGGCGAATTTAAAAAAGCGCAGCCAAATTTATTCTACATCAAATCAAATGGAAAAGAAACCAAAATTCCTTATGATTGGACAATTTATTATTTGCGTAAAAAGGCATTAACTCAACGAATATCAAAAGAAGAATTAGCTTGGCTCATTTTAAATTTTAACCAAAAAAGAGGATACTATCAGCTAAGTGAGGAAAAGAATGAACAAGATGATTCCAAGCATGAAGAATACCACTCTCTTAAAGTTGTTGATGTTTTAGACACAGGAGAAAAAAAGAAATCAGGAGAAACTTGGTATAATGTGGTATTAGAAAATGGATGGATTTATAAACGTGCTAGTAAAACATCACTTGATGATTGGAAAGGAAAAGTAAAAGAGTTTATAGTTACAACAGAATTAAATGAAGACGGTAGTATAAAGACAAATAAAGAGGGGGAGAAAAAAAGAAGTTTTAGAGCACCTAAAGAAGATGACTGGGGGTTAGTAAAAAAGAAAACAGAATCAGAAATTGATAAGAGCGGAAAAACCGTTGGAACCTACATTTATGAAGCACTTTTAACAAACCCAACGCAAAAAATAAGAGGTAAGCTTGTAAGAACGATAGAGCGTAAATTCTACAAAGCCGAGCTATCCAAAATACTGAAAAAACAAATTGAATTCCATCCTGATTTACAAAGCAAAGATTTGTACTCAGATTGTATAAACGAACTCTATCCGAACAACGAAGCGCACAGGAAAAATATTGAAAGCAGGGATTTCCATTATCTGTTTATGGATGATATTATTTTCTACCAACGCCCGCTAAAAACGAAAACGCATCTAATTAGTGATTGCTCTTTAGAATACAGAATAAGAAAGGACACTAAAGAGAAAATTCATTTAAAATGTATCGCTAAGTCAAATCCAATCTTTCAAGAATTTCGATTGTGGCAATTTTTGGCTAACCTTAAAATATATGAACGTGAGAGAGATGGAAATTTTGATATTGATGTTACTGGAGAACTTCTATCATCAGAGGATAAATGGGTAGAATTGTTTGATTGGTTGAACGATAGAGATAAAGTCAGTCAAAAGCAATTGTTAGCATACTTTAAGAAGAAGGAAGATAAATTTAGATGGAATTATGTGGAGGACAAAGAATATCCTTGCAATGAAACGAGAGCAGCATTTTTGAGTCGTCTGAAAAAATTGAATATAAATAGTTCTTTTTTAACTGCTGAAATTACCCAACATCTTTGGCATTTATTATATTCCGTAACCGATCCTGAAGAACGAAAAAGTGCAGTACAAAAATTTGCTGCTAAACATAATTTGAGTGCAGATTTTAAAACGCTATTTGAGAAGTATCCACCATTTAAACGAGACTATGGCTCGTTCTCAGAAAAGGCAATCAAAAAGCTTCTCCCCTTAATGCGAAAAGGGAAATATTGGAACGAAAATGATATTTCTGAACAGGTAAAATCGAGAATACATAACATCATTGAGCGATTGGAGACAATCAACTTTGAGCTAAATAGATTAGAAGAAATCACAGATGATGACATACCAAAGCAAGTTTTAAAGAGTTTTATCAACTCTGGTTATTCTTTAAAAGGATTGAATACTTATCAAGCATCTTATTTGGTTTACGGTAGACATTCCGAAGCAAGCGACACCAAAAAATGGGCGACTTCTCAGGATATTGCCGATTTCCTTAATCCTAAGTTAAAAGGTTCATTTAAGCAACATTCATTGCGAAATCCAATTGTTGAGCAAGTATTGACAGAAACGCTAAGAGTTGTTAAAGCTATTTGGGATGAATACGGAAATGGTGAGGAAGGGTATTTTAATGAAATTCATGTTGAGTTAGGGCGAGATATCAAGAACCCTGCTGACAAGCGCAAGAAAATGACCGAAAAAATAAATGAAAACGAAAACACCAATCTCCGTATTAGGGCAGTGTTAAATGAGTTGCTAAATGATGGTTTAGATGTTAAGCCATATTCACCCAGTCAGCAGGAAATACTAAAAATTTATGAAGAAGGCGTTTATCAAAACCCGAATGCTAAGTTTGACAAACTAAGTGAAGATGATGTAAGTAAAATCAGAAAAAACGCTAGCCCTACAAAATCTGAAATACAACGCTACAAACTTTGGTTAGAGCAAGGGTATATTTCGCCATACACAGGAAAAGCCATTATGCTTTCTGATTTGTTTACATATAAATATCAAATTGAACACATATTTCCTCAATCCCGCTATTTTGATGATTCTTTGAGTAACAAAATAATATGCGAAGCGGAAGTAAACCAGCTCAAAGACAATAGAACGGCATACGAGTTCATCAAGGAATTTGGTGGAACTAATGTTGACTTAGGAGAAGGTAGGAATGTTAAAGTATTCACAATGCCGGAATATGAACAACACATAAAATCATATTTTTCTAAGAACAAAGTAAAACGTGATAACCTTTTAAGCGAAGATATACCCGACTCATTCATAAATAGACAAATGAATGATAGCCGTTACATAAGTAAAGTGGTTAAAAATCTGTTTAGTAAAATTGTGCGTGAAGAAGATGAAAAAGAAGTAACATCCAAACACATTGTACCTGTTACAGGTTCTATCACTGCCCAAATGAAACAAGATTGGGGTTTAAATGATGTATGGAATGATATTATTGTCCCTCGTTTTAAACGAATGAATGAGCTTACTAAATCCAATGATTTTGGTGATATCAACCCCAATACGAACAAATTTTTACCCAAAGTACCTGATAGTTTGTTGAAGGGATTCAGTAAGAAAAGAATTGATCATAGACATCACGCATTAGATGCACTAGTAATCGCTTTGGTTTCGAGAAGTCACATTAATTATCTCAATAACCTTAACGCAAAAGAGGACAAGCAAAAAGATGTCAAATATGAATTGAGAAGTAAATTATGTTTTAAGTCTAAAACTGATGAAAAAGGTAATTATAAATGGCTTTTTCACAAACCTTGGGATTCATTCACACAAGACACTAGGGCAAAATTAGAAACTACGGTAGTTAGCTTTAAACAAAACACACGGGTGATTAATAAAACCAAGAACAAACACTGGAAGTGGGTAAATGAAAATGGACAACTAAAGAAAAAAATGGTTTCACAATTAAAAGGAGATAATTGGGCGGTGAGAAAATCTTTGCATAAAGCCACTGTTTACGGAGAAGTTACGTTAGCTCGTAATGGAAAAGTCTTTAAAGCGCACGCAGGAAGAGTTGAGCTATCTGATAAGTTTACGCAAAAACATCTTGAAAGTATCACTGATACAGGAACACAAAAAATTCTTAAAAATCACCTTAAAAACTATCTTGATGAAAAAGGTAATACACAATTTGAATTAGCATTTAATCAGGAAGGTATAGATGAGTTGAACAAAAATATATCTCAACTAAACAATAACAAATCACATCAACCCATTAAAAAAGTTAGAATATATGAAGTAGGCAATAAGTTTCAGGTGGGCCAAAATGGTAATAAAAAATCAAAATATGTAGAAGCGGATAAAGGAACTAATTTATTTTTTACTATTTACAAAGGCAAAAATAAAAAAGGCGAAGAAGTAAGACAATTTGAAACTATTCCTTTAAATGAAGCTATTGAAAGCTTAAAACAAGGTGCAAGCCCAGCACCCGAAAAATATTTTGATAAAGATAATTGCGAATACAAACTTTTGTTTACGCTATCTCCAAATGATATAGTTTATGTACCAACACAAGAGGAAATTGATAATCCTAATTTAGTTGATTTTAAAACCTTAAGCAAAGAACAAACGAATAGAATTTATAAAATGGTTAGCTCCTCTGGAAGTCAATGTTTTTTCATCAAGTCTGAAGTATCGAGTGTTATTCATGATAAAAATGAATATTCTGCTTTAAACAAGTTAGAGAAAGATATTTTAGGTAATATGATAAAGCAAGTTTGCTGGAAACTAAAAGTGAGTCGCCTTGGTAAAGTAGTTAGTGTAACCTTTTAAAAAACAACCAAGTAAAAGGAGTTGACTATTCACAAACTCCTTTTACTATGGTAAAAAGAACATTGCATTTCAGCAATCCTGCTCACTTGTCTATGCGCAACCAACAATTGGTGGTAGAACTCCGTGATGTAGAACGAACCACCAAAACACTTCCAATTGAAGATTTGGGCGTTGTGGTTCTGGAACACCCACAAATAACACTTTCATCCAGTTTACTCGAAGAGTTGATGAACGCACAGGTGGCGGTGGTCACCTGCAACAGTAAATACATGCCTTCCGGGCTTTTTTTGCCTCTGGAAGGCAATAGTGTTCAAACCGAACGAATGCGGACACAATTAGATGCCAGTGTTCCTTTGAAAAAACAACTTTGGCAACAAACCGTTAAATCCAAAATTGAAAACCAGAGTCGCGTATTGGAAAAACTAGGAGTTCCCAGCGAACGAATGAGAAAACTCCAACAAAATGTGCTGAGCGGTGATACCGGGAATATAGAAGCACAAGCAGCTTCTCACTATTGGGGAAAGATCTATGGAAACGATTTCGTCCGCTCGCGCGATCCTGAAACACCTAATGCGCAATTGAATTATGGCTATGCCATCCTTCGTTCAGTCGTTGCACGAGCATTAACCGCTTCGGGTATGTTTCCGTCTATTGGCATTCACCACAAAAACAGGTACAACGCCTTTTGCCTGGCGGATGACATCATGGAACCATACCGACCCTATGTGGACTGGTCGGTATTGCATTTACCCGGTATTCATGAAACAACGGAAGGACTAACCAAAGAACAGAAAATTGAACTATTAAAACTTCCGCAATTGGACGTTCAAATTGGAGAAGTTCAACGTCCATTGTTTCACGCAGTGAGTATCACGACAGCTAGTTTATACAAGTGTTTTGAGGGATCATCCCGCAAAATCGCTTATCCTGAGTTATGAGTACGTCACGCTTTAACGCCTATCGCAATATGTGGGTCATGGTACTTTTTGATTTGCCGACAGAAACAAAAAAAGAACGGCGCACAGCTCAGCAATTTCGAAAGAGTTTGATGCAAAATGGTTTCATAATGTTTCAGTTTTCAATCTATATGCGTTTTTGTCAAAGTGCTGAGAATGCTGATGTACACACCAAACGGGTAAAGAGTATTCTACCGGAAAAAGGCAAGGTTGGTATTTTTTCGATTACCGACAAACAATTCGGACGGATGGAAATTTTTCATGGTGTAAAAAAAGCACCTGAACAAGAAACCCCGCAACAATTAGAATTATTTTAATGGATGGAATACCCAAAAGACACTCGATAAACCAATTCATTTTTTATTCCTAAGAAGACTCTAAAACCCTTGTTATTTCTAGGAGGTAGGCGACGCAGTTGTCGCTTACACTCCTAAAAATACAAATTGAAAGCGAATCACAACGGGCTTTTTGATCATATATTATTTTTTTTAGTTGTCGCTTACACTCCTAAAAATACAAATTG
>DAISYB010000022.1:0-65313 GCA_036825545.1 Crocinitomicaceae bacterium | reverse complement strand
GGGTAATACTATATAAAAAGCATAAAAAGCCCCGTAAACACTATGTTTCAGAGCGGTTTCATTTGGAAAAACATACCTTTTCCCTGTACATTTGGAAAAAACGAAATAAAAATGAGTCAATTCAATCGCTTTCTTCCCGGATTAATCTTCATAGGGATCCTTACCTTAATTTTTTTAATGGTTTTTCGACCTGAACCTGCACCAATATTCAAAGTGTCACCTGTAAAAAAGGTAGTTGAGCGCATTGAACAAAAGGAAACAGATGTATCAGCGCTTATGGAACAGATCTCCAACGACAAGAGTTTGATTATTTCAATCAACGGACAGTTAACGGAGCTTAAACGCAAATTGAACAACGCAAAACTCGGATCTGACACGCTCCGAATTATTCAGATGCAAGATCTTGTTATTAACACGCAGGATTCGAGCATTGCACGTTATGAGCAGTTAACCAAGCGCCAGGATAGCGTAATTATCGATCAGCGTTATATAATCAATTCAAAAGACACCATAATTGCACTTAAAGACCATCAGATCCGGAAGGTAAAGAAGCAACGAAACCGGTCATTGATATTGAATGGTGTTGCTGCAGGGATATTAACTAGTATTATTTTTATAAAATGATTATTCCAGCCTGATCACTCCAACCACCAACGCAATATTGCGTATATCCTTTCTTGGTAGTTCGAACTCATCGTAATCCTTATTGTCTGATTTGCAGATGACATGATCATCCGTAGTAGATTTTTTTAAGCGTTTCAGGATAGTCCCCTGGCTGTAGGTATCAATTACAAAAGTTTTGTTCCATTGAATGTACATCAGGTCCTTAATTATCCTGCATGCTACCACATCGCCACTGTTATATTTAGGATACATAGAGGATCCGCGCACTGGAATCATGAAATCGACGTGCAATCCGTCAAACAATGGAACGACATACCGATCTTCAATTGTGGCAAAATCCACACCCTCCGAATTACCACCACCATTACCTCCAAATGCGTCAAATGGTAACAAAGGATATGCTTTCTTGGTGCTGTAATTTTCTTTAGGATCCTCAACAGTGTTTGTCTCAGAACTTGTGGAGTATGACAGCATTGATCCCTTTCCTGTGATTAACCATGAAGGATTTACATCTTCAGCATAGGCGATAAATTTCGCTATACCATCTTCGGTTATACCGCTTGAATTATCAAGAGTGCCCCTTGATATTCCTGATTTCTTGTAAAACTCGTATTTCGAAATCCCTTTAAAATCAAGGTAAAGCAAAATATTTTGTTTAATAAGCGATAAATCTTGTCTATTTTCTTGCATAAGCGAAAATTATCGTCTAGGTTTGTAATGTTTAATAAACAAACTCGAACAAATATATATGAAATTGACGAGAGAAGAATATGATGCCAAATTGCAAGAGCGACAAGAGCAGCTGAAGGAACTTAGATCAATGGTCGTTTGGGGTGACTGGACAAAGGTGGGTGAGAAGCTTGGTATTTCTTCTGCCAATGCACAGATTCAGTTTAGAAGATTGAACTCAAAAAGACATGCTCTCATTGTTCAAACACTTGAAGAAGTAATAAGCGAAAGAATTAACCCAAAACAAGATTAAAAGCATCAACTGTATGTACGAGTTTTATAATAATACGCTCTGTGTCAAAGGAGGAATGCTTATCGAAAAGGATATCGTAAAGCTATCTCACTACAAGCAGTTAATTTATAGAGGCTTCCTTACATTACTCCGTAGAGGTGGCAACGGTCGTCACGCCTTGGTTGAATTTCACTCCATGCGTGAGGATATCAAGCAGCGAGTGATAGAAGTGGCAGGAGATCCAACGCAAACCGCTCAGAAATCAATATTTGAATCCTATTTAAAACCCGATTATGAAGCTGCTGCTTACTTTACAGCTTTCCGTAAAGCGAATGGAAAGCCTCTCACAACTGAAAAGCAAACTGAATACACTACCAACGCAATCATCCTTAACGCCATCGACACCATCGTTATGGCAAAAGCGACTAACCGAAGAAAGGTTACTGGTAACAAAACTAGGCTTTGGGAAAATATCTCCAATGCAATTAACCAGCTACCCTCTTCCCAATACACACATTCTATCCCCGGAAATTATAGAAGCGTCGAACGCCTTTACAGAAAGTATAAAACAGAATCCTTCGCAGCTCTCGTTCATGGAGGAACCGACAACGATAATCGAAGAAAGATCACAGGAGAAATTGCTGACTACTTACTTGCAACTTACTGCCTTCCAAACAAACCACTCGTTACCACTGTGCTATCCATGTATGACAATGTTCGAGATTCAAAGGGTTGGCCTTCGCTTTCAGAATCGGCGGTGAATCTATTCCTTGAGCAACCTGAAATCAAAAGAATTTGGATGCTTGCCCGACATGGTAAGGATCAGTACGCAAAATCATTCGGCCACAAGCTTTCAAGAGATCGTTCAGAATGGTTCCCGAATGCTTACTGGGCAATTGATGGAACGAAACTCGACTGGGTTCACTTCCTTGACACTGCAACCGGTATGGCAGCAAAACTGAAAATTAACCCGGTATTCGATGTATTCAGTGAAAAGATAATCGGATACTCACTTTCTGAAAGTGAAACGCACGTGGACCACTTCACAGCATTAAAAGCAGCTTTCAATCAAACCCAATCGAGGCCTTATAAACTTACCTACGATGGTCAATCCGGTCACAAGTCTAAACGTATGCAGGAGTTATATGATGGAATCATAGCACGAAATGGAGGTGTGCATCATAAAACTGGTTACGGAACTAAATCAAACCCTGCAGAACAAATATTCAACCGCCTTCAGCAGGAAGTAATTTCAACATTTTGGTTCGCTGACAAGCAATCGGTTAAATCTCGCGACCTGGACAACGTTCCAAACATTGATTTCATTATTGCTAACAAGCATCGTCTGCCAACCAAGGAAGAATTGATCAAAGCTTGGGAATTAGCAGTTCAGATGTGGAACAATGCTGAGCACCCTCACTTTACAGGTAAAACAAGATCTGAAGTTTACGCACAACCGGCACCTTTGGTTGAGCCAGTAGATATCCTGGACATGATTGATTTGTTCTGGGTAAACGAAACCAAGCCAATCACTTATAAAAACGACGGTCTGCATCTTCGAATTGCCGGACAGGAATACATCTTCGAAGTATATACTGCAGATGATAGAATAGACCTTGATTTCCGAAGATACAACATCGGGAAAAAGTTCATTGTGCGCTACGATCCTGAACAATTGGATACTTACATCCAATTGATTGAGGTCAATGCGAAGGGAGAGAGAGCAGTTACTGCTCATGCTAAGCGAAAGCGCTCTCATCAGGAGATACCGGTTCTTATGACCGAAGGCGACAAAGAGTTATGGTATGAAGATTACTCAATCCGAGACGAGGAATTACAAAGGGATCTTCAAGAATTGAACGCTCTACGTCAGCGAACCGGTATCACACCTGAAAAACTCATCGACGATCAGGAGTGGATGATTAAAATGGGATCTACACTTCCAAAGGATCAACGCTCTGATGTCGAATCTGATTCTGTATTCACTTACCTATAATAATCATGGAAACTCAACAAAAACAACAGATTTCTATTGAAGTTGCTCAGATGGCTGAAAAGCTATCTCAGAAGAAAATAGCTATCAAAGCAGGTATCTCAGCTGCAACGATCAATCACATGATCAATGGCAAATGGGAACTGATCAAAGATGAAATGTGGAGCAAAGTAAAAGTTGCTTTAAATATTGAGCTGAACTGGAACCATGCTTCTACAAAAAACTATGAAAACATGATCAAGCTGCTTGGAGCAGCACAGAAAGGAGGAATGTCAATTGCTATAGCAATGAAGGAAGGACGTTCAAAGTCTCACACATACAAGCGTTTCGTTCGCAATAATGAAAATGTCATTTATGTTGAATGTAAGAATTACTGGACAAAGAAAACATTTGTTCAGGCTATGTTAAGAGCAGCCGGATTATCCTCTGAAGGAACGGTTGGTGAGTTAATTGAGAATCTGATTGATCATGTTCGTACACTCCATCAACCACGCCCAATAATGATTTGGGATCAGTCCGATAAGTTGAAAGATCCACAGCTGGATTTATTCATGGATGTATATAACGATTTGGAGGGCCACTGTGCTTTTGTTTTATCCGGAGTACCGGCATTAGAGAAGCGGATCCTAAAAGGAGTACAGCGAGATAAAATCGGATATCGGGAATTATACTCACGTATTGGTCGAAAATTCATCACGCTGCCGGATGTGGTCCTTTCAGATGTCACAGCAATATGCCAGGCGAACGGATTGAATGATGAAGATTCAATCGTGCAAATATTTAATGAGTGCCAGGGCGATATTCGAAGAGTACGCAGATCAATAGAGCAAATTGGATGGATTAAAAGAGAAAAAAAAGCTGCTTAAATGGAACTTAAAAGAGCCATATCGATAGATCAGATCACCAAGATGAGATTCACCACAATGAATTTCGAAGGTGAATGGGCTGATCATGTTGGGATTGAGGTTGAAAAAAACGGCTCTTGGATTATCTATGGTGAATCCGGACACGGTAAAACATCTTACAGCTTGAAACTTGCCAAGTATATGACCAGATTCGGGAGAGTGGCTTATAACACATTGGAAGAGGGCGCACGGTTATCCTTTCAGAAAGCAATCAAGCGTCAAAAGTTCAGCACCTTGGAACGTCGCAGGATTACAATTTTGAATGAGGATCTCGACCATTTGATTGAACGCCTTAAAAAGCAAAAATCACCGGACATCATTATCATTGACTCGCTTCAGTTCATCGGGATCACCAAGAAGCAATACAATCAGTTAATCAAGCGCTTCCCGTCAAAGACATTCATTTGGATTTCACACGCTGAAGGTAAAAAGCCACTCGGATCTCTTGCAGTGTATGTTGAATACCATGCCGATGTTAAGATTCGTGTCGAGGGCTTCAAGGCAATTATCAAAAGCCGATACGGAGGAGGCGAAGATTACATAATCGATCAGGCAAAATCAGCCGAATACTGGAATGAATTAACATAAGAAAACTCAACATGAAAACAACTCAGCTAAAATTGAAAAACGGGGAAATGATCCTCAACAAAGAAACGGTGAAGCACGTGCTTTGCTTTGACGAAGTCGAATATGGCTCAATACTTCTGGAGAAAGGATGTGAGTTCCTGGCACGAGTGTACGGTTGGTATTCACCGGAGTACATCCGCCATTCACGAAGCAAACTGTTCTGGAATTGGTATCGATTGCAGTTCGACGAAGTTGCCAAGTCGTACCTGAGAAGATTAAGCACTTTTCGTGGCAGGGTTCCCAGATCAATATTGGCCGCAATGTTCATGAACGATATTGCATTCTTCTGTGTCAAGTCCAATGCTGTTAAGAAATCATTTGAAAACTATTTATATGTCGAAAAACGCTATGGAAAGAGAAGCGGAAAAGCAGTGCAAGGATCTGCAGCTTCGAATCGATAAAATCAATGAATGGGCGAAGGACAATGTTAAGCATCCCGATTTCATGAAAAAGGTATCTGAGCGCAACGATTTATCAGTGCAATTAGAAGTAAAAAAACAGCAACGGGATGGTCGTTGGATGCCCGATGTAGAAAGACCTGAAATAATAATTTATAAACAACCGATAAAATGAGTAAAGTAGATCTATCAAAGTTAACAGACGAAGAGCGAGCGCAGCTGATGAAGCAACTCGCCGAAGAGCAAAAGAAAGAACGGAAGGCTCAAAACAAGAAACGCCAGGAATATGAGCGCAAACGTGAACAGCGCATTCAAAAGGTAGTCAAGGGAGTTGTGAAAATCGAAAAATTAATGTCTGACTTCAAAGATGAGTTGGCCAAAATGATGGATGAGCAACACAACGAACTGGATGAATTTGGATTAGTGCCAACCAAATCGAAAGGTGGTTTCTCAATCATTTCAAACGACGGAAACTTTAAGATCACGCGATCAAGAGATACCGATCCGAAGTGGGATGAAACAGCACACAAAGGTGTTGAATTGGTTCAGCAGTTTTTAATGGAAGAGGGTGCCGAAAGTGCCAAGCCGGGAATCTTCAATTTATTGATGGGATTAATTTCCAAGAATGAAGCCGGTGAGCTTGAATACTCTAAGGTGATGCAATTCATCAAATATGAAAGTGAGTTCGATGCACCGAAATGGAAAGAAGGTCTGCGCCTGATCAAAGAAGGGTATTCAATCCACTTCAAGAAGTTCGCTTATCAATTCTACAAGAAGGATGCTGAAGGGAAATTCAAAGCTATTTCTATCAACTTCTCAAACCTGTAAGTATGTGGTGGCTATTCAAGAAAAAAAAGTCAGCTGTAGAAAAACTACCGGTCCTTAAAACGGAACGCCCCGGATTAGGCTATCGATTGGCCAAGGCAAGACGAAAGGATTATGAGGTGAAGATTGCCCTGGTGTATGAGGGTAAGCCGATCAGAACCTTTGACGTGTTGATCAAAGCTAATTCAAGAGACAATGCAGCCTACTTAGCAGATAAGGATTTAACCTTAAAGGTCTTGTCTGCTAAGCAACATAAAAAGTAATCAAATAAACTCAACTATGAATAATTGGTTTACAGTATCAGTTCGATACACTAAAGAAATGGAAAACGGGACTTTCAGAAGAGTTAACGAGCCATATTTAATTGCAGCTGTGACACACGGAGATGCAGAAGCACGTATTCATGAAGAATTAGGATCATTAATACGAGGAGAATTTATTGTCACTGGAGTTAAAATAACAGAGCTACATGACATTTTCGCTTATGATGACGCCGATGTATGGTTCAAAGCTAAGATTCAATATACAGCATGTATTGATGAGACAGAAACGTCAAAAAAAGTAACGCAAACTTTTCTTGTGTCTGCACATTCAGTTAAACAAGCGTATGATCGAATAAAGGAAAGTCTTTCTACTCTGTTAACTGACTTTCAAATTCCTTCAATTTCAATTTCTCCAATTGTAGAAATATTTCCATACAAAAAGGAAGATTAAAAACAAGAGAGGTGTAGCTCAGTTGGTTAGAGCGGTTGGTTGAATGAATAAGCCCTTAGGAGATGGCATTATTACCAGCAGGTCGGGGGTTCGAATCCCCCCACCACTCCCAAAACTCAAACTATGAACGAAACAAGAAACAACCGACTATTTAACATCAGTACGATTGCAGTGTTCTCATTGACATTCGCTTTGCTAGTATTGAAAGTTACTTGGATGCCATTTCTTTCCTGGTGGATAGTGACGTATCCTCTTATGCTTGTGATAGCAGTAGCAATTATCCTTCTGATCTGTGCCGGGATCTTGAATTTATCGACGATCATATTTCTATATATAAATCGAAACTGGTGATGAAAAAAGATCCTAGAGTGATAATATTCAGCACCCAGCGTGAGGTTCGAAGACGAGAAATACTTCTGAAAGTAGGCATCGCCAATTCAAACCGTGCACTGGAGAGAGAATTGAGATCCAACCGGGATTATATGAAGTTTATCCATAAGGATGTTAAAAACAACGAAGACGGAAATTAACATGAGTAAATACGCAGCATATTTCGCAATTGAGAAGAAGCTTTCACGACTTGGAGTTACTCAGGAGCGATCAGAGTGGATTGATCAATTTACAGATGGGGCAAAAAACAGCCTCACAGAACTCACAGATAATGAGTATAAAGACTTTCTGCATTTTCTGAACGAAGTATATAACTCACACTCGAAAAGCGCAGACAAAGCCGTAAAACAGCGTCGTAAAATCATCGCCTTGTTTTGTCAAATGGGCTATGTTACTCAGGATGTGAAACCGGACATGCAGCGCATCAATCAATGGTGCGTGCAGTATGGACATTTACACAAGCCATTGAATGATTATCATGCTGCGGATCTCACCAGACTTGTTACCCAAGCTAACCAAGTTTACTCAACTTTTATTCACGACTTACACCAATGAAACTGAAACTAAATCACGAAGAAATCAATGTGTTGATCTATGTTCTCGAAGATTGCGAGGCCGTAAGATTCAATACACATTTTGAGTCTAAAATATGTGGAGTGATCATCAGAGACTTTTTGAAGTCAATCATGAAGAAATCAATCGACATGCAAGCAAAAAACTCTTTTAAACTTGATGATCAAACAGTACTTGTGCTCAATGAAGTATTGCCCCAACTCCATCCGGCAGGAGATTATGCGCAAGCATTAATGGTAAATATAATCACTCAAATCAATCAACGATGTCTAAGTATCTCGTCGAATTAACCCGATTTCAAGCTTCAGTGATTCTCACCTTCGATGATGAGTCTAAACGATTAATTGTCGGGGAAATCCAGTACGGCAATATGACACCTGAAGTAACCAAGTTCTTGTGGAATCATTTCCCCTTTAATGTTGGTATCCTAGAACACTACCGAAAAATGAAAAACGTGAAGGTATCAGAAGTTCCGGAAGATGTTTCGTTCGAGCGATTTTGGGAGGTGTATGATTACAAGGTTGGGAAAAAAACAAGAGCCGAACGCCTTTGGAAAGCACTAACGGATACAGAGCGCATTAAAGCCTTAAAGCACATTAGGATCTATGAACAATGGCTTGCGCAGCATCCCGGAATTGAAAAGAAATATCCTGAAACATTTTTATCACAGAATCCATGGAACAATTGACACCGCAAGAGAAAAGAAAACTCCGAATTGAACAGCGAAACAAGGCAATAAAGGAGGACTACGAGAAACTATCTGAAGAGCGATATAAAGGCGTAAGAGTTTATACTGAAGAACTCAAGGTGACCAAACTGGCCGAGAAGTATTTCCTCTCTGAAAAATGGATCGAGGACATCGTTTACAACAGGATTAAATAACGATTAAACATCATTTAAATCTCAAATCAATGAACAAAATTAAGCTTCTATTCGCGGCACTGGCTGTATTGCACTTCACTCTAATGGCTTGTTTCCTTTTTCATGTAAAAGCAGAGCCTTATATGGCTATACCTGCTTTGTACTGTTATGTAACAGGAATCATTTGTCTAATCGACTTCACTAAAATCCAATAATATGCAAACCATTCAATTTGTAGATCTCGTGGCTAGAATGCGCACGGCTCAAAAAGAGTACTTCCGGACACGATCCAAGGAGGCCCTCGTTGAAAGTAAACGACTTGAACGAAGTGTTGACATGTACATCAACGCGAAGCTTCAGGACCCGGACGGAAAAGCAAACACATGTCAGTGTCCGGAACCACCAATGATCCAGTTCGATGGAACCGGCATTTGTGACGAATGTAGAAAACCAATTTTTTAATCAATAATTCACTCAACATGAAAACACAACAAGAAATCGATTTATTGGCCGATGTATATTATGACGGAATGGCCAGCGTCATTGATCGCCTAGAAGCGATCGACAAGGTAGAAGAAACCAACCAGTACATCAAAGAAAAGTTTGGCAAGATGCCGTCTGATGAAAGTGAGTTGATAATAGAATGTAGAACCAACGAGCTGAAGAACATTGACAAGACACCGGCTTACAAGTGGGTTGTTCTGATAACGTTGGTTCATCTTTTACTTTTCCTATCCTATTTCGCTGTGCTGTATAAGAACGAACCGGCAACCATTCTCTGCTCTATTGGGATGATCTGTGTACTTGTGGTATGGATATTTAGAGACTAGCTATGCCAAAAATTGAAAGAATATTCACGCTGGAGGTCACACCTGAGCAGTTCCTGCAGGCATGCTCCTATAATGAGCTCATGGAGATTCATTTGCTCTTGAATGGATACTTGATACGAGCACAAAATGCGGAAATAATGACCAATGCTCTACGTGATTTTGGGAATGCGGAGATTATAGACGTCCGAAAGTTAAGAGAGTCTTCAGATGAAGAACAAGAATAGTAATTCACTTAAAAACAAATCAAATGTCAAAACATACACCAGAGCCTTGGGAAGTAGCCCACTACAATAAAGAACAGGGAGAATTAGACGGACTTGTTATATGGAGTCCGGTACATAGTCTCCAAGATAACGGAAAATATCTTCTGATTTGTCATGTTACGGAGGAAGATACAAGAACTGAACTGGATAGAGCTAACGCCGAAAGAATTGTTGAATGCGTCAATGCAATGGCCGGTATAGAAGATCCAAAGAAACACCGTGAGACTTGGGACGCTATTCAACACCTTCATTTAGACTCCTACCATAAGCTGAAGGAGGAGCATGATCAACTTAAAGCTGCAGTTATATTTCACATGAATGATATGGTGAATCATGGGCTTATTGACCCTACCAATGAGAATTCAAGTCCACTTTTAAAAATTAATTTATTCAAATTCAAATGAAATCAACAAAACAAGTAGTCATTCGCATTGCGCAGGACTACACACCAAAGAACCAACTACACAAGCTGATAGTTGAAAATATGTTGCCGTTGCACCATAACCTGGTATCGGACATTGAAGTTGCGCAACACCTAATCAAAGATGCGGTAGTGATTGCTCACAAGAATTGTAAGACAAAGTGCCAACCGGTGGAACTTGTACGAAGCAAATACCATGATTTTGGAACTACAAAAGGCACTAAAGAAGTTTATATTATTAGCGGCTTGATCGAGGTTCATATTTTGAAATTAAAGAAATGCTAACCATGGAACATCTGAGTTTATTTAACTCCATATTAGACGAGCAAATAGCTCGTGTGAGAGAACGTCAAACTATTCAATTTGAAATATCTGTTCTTCAAGATTTGAAGAGGATGGCAGAAAATGGCTGCTTTACAGTTTATACTGCCTCGCCAAATGATATGGAAATCAAAATGATTAATAATGGTGCAAAAGTTACAATCGATGCAGTTGTACCAAGAATGATGTGGACCGGTGAAAGAACAATTGCGGATCTCAAGAAAGATAACGCTAAAAAGAATAACCTACTTGAATTGGCCAGAGCTGAACTTATAGCCATGTATTCAAGATTGGGAATTAAAAACAGTAATGTTTTAACTTCCATTGAAGAGGAATTGAGCTAACGGGATGCAGCTAAACGCCTGTGTCCCGCAGGGCATGGCGTTTTAGGTGCTGTTATATGCTGGGCGGTCAAGTTTCTACACCGCCAAATAGAAGTAGGGACGTAACAATTATTTTTTTCAATATGGAACTATTCAATTATGACGGGTGCATCAACACCTATTCAGGCTTAAAATTCAGCTTTTCAGAACCGAAAGTTGAACAAATAAACATCTTCGATATTTCAAAAGGATTGGCGTATCGTGGACATTTTGGCGGTCAATCCGAACAATTCTTTTCAATTGCTCAACACACCTTATTAGTGATTGACTTGATGCCGCCAAGATTCAGAAACAAGGCTGAATTAGGGTTAGCTGCATTGCTACATGATGCTTCTGAGGCATATACAGGTGATGTTGTAAAGCCTCTAAAACTCATGCTGCCCGACTTCAAAGTAATTGAGGATAGAATTACGGAGGTGATTTTTGAAAAATTTGGAATAAGTACCAAGTTGCTATCAACTGTAAAGCCTTACGATAAAGAAGCACAGCAAATTGAGTATGAGACGTTTTTCAAAAAGACCAACAAGCTCAATTACTTGCATCCCGAAGAAGCGCAGACAGCATTCATGCAGCGTTACTGGCATTACTTGAATTTGATGGAAGAAAAAAATAATTGTGGCAAGGTTGCAGAAAGTTCAATCGAAGAACCAATGTAGCCTTGCATATAACATCACCGACAGGCGGACGTTTTAATGCCGCTTGTCGAGAGTTAGCGAAACAACAAAAAAATGTATATTTAGCAACCATAAAAATCAATACAATGAAAAAGACACTAATATTTACTCTAGCAATGCTATTTTTAGCTTCTTGCTCAGAAAAGAAAACTCATACTGAGTTGGCAACTGAATGGGTTCAGGAGTTTTTTGACAAACAATCTGGAGGAAAGGTCAAAGTTAAGAGTGTTAAACTCGATTCTTTGGTTAAGAATGGAACTGAAGGTTACTTTACGGTGGTAGGTAAAGAAGCTGAAGGAGACAAACCAATGTCAGTTCTACTATTATACTTTAATAAGGATGGCACTCTCAACGACAAACTGAATAATGAGATATATTCAAACTAATAAAAAGGCGACTGGATCCAGTCGCCTTTTTTTATTCAGGTTCGTTAATTTGTATCGTGAAATTCGGAGCGCTCTCCAAATTCGTCGGAAGCGTATAGTAATCAAAAGCTTCAAACTCAAAATCGATATACATCACTTTTAGGTTCCCATGACGTTCGGGCATAGTACTGGCCACTCGCACCCATTCAGTAGTTAAATCTCTGTTTTCCGGATCCTTCAAACGCCGTTGGTGCATTGCGATAAAAACATCTTGTGAAAAATCGTGAATAGCTGTCTTATTGTTCTTCAGATCAAAAACAACACAATGAAGCCTTGCACGCATACGAGCCTGTTGGTATTGCGTTCCGGATTGCGTAAACTGTACCGGCTCCAACAACTCAAAATACACAGCCGGGTACCGCTTCGCGTGATCCTTATCTGTATTTCGATATTGATCATTGTAGTATTCTACCGTTGCTGCAGTAGCTTCCAGAGCTTCCTGCATTGCTCCTTCAAGTTCGTCGTATAATTTCATTTTAATATGCGTTTTACATCAGTTAATATAATGGTTCGTATGCGGTTCATCAGCACCTCAGATTTACCCATGAATTGTCGCTTAGGCATTGTCGCTGATCCTCGACCAAATACCTTCATTGGCCCTCCTTCGTTAATCAATTTGGCATAGGCAGTTGATGCATAGATCCTCACACCGGTTGCCGTTTGTTTCCATTTGATTCCATTCATAAGTTCCTGCGTGGTTCCGCTCAAAATTGGTCTAGCTTCAGCTGCAGGTGAATAGTTAGTAATCGCACCTTCTTTCCGTTGTTTGGTTCCCGGTCGTCTGACAGTGCTTCCATATTGGAAGCCTTTCCACCTTCCTTCCTGGCGTCGTTTAACCTCCGGCCACTTTTCTAAGGATCTATCCGTGAAGCCTTGATCTTGAAAGGATTTTTTAAAGTGATTCACAGCTTCAACGCCTATAATAGTCTTAGCATCGTTCTCCAGGTACCGGATGGCCTGTTCCATTTTTTGGATAGAATTTTTAAAATCAGACATTTTGCATTACATTTGTTTCATCTAAGACATTGAAAGTATGGGAGCGGCACGCCAATCCCAGCACCAAGAAAAGGAGTTACTTCAGTAACTCCTTTTCGATTATAGTGAGTTTATCATTGAAATTCATTTTGTCTGTCAACTGAACAATATTATCTCCATTCTTTAGAATTACGAACTTCAACTTGGGATTCGATACCATCTTGCCGTGTAAAAACCTTAAGGATTCAAAGTAGTTCTTATCGGTCAACTTCCCGTTGAAGTCCATTGCCAGGAAACACTTCTTTGTATTTCCAAGTTGATTATTTGGCTTCAGTTTATCAAACGTATTGCGGATATAATTTACAGTGTTGGATCCGGATAGGGTTGTCATATCACCTATTGTTTTGTTATAGGTAAATTCAGGGTTCTTTCCTGATGGGCTGTGGCTATTTATGTAAATATCCTTTTTGAACTTTTTTACCACGGACTCACCAAACTTGATGTTCTGAAGTAGATCAGATCCATCAGCTGTAACAGGCACGTGAACCGCATTCTTTCCAATCTTAAATTCAATCACATCATCTAGTTCAGAACGCATTTTATTAAACTCTGCCTGAACTGCCTTTTTATCAGATTTCGATACACCTGATACAAAAGGATGCGAAGGAGAAAATACTTGTCCGGACTTACCGGCATTTCCTGCAATACCTGCAGGTGGTGGTGGAGTTTCAATCACTCCCTGAGTAGCCTCGGATCTCGTCTGTTGAACCCAACACTTGCAACCCCATCCGTTTGGTGGTAGAAATCCACTCCAAAATGGATCATCGATAGGTTTCACGATGCCATAGTACTGCGTGTGGCTCTGTCTTGGTTCCGCTGATCGCGACGGCATATATTCCAAATTCGGATAAACGTTCTGATCGCGTTTGAAGTTGTTCCATTGTTCTGCCGAACGTGCTTGTCGTGTTGCCAAATTGTATTCAGCAGCCAGCCACAGCTGATTGTATTTCGGATCGATCTTATTAGCCTCCTTCCGGAAGTCTCCCCAGGAACGTTTCTTTCCATCTTCATCCACCATCAATGATCGCATGGCCGAAGCATAATGATTAGCTTTGAAAGCTGAAAAGACAGCCACGTTATTCTTCAGCTGGTAAACCATGTAAGCATCGTTTGCATCGTAACCACTATCACCAAAGCCTTTAGAAACTCCATTTGAAAGCTGTTTAAATGTCGTTTTAAACAGGTCGGTTTGGATCCTGTCAGATCCGGAAGTGATCTCCTTCAGGATCTTATCCAGTTCGGCATCAGAAAACAGAGCAGCTGCTGTTAGATCCAGGATATTCTTTCCGAGAACATTGGAGTAATGATCAGTCAGCTTCGCCCCGAATGTGTCGGGGCTTATTCGAAAAAACTTGTAGAGGCATTGGCGTTAACTACCGGCGCAGTAACTTCCTTCTTGGTAACAGTATAACCAAACTTGTCCGTAATTTCCTCTTCCGGAATATCATAATGAGTCAATAGACCGGTAACGATTTTTAATTCACTCTGCAGATCTGCAGATCGATTGAATTCAAAGGTCAGGTCCTGAAATGGATAACCAAGCAATGTAAGTCGTGGAAGGATCTCTTGATTCATAATTCCTTCAAACCACATCATATCGGCATTTGTGACGAGGTTTTGAATGTCAAGACCAACTTGCTCCTTGGCATTGGATCCTCCTTCAGTACCCTCACCGATCACCGCTCCATTGATCAACTTCGACAACTTACCGGCACAGGTAGCGATCAATTTGTCAAACACATTCGATCCGTCTGATTTGGATGTTTCGATGAACTCGAATTCCTCATCTTTATCCAGAATTGCATAAGAAGCCGTAGCCATTTCAAGCATCATTGCATCCAAGCGATTAAGCGATTCTTTATCCTTCGTATTGGTTTTACCAACACGTACCGGCATAACAAACTTTTCAGCGTATTCGCTCCAAGCAGCCAGTGCAAATCGAAGGAATAAAATGTATGGTGCTGCTTTAGCCAAAATCCCAAGATCATGGCTTTCTCCAAACTCAAAGAGCCATTGTGATATTGTTGGATCCTCACGGTACAATACACCTTTTTCATCACCGATTTTTTGAATGTGCATTCCCTTCTCCGGAATCACATATCTCCGTTTCACCAGTTCCACCTCAGCGATAAGCCCTTCAGGAGTCAACGACTTGATTTCAACTAAGGAATGACCCCACAATTTGGAGTCAAAAGCATAGTTCAGGACATCGTTAAACCACTTTTTTTGAAGCATTTTACCAGCTTCGTCATTCGGCTTGTTGTTCACATCATTCAGAGTGAACCCGGCACCAATGATTCGCAGCTTTCTGCGTGTATCCCATTCAGACGATAAATCAGCGTCTGTGATCAAGTTGTTATAAAGTCGATACAACAACTCACGATTCGGTTTTTCTGGGTTCTCAGCTGCTTGAAGTGCTTTGAGCCAATCGTTTATCAATTGTCGGCCTCGTTGCTGCTGTGCGGCCACGAATTGAGTACTGGATAAACGGTTTGGGCGTTCAACAGGTTTGATGACGCCAGTGGATTTGAATCCAATCCCGGTTGATTTATAGGATGCCATTAATAATAAGGATTTTGAGGGGTTGAAGAATTACCGAATCGAAGCGGACCGGTTGGATTTGTCGTTTTGATAGGTAGCCTTGGTGCGATGAAACCATCGGCCACCTTCTCTAACCAGGTTATTGCATTATCATAACGTGTTTGGCGCAGCTTCGGGATGTTATCCGGCATCACACGTGTATGAAGATTATACAGCGCAAGATCTGCCAGCTTTTCCAAAACCGTCGCAATCGCGGAATACTTGTCTTCATCCTGAAGTTCTGACTCATCTGCAGGGATCAATGAACGATCAAGGCACTTTGCCGGATCATAGCGCACATTGAGGTAACCGGTCAATTCTCCAAGTGCAGAAAGTTCAGCTGCATCGATCAGCGTATCGTCTCCATCGGTAATGTCGTTCAGCACATTCTCTTCGATGAGTGCCAAGAGATCTTCTAACGTTAGTATTGTCATGGTTAAAATTTACGTGATTCGCGTTTATGGACTTTGTGAGTAGATTGTTTTGCACTGGAGAACTGATCGAGGTAATCAAATGCGTACTTATCCGCATCCGGAGCATCATCCTTAGTCTTGTAACCCGGCTCCAATCCTTTTATTTGAGCAATCCCTACCTGAGTGTCGTTGTGTGATTTCAACTTTTCATTGATAAACACTCGACTGTTTTGATACTGTGGTAGCATTTCAATCATTGCATCGTACTTGTTGCCGGTGCGTCGATCGATCTTGATGAGATTCAATCGGATCTTATGAGCATCTTCAACCTCCTTGATGTTTCGATACACCTCCTCATTCCAGAATTGTGCTTCGAATCCAATTTGAATGGATATTCCTGAAGGTAAGTTCTTCTGAAAATCCGCTATCCAATTCAGAGCTACCTTTAGAGTTGACTGTTTCACAAAGCAATCAATAAGGTATTTCTTGCCTTCATACATTCCCCAGATCCTGATGGCATTAAAGTCACTCGTAGGAGTTCCGCCGTATGCGACATCCCATCGGCCAACCATGATCATTTTTTTAAGAGGTGGCAATTTAGACCATTGGAAATAGTTGTCCAGGAATAACTTTCCTTTCACATGAGGAGTGTTGTTGTATTCTGCCAAGGCTCTTACTGTTCCGATCTCATCTTCAACCTCCTTAAAGAACCACCGGTGATACTTCTGATGCCATGTTGGTTCATGTGTAACAGGGTTGTACCCATTTACCTGATCAACATCCCACGAAGTGTTCTCATCGATAATCGTGTCAAAGATCATTCGCGGTGTCCATTTGTTTTGACAAATCAATACACGCCGGTTCTTGTTGTCCATTGCAGGAATGACACCACGAAGAAACCATTCGGCATACTCATCTTGCCGCTGTGGGTTTTTGGCTGTTTCTTTCGACTCCCAATCATCGGCCACCACCATGTCCGGACGATCAGCTCCTACACGAAGCCCTCGTGGATCCTGACCCATACCAATGGCTTTGGCTTTAAACCCGGAAGCAGTAACAAAGAAGCCATCCTCCCATGATCCTTGTACTTTTTGAATGCCAAAATCACTGATCAGTCGTTGGTTGTGTTCAAACTCTGCCTGAAGGTCGCCCAGTAGTATTTTAGCCTTAGTTTCAGTTTGGCCAACAACAAGTAAGAACTTAATGTCCCCATTGATCCATAACCATAAAGGAAGCAACACAATTGCTACAACTGATTTCGCGTGGCCACGAGCCCATTTTAACCAACCTTTATATTTCTTGCTCCTGCGAACTTTTCGAGCTATGCGTATATGAAAGTGGGGCGTTTCACTCTCTGAGTAATGTTCGCAGTAGTATTTAACGAAGTCTTTGAAATTTTCCTTCAAATGGTTGATTCGGTTCTGTTTCTCTCTGAACTTCTCAAAAGGATTAACCTGTGAACTGGCTGCAATTCGCTTACATAATTCATCATAGCGTTTCTTCGCCTGCTTGTCAACGAGTTTATGCGCTTCGGCCATTACTTAATTTTTGAAAGGTCATTAATGAATGCCTGGGAGGATTGTGCGAATTCAGAAAGTTTATCCGGATCGTTTTTCGCAAGCCAATCGATATACTCTTCAAACACTTCAATGTATCGGTGTAATGGCTGGTTAGAGAAGATTTCGATTTCTTTTCTGATTACACCTTTCGCATCGCTTAGTTCCTTCGTGGGCACATTGTTTAACTCCTCACGAATTTTCTTGTTGATAGCCTTAAGTTGAGCCATTGCATCCTGTAGGAGTTGAGGACGTGTAATCATCATTGAATCCTTAAGGGTTTCCCAATCCTCCTTTTCAATCCAATTACGGAGAGTCTTTTCAGTAACCCTCACCTGATCGGCAATTTGTTTGCGATTTAGCGAAGACTTGAGAAACAGTCCTCTCGCCAGTTCCTTTTTTTCGGCATTCTTCATATCTCAAAGGTCGCTGCCTTCGGCAAGGTCGCCAAATAGCATTTCGCTTAACGTAACCTGCAAAGCCTGCCAACGTGTCACATCTATACGCTGAAAGTATGCCGATTTGTCATGTTGATTTATGCAATTGAAATTTGTCACTCTAAGCAATCACAAATATTGAATTGAATGTGGGCAGAAATTGACGGTAACAGTGTGAATCTATATGGAACGATATGGCAAGGCGATGGTCCTTACATCGTTTCCTCTCTGAAAAAGTTATTGGCTCAGAAAGACCCAATCACAATCAATGTTCATTCACCCGGAGGATCAGTGATCGACGGGAATTTGATCCGAAATGCAATCGCCAAATCCAAAAATGACCTAACACTTGTTAACGTCGGCTTATCTGCCTCTATGATGGCCATCATTCTAGTTGGATCCGGTAAGAAAGTGAAAATGGCATCCAACGGTTTCTTAATGATTCATCCACCTTCAGGATCTACGTCCGGAGGTGCGAAGGATTTCGAGAACACAGCCAAATTGCTCCGCGACATGGAGTCAACATTTGTAAAGCAGCTGATGGCCAAAACAGGCAAAACGGAAGCCGAAGCAAGAGAATGGATGATTGGCGATAACTGGTTCAATGCTGAAGAGGCACTTGAAGCCGGTTTAATTGACGAGATCATTGATCCAATCTTAGAAGATGCCGGTGAACTGGCCGCTTATCAGGATCTCAAGCTTTGCGCTCAACTATTCGAGAAATACGACCAACGTCCGGAAACTCAACCCCCAACGCAGAAAGTCACAAATAATAGTAACCAATCTAATTCAGATATGAAATTAAGCGCAGAAGCTCTTAAAGCTCTTGGTCTCGATGCTAATGCATCCGAGCAAGAGATAAACGCTGCTATTGCAGCGAAGGATCAGAAGATCAAAGAACTTGAGGCAAAGGATGCCCAGGGCAAAAAAGCACGTGCTGAGAAGCTAGTGAATGACGCGGTTGCTGCAGGTAAGATCCTTGGTTCCGAGAAGGAGCAATGGATGAAGGATGCAGAGGCGAATTTAGATTTGACTGAGCGCATGATTGCCAAGTTGCAAGGCAAGAAGAACTTGGGCGGCTCTGAAACCCCTGAATCAACTCCAAGCGCTGACGGTCGTGAAAAATGGTCATTCGATGACTGGAGAAAGAAGGATGTTAAGGGGCTTATTGCCTTGAAATCATCTGATCCGGAGAAATATAAGGCTTTAACGGATCAAGCCGGAATCAAAATTAAATAATTGAAGTAGAGATGAAAAAGTTAGTAAACTTCTCGTATGGCTTAGTTGCCGTTTTATTGTTATCACTCGCTGTATTGACTCCTTTAGGAGCATCTGCATCATTAATTGTTGGCGGTGGCGGCGCAATTGGATTGTTGGCGTATGCAAACAACGTTACCGGAGTGATCAATGAAGGATTGAACAAAGAAATTTGGTTGGCCGAATTGATGGAAGGCTTCTATGCCGACGACATGTTTATTTCTGAATGTCGAGATCTATCACCATTTGTCGATAATGATAAGATCAACTTGGCTGAGGCCGGAGTGAACCCGGATGTGTTAATTAACAACACTACTTATCCAATTGACACTGCAGAAAGAGAAGATGGTGAGATCGTATTGGTGATCGACCGTTTTGACACTGAAAACCAACACGTACAAAATGCTGATCTAGTTGAGCTAGCTTATGACAAAGTAAAGTCAATTGTATATGGCCACAAGCAAGCGCTTAAGATGGCGATCATGGAGAAAGGAGCTCACGCAATTGCGCCTGCAGAGGATGGTGAATTTACACCAGTTATTGAAGCTACCGGTACAGATAATGGAGCTGGATTGAAGCGATTAAAATGGTCTGACGTACGCAACTTACAGAAGCGTTTTGATAATGCTGAGATTCCAGCAGAAGGACGTATCATCATATTTACACAGCAGCACCTTTCCGATCTTGAAATGGAAGATTTAGATCGATTCAACAAGGTAATGGATAAAGGTGTTATCTGTGGTTTCAAAATGTATGCGTTGGCTGATAAACGCCTACCGAAGTACGATAGTGAAACGGGTGATAAGATAGCGTTTGGTGCTGAACCAGCAGATGCACACACTGCAGCATCTATAGCATTCCACAAGGATGAAGTAGGTAGAGCTATGGGTACAGAGACAATGTACCACAGTAAGGCTGAAGATGATCCAATCTACCGAAGAGATGTCATCGGATTTGCAAAACGTGCGATGGTTATTCCAATCAGAAATAAAGGTATTGCAGCTATTTACTCTCCAGTAGTTCCTGAAGAGGGATAAGCCAGTACAACAGTTTCATAGTGATAGTTGAGTGAGGAAAACGGAATCGAAAGATCATGAGTAAACGAACCTATATTATTGATCCAGGACACGGAGGGATTAATCCAGCCACTGGCCAGTATGTCACTGCGGGTAAGCGCTCTCAAAAATGGTCTGACGGTTCCGTTTATTATGAGGGAGTTGGAAACAGAGAGATCGCTAAACTGGTTGGAGAGCAGCTGAAGCTTAAAGGAATCAAATTTAAGTACAGCGTAGATCCGTCAAATCACCTTGATATTTCTCTGACGGCACGAGCATCTGTTGCGAATTCGACACCGGGAAATGTGGTATTCATTTCAATCCACAGTAACGGAGTTGCAAATCCACAGGCGAATGGGTATGAGGTATTCACATCGCCCGGACAAACCAAGAGCGACGAACTAGCAACGATCTGGTACCAGGAAATGGGTAAAGAGTTTCCTGATCTAAAGGGTCGTCCGGATACAACGGATGGAGATCCTGATAAAGAAGCCGAATTCACGGTTCTCACGAAAACCAAGTGTCCGGCATTTCTCATCGAAACGATGTTTCACACCAACGAAAAGGAGTGTAAGATCCTCATGAGTGCAGAGGGCAAAAAGCGAATTGCGAACGTGATCGTGCGAACGATTGAAAGAATTGAAAAGCTATGAGCATTGAAATGATTGCCGGGATTCTAACACCTGCTTTTACAGCCGTACTTGGATGGTTTGCATCGAAGCGCCAAACAAGAGCAGAAGCTAGAGCATTGGAACTTCAGAACAAGCGCACGGAGATCGATATCTATCAAGATACGATTGCCAACCTTGATCAACAGCTATCGAAACGTGATGACGATGTGAGTGAATTGAAGGCAGAGATCAGAAAGGTGATTGAGCAAAACACAATTCTATTGGACCAGAACACTCAACTCGTCAACCAAAACAAAGAACTACTTCTCAAAGTGAGTCAACTGGAGGCTGATTACAAAGGCCTTGAGAAATCTTATGAAGAGATCAAAAAACAATACAAAACACTTCTAAAATCTCAAGAAAATGGGAAAGGTTAAATACGACTCTAATCGAGTAATTGCAGTTTTTTCAGACAAGACAGTTAAGTCAGTGTTTGTGACAACTGATGGAAATATCTTCCGGAATAAGAATAAGAGCTTTTGCTTAGCTCATTGTCGAGAATTCAAGCAGACGTATGAAGAGATCACACGTGAGCAGTTTGAACAATCGCTTAAGGGGGCTAAAGGCAGTGTCAAAAATGATGCTGATAAGACGACAGGGCAACATTCATCAACCCCATCAAAAGACTGGAAAGATGGTAAGTGGGATGAAATTATCGCATTTGCCAAGTCGAAAGGCCTTGACGCCAAAACTCTGAAGAACAAAGGTAAGGTAGCGCTTATTGCCGAAGTAGAAGCCTTTCTGAACGAATCAGAAGATGACTACACACCGGTTGGCGGTTCTGGTACACCAAGTACTGAAGGAGTAGAAGGATCTGAAGAAGGAGAAGGATCTGAAGGCGACACTAACAATCAAAACCAATAATCTCTGAGAGATGGGAAATGTAATCAATATTCAGCAATCAGGCGGGCTTGGCATAACTGCGAAGCCCGGTGATGCTATTTCGGGAATGGTGCTTCACGTACCTGCTCCACCTGAAGGAACTAACTACGTGTTGGGTGGTGTTTATAAATTAGGATCTACCAAGGATTTAGAGGATGTACTTGGAGTAACTGCAGCTTTTGATGAGGAGAATGAAGTGAATGCTTATCAAAGTGTTCTTGAATTCTTTACAATCAATCCGAAGGGAACATTGTATGTAATGTTTATAACCCAATCGGCTACGTTGCTCCAAATTTTGAATCCGACAGTATCAGACGGAGCAATTAAGCTGGTAAATCAGGCAGAAGGTAAAATAAAGCAGCTAGCAATTACCTATACACTTGAAGCTGAAGATTATGAAGCTGTATTTACAGCTGCCATTGCACAAGCTCAAGTATTCGCTGAATACTGCGCCGAAATTTCGCGCCCGCTACACATTGTCTTGGAAGGTTTTGGACTTGATGGCACTACCAACTTGAAAGCGTTGAACTCAGGCAAGGTCTCTGTGATGCTTGGCCAGAATGATACATTCTATTCGAGTGGTGAATTCGCTGAGCTTCACACTGCAATCGGATCACTTTTGGGTGTTATCTCATTGGCTCGCGTTAACGATAATATCGGATGGGTAGGTCAATATAACATGATGAAGGGTAATCTTCAGAATGCACGAATCGGAGGCGTTTTGATCGACGACATTTCTCCAACTGTGTTTGACACTTTGGACGAGAAAGGTTACATCTACTTCAAAAAGTTCATCGATTATTCAGGTATTTACATGAACGATTCCTACACATGTACGGACGAAACTGACGACTATTCGAAGATCGAAAAGAACCGTACCTGGAACAAGGCTTCTCGCCTGATCAGAACTGCAATGTTGCCTTATGTCAACTCAACGGTGTTCATCAATACGGATAATGGGCAAATTGATTCTGTGACCATTTCAGCCATGGAAGCTGCAGGTAATAAAGCCCTTCAGCCGATGTTCCAAAATGGTGAAATATCTGGTCCGGATCCAAACGGTCCAACTCCACCATTTCGCATTGATCCGGATCAAGACATTCTTGCTACCGAAATGCTGAATACTGAATTGTCGATTGTTCCGACTGGTGTCGCAAGCACCATTACGAATTACATCGGATTTAAAAACCCTAATAATTAATAATCATGGCACAGCCAATTTTTGTAAACGGAGTACAACATGCATGGGCATCGCTTTCTTGTAACATGCTTGGCCGAACCCTGACAGGGATCACCGGGATTACCTACGGAAACGACCGTGCAATGGAAAACCTCTACGGTGCAGGTGATGAACCAATCGGCCGCGGCCAGGGGAACAATACTTACAAGGATGTTAATCTTGAGGTGTATCAATTTGAGGTTGTTGCCTTACAAGTAGCTTCAGGAGGTGATATCACTTTGATTCCTCCATTTGACATTGTAGTTCAGTACAAAGCAACTCAAGACTCTCCGCTGGTAACGGATATCATCCGCAATTGCCAGTTTAAAAACAACATGCGCGAACCAAAACAAGGTGACACTTCATTGAAGGTGAAGCTTGATTTGATCTGCGCAGGAATTAAGCTTCACAGTGTTTAATCAATAAAATATACTCAACATGAATCATTCAACTAAAATGCCTACCGAGGCACAAATTCGGGAATGGAAGAAACAGTTCGTTGAAATACACAAAATAACTCCGGATCCAGCACGTCCGAATATCTTCTGTATCGTTCGCCATCCAAACATGGGTGATGTAGTTTCGTCACATGAGCTATTCGGCACAGATCCAATTAAAGGTGGAGGCATGCAGTTGCAGAATTGCTGGCTTTATGGTGATGAGTCAATCAAGCACGACATAGAACTAAACAGAGCAGCATCTAATATGATGGCTTCTCTGTTTAGAGTCTATGCAAGGGAAATTGAGTTCCTGGACTTGACGGATGAACTTCTTGCCAGTGTACCGGAATCCGCAAAAGCACGTGTGAAAACAGATGCAACGCTGAGACGGATCACGGTCAAAGTTGCAGATAAGAGTCTCTCTGCCTTATTGTTCAGGCCAACACTTGAAGATGTGGCTAAAGCAGAACTTGCACAGAATGTTGCCATGAAAGGAGCATGTTATCTACAGGAATGCTGGATCATCGGTGATGAAGAGTTGAAGACCGGTAGCGATGAAATCAAATTCGCTGCTTATTTGGCTGCGCTCCATCTGATCAGAACATTTACCGCTGAGGTGGAAAAGCTATAGGCTCCAGTCTAATTAGTACTGATGATGGCAAGGATGAATTCCGGAAGATTGGAGCCTTTATCCGGGAGTCTTTTGGTGTAGATCCTTACACGCTTCCGGAAGATGATTTCGTGAAGCTTGCTCAAGAAGCATTGTTCCTGAAGAACTTCCAAAAAGAGACAATTGAAAGTGCCCTGGAGGGCAAGCTTGAAAAACTTTTTATAGCACTGCTTAACACGCTGAATGCGGTCAGATAATGGAAGAAACGTTGGACATAAACTACAAGGGCAACATCCTTGAAGTTCTGAAGCAAATTCAGAAGGAGTTGCATGCTGACTCAAAGGCCTCTAAGGAGTTCGATGAAACAGCAAGCAAGTCCTTATCCAACATTGAAAAATCTATCAAGCAAGTAAGCTTTGCTTCGATTCATCAAGGAATACAAAATCTCCAACAAGGATTAGAGGATCTTAATAGACCAGGACTAGATTTTAGTTCATCGATTGCGGAAGTATCCGCGATCACAGGTGTAGTCGGAAAGGATCTTGATGAATTAGGATCGAAAGCTCGCGCTTCAGCAAAAGAATTTGGTGGAACTGCCACTGACTCACTAGAATCTTACAAAACAATACTATCGAGGCTCGGTCCTCAAATGGCTCAGGACAAAACAGCCTTGGCCGAAATGGAGAAGAATGTCCGCGTTCTTTCCAAAACTATGGGTGGAGACGCAGCTGGAGCTGTGGACGCATTAACCACCGGGATGCTTCAGTATGGTATCGATCTTTCTAAACCCGCAGAGGCGCAGAAAGAAATGGCTAAAATGATGAATGTCATGGCCGCCGGTGCACAGGAAGGAGCGGCCGAGGTTCCGCAGATCTCAGCAGCCCTCAAAGTATCAGGTGTCGCAGCCAAACAAGCAAAGGTATCATTTGAAGAAACGAACTCCGCTCTTCAGGCATTAGCTGCAGGTGGTAGGGTTGGTTCTGAAGCTGGTGTCTCATTAAGAAACGTGCTCGGTAAAATGGCCGGAGAAGATGTACTTCCAAAAGAAGCTGCTGATAAGCTGAAGCGATTGGGTGTGGACATGAAGATCGTTTCAGACACTACGCTTCCATTCACGACACGTTTACGTGAGTTAAAGAAAGCTTCCAGCGATGCCACTATCATGGCTCAGGTGTTCGGTACCGAGAATGCAGCTGCCGCTAATATCTTATTAGAGTCAGTTGATGCTCAGGATGAATTAACCAAGAAAATTACCGGTACGAGTTCCGCTTTAGAACAGGCCGCCATTATCATGGAATCTCCGGAGGAGAAACTATCGAGAATGCGTGCGAGAATTGACGACGCAAAACTTGCCTTCTTTGAATTGACAGGTGGCGTTACTGCCTATTTAGGACCAATCACAGAGGTTGGACGAACGGTTCAATCGTTGTCGCCAATTTATGCCGGTGCAAAGACGGCGGTTCTGGCATTGGCCACTGCAGAGGGGCGTCAAGCATTAGTACAAAGAGCATCTACTGCAGCAAAGGTTCTTGGGGCAGTAGCAACTAAAACAATTACTGCAGCACAATGGTTATGGAATGCCGCGCTTTCGGCCAACCCAATTGGTTTAGTAATTACAGCTGTGGCCGCTTTGGGTGCTGCAATTTATGCAAGCGTCAAAGCTTTTGATAAATCAACTGCAGCTCAAAGATTAAATGCTGAGGTTACCAGAGAGGTAAATAAAGCAATGATTGGTGAGCAGATTGAGTTAAAACGTTTGTTCACACAATTGAAACAAACTAATCCAGGCACTGAAGAAAGAACGAAACTAATTGATGAGCTTAAGAGCAAATACCCCGGTCTCATTGAGCAATATGATCTTGAACATGCCAAGCTCTCTGAAATAGACAAAATTCAAAAAGAGGTTATTAAAAATGTCCGAAACAAAATTGAAGCGGATATTAAGACGAAAAAGGCTACCGAATTATTAGAAGAGGCTGAGGATGCGAAAGGAAAATCGGCATTCCAACTCAACTTATGGACAGATAAACAGAAATGGGATTATATTAAAGATCTTCAAAATCAAGCTGAGGATCTTTTAACGGAAGCAGATAATAAAATTAATTCCGGTCGTAAGAAAATCACAGAAAAGGGTGTTCCAACAAAGCCAACTGAAGAAAAAAAACAAGAAGATCAGCAAAGTAATCCGCTCGTTTCAGCAAAAGGATATGACACTGAGGACTCAATTAATGAACAGATTAAGGTTCTTCGTGAACAAAAAGCATCTGTAAAATTGGGTGGTACAGAGTATCTCAAACTTACAGCTGAAATAAACAAACTTGAGAGCAAACTATCTGGTAAACAAAAAGGGTCTAGCAAATCTTATGGATCCGCTTCAGGTGGCGCATCAGGTACTGGTGAAATGAAGCGAATCGATGTGAGGATTGAGACACTTGTAAAGGAATTACATATAAACACAACGAATTTATCCGAAGGAATTGCCGAGGCTAAGAAAAAGGTTTCTGAAGCACTGATCGGTGCGGTTCGTGATTTCGAAGTGGCCATGTAAAAAACAGTTAAATGCAGTTTAAATTACCTGAAATATTAGCAATGAGTAATGGGGTTCGATACAACCCTGCACTTGGCGTAGCCATAAATACGATGCTAAACACACGTGACAGTGTTGAGTATCAAAATGCGCTTCAGGAAGCCACACAGATTGCTATTGGGTATGAAAATGTTAAGATCTATACCAAGAAGGATTACGGATTTTCATCCAACCTTTCCGGAATGCCTTTATTCATGCCGTTGAAATTAAAGGGTACAGATGGCTTGGAGGATCTTCTCCTGGAGAGTGCGGTTGTTGAGGTGAACCGAACGAAGAATATTGTTTCGACTGTGATCACTGACCGAGATGCTTCAGTAGATGAATTTATCAATAACGGCGATTGGCAGATATCTGTAACCGGTTTCTTGTGTAATAACGAAGCACAGTATCCATTGGATTTGCTTTTGAAGTTTGAGGAATTCATGTCTTTAAAAAAAGCCATTGAAATCGAGCATGAGGCAATGAATGCGATTGGTATATATGAAATCGTTGTTTTGTCGGAGAACCCGATCATGAAGACGGCACATATCAACGTGCAACCTTATGCATTTACAGCGAAATCATCCAAACCGCTACCATTAATAATTGAAGATAAACCGGTACCAAAATTCATTTGATGGAAGTCTTGATCTGTGATATTAAAATAGGTAACCTGAACTTTGACTTTGTTCATAGTTTGAGTGTGGAGAGTTCCTGGAAGAACCTCACGCAAAAGGCTACTATTGTAATTCCTGCAGCATTAAAGGTTGATTCCAATAAACTGAAAGATGCTATTCCGAAAGGTTCTGAAGTAACGATCAAGGTCGGTTACGAGAGTACCGGATTAACGGAAATATTCAGTGGCTTTGTCTCAAGGGTTCACCCTAAAGTACCAATTGAAATTGAATGTGAAGATCTGATGTGGAAACTGAAGCAAATTCAGATCACCGAAAATGCAAAGAATGAAACGATTCAATCATACCTTGAAAAAGTGCTTCCTTACGATGTTGATTGTTTTGATGTTGCACTGCCGAAGTTTGTCGTAAACAAGCTTACCGGTGCACAGCTTCTTGATCAGCTGAAGAAAGATTATGGCTTTCCCATCTTCGTGAGAAATGGCAAAATTGTCGTTGGAAAACAGTATGATCCAGAGAATCAATCAACCCATAGGTTTATTATTGAGGGAGGTGGCAATACGAATGTAAAGGATCATTCCCTGGAGTACACCTCAAAGGATGACATCAAATTGAAGGTTACGGCCATTTCGAATCTATCAAATGGAGATAAGATTGAAGTAACTATAGGAGATTCAGATGGTGAGGAAAGAACCTTGAACTTCTTTGATCTTCAGAAAGCAGACTTGGAAAATATCGCGACTAAAGAAATGGAACGTTTGCGCTACGATGGATTTCGTGGCGATTTTAAGGCGTTTGGAGCGCCATTGGTGTTCCATGGTGATAAATGTGAATTAAGCAATCCGCAGGAATCAGATAAGACCGGTACGTATTGGATCGATGCGGTCAATTATGATTTTGGAGTAGATGGATTTGAACAAACAATTAAACTCGGACCAATAGCATCATTATGAGCGAAATTGTAGAAGCCATACGAGCAGCTGTGAAGTCAATGATCAAACCGGATCTATTGATCGGCAAGGTTACGGCCTTTCATTCTAACTATACGATTGATCTTGAATTGAACATTGGATCCAAGGTGGAAGATGTTACGATCAAGTCGGTTCTAAATGGTGAGTCTTCCGGGATCTTCATCGAACCGGTTATTGGTTCCTATGTCCTTTGTGGTATGACCGACGGTAAACTGGAGAATCTAACAGCCATGGTTTATTCAGAAATCAAGTCGATAAAGTTTGTACCAACTGAAAAGATCATCTTCCGGAATGAAGACTTTGGAGGCTTGGTTAAAGCTCAGAAGGTTCACAACGAAATTAAAGCTGTCAAGGACGAGGTTAATTCATTGAAGCAGATCCTTTCATTGTGGATACCAGTACCGAATGATGGAGGTGCAGCGCTTAAAGGAGCGTTATCTACATTCTATACTCCGATTCCACCTGCAGCGCAAGCAGATTACGAAAACTCAAACGTGAAACATGGCTAAGGATATCAACTTAAAAGCACCAATTGTGAATGGAGACTGGAATGTGTCGTTCAGTGATGAGCAGCATATTGAACACGTGCTTATGGCCGCACCTGGACATTTCAAAAATGCACCGTTGATCGGTGTTAACATGACCGACTATATCAACAGCACCTTGTCGCCAACTACCGTGGCTGAGCTTGAGAAGAAAATAAGATTGAATTTGGAAGCAGACGGCGCCAAGAACATTTCGGTGTCGGTGGATCCGGCAACTTCAACAATTAATACACATGGAGTATATTAATAAAAAGGATCATCAATCAGTGTTGGATGTACTTCTTGAAAATGCAGGAGGTATCTCCGGATTGTTTGAGTTTTTGAACGCCAATTCACTAACCGATATCGATCTTCCTTCAGGTGAATATATTGCACCGGAGGTGATCAATCAACCGGTGGTGGATTTCTTTTACAAGGAGCAGCTGAAGAAAGGATTCTATACAGCCACCGCTGATACTGATATCACTCCGGCATACTCTATTGTAATCAATGCGACTAATTCAAATGAAAATGTAATTGCGTCCGGGATATTTGTACCAGGTACTGGATCACAAACACTACCACTTCCGGATGTCGTTCACATTGATTCTGATGAATCAGAAGTATTGTTGCCAGCAGGAGTTCCGATGGTTTGTTCAGCTGGATCGACTCTTGACACAAACGCGAAAGTTTATATTGATGCTATAAGCACATTAACAGACACGCAAAAGTTAGCGGTAGACTATTTTGTACGTGCTTGGAAAGCCGCTGGATTGTGGCCAAAAACTTATGCTTTCTACCCCTTAGTTTGGGCTAATGCAACTGCGAATAAGTGGAATCTAAAAAATCCTTTAGATACAGATGCAGCCTTTCGTTTAACATTTCATGGTGGTATTACTCACGGATCAACAGGAATATTTGGTAATGCCGCTAATGGTTACGTTCAAACACACTTCGTTCCGTCCACACACGGAGTTCTTAATAATATGGGTATCGGATTGTGCGTTAAAAACAACAATAACGACTCTAACAAAATAGATATTGGATGTTCAGACGGAACTAATAGAACGTCCATAAATACAAGGGCGGGAGGTTCATTTAGTGTATTTGTTAATCAAACTACAGCCGAAACCACTAGTAACTCCGATAGCACCGGTTATTTCTCGGCTAATCGTACAGGATCGTCAACCACTAATAGAGTAAAAATAGGAATAGGCACGTTTATCAATGCAGCAGGAACTCAAGCATCTAGCGCCCTTCCTGCTTTTGAGATTTATATTTCCGCTTTAAATTCTAGCGGTACGCCGACTCTTTATAGTAATAGAGTAATAAACTGCGTTACGATTCACGAAGGATTCAATCACCTGGAGGCTTTAAATGCAGCAACGATATTAAACACATTTATGCTCATGTTAAATAATGGATTATGATAGTAGCCAAAATTACACCCGAACAAGCAAACGAAATTAAAGGTCAAGAATTTGCGACAGATTGCATTTTTAACCCGGTCCAGGATACTCAGGGAAATTGGATTATATCCCTTATAGAATTGCAATACTGTAATTCAAAATTTATTTCAAATGTTGAATTAATAGAATTTCAAATTATTGATCACCAAACAGAAGAATAATGGCACGAACAATTTTAGAAATATATGATGAGATGATCGCCGAAAAAGAAACAATGGCGACATTATCATTTTTGCAACCCAACATCGATAGCGGTCAAACATTGCTTGCTGATTTGACATCATCAAGTAAAGTGGCTGTTTGGCGTTTGATGTTTTTTGTAATGGCCGTGGGTATATGGTCGGTTGAAAAACTATTTGATGAGCATAAGGCTTGGATCAACGAGAAGGAGACTCAATTGTTGGTTGCCAATTTACCTTGGTATCATAAAAAAGCATTAGAGTTTCAATACGGAGATGGCCTTGAATTTATTGACAGCGTCTATAAGTATCCTGCTGTCAATGAAGCTGCCAAGTTGGTAAAATTAGTTTCAGTTAATGAAATTGGAGGCCAGTTGCTTTTCAAAATTGCCAAGCTCGACGGATCCAACGAACCTGAGCCATTAACAGAGCCAGAAATTGATGCGTTTAAAGCGTATATAAACTTCGTTAAAGTGGCCGGTGTAAAGATCGAGGCAATATCTCGGGTTCCTGACTTGCTCAGGATCCAGTACCGGGTGTATGTTGATCCATTGCTAATCAACTCTAATGGTGAATTGATTAGCAATACTGCAATCAAGCCGGTTGAGGATGCAATCAATAATTATTGTAAGAATTTACCATTCAATGGTGTGTTTTCAGTTACACAACTTACAGATCAACTACAGAATGCAGTTGGAGTTGTTAATCCTGTATTTGAGGCTGCATCTGCACAGTACGGAACAGAGCCATTCACGGCGCTTGGTGATTACTACAATCCTAACGCCGGTTATTTGCGTGTCGATCCTGACTTTCCTTTATCAGCTTCCATAACCTACATCATGTTATGATAGTCATTGATTTGTACCTATTGTTATATTTCACACTGCCACCTGCACACAGCACGGAGGAGGTGTTTTCTTATCTGCAAGCAGCGTTCAAACCGCTTGAGACCCTTCAGACATCCTTTTATGAATTCTTTGAGCAAAAGAAATATGATCTACAGTTCAATTATCAGGTTTGTATGCTCGAACATTTGCTAAATGATCAGTTTGACCCGGAAGACAGAGGTATATACATAACCGATGCCGATTTCATTGAGCAAACGTATCTGTTTCAGCAATCAGAAGGAAATGAGCCATTATATGTTTTCAATGACACTGAGGACGAATCCCCTGTTTATTTATTCAATCAATCTGAGGTAAGCCAGTTTGATTTTATTGTCAATGTTCCTGAAGCTGTCGAATTCAATATTGATTTGATGAAATTCTATTTAAACAAATATAAACACGCCGCTAAACGGTATAAAATTGAAATTATATGAATCTTTTAAAAACAACAGATAATGGTGGATTTCCATTAGTATTGGATGATTTCAGATGGATCGATGCGGGTTACCGAGAAGCATTTAAAGCACTTATGAGCCCATTTGGCATAACGAATTCAACTGCTGTGATTCTTAGTGGATGCTCAAGAAGTGTTGCTGCAGGTACAGTGTCAATTACTTCTGGATTTGTATCAATTGGCGGAGAAATATGTGTTTTTGAGGCTCAGTCATATCCGGAGCCTGGAGGCGGTCAGTTCGAGTACTTTGATTTAGAGTTATCTTATGATGCTGCAGGTGATAAGGTCTTTCAATCAACCTTGAATTTCAACACATATCAATACCGTAAGGCGAAAATTACAGTTGCATCATCTGTTCCTTCCGGTTATACTCAGTATTCTGCTGCCAAGAATTATTATACCATTATCGCGGAGAATCTACCTGATATTTCGGGAATAATTCGTTATGCAGCTAATCTGTCACAAAGTGGAACATCTAATCCAGGAATGCCTACGTTTCTTAAAGAGAATGATTTCCCGACTACACGCCCTTGGACAAGAGTGTCACAAGGCAGATATCGCCTTGATCATGCGGATGATCTCATCATCATCTTTCCTGATGCCACCAAGATTATGTGGACAATTTCCGGAATAAAGAACGGAGGTACAGCTTGGTTGGAGCGTATCAATAATTATCGAGTTGAACTAGTTACTCGTGATTCAAGCGGTAATGAAGCGGATGATTTGCTTGACAACACCTCATTGTTTATAGAGGTACATCCATAGCAAATAGGGGTAAGAGACGCCCCCGGCTTTTATTCAGGTTTCCCAACAAAAATAAAAAGCACGTTAATGCATAACCGAGGGCGTAAAGTCCTTCAATTGCATGTAACGTGCTTTTTTGTTGGGATATAACAAAGATATCTAAATAAAAGTAAAATGAGCAAAACAAGAATGAAAACCCCAATTACTTACTATGGGGGAAAACAAAAGCTAGTAAGTACTATTTTACCAATTCTTCCTGATCACAGGTTGTACTGTGAGCCTTTCGTTGGAGGAGGTGCTGTGTTTTGGGCAAAGCAGCCATCAGGTGTAGAAGTAATCAATGACACGAATAGTGAACTAATCAATTTCTATGATTGTGTAAAGAATGATTTCATTGACCTGGAGAAACGCATCCGGATCTCATTACATTCACGCCAGCTTCACCGTGATGCCAAGACGATGTATGAAAACCCGCATTTATTTTCTAAGATTGATCGGGCTTGGGCGGTCTGGGTATTAGCTTCTCAGGGCTTTGCAGGCATGCTAGATTCATCTTGGGGCTATGATATAGGTAAGAATACAACCAGCGTCAAAATATCGAATAAGAGGGCTTCTTTTACAGAAGATCTGGCAATACGCCTTCAGAATGTTCAAATAGAGTGTGCTGATGCTGTTAGAATCATACGTTCACGTGATACTGCAGATGCGTTGTTCTATTGTGATCCACCATACTACAACAGTGACTGTGGTCACTATGACGGCTACTCCTTGGATGATTATACTCAGCTGCTTACATTGCTAAGTAGCATTGAAGGTAAGTTCATACTAAGCAGCTATCCAAGTCCTGTTCTTAAGGAGTTTGTCCGTGAGCATGGTTGGCATCAAATAGAAATTAAACAGAATGTATCAGTGAATGCCAAGTCTGGTGTCCGCAAGCAGAAGACGGAAGTGCTCACAGCGAACTTTAAATTTGATTTAAGCGCCATTTAAATAAAAAGCCGGGCTGTATTTGTCCCGGCTAATTTTTGTACGATTTGAATTAAAAATGTGTACAATTTGAATTGGCGAATTTATCATTTACGTTACAACCCTTCCTTTTGCCTTTGTCAATCTCTTTGGTTATTACTCTGCATTGATTGCAACATTTGTGTTTTATGTTCTGGTCAGCATGGAGGTGTTAGCAGAAGAAATCGAAGATCCATTTGGTGTAGATGATAATGACTTACCAACAGATGATATCTCTTTGCAAATCAAGAATACAGTGCGACAAATCCTTAATTGATGGTTATCTAATTTGACCTGAGTTCGAAATAAAAAATGATGGACAGATTTCAACGGATAGTGTAGAGTGTAGAGAGAAAACAAAAAAGGGTTGAGCATTCGGCTCAACCCTTTTTTATTCTTAAAGATCAGTTTACTTCTGGATCGCAATGCGTTTTTGAACTGCTCCTTTTTCAGAAACTACATTCATAATGTACAATCCATTTTTTAATTCAGACAAGTTCGCATCAATGGTTGTTGCATTTACCTCAAGTGCAGAAACTACACGACCGTTCAAATCAGTTACAGTGATAGAATTGATCTGAATATCGCTGAAATTCACGGTCATCATTCCATTCGACGGATTTGGGTAAACATTCAATTTCGTTGCAGCCAATTCTTCAATACTAGATGTTGCATCCGCACCACTACAATCCTCATCAATACCATTATCTGGAATTTCAGTTGCGCCAGGATGGATATTTGGATTAGTATCATCACAATCCAAGTTGTTAGACACGAATCCTGTTGGAATTGTACAACCAGTTGCCGTTGAGTTAGGATCACCAAATCCGTCTCCGTCTGCATCTTCGTAGAAAGTTGTTCCATCTGCAAACACTTCAACAATAACTGTCATAGTATCTGATGCTGGTGCCACTGCTGCCCCTTGTTGTGCCGAAACAATGTATTGGATTTCATGTGTTCCAACACCTGCTACAGATGGTGTAAATGTGTTTCCGGATACACCGGGTCCCGAAAAAGCACCCCCTGATGTTCCTGTAATGGTAAGATTTACAGGCGTATTGTCCGTTACACAATAATTATTTGACAAACCAGTAAATGCCGCATTTGGTTTAACTGTCATCCATAAAACATAAGATGCTGCATTATTAGACTGCTCTAGCCAAAAGAATTCACACAAAAGAATATCTACCAAAAAGTCCATTGTTATATTAAACACCCCCATTTCAGTAGGAGTTCCAGTGAAGGAAACACATCCTGCTAAAGTTTGTGTGTTGTTTGAATTCATTGTTCCGGGAGATGTATATGAGGATTGATTTGTCTGACCAGAAATTCCAGCAGGCATACCACTGTAAGAAAAGTTCTTAATTGTTTTAATCTTAATTACTGTTCCGGCTTGACTTTCATCAATTAGTCCGGCATCAAAACATGCTCCAGTAATTACAAAAGATTCAAAGTCACTGTATGCCGTATTGATCGTACCGTCCAACAGCATTGTGTCACAAACACCGCCTAAATCTGGATAAGTTAATTCAGATTGGCAGTTAACCGGCGTGCATTGTGCATTCACTGCAGCAACCGATAATGTCATTGTGATAATAGATAGTAATAGTTTTTTCATAGTATTTACATTGAGTTTTACGTAGCAAATGTACATAATATAGTTTGCACATTCTCAGCTAAGAACGAATGATAACAACAAAGGGTTGTGAATTTATAGGAAACCTCCCCTCACTTGATTTTCTCATCAAATTTGTCAAGACCCTTAAATACCATGTCGACAATTTGTTCTATGGGTAGTGCGTTGTTATTGGTCATGGTTGTACCACCCAATTGAAATTCAACACTCGAAATACTTGGAAAACCTCCTCTGCGTATTGACTTTCGTTTCGTTTGAAAACGATTTAAGGTTTTGGCCTTCATTTTAACACGGACATAAGGTCTTAATCGAGAATAATTCACTGTTTCATTGCCAATAGTACCTGTCTTTGTCACCCCAACGCGAATTCTGAACTTTACATAATACTCAAGGTATTCAGCTTGCATGGCTTTGCGTTTTGTGCCTCTCGGCAATCCTCCTACTTGATCAATTCGTGTAGGTGTAAGCAGCTGATTACCTCTGTCGTTTGTCAGGTACAACATGCGAGTATCAGTACGTAAATCATGAGTAACAACCTGTACAATTCGATTTACCACTGAATCATACAATTGTGGTGGAATATTAAGATTGTTTTGATTTCCGAATCCATTATTTACAGTGAAATTATTGGTGAGGCGCTTATCTACATGCCAGCGGACTTTGTAAATACCAGCTGTTCCTTGAGAAAAGGAACAAAAATAAGAAAGAACAAAAACGAAAAGTAAGATTCTATTCATAATGAGATTTTTGTTTCGAAACAAGATCAAAAATAATGCTAAACCTAAGGTCTGACCATAAAAATCACGTCAACAACTTTCGTCAATTCAAACTGTACGCTACCGGGATTCGAACAACCATTCGAACTTTTTCATTTTTGCAGATAGCTGGATTCCATAAGGGCATTTGCCGAATAACTCGCATTGTTTCAGCGTCAATTAATGGCGAAACCCCACGCTCGATAACCACATGTGAAATCTTCCCATTGGATTCAACGATGAATTTGGCGTATACCCTTCCTTGTTCCCCATTTTCAATTGATTGTTGAGGATAATTTATTGATCTGCTGATGTACTTAAATAATTCAGATTGCTCAGTGCCAAATGTTGCATCTTCAATTTCATCAAATGAACAACCACAGATGCTTGTTTCATTATTCAAATCTCTCGCCAGAGAACCGGAATGCTCATCTCCATAAATTTCATCCTCTTTTTCAATCCATTCTTTCAGTGTTTTCTCTGATGGATACAGATCTATCTGTACTGACTGTTGCCTAAATTTTTTGTTCAAATAAATATCAAATGAATAATTCATGTATTTAGAACTCGGATCAATCATACTAACCTTATGAGCCCGTAATTCAAGCTCCAGTGTAATTTCGAGCACCCCGTTTTTTCCTAGCATGTTCGCGTAGATCGAATCACCTTCTTGAGAATAAATCGCAATTGTGACTCCTCCTGTTTTATTTCTGGAATATGCATCAACTCCGGTAAAAACAAAGCTAAACTCTTGTTTCTTTGCGAAAGAAAAAGAAGTGAAATTAATGCACGAAAAAACAATTACAAAAACAACTAAGTGATTCATGCTTGTATTTTTTTAAAAAAATTAAGTCTGTTCATTTAATCCTTGTTCAATCCCAGAACAAATGAAACATATTTCCTTTCTTGAAACTTCGGATCGAATTTGGGATTGTTTTCCAAAAGTTGCTTTTTATCAGGAAGATCCTCAAAAGCTTGACAAAGATCCATTTTGAAACTTTCTAGTGAATAAGACGAGGCGGAATGAAGATCTTTCCAATCTTTGGTATATTCTTCATGCACAAATAAAGGAATCTTATACGCAAAAGCCACATTGATTGCTCCAGAAATCTGGTTGCGAAAATACTCCTGTGCACTTGGGGTGTTGGGGTGAACCATTGGCCAAATAAGATCGCTTTTCTTCAAATAGGCATCAAACGCTTGTGGTGAAACAAAATCATTGAACAAGACGACTCTATCCATTAAGTTATACTTATGAAGTTGATCTAAAAAAAGCTTCACTTCATCTTTAGCCGGATCACTTTTTCCTAAAAAAATGAATTTAATAGTTAAATCTTTTGTTGTTTGCATTAACTCCAAACTGCCATTCAAGTCCTTACGTCTGTTTTCTACCCCACCAATTAATGTTACCCAACGTTCTTCTTTATTTTTTTTTAAATTCTCCTTTGGAAAATCCGGAAAACGCAGTGGATAAAATGACTCTATTTTACAGCCTTTAGGAGGAAGAATCCGTTCAAGAAAAAAGTCGTTTAGCACCAAATAATTTTTAATCTTTCGGTGAATGATCTTCTGAGTAAAACTCCCTTCGAATTTTCGTAAAGTATGGATAATTCCAACAAACTGGGTTCTTCTTGATGCGGTCAAACAAAGGTTTCGAACATGACCACCTTGTGCCGTATTCAACACAACTGTCTCGATCTTATTTACCTTGAAAAACCGATTTAAATTTTTCATTAGCAAGAAATCGCCAATCGCCGTTTTTGGGAAATCAAGAAGGTGATACTGATCCACAAGTTCTTCCCAAAATTGGTTTCGATCTACCACTTCTTTCAGTGCAACCACGGTAACATGACACCCAACACTTTTCAGCGCAACAAGTTGAGATAGTACACACTCATCATGCGATGCTCCCAATTCAACCAGTGCCACTTTGCGATTTCCCATGATCGAAATTAACAATTCATTGTAAGTAAGCTTTTCAATACAAAGAAAACAAAAAAAGACTCTGCTTTAAATTTGTAATATGAGAGTTCTATCGATATGTTTAGCGGTTGGACTGATCCTTTTGACCAGTTCATTCAAGCCAGTACCGGCGCAAACTAAGATCAACATCGTAATAGATCCCGGTCATGGAGGAAGCGACCCCGGGCATTTGTCGGATAACAGTAATCATCTCCCTGAAAAGGCAATCAACTTGATAATTGCGAAAAAAGTAGGGGCGTATTTGGAGAAGTACTTGAAAAATGTTCAGGTTATCTATACGCGAACAGATGATACTTTTCCTTCTCTGGATGACCGTGTCACAAAAGCAAATAGCAACGGAGCAGATTATTTTGTTTCCGTTCATTGCAATGCCAATGCACGCAAGGCTGTAAACGGAACTGAATCTCATGTACATAATTTAAAGTCCAAATTGTCTGTCAACCTGGCTCGAGAATTCGAAAAAGAATTTTCAACAAGAGCCGGAAGAAAATCACGCGGAGTGAAAGATGGTAACGACAGAAATCATTCTCTTCAGGTTTTGAAATACACCAAAATGACAAGTGTATTGGTAGAATGTGGATTCTTAACGAACGAAAAAGAGGCAAATTTTCTCAATACCGAATACGGTCAGGATATTATTGCATCTGCCATGTTTCGTGCTATCCGAACTCAACTACAAACCAATCATCCCTCTATTTCTTTTGTGAAAAGCGCAACTGAAAGTACAGATGACAAAAAAGGAGAGGGGACCTATCATATACAGTTGATGTCATCCAAAGAACCAATGGACACGGATGCCGAGGCATTCAAAAAAACAGGACTCAAGGTGACTCGAACTAAGTTAGACACTTCGAATGCCTACAAATATCGCTACACAAGTGGGCCATATACCGAAAAAGAAGCGGCAGAAAAAGACTTGGAAAAGGCAAAAAAAAATGGTTTCAAAGATGCCTACATCATTAAAATATAAACAGATTGTGAATTCTGTTTTGATTTGATTACTTTCACTCTCTAAAATCATGCTTCATGGCTACAGTTTTTGAAACTAGACTTATCGGGAATATTGGAAAGGATGCTGTTGTAAAAAACATGGAACGCGGTGTTATCGCGATCAACTTTCCGGTTGCACATAACAAAAACTGGCGCGACAAGCGCAACGGAGAGACTAAAACCAAAACTACTTGGGTCAATTGTACGATCTGGAAAAAGGACGGTGCTAATCTTCGCATTTTGGATTTTTTGAAAAAAGGAGCTTTGGTTGAATTGGAAGGAACGCCTTTTGCAAAAGCTTATCCTCAAGAAGATGGATTCATTCGAACAGAAATTCGCTTAAATGTTTCGAAAACGAACATTTTGCGTCCAGCCAAATGCGATGACGAAAATTGCGAGGATCTCGTTGACAAAGAGGAAGATGACGATACATTCGATGGCAGTTTGGATGACTTCACGTTGGATGAAGATGACTTCTAGAAAAAAATTTGAGTAAAGTTTCTCAATTTTTTTTGCTGATTTCTTTTAAAAATTAATTCTTTCCTTATATTTGCATTCGCTTTTCGGCAACGAAAACATTCCTCCTTAGCTCAGTCGGTTAGAGCATCTGACTGTTAATCAGAGGGTCCTTGGTTCGAGCCCAAGAGGAGGAGCCCAAATTAAAAGCCAGCTATAAAGCTGGCTTTTTACATTAACCCAATTTATAGGCAATCATTGACTTAAAAAGGATCAAGTCAAAAAGTTGGGGACTAAAATGTTTGGCAGGTAAGTTTTCCTCTAATAAGATATATATTTTTAGTAAAAAATCTACATGACGAATATAATTAGCATTATTCTCAGCATAATTATTTGCTATTTACTTCATTTGTCTGACCTAGGGAATGGAGAGATAAAGGGTGCCGATTGGATTGGGTTGATATTTATGTTCTTAGTCGCTTTCTTTATTTCGAGATGGCTTCTAAAAAAAGTTAAAGTAACGAATCAACATGATGCTTTTACCTCTGAAAACAATGAATTTTTAAAAAACGTAAAAAGGGATTTGGAAATTTATAATAATGCAAAAAACACTTTCAAGTATTTGTCCGATCATAAACTACTCGAAATTTATAAAAGTCAAATTAGTAGCTCAAATCTCGAAATGTTAGCCCTTGAAGAAACCCTAGTTGAAAAGGCCTTCTGGATCATTCCCGATTACATGAAAAAATGTCTTTGATAAGAAAGAAAATGGACATTTAAAATGGAACTCGTATTTCGGAATCCGGAAGACGTTTTTTTTTGAATTCAGTTTATGAATCAATCTTGAATTTCTACTATCAATGGGTTGTGATCGCTTAATAAGGACCATGTTTCATAATCACCAACGGAGACTGATTGCAATTTGTTGATGAAAGATGAAGAAACAAAACAATAGTCAATGTGAAAACCTTTTTCAATTTTACGTTGTAAATGATGTGTCATGTGCTTTTCTTTTCCGTGATCTAATTCATGAAAGTGATGATAAGCGCTAGTAATCTCCCTTTCTTTCAAAAATGCTACTGTATTCCCATGTGTGGCAAGTTTCCGTGGTTTATCCCAAATTGAATTACTGTTAAAATCACCTGCAATAATAATATTTTCTTCTTGTAGAATTTCCGAGTAATAATTTAAAGCATTCCAGATCTGGGCTACATAAAAATCGTTGGTTGATGGTTTTTGAGTCCAAACAGCAAAGACGATAAACGTTTGATCAGGATTTGAAATTTTAAGAGGAAGAATGAACCTGAATTCAGGATTATGTACGTTTAGCTTTTCGATTTTATAATTGTCAAATGTGAATACTCCAAGACCTTTATTCGGATTGTCTCCAAACCAAAACATGTCACTGGGTTTTTGAATCATTGAATCAACATCCAAACGATCGAGATTTTCACATTCCGGAACGATTAATATTGTAGGATCCTCAGCAAGTATTTGATTGGCTTTTTTTCGAAACGCCATATTACAATTCCAAGAAACAATTTTCATAGAATAGAGTTCATTTTAAAATCGAAGCAAGCAAGTTCGTCATATTTAATAGAGTTAAAATGGGATTGCAGTTTATTCAAAGAAATTGTATTAGCTTCATTGAAATGAGCATTCAAAAAAGAGGTTGGCACAATAAAAAAATCCCATTGACTCAAATCTAAGGGATTTATTGTTTTAGAATTCTTATGATTAAGTAGGCAGAAAACATAAAAATCTGCTGATCGACTTTTGGTTTCTGAATACATTCCGGTTATTGGGTTCCAAATTTTAGCCGGTTTGATTGAGAAAGAAATTTTAGAAAAACCTTTTTGAGTCCAGCTCTGCAAATAAGATGACGATTTGACCTCTATCTTAACACCATGAACAGATAATAAATCATAAGCGTCCCATTCGTTTCTAACTACTTTCAAATTACAACCAACAGCCGTTCCTACAATAAATTCAGCTAAACGACCACGCATTGCGTTACTCAATAAATCAGATGTGTTCCACCTCCAAAAGTCGATTAATTTAAATTCAATTGGTTTTTCACCATTCGTGAAAGGTTCGGAACCATCTTTTAGAATTGCATTTATTTGCCCAAAATAATTCAAAGTGTAAAAAATAAAATGAGGTTCAAATTAATAAAGTTTTTGAAGGTAATAAATTATTAATTTCGAACAGGTTTAGTTGTAAAAGGTAGGTTAGATTAAACGGGGAGCAAACGCTAGTTAACTCCCTTTTTCTTTTGGAACAATAATCAATTTTTTATATTCAACTATAATCCTAACCTCTTGACCTTCTGCGAATCCCGATTCTGCTAACCATTTTCCACATAATTTGATTTCCGGCATCGCAACCATCTGATGATAAGCGCGGTTTTGGAACGTGTAACCGATCTTTAATTGTCTTTCTTGTTTTTTCATTTTGCGAAATTTTTATTAAACCACACGCAGAACTGCTGGCTGCAATTTGCTTAGGCAACCAAAAGGGCAAAGGGCGGCAGCAGGACAAGTTTTTTTGAAAAAATACTACCCTCTACAGATTCAAATTGAAACCAAATGGATTTACATTTCGAAGGGATGGCGAAATGATGAAGAAAGAATAAATTGGGGTGGAGATTTTTTTAAAAACCCGGAGGGCTTGAACTTGGCCAGCAACGACCGGGGCCTAACTTGCCTTAAGCAAAGTGGCGATTGTTTGTCAAAATAGATTTAGAGCTATTTAGTCAATATTATTTTAAATTTCTTAGTTCTTATCCAGTGAATAAACATTCCTATAACTATACCAAAAATTAATACAAACTCCCAATCTTTCATGAATGCATTAAATCGCAATTTTGTAGTGTTTGAAAACTCTAAACAATCGCATTGAGTGAACCTATCTTCAAATACTCGATATCTTGTTTCTGTAATTAATTTTGGAATTTGTCTCTCACCAATAAGTTTAGAATAATCTTCTATTGACAAGTATTGATCAGGATGAACTATGGTGTTGGGATATTCATTTTTTATTTCTTTTTCAGAATAAGAGTATACTTTCGATTTTGATTTTAGTTGGAAATTATTTGCAACTGTGTCTCCAAAGAAAGTTATATAATCGTCTGTATAAGCTTGTTGCTGACAGCTGTCGATTTGTATAGGAATATACTGTAATCTTTTGTTACGCGCTTTATTCCAAATTTTGAGGTTTTCAAGTTCTCGTTCTTCAGAATTACCTAAATAAAATTCCTCAAGACTACCATTTGATTTTTTTGGTGAATTAATCAATTCATTTTCTTTTTCTACAATATAATTATCGATTTGAAGATTATATTCATCAAATACATCATAATCCGCGAAAATTTGACGAATTGGTATTAGTTGACAATTTATTTCATTTACGAATTGAAGAATGAAAATGAGTATTGAACTTAAAATAAATCCATATAAAATTGACCAAACTAGTTTTTTACTAATGTGTAAAGTCATAATAGTTTAATAAAAATCAGAACAAAATAAATTAAAAAAACAATGTGCAATAAATTTATTCTAGATCAGGTTTAATGATGATAAAATGATTGATTTAGAAGAATCTTTGTCGATAATGATAACAACACCATCGATACAATCTAACAATAATTGCACGACGATTGGTACCAGATTATAATTTGTGGATTTGATGACGAATATAACGTGCATGAATAATGAATTCTTTTTGAGACATAAATTCGAGAATGGATTTGATGACTGCCGGATTGTTGTGATACATGACATTTTGGTAGAATGGGGAAGGTATGCACAGAAAGCCAAAGACATTAATGATTCCACGATTCAAGAAGCTCTTTTGGTTCTAGTCCTTTAGATACCTCATCGATGTTTTTCGCGATATCTACTTTAACAAAATCATATTTCTGAGGATTGTCGATGTGTTTGAATTTCTCAATCACACGACTGATAACCGACTTTTTTCTAATAAAGATCGATTAATCTCTCCTAATGGATAAACATTTATTACTGAAATGAATTGATACATTAATTTTACAATATATTTGTTATTGAATAACAACTTAATATGCGTCACTTTCTACTACAATTTTCGATTTGTTTTATTTTCCTTTCTACGGTTAGTTGTCAAAATGAAACAGATAATACTCAAAACATTGAAAATAAGGGGTCCATTAAAAAATCTATTAGTATTGAGCAAAATTCCCCAGAAAATCTAATGATTGGAACATTCAAGTTTGATTTTTCCCATGGAAGGACTGAAGTGATTTACCATATAACGTTTGACTCAAAGCTTCAACAAGCTAAAGTAAAAATTCTGTTTCATGATATAGTGATCAATCATGATGCAACATCCGAAAAAAATAAGGAAAATGTAGAACATTCTGTTGAGGAATTTACTGATAATAAAGTTGGTAAATTGAATATTCTTTCTGATTCAGAAAACTCACTTAAATGTAAATTAGAACTTACTCCAGATGACACGTACATAATGTTTTACGATAAAAAACAGAACAAATGGTATATTGACGTTAAGAGTACAATATATCAGGATGTAATGAGTAAAGAGAAAGTTTATGGAGAACGAATTCAATGATTCGGCAGTTCATACTGAGAGAATTGTTTGAAAAATTCAGTGAACGATTGAAATTACTCATTTTAACAAATTCTTACTTATTCAGGTTATCCATTTGTTTGAATTTCTCAATTACACGATCAATACCAGCCGTTTGTCCTTCCAGATGGATGAGGTTCATTAGTTGTTTGAACTGATCCGGCTGGAGTTTCGGAGCACCTTGCGCGTATATGTATCCTGAAAAGAATTTGGTGAACTTCATTATGCGAAACAAATCATTGATGAGATTAAATTGAGAGGAGGAACTGATCAAAGAATGAAAGAAATGATCTGACTCCCATAAACCCGTGCGTAGGAAAACGAAGGGCAAGCTGTGGAGCCTTACGGAACAGCTGACTAAGTGTGGGGTATGGAGAGAAACCGAAGAGAGGAACGAACGAAGGGTGAACGAAATGCGCGAGCCGCCACGAGCAGAGCGAAGGTGGAAGCCCAAAGAGGGACCCGTCAGCTGACGGGGAACGTGAGCGACCTATGTTGTAAACACAAGGGCTTGGCACTTCGACAGGCTCAGGGCAGGCACGAAACTGAAGACTGGAAGTTTTTGAAGATCGAAGAAAAGATTTTTTCAAGTGTGTGAAATGGCGGAAACAGAGGCACGGAGTGGACGGCATGAACACTTTTGACTTCCAAAAAACGTTCATAGAATAAAGAGCGAAAGTGCGGTTTGGTAGAGGCACGGGGCCAAACGACACTACCGGTGGATTTCTCAAAAACTGTGACAAGCCCGCAGCCTGAGCGATTTAGCAGGCGAGCATAAACACAAGCTGCGGTGATCCCAATTATGTTTTTCTGTAACTGTGAAGCCAAGGAGGAAGACGATATTTCCTTTTCTACCAAGATCGTTCATGTATAAAAAATTAAGTTTTGTTGATATCATTCTATAATTATGTATAAAAAAACGTATTTTCTATACATATAAAATGTATCTTTCGTCGTTGTACATAGAAAGTAAACGTATTTATACACAACTAATATTCACGATAACGAAACGCTAAATTGGTTGAAATGAGTTGGAAACCAACTGAATTACCGTATAATGTAGAGTATGAGACGAAGCCCGTTCTAAAGAAACTGGCTGGAGCTCATCGTGCGCTTGCTGAATTAAAAGGAGTGGCATTGACTATTCCGCGTCAGGATATTTTGATCAATACGCTTACACTCCAGGAGGCAAAGGATAGTTCTGAGGTGGAGAATATTGTGACCACGCATGATGAATTGTTCAAAGGATCTTTGGGTCTGGATAATTTGGTGTCACCTGCAACAAAGGAGGTTCAAAACTACGTTTCCGCATTGAAGCGAGGGTACGGTTTAGTTCAAAAGAACAAGGTACTCACAACCAATAATATTATCGAAATACAGGAAGTTCTGGAGAAGAATAATGCGGGTCTGAGAAGAGTTCCAGGAACCTCATTGAAGAATCAGCAAACGGGTGAGATCGTCTATGAACCGCCACAAGACTATAATGACATTCGCGATCTGATGGCGAATCTGGAGATCTTCATGAACAATGATGCCTTGACGGATCTTGATCCTATTGTAAAAATGGCGATCATTCATTTTCAGTTCGAAAGTATTCACCCATTCTATGACGGCAACGGAAGAACCGGTCGTATCATCAATATTCTCTACCTGGTCTTGAATGATCTTTTGGATATTCCTATTCTTTATCTTAGTCGCTATATCATTCGGAACAAGGGCAAATACTATGCTTTGTTGCAAGGTGTTCGCGACAAGGGGAATTGGGAAGAATGGATCTTGTACATGTTGAGTGCTGTGGAGGAAACTGCCTACGATACTATTCGCCTGGTGAATGTGATCAAGAAGGAAATGCAAGAAATGAAGATCACGCTCCGAGACAATTATAAGTTCTACAGTCAGGAACTACTCAATCACTTGTTCAAACAACCTTATACCAAAATCGAATTCCTGCAGAATGAATTGGGGGTTACCCGGATCACTGCTGCAAGCTATTTGAATCAATTGGCCGAAGACAAGGTACTCTTCAAGCATAAGCTGGGGAAAACGAATTACTACATAAATACTAAACTGATGGACGCCTTGTTGAAAAACTAATAAACAATGGGAAAAAGTTTATTCTTAAAAGGATTGGATTGAATTTCGAATGGAAGTTTTAAAGGAAACCATAGATGACAAGCTGAAAAAAGTCAACTTCGGTTGGCCTTCTCTTGTTTTACATCTACCTTTATGGAAATTTGATAATTCACGCCATTTTATAATTCATTTTCCATGAACCTTTCTGAACTCCACACTTCGCAAACAGCACTTTCCATTGTACCCTTAATCAAAGGCGGAGAAGGAACCTTGCTCTCCATTCACCTTGAAGCGGGTGGAGAATTAAAAAAACACAAAACAGCCGTACCTGCAATTCTGATCTGTGTCTCTGGAAAAATTCATTACGAAACAATTCAAGGTGAAAAACAAGACTTATATCAGGGAGACATTGTTCAAATTCCAATAGATGTTGAGCATTGGTTAGTCGGAATGGAGAAAGCTGAGTTGATTCTCATGAAATAATTTCAGCTCATTGAAAATCTTTTTTGATAAGCCGATCCACCACAGGAATATCAGCTTCAGCCCAATCCAATGAAGGAAGTTCCTCAATGGTCAACCATTTATAGGATTTATGTTCTTGGAGCTGAAGTTGATTGGTAGCACTCTCACAAAGGTACACATCCATAGACAGGTGAAAATCCGAATACGTATGTTGAATGTTCATAAAGAACGCTTGAATTGCAATTTCCATAGTTAGTTCTTCACGAATCTCACGGTGCAAGGCTTGTATGCGTGTTTCGTTCTCTTCAATTTTTCCGCCCGGAAATTCCCATTTATTTGAAACGTAAGTTTTATCGGAGTGCCCGCGCTGAACACATAAAATCTTATGTTCATGCATAATCACAGCGGCCACAACGGAAATATTCTTCATGCAATTGTTTTCTGTGCAAAAGTACAAATTACAGTCAGCAAGAACTGTAACTTTTTGGCTTGCATGTTTGTTTAAGACACATATGAAAAGGTACTTCACACTAGCATGGGTTTTATTCTTATTTAACGTAGCATTCTCACAACAAGACCCCCTTTTTACCCATTTCTGGCATTCCAATCAAGCCTACAATCCAGCTGTTACAGGACTGAATCACAACCATGAGGTAAATTTACTTGGAAGATGGAGTTGGATTGGCGTGAATGGTGCTCCTGATACACAACTTGGAACCTACGGAGCAAAAGTGGATAAATGGAAAAGTGGTTTTGGAATCAACTATATGCGAGGAAGCATTGGGTTTTCAAAAGTGAACAAAGCGGTAGCCACATACGCCTATCACATCAAATTTAAAAATGAGTCTACGTTGTCATTTGGACTGGCAGCTGGAGCACTGATCTATAGCTTCGATGGTAGTCAGCTTATCTTTCCAACCTCATCTCAAGAACCGTTAAAGAGCTTCACGAAAGCTACATTTATATGTGATTTCGGTCTGCATTTCAAAAAGGAAAACCTGACAGTTGGTCTCAGTTCAACCGGATTGAATGCACCAAGAATGAGTTTTTATCAAGCTGCCCGTCATTACTATTTGACCACTGCCTATGATTTTGAATTCGCCGAAAAATGGATGCTTCAACCTAAATTCATTGCAGTAAGTGATGCTGTCAAGCTTTCCGCACAACTTCATGTCTTGGCTAGCTATAAGAAATTTTTAACCTTCGGGGCAGGGTACCGCATCTCAGATGCAATCTGTGTAAATGCCTCTTATCGGTTTAAAGAAAAATTCCGATTGGGTTATGCTTACGATATTACAACAAATAAACTCAGTAGTATCAGTCGCGGGTCACATGAAATAATAGTGGGACTTACATTTTAAAGCCCACTTTTCCGGCTCATACAAGAGGATTTCGCCCAAGAATTGCCTGGATTTTTTTATGATATTCCTCGGCAACTCGCCTATACCCTTCCCGTTTCAAGTGGATTTCGTTGTGCCAGTCCTCGTCTTTCCTAAACATGCCCCTAAGATTGACATGATGAAATCGTTGATTTGAAACATCTAAATCCGCTAACATAGCGTTGAAGATGTCAACAATTTCCTTGATGATTTCATCTTGGGTGGCTCTTGAAGTAATTCCTTTAGCGCCCATATTCGAAAGTAACCAAGGGCCCTTTTTTATTATCCCCGCTAAATTAATCCTTTTACCATTTGGAATTGGGTAATCGTAACCGTCCATTAAAATATCAATGTTTGGATCAACGCGATGGACTTCGGTTATGAATCGCTCAATCGCATTTTTCATGCTCACATTCACATGACGAACAAATTCATCACGTTTGAAAAGTTCGTGTCCTGACCGAACGTGATTCAAAAAGCGAATCATTTCTTCTCCAACAATATCATTCCCACCTGCACTAAACAACACAAAACGCGGTTTATAGGTTGCAATTGCCGACAAAGTAGCATCTAAACTCCGTGGTCCATGATTCTCTACATAGCGTTCATTCTTGTTGATCGTAAAATCGGTGCCAAACACCATATTCTCAAGGGTATCACCATAACGAGCCAGATTATTCCTCCGATACAAAGCATAACCCATTTGTCTCAGGTGATCGATGATATCCTTTTGCAGCGGATAATCAAACCAAGAATCACCTTCAGCGATCACTTTTCTGTCCTTCGGAATCGTCGGACTCAATATTGATAGGTTTGCGAAATTCTCTAGATTTACTTTTTCCTGTTCGAGTGTCATACTGTTAAGCTTTGCGTATCAAGATAAGAATAATCTTTTACCTAAAAACTCAATTCTGAAGATGGCACTGTTAAATTCGCTCAAATATCAATCTGTCTACTGAACCATCGCCAGATACATCTTCCAATTCGATGCGCTTACTTTCGAGTTTAATAACGTGCCAATCATCGTTCAACTCATCGAAATTATTTTGCACTGGAAAATTCAAGATTAACTCCGTGTGTTTCGGATTGTCGTCATCACTTTCTTTCTCCAATTTCCACGTTCCATTTATCGTTGTTGAACCATTTACTGCACTAACTGTGTTGTCACTTTTGAAGGTAAATACAAAGCCATTGAAGTAATAAGTCTCATCTTCATTGTCTTCCATAAACAAAGTGATTTTCCAGCTACCATCAGTAATTGTTTTCTCCACTTTTTTTGGACTAGTTTTAGAACATGCTAATACTCCAAAAAGTATAACAAGGCAGGTAAAAAAGGTAGTTTTCATGCTAAATGTTTTTACAAAGTTAAATCAGGCGTTTCTATATTCATAATTAATTTGGCTCTAATTATTTATGAATTTAACAATCACAACTCAAAACCAATTATACACACATCATCCACTTGCTCTTGTTCACCTTTCCAATTATCGAATTCCTTCATTAAGTAACTGCGCTGTTCGGTAAGTGCCAAACGTGAAGACAGCAGAATCCATTCCTTCATGCGTTTCGACATCAGCTTTTTTCCTTGTGGCCCACCAAATTGATCTACAAATCCATCCGTAAACAAATAAACGCGATCACCAGGTGACAATTGTATTGTTTCGGCTGAAAACGATTGAACCTCTTTATACACTCCGATTGGTTGTTTATTTCCTTTTAACACTTCCAATTCCGATTGCTGTGAACGGAAAATGATTAAGGAACTATTTGCGCCTGACCACTCAATTTCACCTGAATTATGATTAATCCGACAAAGAGAAATATCCATGCCATCATTGACTTGCATGTCGTTTTTTGACAAATCCTCGATAATGATCTCACGCGTTTTATTGAGCAAGTCGGCTGTATTCTTTCTTTCAAATTCTCTCAATGAACGATTCAAGGCGTTGTGGCAAACCACGCTCATCAATGCTCCCGGAACACCATGACCAGTACAATCAGCTACAGCCAACCACGTGTAATTTTCGTCCTTAGAATCTGAGACTTCAACTCTTCCCGGAACTGTAGATACCAACCAATAAAAATCCCCTGCTACAATATCTTTGGGCTCATAGATGACAAAATGATTGGGGAGACGGTCCAAAATATACTCACGTGAAGGTAAAATAGCAACTTGGATCCGTCGCGCATAATTGATCGAATCCATAATTTCTCGATTCTTGTTTTCAACCAATTCATTTTTTTCTTCAATGATCTTTTTTTGTTCTTGGGTTTGTTTCCACCTCTTATAAAGCAAAGCTGAGAAGAAAAGAATGAGAATAAGTACTGCTAAAACAGAATAGATAATCAATTTAAAACGCTCTTCTTTTTTCTCTTGCTCAAAACGCTCACGCTCTTTTTCCTTTTCGTGTTTGTAATTCAACTCCAGTTCGGTTTGTTGGCGTGTATGACCTATATCTTGTAAACTGTCACGATAGGCAATGTAATTCTTGAAATACGTAAATGCTGCTTCTTTGTTGTTAAGCTCCTCTTCGATCTGATAGAGGTTGTGGTAGGCATACCTCAACGATTCTTTACTGCCAATTTGCTCAGATAGGGATAGTGAAGCGATAAAATAGTCTCTCGCTGTTGTTAAATCGTCTTGTTTAAAATAAACGGTAGCGATATTCGTAAGCGTTTCAGATACCCCCAATGGGTTGTTATGCGTTTTTCGCAATTTGAGTGCCTTTTGAAAATACTCCATGGCTTTTGAGTAATCCTCCAGATCCATGTAACAGATTCCAATATTGTTGTAATCATCAGCTAATCCTCTCTCATCACCTAACAATTGATCAATACGAATACATTCCAGGTAATTTTCTATTGCTTTGTGGTATTTTTTCTGCATAGCATAAATGATAGCTATGTTATTCAATGACACAGAAATTCCATCCAGATCCTGTTCTTCCTCGTGAATTTTCAATGCTTTTTTGTGATAGGCTAATGCTTTTTCGGGTAATCGTTGATTCGAATAAATTAATCCAATATTACTCAGGATGCGAGCTTCAACCTTTTGATCGTTCAGTTTTTCCTGAATCCGCAAGGCTTTGAAATACGCCGAAAGTGCCGCAGTATAATCCCCTAAATAATCATAGGCAATTCCTCTGTTATTCAATAAACGAGCTTGTAAATCTTTAAAATTTTTTTCTTCCGCAATTTTCAAACCTCTGGAAGTGTACTCCAACGTCTTTTCATATTGGCCGGTTCGCCAAGCATACGTTGAAGCATGCTCGTATTGAATTGTTTTTTTACGTGGTTCACTGATTTTTTCGATCCGAAGAATGGTTGTATCGATTGTTTCAGCAAAAGTGATTACCGAACAATTCAGAGCAAGAAGTACAAACATGAGGATCAGGCGCATGTTCAAAGATAAATAAATGTTATCGGTTACAAAAACAACTAAAAAAAGGAGACTTTCCTGGCGGAAAGCCCCCTTTACTACCTAACTATGACTACTACTACTCTACCTAACTCTAGTTATAAATAACACTTTCCACCTTGATAACAGGTTTTAAGCGAAATGATCCGGTGCCTTCGATCACGATTGATTTTTCAGCATCAAAATCAAACAACACCTCCACGTTCTGATCTGCATTGATATTGGCATTCAAATTGAATTTTAAGCCTGTTTCATCCTGACTAGACAACAGAAGTGGGAATGCTTGTCCTTCAACTTGCACTGAGTTTTGTGAACCCAAAATCAAGCGCATTTGATTTACTCTACCTACAGGCAAAGTTACATTCTCTGATAAAGTTGCTGTTAACCCATTCTGCAACTCAAGAAGATTGTAAATGCCGGCTTCTGTTTCAAGATTTATCCATCCGCTGGATCCACCAGAACTGTTAGAGTGTTGCACTTCAACCCTTAGAACCTCCACGTATACTGCTTCAAATTCAACAGGATTATCCTTCATTTTTACGGTCATTGTACCTGTTTGACCTTTTTTGTTACAAGCCACCAATAAAATGATCAGTGAAAGTAACGCTACCAAAAATTTTCCAGTTGTTTTCATGACTATTTGTTTTAAGTTATTAATTGATTAAAGAGCTACTTTTATTCCTAATCCGGGATCTAGATGTGAAAATATTCCTCCTCTGTTTCCGAATTCAACAAACGGTTTAAGGTCAAAACTTGCAGCAATCGGAGTATTTGGAATTTTGTATTCTAAACCTAGTATTCCATCTATTCCCAGCGTATAGGTATTGTCATGGTAGTAATACCTGTACCATCCATGTCGATGATGACGGTAATAAACTACATGATGATGCTCATAAAATCCAGCGTGCCCACCCAATCCATAGTACCAATTCAATCCTTTTGCATTGAAAGCGGGTACGTATTTTTCATAAAGCACTGTTACACTTCCGCCATAGTGCCGGAATCCGATGATCCCTTCTATGGCTGATGAATTGCCAATCGATTTTTTTAGCGTTAATCCTGATGTTTCTCCGGCTCTTAATCCGATGGCAAAATCATACCCCGTTCCATTCTGTGCCCATGCCATGGGTGTGCAGAATAATAGTATCCAAAACCATTTCATGACTTTAATTTTTAAGTTAATTATGCGTGTGTTTGTAGTTGCTCTGTGACCGCTTTTTGAAGAACAGATCCCACCCTGTCTCTTGAACTCACATTCTTATCAATGTACTCATATATGCCCTGATGCATAAGTTGAATGACCGTTTGAGCACTTTTCAACTCACTAATCATGATCACTTTGCAATTAGGTGAATACTTAAGAACTTCTGTCAGCACATCCTCTCCCGTCAATATATCTTCTTCATCATCATTGAAAAGAAAATAATCCAACAACATAATCGATACATCATCTTCTAATTGTTCAATACACTCATGGGCAGTGAGAAAAGAACGAATCTCAAATTTACACTGAGGATATACCTTCTCGTTACAAAGTGTCTCAACATATTTCGTGAGTAGCCTGTTGTAATATAGATCGTCTTCAACTATGAAGATCTTAATCTCTTTCTTTCTTGGTATCATGGCGTAATGTTTTAGTGCTAACATATAGTCCAATTGTGTACCAGAAGAACAAAAAAAACCTAATTCATTGAAAATAAAGGGATTCAGAAATTTCGGTGTGTCGTTATTTTTTCAAATTGAAAAAACGGTTTTCAAAACGACGACCTTTACAGGATTATTTTTAGTCTTGAGCTTCTTTCAAAAGGCGATAAACGGTGGTTTGGCCGATGTCTAAAACATCGGCAACTTTCTTGGTGTTGCCATCAAAACGTACCATATACTCTTGTACAATACGAATCATATATTCCCGCATCGTTCGAGACTCAGAGATCAGATCAGGTAAAATATCAGAACTATTGCCAATAACAATATCGCGATCAGAAATTTCATCAGAACCGGACATGACAACAGCTAATTCAACTATTGATTTTAACTCACGAATATTTCCTGGCCAGGAATAAGACAGCAATTTATTCTTTGCCGACGTAGAAAAGGGCTTAATATCGAGATTGTTCTCTTTCGAAAACTTTTCATTAAATACTTGAGCAAGAACCAAAACATCTTTACCCCGTTCGCGCAAAGGAGGTAGATGAATATTGATCCCCAATAAGCGATAATACAGGTCCTCGCGAAAACGTCCTTCTCGAACTTCATCTTGTAAATTCCGATTGGTTGCAACGATTATTCTGCAATCGACTGATATGGGTTTGTTGTTTCCAACCCGAACGACCTCACGTTCCTGTAAAGCTCTCAGCAATTTTGTTTGCGCGTTGAGGTCCATTTCCCCTATTTCATCCAAGAACAATGTCCCGCTATCCGCTTCTTCGAACTTTCCCTTTCGTGCATTTAAGGCTCCTGTAAATGCCCCTTTTTCATGTCCAAACAATTCACTTTCAATTAATTCTTTGGGAATCGCGGCGACATTTACAGCCACAAAAGGTTTTTCTTTTCGGTTTGAATTGTAATGAATCGTTTTAGCAACAACCTCCTTTCCGGTACCGGTTTCTCCAGTGACAGAAACAGTGATGTTGGTATTCAGGGCTTTAGCAATCAAATCATATACTTGCTTGATTGCATCACTCTGTCCAATAAGGTCTTTTTCAAAAGAATATTTCTGTTGTACCTCTTTGACAAGCCCTACGATGCGGTCTTTTAGTCCAAGGTTTTTTCGGATGTGGTCAACAGTAGTCAGCAAACGATCGCGAATGTCCGATGATTTGACAAGGTAATCATACGCCCCCTTTTTCAGCAAATCCACCACTACTTCGATATCATCTTGTTCCGATATGAAGATGACTTCTGTATTGGGCGACAAAGACTTGATCTTTTCAAACAAATCTGCACCTTGGCAATCAGGTAATCGATAATCCAATGTGATGATATCCGGATTTTTCTCTAATGAACTCACTAAATCTTTACCTGAAAAAAATCCTTCAACTGTATAATCTGGATTTAATTTAAGTGAATGACACAATAAACGGTTATACCATTCATCATCTTCGACAACAAAAATCGAAAGCGGCTTAAGATTAAAATTATTAGGCATGCACCAAATTACTAAATTTTGTAATTATTCAACTATTGGAGAGTTCATTCTTGATCTCATTACAAACGACGACAGCCTCTTTATTAATTTCTTCCATTAAGCCAGTAAGATCTTCTAGATCATCTCCGGATCGGCAAATTACTTCGACCTGCTTAAACAATGCATAGAGTCGATTAGCTCTGATGTGTTTTACAGGGGCACATACTCGGTGCGCCAACTCTGCCATGGATTTATAGTCGGTCCTTTCTAAAGCGGATTTCAAATTGATTTGTGCATTTACAATCGATTTATCTAAAGTCGAGAGCATTTCTTGGTAAAAATCAATATCATCGCCACAAGTTTGCTTTAAGGCTTCAAAACTAATTTCTTCATTGATATTATCAGCTGTGTTCTGAATCGAAAATTCTCCTTTACCTAATACATAAAGTATTCCTTCCAGCAACTGAGCCTCCATAAATGGCTTCGGCAAAATCAAATCAACACCTGCTTCTAAGTAATTTTTTCTATCCTCATCTGTCACAGCTGCTGTTAATAGAATGATTGGTACTGACGACTGTGAATGTTCTAATTTCCGAACCTCGATAGTTGCTTCAATTCCAGACACCAAAGGCATCCGCACATCCATTAGAACAAGGTCAATTGGTTTATTTTCAATAGTTTCAGCTACTTTTTCGCCATCCTCTAATTCTGTTACTTCGATTAACCATTTACGCAAAATAGCATTTAGCAGATCACGATTGTATTGTTCATCATCTACAACCAACACCTTTAGCCCCTTCAAATCCTCAAGTTTCAAATTCTCTGGCTTCGATTCACTAAGCTCGAGGTATTTCCCGGCTTTGTAAGGAATAGTAATGAAAACAGTTGTTCCGGATTTTTTCTGACTTTCAATTTTTATTGTTCCCGCATGCATATCCACCAATCGTTTGGTAATGGACAAGCCCAATCCGGAACCTCCAAATTCTGAAGAAGTACTATTTGATTCTTGTTCAAAAACATCAAAAATACTGTTGAGTTTGTTTTTGTCAATTCCCACCCCCGTGTCTTTAACTGTTATATTTAGTTGTAAATGTTCTGTGTCAGTATTATCAATAACCGCGCTGACCTGTACGCTACCTTGAGGTGTGAATTTTATCGCGTTACCAATTACATTTAACAGTATTTGACGTAAGCGAAAAGCATCCCCTATCACTACGTGATCAGCACCTTCCAATTGCTCAAGTTGCAAAGAAATTCCCTTAGAATTTGCAAGTGACGAACTAATTTCCATTACCTCTTGAATGACAGATGATGGACTAAAAGGGCTCTCATTCAAGGTAAGCTTGTTTTCCTGAATCCGCGAAAAGTCCAAAAATTCATTGATCAGGTGTAAAAGGTGTTCTGAAGCCTTGCGCACAATCTCAATTTGAGCTTGTTGCAATTTGGTTAAAGGACCTTGTGCTATCTGCTCCGTAAATCCAACAATTGAATTCATTGGTGTTCTTAATTCATGACTGATCGTTGCGACAAATCGTTCTTTTGCTCTGGTTAATTGTTCTGAATCACGTTTTGCCTTCTTTATCATTCTCAAATAGCGATTATTGGATCGCAAAAAATTCACAATCGTATAAATCATCATGAGTATGAAGAGTGCCGTAACTAAACAAACTGAAGCAATGAGTAGTTTGGTTCTATTCACCTCTTCCTTTACAAAAGTGGAGCGATCTTCAATTCTTTTTAATTCTTCTTCTTCAAAATGCTTCAACAAGGAGCTGATCGTTTGGGTTACTTCTGCGTCTGCATTAATCAATTCCAGTTCCCGCTCAATGAGCTCTTGTTCCTTTTGAGATTCCAATTTAGAAACCGATTTCAAATCCTTTTTCAAAGTGTTAATTTCTTGATCTTTTGAAGGAATTGCTGTTGTAGACTGCTCCTTTTCCTTCCTGCGAAACAAACTAAGCTTCTTTCTCTCCTTCTCTTCAACGATTGTCTCCGATGCTGATATAGGTTTTTCTAAGCGCTTTTCGATGATATCAAACGCTTCTTGTACACGGAATTCATTTTGTAGCGTAAGTAAGGAGGATAGTATCTCAAACTTTAAACTCACCAGATTGATTAAGCTGTCCATATCGCTATTCGTTGCAATGGACTTATTCACGCCTGAATAAAGCAGAATTATTTTTTCTTCAATATTTACAGCTACACTGTCAAATTGATCAACGTAATCATCGTCACGAGTAAGCGTGTATGATTTTACTTTATTTTCCGCAATTGTCAAATCAGCTAAAATCTCTTTAGCTAAAGCAATGCTTCGATCTGTTTGTGTCGCCTCACTTACTTTTACCACAATCCCACTGAACTTGTAATAGGCAACAAATCCCAATGAGCCAATCAGCGCAAGTACTACAAAGGTGATGAGCAGTATTTTTAGTCTAAATGTTAATTTCCGTATCATAAAAAGATCAGTTTGAATTTAACAAATAACTGATTTGTTCTTTTAACAAAATCAATTGTAGCTCTGGCGAATAGTTACCCAAAATAATAAATTCAATTTTATTTCCGATACCACTTTTCTCTAATAATTCCGTGACGTGTTGCACAGTAGACGATCTCATTTCGGTAAATTGAATCAATACATGTAAGTTACTTCGTTTCTTTATTATTTTAATCCATAAAGGATTGTTGATCAGTTCATCCACATCAATCATCAAGAGTTCTTTTGAACTAGAATTATCCAACATCGAATCAGGATGCGATTCAAAAGTGACCTCTAAATGAGCACTTGCTTTCTCGTTGTCCAAAATAAATCCAATCAATTTCTTGATCTGTGGATCACGACTTACAACCATCAGTTTATTTTTCTTTGTTTTCATGACACTCTACACAGGCAACTGTAAGGCCATATTCTTCAGTCAAATGCTAAACCCCTTGTTTATAGCCACTTTTGAGATAGTCATAACACAACAAAATGAACATAATATTTTCAAAATGAAAATCACATTTCCAAAATGGTAATAAGTTCAAAAAGAAAAATTTCTGCCTCTGCTTTAACTTTCACCTATGTGATCTTTTATCAGCTTCGCTTTTGCTTCTCCAACATGTTCAGTTAATTCATGGATACTTGCCTGCCGAATAGCAGATACTGTTTTAAACTGTTTCATTAAGACCTCATGGGTTTTCGGACCAATTCCCGGGATATCCAACAAAGCTGATGTGATGGCTGACTTGCTCCGTTTATTTCGGTGGTGCGTGATTCCAAATCGGTGTGCTTCATTACGAATGAATTGAATGACCTTTAAACTTTCCGACCGCTTATCTAAATAGATCGGGAGAGCATCACCAGGGAAAAAGATTTCCTCAAGTCGCTTGGCAATACCCACAATAGCTACTTTCCCGCGTAACCCCAACTCTTCCAATGCCTCCAACGCAGAACTCAATTGACCCTTGCCTCCATCAATAATTATTAGTTGGGGCAATTCTTGTTGTTCATCTAGAAGTCGGCGATATCTCCTGAAAACGGCTTCTTTCATGGAGGCAAAATCATCCGGTCCTTCGACCGTTTTTACGTTAAAATGTCGATAATCTTTCTTCGAAGGTTTAGCATCTCGAAAAACAACACATGCCGATACCGGATTGGTTCCCTGTATGTTCGAATTATCAAAACATTCCATATGTACAGGAAGATCCTTCAATCGAAAATCTTTTTGAATCTGTGTGAGAATACGTGTTGTGTGCCTTTCCGGATCCTTAATCTTTTCTTGCTTGGCACGCTCTAATTTGTAAAATCGAGCATTGCGACGCGATAAATCAATGAGTTGTTTTTTGTCTCCACGCTGTGGGACACTGAACTTCAGCCCTTCAATTTCCAAATCAACGGGTGCCTCGACTAATATTTCCTTTGATTGACTTTCATACCGATTCCGCATTTCGGGCAAAATGTAACCAATGATTTCCGAAACACTTTCGTGCAATTTCTTTCGCACCTCTGCTGTATATGCATGAACTATGGCACCATTGTAGATGCTCAGGTAATTAAAGTACGCTTTGTCATCATCATCTTCAACCGTGATCACATCAACAGCGTGAATGGTTGGCGAAACGATTGTCGATTTCGATTGGTAATTTTCCAATGCCTGAATCTTTTCCTTCGTTTGTTGAGCGGCTTCAAATTGCAAGTTCTTCGCTTGATCGGCCATCCGCTCTTTTAACAGTCGGATCACACCTGAAATATTTCCTTTCAATAACAACTCAATTTGAGCTATCTGTTCATCATAGGAATTCTTGTCCTGACGCCCTTCACATGGTCCAAGACAATTGCCAATGTGAAATTCTAAACAAATCTTGTGTTTTCCTTGTTTGATCTTTTGCTCAGAAAGGTCAAGGTGACAAGTACGGAGAGGATACAATTCACGGATGAGTTGGAGTAATGTGTGCATCACTTTACCACTTGGGTAAGGTCCATAATACTTTGAACCATCTCGGACAACTCTTCGCGTTGAAAAGACACGAGGAAAAGGTTCATTTTTTACACAAATCCAAGGGTAGGTTTTGTCATCCTTAAGTTGAATGTTGTATTTCGGTTGGTATTTTTTTATCAGGTTGTTCTCCAACAACAACGCATCCAACTCTGAATCAACAACGATGTATTTGATATCGCGGATCTTTTTTACCAATACGATCGTTTTACCATGATCGTGTTGTTTGGCAAAATAAGAACTTACCCTTTTCTTGAGATTTTTAGCCTTTCCAACGTAAAGAATAGAATCGTGATCATCGAAAAACTGATACACACCAGGTTTTTCCGGCAATGTTTGCAATTTTAACTCAATGTTCCCACTTCTCGATGACATACCACAAAGATAAGCGCGTTCAACTAACACACCCTTATCGCTGTTGGTTTACTTCGAGATCAAATCGTACAATTCCGTTAAATTCGGTGAAATAATAATCTCAATGCGACGGTTCTTTGCTTTATTTGAAGCATCTACAGGATAAAACTCTGATCGTCCCGCTGCCATCAACTGTGTTGGATTCATCTTCGAATTCGATAAGAGTATGTCAATTACAGATGTAGATCGCAGAACGGAAAGCTCCCAGTTGTTTTTCGGATGAGCGGAGCTATTTAATTTATCTGTATCCGTGTGACCCTCGACAATGATCTCCAATTCTTTTTCATTCTCCAACACTTTTGCCAATTCGATCAACGCTTTCTTACCATTTGGTTCAACCACGGTACTTCCAGATGCAAACAGTAATTTTGCCTCCATACTTACATAGATCTTCCCATTTTTATACACAACCGATAAACCTTGTGACTCGAAACCTTTAAGTGCATTCGCGACTTTAGTTCTTAATTGCTGCGCTGCATCATCCTTGCGCTTGATCATTTCCTCCAGCTCATTCACACGTTGCTCACGCTCAGCTAACAATTGCTGTTTGGTTCTCAAATCAGCTTCTAAAGTGATCAAGGCATCTTCTTTTCGTTGCAATTCCAAATTTTTGGCTTCCAACTCGGCTTGAAGTGTTGCCGTCTCCTTGGCACCTGACTTGCGCAATCGGTCAAACGCTGACTCCATCGATTCCAACTGAGCAGAAACTTTATCATATTGAACTTGTAACAATCTATAACGATTACCCATGTCGCTAGTGTCCGCTCGCAAACCACTAACTTCTTTATTCATAAGGTCAACACGCGTTTGCAGATCCTTTGCTTTACCTTCGTTCGTTAAGGCACTGTTTTTATAGTTTTCCAGTTCCTCACTACACCTTTTCTCCTTCTCTACTAATTCATTGTATTTCTTGGCAGGAACACATGCTGCCATTAAAAACAGTATTCCGATAACACCGACACTTTTCTTCATGGTAAATTTCTTTACTACAAAGATCAGCTGTTCATAAAACCCTTTTATACCTGATCAATGGAGTTTTGAACAACAAAAATTGAATAATAAGAAAATGTCAAGAATTGACTCTAATCCTTCTTAAAATAACGGACAACTGTAGGTACTTGTATTTATCGGTTTACATGTATTAAAAACCAAGGAAAATTCATGGGTATTACTGCTCGCCTTTTGAATTTCAGACAACGTGAAATCAAAGGAATAATGGATTGCAAATCGCGAATTAAATTTGAATCCTGCGAAAATCATTACTGCATCTGTATTTCTGAATCCAAGTCCACCCACTACCTTGTTGTTATAATCTGCCATTACCTGGATATCCACAGAAAGAGGTCCACGTGGAGGCACGCGAACCATGGCTCCCGGTAATAGCGTCAAATTATCATTGATCTTCATGCGATAACCCATGTTCACCGCTGAATGAAAACGGTACCGTGAATCTAATCCGGGAGCTTCCCAATTCCATGGGATTAATTGATTCATCATCAATCCCACATAATAGTTCACTCCATTCCACCACGCGCCAAAAGAGGCGTCAGGTGCAATGAATGAGGCTTCACGCAAGACTTGAGGATCAGGTGTTAATGTTGATGCTCCAGAGGGATCAAACCCGGTTTGGATCATTCCACCAAAAAGTCCTAAGGACAAACGTGTATCTCTCGTAAAATTGAAATGGGCAGCGTAAGCAAGATTCACACGGTTCGTATTAAATTGACCAATTCGATCAGTTTCAAAACGCAATCCAAGACCCTGTCGTGCACTGAGGTACTCCTTTCGTTTTGTGGGAATTGGTGCACTAAGCGTTAGAAAACCACTTTTTGGAGCTCCGTCAAATCCCACCCATTGCATGCGGTAAAGACTATGTACTTCTAAACACGGTTTGATTCCGGCATGAGCTGCATTGTGCGCAAATTGATGTTGTGACCATTGACTGTATTGCGGTATTTGTTGAGAAAATCCAGACTGAATGATTCCACTAAAAAAAACGATCAGTATATTAATCCTCTTGGCTTTCATCGGATCAAAGTAATACTTCCATTAAACTTTTGCTTTTCATCATCACGTAATTCAAGCATGTAAAAATAAACGCCTTCGGACAGTCTACCACCACCTTTACCCGTTCCATCCCATGCTTTCTCTTTACTGTATCCTGATGATTGAAACACTTCTTGTCCCCAGCGATCATATATCTTGACATAACAATTTGGATACAACTCAATTCCAAGGATTTCCCAAGTATCGTTTGACCCATCATCATTTGGAGAAAATGTGTTTGGAATCTGTAATTGTGGATCAACATACACCGTTACCTGATCTGAAGCAGTACAATCACCTTCTGAAACTGTCAATGTGTAAACGGTTGTAACCAGTGGCCAAACAAATGGATCCAGTACTTCGAAATTACTCATTCCAAATGACGGTGACCACGAAAAAGTCCCAGTTGATACAAGTCCATTGAGTTGCACGGTATCACCAAATCCTATGTGCAAATCAGCACCGGCATCTACAAATACTGTAGTTACTGATACCGGATCAGCAGTCGCACTTACACTTATTGGACAAAGTGAATAACAGGTATTCTCAACAGATAAAATGTCTCCATCCTGAATCGCGGTTGTCTGATAAACTGGTTCTGTTGTTACACCCACAAGTGCACCGTTAACGTACCATTTAAACGTATCATTCTCAGGACAATTATCCAGCGCAGCAGTTGCCGTTAGAATCTGGTTGGCACATATGGATTGTGAACTTAATGCAATAAATGCGAAAGGTGCCGGTCTGTCGACTGCAGTTCCCGAAATACTTACATTAAAAGTGCATTCGGCAGCACTCGTAATTCCCGGCCCCGAATTGCTACCACTAACCACAATGTAGTATGTTGTTAACGGAGCTAAACCTACCCCATTTAAATTGAAATTCGCAGAGCCATTACTTACACAATTACCAATTTGAGTGTAAGAAGCAGCGTTACAAGGAACCGTTGCAGAAAGAATTGTTGCTTGTAGTTCGGTACCTTGACCCGGATCCAATTCAAAATTTAAGTCGCTAAAACTAACCGTTACGTTTCCTCCGAAGTCATTTGTTGTAAACATCATCCAAATACTGTTGTTTGGAGCAAAGCAAAACGTAAAATCATCCTCACATCCCGGACAAAAAGTTTTATTTGCTGAAATGTTATTCACAGAATATATTTCACCAACGCACAGCTCTAAAGATTGAACACAATTGTTATAAATCTCCTGAGACCACGCAACTCTTCCGTTCCCAATAACCGTTAACAAAACAATAACAAAAATGATTTGAATATTCTTCAAGCCCACTGTTTTAAAGGGGAAAGATAAGGATTTTCATGCTTAGAAAACGCTGTATTGGACAAATTTCCATTAAAACACAGTCCCTTCGCGGAATTTTTCGGATTTTTGGCACGGCTTTCGTTTTGAGGGCGAAAATTCACTAATTCAAAAGCTATGAAGCAATTATTACTCGTCGCACTTAGCCTACTCGTATCAATAAGTGCAGTAACCGCACAAAAAATAGACTACGATAACAGCTCCAAATGGTTTTTGGGTGTTAATGTGGGCGGAACCTGGAACACAACTGATGTAAAAAATCAAATGGGTTCAGGATGGGGTTTAACCCTAGGTAGATCCTACAACTATAATTATGGTAAAGCCATATATTTTGACATTCGCGCTCGTTATTTGGGCGGGAAATGGTATGGTCAGGATTATTCTATAACTGATCTATCCGATTATAATCCCGACAATGAAGCAGGATTTCCACTTCAGCCCTATAAAGATGGACAGGGAATAGTTGTAAACAACTTCCAAACCGAGGTTCACAAACTTGGGTTGGAATTGGTTTTGCATGCGAATGGCATTCGTGAAAGAACTGGTTGGGATCCATACATTTTTGGTGGTATTGGCTTGTCTTGGTACCAAACGTATGGTGACCTCTATCTTGCTGACTCAACAGGTGGCATATATGATTATGCATCCTTGGGGACAAACATCAATAGTACTACCATTTCTAGTTTGAATGATGGAATATACGAAACTGCACTCACTGGTAGCAAGCAAAACACTTTTAATGTCGGTGTCATGCCGAGCCTTGGTTTTGGACTGGGTTACCAGATTGGTAAGCGTGTAACCCTCGGATTGGAGCATAAAACAACATTTACAGGATTGGATCACTTTGATGGATTCGAAAGCACTTCTGTTCGAGGCAAACAAGATTTATATCACTACACGTCTCTTTATTTGCAGTTTAGATTTAGAACAGGAAACCGTGGAGGCGGTGGAGGTGGAAGCAATGTGAATAACATTGACAACTACAATACAAACACAAACAATTTAACAAATTGTGACCTTCCAATCATTCGAATTACTGACCCGGTTTCTGGTGCTCAATTACAAGGAGGACAAATCTACACTGTTCGTGCTGAGATTAATAGAATAAATGGTCGTGATAAAATCACCTTCCTACACAATGGTGTAATCAATAATAATTTCACTTATGATCCAACTACAGACAGAGTTGAAAGTCAAGTGCTTTTAGCAGAAGGCACAAACACTTTCGAATTCAGAGCTTTCAATAGCTGTGGAAATGTGACACAGTCTGTTTCAATGAATTATATGAACTGTACTTCGCCATTAGTAAACTGGACTAATCCAGTGACATCTGGCAATGTAATCATGCAACAGAATTATACTGTTAGTGCACAATTAATAGGCGTTACCGGAAGAGAAAATATTATTTTCAAATTGAATGGTAATGCGGTAAATGCATTTGTTTTCAATCAAAATAATGGAGTTTTTGAAAGTAATATAAATCTTATTCCAGGGCAAAACAATCTAGAAATTACAGTGACAAATACCTGTGGAGCAGACGTAAAATCCACTTCTATCGTTTATCAAAATTGTGTGAGTCCTTTAATTTCTTTCACAGATCCCGGTATTCCAAATCAAGAAAGAACTTCGCCAACCTATACAATGCGTGCACAAATTGAAAACATAACCAATACGAATCAGGTTAAGTTTAAACTCAATGGTACTTTAATCACGGGTGGTACATACAATCCGACTACACGACTATTCTCAAGAGCAATCACTCTTGCTGAAGGAGGTAATACATTGGAAATAGTAGCAACAAATAATTGTGGTTCAAATTCAGCGTTAACAACTATGATTTACAAACGTGCCGCAGCACCTGTTACTCAAGCTCCGGTTATCGTTGTTGCAAATCCTTCATCTTGTCCAGTTAATATTAATCCAGGAAATACTACTGTAAAAGGTGTCATTCAAAATGTTACAGCAGCAAATCAAGTATCTATCACGGTAAATGGTAGTCCGGTTACATTCACTTCATCAGTTTCAGGAAATAATCTGAATTTCCAATTAAATCTGAACGCACAAGCTGTTGTAGGTCATTATAACATTGGAATAACAGCTGTTAATACTGGTGGTACAGCGACTTGGAATTGTATCGTGAATGTAATTGAACCTGTAGTAGAACAGAAAATCACGATCTGTCACTATCCTCCGGGGAATAATGGAAATCCTCAAACACTGGAAATTCCATTGTCAGCTTGGCCGGCTCATCAAGCCCATGGAGATGTTCTCGGACCATGTCCAGTAGTAACACCTCAACCAGTGGAAGAACAGAAAATAACCATATGTCACTATCCTCCAGGGAACAACGGAAATCCTCAAACTCTCGAAATTCCGTTGT
>DAISYB010000021.1:0-65993 GCA_036825545.1 Crocinitomicaceae bacterium | reverse complement strand
GAATATATTCTATGTAATTTTATTATAGGTTCAAAAGATTTGTTTACGAAAGCAATAATTGTCATCTCTGGAAAATCCAAAAGTTACTTAATGAATAAGGACAGAGTCAAAGGTCAACTAGCGCAAAGCATTCAACTTGACAAGGTAATTGATGTTTTTACTGATGAAATAAATAATTCTAAGTCAGTTGCGCTCCAATTGGCTTCGCCGAACTTACGTTTGTCAATTGTACATTGTCATCATTCTATTATAAAAATTCCTTCATCCACTTTTTCTTCAATCGAAAGTGCAATGTAAGAACGCTGAAGATTACCCATTGCATCCACAGTGATTGATTGAACCGGAAATCCATTTGAAGTGTTAGCACTCAGCCATTCAAAACCGGTATCTCCTTTCAAAAAGGCTGTATATAAACTCAGATTGATCTTTTCATTTTCGAAATAATAGAGTAGGGATTCCTGCGTGTGTGATTTTGCTTGCATTTTTCTGCATGAACCGAAGCCTTCAAAGTTTCGTACTTCACTGCTTTCTATGAATCTAACCGGTGTGCTTTGATTCGGTCGAATGCTATCGGCACTCAAGGTAAAGTAATTTGTTCCAGATGAAGTGCTCGATACGATTGTCAATTGTTGTGTATTTGCATTCATTACAAGTCGAGTTTGGATTCTCGTTCCGTCGGCTTCATTGCTGATCATTTCCATACACGCAAGGTGATCCTTGAAATACCAGTTGCATTCCATTTCAATGCCTTTGTCCCACAAACTTCCCTTTATCGTAACCTGTGCTTTAAGCGAATGAAAATTCAAGATCACTGCCAATAGCAGCAATAAGCGATAGATGAATATTGACTTAGTCATTGACTTTTCCTTTTAAATTGTTCAACTGAAAGTTACCGACTGGAACTCCATTCAGGATCTGACCGTTTTTCTTGATGGCGAATCCTTCTTCTCCACCGGGAGGGAAATTGGTGATAGCAGGTGTTGGAATATTGATCGTTCCAATGATCGGAATTGTAGCACTTAAATTGATTGTCAGATTTCCACTTGATCCTTGCAATCCGTAATTTCCTCCATCGCCACCTTCAACATCCGGATTGATCGTGATCGTTACCGGACCCAAAGGAATAGGGATAGGAAGATTGATCTCTCCACCTTGACCGGGTTGTGCATTGAGTCCACCGGTAGCACTTTGACCATTATCCCAAAAACCAATGCTGCTTCCGCCGGTTCCGCCACCTTGCCCTAAGGCACAGCCGCCACCACCACCTGCACCAATAGCCAGGGTCCAGGTTCCAAACAAAGGAATGTCTATATCGGTACTTAGCCCGACAGATCCACCTCCTCCGCCACCTCCATAAATGAATCCATAATTCAAAATGGACGTTTTGGTCGTCATATTGATCGCGTTTCCACCTGTTTGTCCCGGTGACCCAAAAGTGCTTAATGAACCTCCGTCTCCACCGTTTCCGCCCCGTGAAAGGAAAGCACCGTAGTTTCTGATTCCAACATGACTTTGGGGATCAAGTGCACCTGATGTATAAGTTGGAATGGAAGCATTCGTACTTGTAAATTGACCTGTATTCGTTACGTCAAGTACCACACAGATTGGAGTTCCAACGCCTGGTAAACTGTTGAACTGCTGAAGATTGTACTGACTAACCGGTGTATTGACTGTCACACGGTAACAACTGTCAATGGTCAGGTAAAAGATCTTGGTTCGAATGGTATTCCCACAAATTGCCTGGATGGCGATGGGATACATGCCCGGTTCATCAAAGATCGAAGTTGTTACTACAAGGTAAGTAGAACCATTTCCTGTCAAGGTATCACTCGTGAAAGAGGTGGTTGTCAAAGGTGGTAAATTATTCAGGGTGAAAAATGCCACAGTTTGTGGTGTCGGGCCATTTTGAACAACTTGTACTTCGATCGCAATAGTATCTGACAGCACGCGGTCAATATTTCCGGATTGGATCGGAAGTAATAGATCGAACAAACAATCATCACACGAATAAGCGTAGGTGGGTAGCCAGCATTCTCCGTTGAAATATTCGGTTACTGAATCGCTGGTGTTGTAAATGATCAAACCCTGAGCAGGTGAAGGAATCAAATCGCGCTGATCTTTGCTGAGTCGCGGAGGTAAGAATCCTTTGTTGTTGGACGCTACTTCCAGCGCTGCAGTCTGATGAACAGCGGAAACATTGATCCCAACACGGCCATTGCGCATGATCCGCATGCGCTCAATGTCATTGGTTTTGAAGATGAGGTCGGCCTGATCTCGGGTTCCAATGAAATTGATGTTGTCATTGGTTCCTGTATTTCCGTCAAGCGTCCAACCGAATGGTCCTGCCGTTTCAGTAGTGCCATCCTGATACGTATAGTTGAACGTTCCATCGCCATTGTCAACGATGGATTCAATTCCATTTCCGGCTTGTTTCGCGTACAAAGCATAGGGGACACTCCAGAATTGTTGGTTCGACAAGGTGACGAAATTACTTCCACCTGTTTTGTCGATGTCCACTTTTAGGAAATGAAATCCGGATCCCCAGTCGATCGAACTGAAATCATTAGCCGATTGCTGCAGTCCCTGACCGATCACTAAGGAGAAAAGACCGTATTCATCCGTTGTCGTTGAATGGATTTCACGGTAGATCTCCGATCCATTGGGATCAGTTTGGTGAATTGTAAAACGAACACTAATCTGCTTGTTGGCAAGTATCAGATCATAGGCATCCACACCGGGCATTTGACTACCATCGATGTCATACACCACCGCCTGGTAATTGATCCCTTGTGGCGGAGCCTGCGCCAACATAAAAGTAACATTGAGCAAGGCCAGGAAAATGAGCAATTGTTGTTTCATAGTAGTTTTCTTAACGCATGTTCCAGCTTACACCGGCACAAACAATATGTCCAAGATTATAGGTTTTTTGTCCGTTCGACTTATCCTCGTCTTCGATTTGTAGGATACTTCCATCAAAACGATACTCCAACGAAATATTTAGACGTGGTGTAACGATGAATTTTGCACGAGCAAGTGAACCGCCGTGAAAATTGAAATCGCGAAAGGCATTCACTTCCTTCAGGTCGTAGTTCAATTTGTTCACATTTTGCTGTCCACTCAATAAATAATCGATTCCCAGATGCAGTCCGGCTGAAAATGAAAATTTATACCTGTTTTCCTGGTCGATTATTTTGAAGAGGTAAGCTGCACCCAAACCCACATAATTCAGTCGCCAAGAAATAGTGTTGCCTCCATAAATGGCTTGTGATCCGGCTTGATAAGCAAACAATTCGGTTCTCAGAAAATTACGGTCGTTTAGTTTATACGAAAGATCGATCCCGTAATAGGAGCCGTTTCGGTATTTGTAATTGATATCGTCCACTTTGTCGCTCCGGAATAAAAAAGTGGAAAAGTTCTGACCTGCTCTTATTCCCAGTTCATCTGTTTGAACCTGTGTAAAAGCTAATTCAGTTAAAAGCAGATATAAAACAAAGCTTACCGTTCGGATCATGGTGTTTTTTCAAGTTTAATGTTGGCGCTTGATTGTGGTGTGATAATGCGTAAAATGTAGGTTCCACTCGAACACGTACTGATGTCGACCGAAATTACTTCTTTTCCTTTACCTGAATTCATTTGAACGATTCTGCCCGTAATGTCAACGACTTGAAATTGAAAGCTTGTTTCAGCGGGTAAATCCGTATAAAACTGGAATTGACCTGAGTTGGGATTTGGGTAAACAACGATCTGAATACCATTGTCTGCATAGAGTAGGCGATTCGATCGGTGAAATCCTTGTGAGAGTATGGTGGTATTGTTTGCTGTTGTTCTCGTTACCGGCGCTGCTTGTCCACTTGTTTCCTGAAGTTGAATTCCTCCGGATTGCGAGCTTGTTCCAGTTGATCCAATGACCGAACGTACGATTTTTTGAGCCTCAATTTCAAACGAAGGTGAAATGACAATCAACAATATGAAGATACGCAGTAGCATGGTCTCCAAATTTAGCTGTTTAGCTTTCGGTAAACAAGGGCAAGGTGTTATTTTTTTAAGAACTTTATCGACAAGCGCTTTAACGCTTTTTTTAGAAGATGTCTTTTAAAATCCTGTGATCTAAAATCAAATCGGCGTACATCCGCTTCAGTGAAAATTTTCATCCTGTAATGCGTTTATTTCCTTTATTTATTGGGTGCCAAATACACTGTATTTTTGCTTCCAACAATAGAAAGTGATTACAGTATTCTGAATTGATTTTAGATTGCAAGGAGATAATAAAATGATTCGTTACTCAGTTTATTTTTTTTTATTTGGAAATGTATATTGGACTAAAAAACGAAACACAAAATGTCCTTTGAATCGTTTCTCCGGTAACAAATCATTCTTAGTGTAATCTTTATAGATTAGTTCAAAGGAAGAATCACCTAATTTCTGATAAACTTCGTCCGGGAGCAGACCATATTCTTTTACTCTCGAAGATATCCCAGATTCCAAAGAAATATTAAACGATTTACTAATTACAACATCAAAGCCTAATAATAGTTCCTTTCTCAGAAATAAAAATGGATCTCGGTAATAAACCATTTTTTCGTGAACAATTCTATACTGCTGATCATCTTTCACGAATTCATGGTAATACCTAATTTGGTATTTATCCATTGAACCAAAGTTTATTCCAGGGCTTAAAAATAAGGTTGTTTTACCTTTGCCGAAAGGATATATTTTTGGATAGAATCCTATTTGAATGATTAGGTCGTGGTATCTTTTATAGTTCCTGACATAAACCCCATGATAGTAAACAGGAAGTTCTGAAAAGTAGGGCTCTTCACCTTGATAACCTTGTGGATAACTGTAGTAATATGATGAGTTTCTATCGTTGTATTCTTCATATTTATCTTTCAACCTATTCAAACCGATTGCAATAGGGAATTTCAAGGAAAAATGTTTATGTAAAACTAATTCAGGTTCAAATGTTAAATAAGGATTGGTAGTTGTATATCTATTTTCTGTAGAAAAAGCAACTCGTTTTGGTCGATAAAGCGAAGTTAAATTTGTCGAAATTGACCAGGTATTCTTTTCGACAAAATTTCGTTTTTCATGTTTCAGACTGTCAAAATGTTGGGACTTCACCGTAATCGATAACAATAATAAAGAGATTAAAAGTAGTATAAGCCTCATTTACAGTAGATTGATGGATAGTAATGATGGTTCGAATTAATTCAATAATTCTAAACTTGTAACGATATATTCATAATTTCAGTTGGTTTCCCCTTCTTAATTTTGATTCTTCTTCCGAGACTCCAAGGCATAGAGCTCATCTCTCAGTCGCGCTGCTTCAATGAAATCAAGCTCTTTTGCTGCTTTCTCCATATGTTTGCGGGTATTTTGCATGGCTTTTTCAAGTTGCTCCTGACTCATGTGCTGTACCACCGGATCGGCAACCAATGGTAGGTCCTCTGTGAATTCGTACTTCATCTGTCGTGTTGCCGGATCGCCATCTGCCACTTTTGTCTGCTCCAAAATCTTCTCTTTCGATTTGTTCAATGGCGTTGGAGTGAGTCCGTGTTCTTCGTTGTACTTGATCTGAAGTGCTCTGCGTCGCGCTGTTTCATCGATGGTTCGCTGCATGGAGTTGGTCATTTTGTCAGCATACATGATCACAGTTCCATTGACGTTTCGGGCAGCGCGACCGACTGTTTGAACCAAGGAACGTTCGTTGCGCAGGAATCCTTCCTTGTCGGCATCCAAAATGGCCACCAATGATACTTCAGGAAGATCGAGTCCTTCACGCAATAAATTCACTCCGATCAAGACATGGAAATCACCCAGACGCAATTGACGCAGGATCTCAACACGCTCGATCGTATCGATGTCACTGTGGATATATCGACACAAAATTCCCAGTTTGTCCAGGTACTTTTGGAGTTCCTCAGCCATACGTTTCGTAAGTGTCGTTACGATTGTTCGCTCATCTTTGGCGATCCGAATCTGCATCTCTTCAATGAGGTCATCGATTTGATTGAGACTTGGACGAACTTCGATGATCGGATCCAATAATCCGGTCGGACGAATGACTTGCTCAACGATAACTCCTTCCGATTTTTCGATCTCGTAATCTGCCGGAGTCGCTGAAATATAAATGACCTGATGCATCAATTGCTCGAACTCTTCAAATTTCAAAGGGCGGTTATCGATGGCAGCCTGTAGTCGAAAACCGTATTCCACCAGATTGATCTTGCGTGCACGATCTCCGGCATACATTCCACGAACTTGTGGGATCGAAACGTGACTTTCATCAATGACCATGAGAAAATCGTCCGGGAAATAGTCTAGCAGGCAGAATGGTCGTTCCCCGGGCTGACGTTGATCGAAATAGCGAGAATAATTCTCAATTCCAGAGCAATAACCCAGTTCTCGGATCATTTCAAGATCATAGGATACACGCTCTTTCAAACGATTGGACTCGATCAATTTTCCTTCTTTTCGAAAATTCTCTACCTGAATTTCCATGTCCTCACCGATCATGTCAATGGCTTTTCGCGTGTTTTCAGGACTTGAAACGAAAATATTCGCCGGATAAATATTGATCTCTTCGTAAGTATCGATCTTTACATTGTTTTCCGGATCAATTGTAGAGATCGTTTCAACCTCGTCACCCCAGAATTCAATTCGAAGAGCATAATCTGCGTAGGCGAGGTAAATATCGATCGTATCACCTTTCACACGGAACATTCCGCGTTTGAATTCAAGTCCATTCGCTCTGGAATACAAATTTTCGACAAGTCGGAACAAAAACTTGTTTCTGGAAATTACCTGACCTTTTTTGAGGTAGATTATACTGTTGGCAAATTCATTCGGATTACCGATCCCATAAATACAAGACACAGAAGCAACCACCAAAACATCTTTTCTTCCTGAAAGTAAGGCGGAAGTTGCTGATAAACGAAGCTTTTCAATTTCATCGTTGATCTGAAGATCCTTCTCAATAAAAGTGTCCGTCACCGGTAAATAAGCTTCCGGTTGGTAATAATCGTAATAGGAAACAAAGTATTCAACTGCATTGTTCGGGAAAAACTGTTTGAATTCACCGTACAATTGAGCCGCCAACGTTTTGTTGTGCGATAATACGAGTGTTGGTCGATTAATCTCTTTAATGACATTGGCTGCGGTGAATGTCTTACCACTTCCCGTTACACCAAGTAAAGTTTGATGTTTAACGTCCGATTGAATTCCGGCAACTAATTGTCGAATCGCTTCAGGTTGATCTCCTGTTGGAGAGAATTCAGATATAAGTTCAAAATCCATTTTCACAAATTTACATGGTAACAATGACTTTTCAGGAATTATCTTTGAAACAATCTGAAGGGATAAACAAAGCATTATCTTTGTTGCCTGAATTTAACTCAAACTTATGTTGATCTGGATCCTATTTATCGTCTTCATTTTTGCTTTACTTGCTTTGGATCTGGGTGTTTTTCACAAGGCGAATAAACCGGTAAGCATGAAGGAGTCCATGGCATGGACAATGATTTGGGTATCGCTTTCTTTGCTTTTCGGAGGAGTAGTTTACTGGATTTACGATGTGAATTTCGGTGAGATAAATTCTCATGGCACAGAGCCGCTGAAAGCAATGATTGATTATTACACGGGATATGTGATCGAAGAATCGTTGAGCCTCGATAATATTTTTGTCATGGCGATGATTTTTCGTTACTTCAAGATCGAATCGAAGTTCCAACATAACATCCTTTTCTGGGGAATTCTGGGAGCGGTATTTTTCCGTTTGGTAATGATCCTTCTAGGTACAGCTTTCGTTCAAAAGTTTGAATGGGCTACCTACATTTTCGGAGCGATTCTACTTTTCTCTGCTTTTAAAATGATCCGTGGAAGTGAGGAAGATGAAGACTTTAAAGACAGTGCGGGTGTGAAATTTTTGTCAAAGATCTATCCGATCAACTGGAAAGTTCAGAATGGGAAATACCTGATTGTTGAGAACGGAAAAAGATTTGCAACACCTCTCTTGGCTGCATTAGTAGTAGTGGAATTCTCAGATATTCTTTTCGCTGTGGATTCAATCCCTGCAATTTTCTCGATCACCACCGATCCATTTATTGTCTTTACTTCAAATATTTTTGCCATTCTTGGTTTACGAAGTTTGTATTTCTTTCTGGCAGGAATGCTTGATAAGTTCGAGTACATGAAGTATGCTTTGGTTTTTGTTCTGATGTATGTAGGGGTGAAAATGATGATTATGCATTATGTTCATATTCCACCGCTCGTTTCTTTAAGTGTAATTCTCTTCACTCTGGCATGGGGTGTGGTATTCTCACTTATCAATAAGGACAAAAAAAAGCCGGCATAACCGGCTTAAATTCATTTTATTTTCAAGATTACTCCTGACTTGGTCCCTCTTTACCTAGTTGTTCTTTTAAACGTGCTTGTTCACGAACACGTCTATCCATGATTTCAGAATAGTGGAGTGCTGGTTTTTTACCACCTTCAACATACGAAGTACTTGCCCATTTTTGAGCCTCGTCTAAATTTCCAAGTACCTCATGACAAAGCGCCATATTGAAAGCTGCCTTCGCTCTAATTTTAGCTTTGCCGTGAGTTTCATAGACGTATGTCCATGTTTTTAGCGCACCTTCCCAGTCTTTTGATAACGCTTGACGTTCACCTTTAGCCATTTCACCCTTTTTGCCTTTGTACATGTCGCGTGGTTCCCAATAATACAATGGAACGATGTTCATGGCAAACTCGCGTCCTGTGATATAACTCACATCCATCAAAGCTTGGTTGCGTTTGATCAGTTTGGACATCGCCTCAAAGGCGTTCGTGCTTCGTTGACGCCACACTTTTTTCCAGCGAAAATGATCTTCATAAGATACGATGTGTTTTTTTGCGTAATATACACGGAAACCTGCTGAAGCTGTCGCTGTTCCAGTAACTTCAACTGAAGTCTGTGAACCGTTTAATACTCCCTGTACGGCCTGCGCTGCAGTTCCCACTGGGTTAAAGATCGTGAAATCGGTATCGAAGTACTCCAATACCAGTAAACCATTTACCTGCAAACGCTCACAAATGCTGTCTACAGTTGCCCAATCCAGTACATTTCCAAAAGTTAAACTCTTTGGATCGGAAGCGTCCATTGTGTATTCTACCTGTTTTACAACAAATCGATTTGAAGTGAACAATGTTTCGCTCAATCCACGTAAACATTCATTGGAAAGCTCTTTGTCTTGCAGCGGTTTTTCTCCGCTCACCATACTCTCCAGACTTCCTTTTGCTGTTGGAATGGAACGGTTCAAAATGGCAATCGATTGAATGTCCTGAGGTACGGTGATTAACGCAGGACGCATGACTTGAACACGCATATCGCGGATTCCACCACAAGAGGCTAGGAGAATTATAAATAGAATAGAAGAAAGGAATGTAGTAATATGTTTCATATTTTTTTAATTGGGTGCATGATAATCACATAATTCATGCCTAAAATTAAGTAAAAAGCTCAAAACGATGGGAATGTAATGTTATTGTAAGGTTTATTGCTTACAGTTTTCGCATATTTGCAAAAAAAATCATTAATGAAGATCTACAATAACATTCTTGAGACGATTGGTAATACGCCAATGGTTCGATTGAACAAGCTAACTAAAGATGTCAAAGCTACTGTTTTGGCGAAAGTAGAAACCACCAATCCTGGGAATTCAGTGAAAGACCGAATGGCGGTAAAAATGATCGAAGATGCGGAGAAAGCAGGATTGATTAAACCTGGAGGAACAATTATTGAAGGAACATCAGGTAATACTGGTATGGGACTGGCATTGGCTTGTATAATCAAAGGTTATAAGTTGATCTGTGTATTGAATGACAAGCAGTCAAAGGAAAAGATGGATATTCTTCGTGCTGTTGGTGCTGAGGTGGTCGTTTGTCCAACCGCGGTTGAACCGGATGATCCCCGTTCATATTACTCTGTTTCGAGAAGATTGGCAGAGGAAACTCCAAACTCATGGTACGTGAACCAGTACGATAACTTGTCTAACCGTGAAGCGCATTATGAAACGACAGGACCGGAGATTTGGGATCAAACTGATGGAAAAGTGACACATTTTGTTGTTGGAGTCGGTACCGGTGGAACTATTTCAGGAGTTGGTAAATACTTGAAGGAAAAGAATCCGAATATTAAGATTTGGGGTATCGATACCTACGGTTCAGTTTTTAAGAAATACAAGGAGACAGGGATTTTTGACGAAAACGAGATCTATCCATACATTACAGAAGGTATCGGTGAAGATATTTTGCCTAAGAATGTTGACTTTGATATCATTGACCGTTTTGAGAAAGTAACAGATAAAGATGCAGCGATCTACACACGTAAATTGGCGCGTGAGGAAGGAATCTTTGTTGGGAATTCAGCCGGATCTGCAATTAAAGGACTTTTGCAGTTGAAGGATGAACTAACAGAGGATGATGTTGTTGTTGTATTGTTCCATGATCATGGTAGTCGTTACGTAGGAAAGATTTTTAACGACGACTGGATGCGTGAACGTGGCTTCCTGGAAGAAGAATACAAAACTGCAGGTGAATTGGTAGCTAAACATGCGGATACGCCTTTGGTAACTGTTTATGCTGAAGAATTGGTTTCTCATGCTATCGCAAAAATGCGAAAATTTGGTATTTCCCAAATTCCTGTTTTGAAAGATGGGCGTTTTGTTGGATCCATTGATGATAGTAGTGTTTATCAATTGTTGGTGGATGATCCGTCTTTGAGGGATGCGCCTATCTCATCAATAATGGGTGACGCACTGCCTGTTGTTAAGGAGGGAACACATTTAGATGAACTGTGTAAGCTTATTTCCAAGCACACGCCGGCAGTTTTAGTTGAAATGAAAAATGGCGGTCATCACATTGTAACACGTTACGATATTATATCCGCAATGTCTTAATGGCAAAGGATTTTACAGATCAAATGAATAGAACGATCCGGCTGGAAGGAATTCCTCGTCGGATCGTTTCGTTGGTACCTTCTCAAACGGAGTTGCTTTACGATCTTGGTTTGTGTGAAGAAGTTGTTGGAATCACTAAATTCTGCATTCATCCAGAAGAATGGTTCCGTTCTAAAACAAGAGTTGGAGGAACAAAACAAATCGATCTGGAGAAAGTAAAGGTTTTGCAGCCGGACTTGATAATTGGAAACAAAGAAGAGAATACGAAGGAAGATATTGAGGCCCTAGGGGAGTTGGCTCCCGTATGGATGAGTGATATTTATACGCTTGAAGATGCACTTGAAATGATTAGATCCATTGGTGCGATCTGCGGTAAAACAGAAAATGGACAAGACCTGTCAGACAAAATTCAGGAAGGATTTAGAGATTTTGAACGTAAGCCGTTGACAGGAACTTTCCTTTATTTCATCTGGCGTGAGCCTGATTTTGTAGCAGGAACCCAAACTTTTATTTCTGATTTACTCGAATCAACGGGGTTAGAAAATTTATGTCGCACAGAACGCTATCCGGAATGGAATACTCATGAAGGTGAACCGGATTTTATCTTGTTGAGCACAGAGCCCTATCCATTCAAATTTGAGCATGTAAAAGAAATGCAGCAGAAATTTCCAAAATCTCAGGTAAGACTTATAGACGGCGAAATGTGCAGTTGGTACGGATCAAGGATGTTGAAAGCACCTGTTTACCTCAGGAAGTTTTTTTCAGAGGGATGATTATTCAATAAATTGACCAACGAGAAAAAAACGAAGGACTTCAGCCATTGGATAATGTCCATCTTTGAATGATAATTCACCCTGTATCCTACAGCTATTTTTTGTTGTCTTTGTGATTTGCAAATCGATTCCTTCAGAACTTTCTGTCAAGATTCGACTAGCCTTAAAAGCAGGAAGCATTTCCAAAAATGCAGTCATCAATCCTCCTCCTTTAATGTTTATCAAAGGTTTGAGTTCTCCTTTAATATTGAGAATTACTGATTTTTCTGCGTTTGCAAAATCTGGTGCACTGTGTACACCAATATAGAAGCTTTTCGGGGTCAATTGTTTAAAATACAAGCGCTCATTTTGGATCCATAGTTCATTTTTCAACAACTTGTAATCCAGTTCTGACTGAAGTGAACCTGCAGCAAATAAGTCATGTATGGAAAATTCGTCTTTACATTGTACGACCAGCTCAATTTGTGGGATGACAAAAAATCCCGAAGAATGATTAACCACATTTGCGCCCTCGTAATTAAGTGAGAAAGCAGTTATTTCAGGAAGATGTACCGGTAAAAATGAGAGCATTCGTTTTAAACTATCCGCCCATTCTTGTGCGAAAATGCGGCTTGTAAAATGAAGACCCTTTGGTGTCAAGTGATGGGATAAAAAATGCTCTTCAAATTCACTCAAATTTGACATGCTTCCTTCAAGCAGAAAAGATTGACCTTTGTAATCGAATGAAAGATCGATCTCATGGTGCTCTCTATTGTTGTTTTTTAATGCTTTGTGAAGATGAAGTTCAGCAAAATGAATCTTTTCTATTTGTTTCGAATTGAATTGATGTGAAGGTGTTTTTTGAGTGAATAGATGTTTAGCATAGATCTCCAATTCATCTTTTTTATGAGTGCTTTTTTGGGGTACACTTAATAATACACCAATGTTTCCTTGGGCATAACAGAATTGTTGACTAGATAGATTTTTATTGAAATTATTCAGAAAGGCTTGTTCATTGAACAAGTTGAAAATGACTCCTCTAATTTGTTTACCCTTGAAAGGAGCTTCAAAAATGACGATATCCGACAGTAAGTTGATTCCGGGATTTTTAAAATCTACTTCTCCGCTGGTTCGTTTCTTAATGGTGGTAGTTAAAAGCCGAATGATCTCTTCGTCCTTTGCTTCCAGTAAAACTGTAAAAAGAGTAGTTTCCGATATTTTTTCTCCGTCGATTCGCAAAGCAAAAGTAGCGTCTTCGGGGATAAGATCAATGTTCTTGTTTTCAGCTCTGGAAAGTAAGATCCCACATAGGTAAACAGAAAACCAAACGGTCAATAGGAGGGAACCGAACAGTGATATTCGAAGTATGAATCGAAGTGTACGCACCAAACAAAAGTAAGTTAAATGTTTAGAAACCATATCAGGTTGACTAATTTTGTTCCATGAGAAAATTGTCGAGCTGGATTTTAAAATTGGTTGGGTGGAAAATCGATGATCATGCTCCTTCAGGGGTGAAAAAATGTGTGATCGTCGTAGGTCCTCACACTTCGAATTGGGATTTTGTAATTGGTCGGTTAGCTTTTGCTCATTTTGGAATTAAAGGGAGGTTTTTGATAAAAAAAGAATTGTTCTTTTTCCCTTTGGGATTAATCTTGAAGGCCATGGGGGGCATTCCTGTGGATCGTAAAAAGAACAATAATATGACCGAATTTGCGGCAAAGTTGTTTGAAAAGAATGAAGAGTTATTTTTAGTTTTCACTCCTGAAGGTACCCGCAACTACAATCCAAATTGGAAAAAAGGCTTTTACTACATTGCCATGAAAGCGAAAGTTCCGATTTATATCTGTTATATGGATTATGAGCGAAAAATTGGTGGATTTCACAGTCTTTTTGAACCAACAGGTGACGTAGAAAAAGATCTGGACTATATTAAAAGTGTATTGAGTCAGTACAAAGGTCGATTTCCCGAAAAAGGGATTTATTGATTCTTTTTAACACGACCCGTTTTTTTATCGTAACCGTATGGACAGTGCTTGCATCCGCTTTTACAACAATATCCTCGTTTCAAATGGTACTTTTCCGTAAAAATGATAAATCCTTCAGGCGAGAGGTAGTAATCTTCTTCTGAAAGATTATTTTTCTTTGAAAAGCCACTCATTTCATTATTCATTCTACAAATGTATAAATAGTTATTTCGAACTTTGTCTTTTATGTTATCGCTTCAACAATCCGTAGTTCAAGAAGTTCATTTTTCTCCACTAAAGAATTATGACATTCAATTGTTCATTAAACGAGATGATCTTATTCATGCGGAAGTTTCCGGGAATAAATGGCGCAAATTGAAGTACAACATTGCATATGCACAAGAAGCAAAACTCAATGGTGTCTTAACTTTTGGCGGCGCATTTTCGAATCACTTAGTAGCTACTGCGGCTGCTTGTCAAATGGAGGGATTGAAAAGCGTTGGTATAGTAAGAGGAGAGGAATTGCATGCATCTTCAAATGAAACCTTAAAACGTTGTCAGGATTATGGAATGGAATTGATGTTTGTAAGCAGAGCTAAATACGCTGAACGCTACGAACGACCTTATCTCGAGGAATTAAAAGCACAGTTCCCTGGATTCCATATCGTCCCTGAAGGTGGCGCTAATTATTATGGTATGATTGGCTGTCAGGAAATCCTTAATGAGACGGAGAATAATTATGATATCATCGCAGTTGCACAAGGTACAACAACAACTTCATGTGGAATATTGATGGGCCTAAATGAAAGGACTAGACTATGGGTGTTTCCTGCCTTAAAAGGATATGATAGTGAAGGAGAAATGCGCCAATTGATGAGAAATGCGACACTTGAGGGGGAGTGGATTAATGAGTTGATGGGTCAGGTTGATGTGTTTTCTGATTTTCATTTTGGAGGCTATGCACAAGTTACAGATGAATTAATGGATTTTATAGCGCTTTTTTACAAAGAGACGGAGGTGCCATTAGATCCTGTTTACACGGCAAAAGCAATGTATGGATTATTTAAGGCAGTAGAAGAAGGCAGCATTAGTGCTAAACGAATCTTGTTCATTCATACTGGGGGATTGCAAGGTGCTAAAGCAATATTTGAAAAACAAAAGAGGAAGATCTTTTGACCTTCCTCTTTTGTTTTATCCATTTAGTATATATTACATTCGTTTTCCGCCTCTGTTTCTGTTCCATCTGAACAGTTTCCGATCGTGTATGTATGCTTTGCGATCTGTTAGCGTTGAATATTTTAGGAACAACTCGAATCCACCTGATGAGCGCGTAGCTTCACTCAATTTTGACAAGTTAAATTCGTAGCTCGCACCAATTTTAACGCCATTAAATTTGTAGGCAATTGAACCGATCAATGCATCTTGCCAACGAGCGAAAACACCGTATGAGAAGAAAGAACGTTGAACATAATCGGTTCGTTTAGAACTTTCAAACATTTCATGATCGAAGTAGGTTCCGAAAAGTATATTTCTGTTTGGTCCCATGAACTGTAACAAAACCTGTGGTGAAATCCCAAAATTGCGGTCATCGTAAAACTTGGTGCCAGAAGCCATTATGTTAATATTTCGGTACAAATTATTTACCATGGTTGAAGCATAACTAACTTGTGGAGCAGTAATGTGATTCACAGAAAGTCCAACATTCAAGAATGAGTTCGGATCAAAGTTGTATTTAATGTTCAATCCTGCTCCGATGTCAAAAGAACTCACAGCGTTGTCAGGAGAAAATCCTTCACCGCTATTTTGATTCATATCGTAGTTCAACCCATTCCATTGATTGTTCCATGTCATATTTGTATTACGAATCGATTGCTGGAAAAATCCAGGTGCAACACCAATAGAGAATAATAAGTTCTTATCGGCTTCAAGCGTGTAATTGATCGGGACTGAAATGATGTTTGAAGTTAATCTCATATCTCCGGTAGCATCATTGATGAAATTTAAACCAATCCCTAAATGATTGTTACCATTCTTAAAAAGCTTAGCATCAAAACCAAAAGCGTTCGTTCTAAAAGCTTCACCTGTTAAGGTCAACCACTGCATTCTAAAATTGGTAACGAAACGAAGGTCTTCATCCATTACGGCTGTCGCACCGGCATTGATCGCCGAGGGATTTTCATTCCACATACTAAAATGGCGATCTTGTTGTGCAGTCAATTGGGCAGACCATGCTGCCGTCATAATTACGAGGCTTAATAATTTCTTATTCATGGTCTGTTTATTTGAAAAGTGTGACATTTCCGTTCAGTTTCAATGGTGAACCTGATACCAAGATACATTCTAAGGTCCAGGCAAACGTTGCAGGATTCAATGGTTCACCATTAAATGTCCCGTTCCAACCAATGTTTTGATCATCAGATTCAAATACAAGTTGTCCATAACGGTTGAATACTCTAAAAGTCATTGTGCTGATACCAAGACCATCGACATACAAAACATCATTGTTCCCGTCTCCATTAGGAGAAAATGAATTTGGTACACCTATCGCGTAGCCAGAAGCAGGAACATTAACACCAATTACAACATTATCTGAAGCCGAACAACCTTGGCTTGTTGTAACCGTTGCAATGAAAATCGTGTTGATTGCTGGTGAAACTTCTGCTTGGGAACAATCACTGGTTAGACAATCTAGAATATTGCCTTGATTATTCGGTGTCCAAGTCCAAACTACAGTTCCTTCTGAAACCGTTGCTCCAATTATGGCAGTTTCTCCCAATTCAATAAACGCATCTCCATATGCATCAATAGTTGGCGGGGGAAGTACTGTAATGTTTTGTGAATAACTGCCCGTTCCAAAACTATTCGTAACAACTAGAGTGACTTGGTAAGTTCCGGGTGTGTTGTAACAGATTTGACCCGGATTGGCACTTGTTGACGTTGCAGGAGTTCCCCCTGCAAAGGTCCAACTGTAAGTAGGTGGACTTATTGAAGTTGAGTTATTAGTAAATGTTATACACTGTCCTGAACAAGGTGTAGCATCTGAAATTGAGAATGCTGCCGTTGGTACACTGCAGGCAACAACTTGTATTGTAATTGTTGTGTCGTGAGTTCCAAAATCATCAGTTACAGTTAATTGTACGTTAAAGTTTCCAACTGCATTGAATGTAATACTGTGCGGACCTGCTGTATTTGCAGTTCCAGGTGTCCCACCTCCAAAACTCCAGATGTAAGATGAAATATTTGTTCCAACACTATTGCTATTGAAAATGAGTGATTGTCCCTGGCAAACTGTACCATTAGATACCTCAATAATGGCAATTGGTCCATCGGCAGAACAGTCATTAACGGTTACTGTGAAATTAGCAACATCATTTGGACATGGAGAGGTACCAGTCAAAGTATAGGTGAATGTATAATTTCCGGGAGTTAATCCATTGGCATTGAAAACCCCCGTTGAAGTATTGAATTGTCCACTTGGTGAGCCGGTTGTTTCTGCCCAAGTACCACCTGAGTCAGCTCCTGAAAGTAACCCGTTCAGATCAATACTTGTGTAATTGCAGACGCTGCCATTGTTATCCGCACCGGCATTGACGGCTGCAGTTACAACAATATAATTGGTCTTCGTTTCAGTGTCCACGCCATTTGCATCGGTAACAGTTAAACTTACCGTGTAACTACCTGCATTGTTATAACAAATGTTGCTCGGGTTTTCATCCGTTGAGGTTTGACTGTTTCCAAAATTCCAGCTAAATGTTGCTCCAGATGCAAAAGTGCTTGTGTTTGTAAAGTTTATACATGTTCCTTCGCAAATTGATGTAGAACTGGCTGTGAAATCAGCAATCGGAGGCGTTAATAGAGGAATTATAATACGAACATCGTTAACAGCAAACGAAGGATCAGTCCCCATTCCATCGTCATTGTTTACCCATCGGAATCCGATTTTGACATTCGGGTTGTTATTGGCAGAAGCTGGAAGTGCTATACTGAATGTGGTCCACTGTCCCTGTCCACTTCCACAAAGAGGTGTTTTAGCTAAAGGATCCAGAAGTGTCCAAATTGCCCCGTCAAAGTAATGTAAAGACGCATCATCAAAAGCGCCTTGTCCATTTTCCATATAATCGAATGTCAGAGTCATTCCTGTTTGACCGGTAAGATTTATAGTTGGAGACTCAATAAAAATATCTGTAGCCGTTCCGTCACCGAATCCTCCAAGACCGAAATCACACCATCCACCTGCATCGTAGGCGGCTCCAAGGTCACCAAGAGTTGTAGAACTGATGTGTAGAGTCGCATTGGATCCGCAACCCGTACCACAAGCACCGGGTGCATTGCCGTTTTCAGCGCAGCTCACATACCATTGATTTGGGGAAGTAGGGAATCCACAACCGTCTAAAGCAGGACTATTATTTGTGACAACCCATGCACCATTACCCGTGTTGACACCATTGGCGTTGCAGTTTGCACTACAGCCATTGTTAAAAGTCTCGAGCCAAAGTGTTGTTTGCGAAAAACAGAGGGTGGCACTGAAAAGTGCAGTAAAAAAAACTGCGAGTCTTTGTTTAAGCATAGTAATAGTTTTGTTTCAAATCCGAATATAATAATTCAATTCAAAACAAATACGTATATAATTCAAAAAGGTTAGAAAAGAAGCGAAATAATTTGTTTAGCTTCCTTCACGTCGTGCACACGAAGAATGGAAACTCCCTGATTTAATGCCACAGTGTTAAGTATTGATGTTCCGTTAAGAGCTTCTTCAGGTGAGATTTCGAGTTTCTTGTAAATCATCGATTTTCGTGACAATCCAACAACTATAGGCTTACCGAGAGCACGAAATTCGTCTAAATGACTAAGTAACTCATAATTTTGTTCAATCGTTTTACTAAAGCCAAATCCCGGATCGATTAATATGTCTGTACATCCATTTTTTTCGGCATTGCTAATAATTTCTGAGAAATAGAGGAAGAGCTCATTGATAAGGTGATCGTAACTTGTCTTTTTCTGCATGTTTTGTGGGGTTCCACGCATATGCATGGCAATATAGGCGGCTTTGTGATTCCCAACTATTTCATACATGTTAGGATCCAACTTTCCTCCACTAATATCATTGATAATGTCTATTCCTTCTGAAAGTCCGGCATGGGCTACTTCAGATCGGAATGTGTCCAAGGATAAAAGTAAATTGGGAAATTCCTTTCGAATGATTTTCACAGAAGGTAAAATACGGTTCAATTCCTCTTTTATTGCAACATTATTCGCTCCGGGCCGAGAGGAATAACCTCCTATGTCCAAAATGTCAACTCCCTCGTTTATAAGTTTTTTGGTGTGTTGAATAACTTCCTTTGTAGTGTTCTTTCTGCTTTTCTCATGAAAGGAGTCCGGAGTGACATTGAGGATGCCCATTACCTTCGGGGTAGAAAGATCCAAAAGTCGATCTCGAACCCTCAGGTAGCGATTTACGCGAAAATGTGTATCTTCAACCCTTGAAATGTCCATTATGCAATTGATGAATCAAACTACTTTAGAATACACAAATGTAATGAATGTTTGTCGGGAAATTTTCTCGAAGAAAACAAAAGACTACGGTACGGCTTGGAGGATCTTGCGTCCGAGTTCATTAACTGATCAGATTTTTATTAAAGCACAACGTATTCGTACCATTCAGGAGACAGGTGAAAATAAAGTGGGAGAGAATGTTGAAGACGAGTTTAGGGCAATAGTTAATTATTGCATCATGGCATTGATCCAATTGAGAGAAACTGATTTGAAGGAAACAGAATTAGATCAATCGCAGGCTGCTGAATTGTATGAAAAATATGCGAAAGAGGCTTTTGATCTAATGGAAAAAAAGAATCATGATTATGGCGAGGCGTGGAGAGATATGCGCGTGAGTTCGCTGACCGATCTGATTCTTATGAAGATCTTGCGCGTTAAACAAATTGAAGATAATCAGGGTCAGACCTTGATCAGTGAAGGAGTTGATGCTAATTATTTCGATATGTTGAACTATGCCGTTTTTGCATTGATCCATTTAACCGAAAACAAGTGATATGAGAAAAAAAGCAACAGTTGAAGGAAGATCCTTAGTGTTTAATGTCTTGTTTGTATTGCTCAACCTAATAGGCCTGACTTTTGTCGTGGCGGGTGCTCACAAGAATTTTGAAGATAAATATTTACTATTTAGCTTCATTGGTTATGTTGTTATGGCCATCAGTGCCGGTGGATTGTTGATTTTTCAAGGTCGCTTGATGATGGCAAATGTAGCACGAGTTCTCGTTGGAGGACTGTTCATCGTTTCAGGCTTGGTTAAGGCCAATGATCCACTTGGATTTGCTTATAAACTTGAAGAGTATTTTGAAGACGGTGCTTTGGCTTATAGAATCAAAGAATTTTTTGGTGCACCCGGATTTTCATTGGAGTTTTTCATAGAATGGGCACTTGTTCTAAGTGTGTTGATCTGCATCTTTGAGATTGTATTGGGAGTTTTAACGATTATTGGAGGTAAAATTAAATTGGTGTCCTACCTGTTGATGGGAATGATGATCTTCTTTACGTTCTTAACATGGCATACTGCATCATGTGATTCATCAAAGAAGTTCGTGGATCGCGATACCTACGAAATGTCGAATCCAATCGCGGCAATGAAGATTGAACAAGCCAAAACGGATAAAGAGATCAAGATTATTTCGAAAGACAGCCAAAAGTTGGTAATTGAAGAGAAGAAATCACCGCAATGTGTTGATGATTGTGGTTGCTTTGGGGATGCAATGAAAGGATCCGTTGGTCGATCCTTGACGCCAAAAGAGTCCCTTTGGAAAGATATCGTTTTACTTTATTTGGTGTTCTGGATCTTCATCGCACAATGGTTGATTGAGCCGAATACTTCAAAAGGAAATGTGCGATTCGTTATAGCTTCAATGCTTGTTGTAGTGTTTTTCTCCTGGGTATTTGGATGGTATTTTCCGATTGCATTTGCATTAGCAAGTATCATTGGTGCCTTATGGATAAAACGTTCCGGAGGTTTTGTAATGGGGAATTGGTTTGGTTCAAGTGTTATTGTGACCATTCTGTGCTTCATGGTTGTGGGATATGTACTAATGTATGAACCGTTAAAAGACTACCGCCCATATGCTACCGGTTCTAATCTTGTTGAGAAAATGAACGATGGAGTAGAAGGGAAATACGAAAGTGCTTTGGTTTACAAGAACAAACAAACCGGAGAAACAATCGAATACCTGGCGAGTTCTCAGGAGTACATCGATTCAAAGATTTGGGAGGATGAGAATTGGGAATACTTGGATATGACTCAAAAAGAGATTATTCCTACTCGTATTCCATCAATTACTGACCAGTTTAATCCTTTCCTATCGCTTGCAGATGTTGGTCCGGCTGAAAAGAAAATGGCTTTTGTTCAGGAACAACTCAAAAATGCAAAGATCAAAGGGTACAAATTACTCGACTTAGCTTATAATAGTGAAATTGAGGTGTCAGAAGGAGAGTACAACCAAGACGATTATCCTGAGAGTGATTATAAACTGATTGGTGAGATACAAATGGTGAATCCGTCATTTACAGAAGTAAGTGCTCGTAATTTCATTACAACAGCTGATAGAGTAATAGTTCTTACTGTAAAATCCATGAGTAAGGCGAATTGGAACAACATTAAAAGGTACAAAGATCTTTATGAAGCTGCCAAAAACGATGGAATTCCATTCATTATGATTTGCAATGGAAGTCGCGAGGAAATCATTGCTTTTAGAAAGAACTATGGCATGGATTTACCGGTATTTCTTAACGATGAAACAGAGTTGAAAGCTATAGCACGTTCAAATCCGGCATTACTTGTAATTGAAAAAGGAATTGTAAAAGGGAAATATCCTCATCGATCAACTCCTACCTATTCGTGGTTGAACAAAAATATATTTAGTAAATGAGAAGAAGGATTGCAGCGGGAAACTGGAAGATGAATTTATCACTTGAAGAGGCAAATGAGCTTTTTTCAGGGATATCGAACAGGGGTGCAGGTGATGTTGTTAAAATGGTATTTCCCCCATCTATTTACATTCATGAATTAGTGAATTCTGAAAGTGATGTGAAGGTGGGGACTCAAAATTTTCATCCGGAAAGAAAAGGCGCATTTACAGGGGAAGTTTCCGTAAAACAATATGCAGATCTTGGTGTGAGTTTATTTTTGGTAGGCCACAGTGAAAGACGTATTTTATTTGGAGAAACGAGCGATTTTATAAAACGAAAAGTCGATGCAGTTCTTGCACTGAATGCTACAGTTGTGTTTTGTTGTGGAGAGCCATTGGAAATTAGAGAAAAGGGTACAGAATTGGATTATGTTCATCAGCAATTGAAGGAAAGTCTTTTTCACCTTGATACAAACTCCATAAAAAATTGTATAATAGCTTATGAGCCTGTTTGGGCTATTGGTACGGGAAGAACGGCCACTTCTCAACAGGCGGAAGAAATGCATTCAGCAATAAGAAGCTGGATTGCTGAAAAATACGACAATGATACAGCTCAAAGTATTTCAATTCTTTACGGAGGAAGTTGTAACGCTTCCAATGCAAAGGAGTTATTTGCCTGTCCAAACGTTGATGGCGGTCTTATCGGTGGAGCGGCATTGGAAGCTGGATCTTTTCTAGAAATTGTTGATTCGTTTTAAATGAACTATTTAGAAATTGAGTTGAAACTAACGCCAAGAGATCCTTGGACGGAAATTTTAATTGCTGATCTTGCGAATCTTGGCTATGAAAGTTTTGTGGAAACAGAAGAAGGATTTAAAGCTTACGGTAATGAAGAAGAGGTTGATTTTAATAACCCTCTGAAAGGAAGTATGCTGGACGAAACTATTGACTGTACAGCTCAAATTGAGACGCGAATTATTCCACAACAAAATTGGAATGCGGTTTGGGAATCTGACTTCAAACCGGTTTATGTTGAGGATTATTGTGCGATTCTTGCCCCGTTTCATGATCCTTCAGAAGTGAGAGGACGAATCATTTGGATTCAACCTCAAATGTCATTTGGTACCGGGCATCACCAGACCACTTATTTAATGACAAAATCACTGTTTGAGTTGGAGAATATGCCAGAGAAAGTATTAGACATGGGTTGTGGTACTGGCGTTTTGGCTATAGTAGCAGAGCAACTTGGAGCAAAAGATATTCTGGCTGTAGACATTGAAGAATGGTCAGTAGAAAATACAAGTGAGAATGCAGAAAGAAATCAATGCAAAGGAATCACCTCAGTCTGTGGCGATATAGATGCGGTAAGGGATTCAGAATTTGGTTTGATCCTTGCCAATATTAACAAAAATGTATTGAAGGCGCACATGGCAAAATATGCTGAATTATTGAGTGAAAAAGGTATTCTAATGATCAGTGGATTCTTTACAACTGATGCAAAAGAATTAATCGATTTAGCTGAAACGTGTGGTTTACAATATGTATCGGAATTGGAGAAAGAAGAATGGTGTTGCATTCATTTCAGAAAGTAAAACGAATTAAAAGCATTATGAAAGGACTTATACTACTACTTGGTACCGTTTTGTTGACGTTTGGATTAACAGCTCAAACCTATTCGGCAAACAGAGAGAAATTTGTGAAGGAATTTCAGAAATCCTTATCCGAATACGGTAAGGGTGATTTTCATGATTTTGCGAAAAAGGATTTGCCAAAATTACTATTGGAATCTTCTGATTTTCCTGAAAATTATTTTGCCAAAATGGTCGAGACTTGCAATTTGATGACCACAAAAAACCTCAAACCATACCCTGAAATCTATCAATATGTTTTCTCTGTTGCATCACTGGTGTCGGGAAAACAATCTACAGGAAGTTACAATGCTTGGCACAGTTCCGTAGACAAAATGCTGGATAGCAGGAACATAAAGAAATTCGAGGATTTTATTGAGATGTCTGCCGGATTTTTCTCTGAACGTAAAATAGCTGAGTCTTCCAATTTTAAATGGTTCTATGAAGGTGGTGAGTATTCGTTTGAGTTCACAGACAGGCCAATGATCAAATTAGAGAAGGGAAGTTTGATCTGCAGAGTGGATAATAAAAAATCCAGTTCGCGTAAAGACGATAAATACCTGGATAGTATTGTAGTACAAGGGACTTCAGGTATTTATGATCCGGTCTTAAAAAAATGGGAAGGCAGTGGGGGAACACTCAATTGGATGAAGGTTGGATTGAGTAAGGATGAAGTGTATGCTACGCTGAATAAGTATAATGTTTCATGTAAAACTCCGAACCTTACAGTAGATACAGTATCTCTAACTTCCAAGTACTTCTCAAAACCAATCTTAGGGAGTTTATCAGATCGTGCTTTTACAATCAATCGGGAAGAGGACAAAATCTATCCTCAATTTCTATCGTTCGAAAAACGATTGAGAATTAAGAATATTCGTGAAGGTATAGATTATGATGGTGGTTTCGCTATGGAAGGGGGAAGTTTTGTAGGTCGAGGTACTCAAAAAGATCCAGCTAAGGTAATTATCTTCCGAAACAACCAACCATTTATTAAAATTGCTGCACAACAGATCGCGATCTCCCAAAAACGTATTTTCAGTATCAATACGGCAACAGCATTGTATTTGAATACGGGTGACTCAATTACTCATCCCGGACTGGAGTTTTCCTACGATTTTGAGAAAAAGTTGATCGAAATGACCAGGAGCACTAGTGGTTTGGGGCAATCTCCATTTCAGGATTCTTATCACATGTTGGATATTTATGTAGCCAAGATCACTCACAATACAAACGATCAGGAAATTTTATTCACTTACGATTTTGGTACTTCACAAGAGCAGCGAATAGCCCGTTTTGAATCGAGTAGTTATTTTGATGCCAGACTTTATGAGCAATTGCAAGGTTTAGAACCAGTCCATCCACTTGTGGCGATTTACCAGTACTGCTACAAATACGATGAATTTTATTTACCAGAAGGGAAAGTCGCTTCTGCTATGAACAAAACAATCGATCAGGCAAAGTCATTATTACTTGAATTGTCGAATTTAGGGTTTATCAGTTATGATACAGAGGCGAAGATGATTCGAGTAAATCCTAAACTAGAAAATTTTGTTTTGGGTAAGTCAGGAAAGCGGGATTATGATAATATCAATTTCGTTTCTGACATGCGACCAAAGGAGTTAAAAGGCTATACGCCGGAACAAATTGCTGCTGACAAAAATCTTCAGAAATTAGAAGCAAAATACAAAGCTCAATCGGAGGAACGTCGATTGTTGCGCCAGTTTGGAAAAATGAATCTAGGAACACTCGAAATTCAGCTGGCTGCGGTTGACTTGGTTAAAATATCTGAACTCCAGAACACAACTGTTTTCCCTGAAGGGAGTCAGGTGATAATAAAAGAGAATAGAAATTTCGAATTTCGTGGATGGTTAAACGCCGGAAAAATGGAGATTAATACACTTTCTGCGAATTACAATTACAGTGAACATAAATTTAACCTTTTAAAGACCGATGAGGCTTTTTTACGCGTAATTCCATTGAATCCTGAAACAGATGGTAAAAAACCAATTGCTATGTTCAGCGCGATCAATGGAATCAAAGGTGAATTGTTTGTCGATGATCCATCAAATCGATCCGGTAGAAGTAATAAGTTTACAACTTACCCAATTATAAAAGTGACAAAGCCTACCCATGTCTATTACAACATGCCAAGTTTGTACAGAGGAGCTTATGACAGTACGCGCTTTTATTACACGATTGACCCTTTTGAAATGGACAGCTTGGATAATTTCCACGAAAAATCATTCCGCTTGAAAGGAGAGTTAACCTCAGCAGGAATTTTTCCAAAAATTCGTGAAGATCTGAAAATTATGCCTGACTACTCATTTGGATTCAGTTCAGAAGCACCAAAAGAGGGTTACGAGTTTTATGGTGTCGGGGCGAAGTATAACGACAAGATTATCCTTTCGAACAATGGTTTGCAAGGAGCAGGAACCATTAACTTTGTTCATTCTACGTCGATTTCAAAAGCTTTGACATTTTTACCGGATTCAACGATTGGTTTTGCGAAGTTTTCCAATAAGCCAATAGAAGTTGGTATTGAATTTCCTGATGTTGAGTCCGAAGAGGCATTCATAACCTATTTACCGAGACACAGCTTATTAAAAGCGAAGTCGACTCCGAAAACGGATCTTAAATTTTTCAACGGTGAGGCTAAAATGCGCGGAACAGCTATCGTAACTCCAGCAGGAATGAAGGGGAACGGACTGATTACCTTTAAAACAGCTACAACCGTATCTAGAAATTACCGTTTTAAACGATGGGACATAGACGCCGATACCTCTGGCTTCAGTTTGAAGAATACTTATGCTGATCAAGGTGAAGATCCTCTGGCTTTTCAGGCAGAAAATGTTCAGGCACATATTTCTTTTAAAGAGCGAAATGGTGAGTTTGTTTCGAACAAAGGATCCTCTCAAGTGAACTTCCCCGTGAATCAGTACATCTGCCGCATGGATAAGTTCTCCTGGTTTATGGATTATGCTGAATTGCAGTTGGAAAAAACAGGCGAAAAAGACATTACGATTGATACGGATATGGATCTGGTTGGACCAAACTTCTTTTCCACCCATCCAAAACAGGATTCTTTGCAGTTTAGATCCCCTAAAGCGAAGTATGATTTGAAAGAGCGATCAATTTATTGTGAAGGAGTAGAATACATTGAGGTAGCTGATGCTCGAATTTATCCGGATAGTATGAAGGTAATCATTCGCAAAGCGGCAAAAATGGAACCGTTAAACAATGCTAAGATCGTAGCGAATTATTTGACGAAATACCATACTTTTGTTAGAGCTAATGTGAATGTACTAGCTAAACGCTCTTATAACGGTGTCGGGGAATATCCATATTACGATAAGGACAGTAATGTGACTTATTTCAATATGACCAAGATTACACTGGATACGTCCTATCAAACGATTGCCATAGGGAAAATCGGTGATAAGGAAGGGTTTAAACTAAGCAAGGAATTTGACTACTATGGTGATGTGTCGGTTAAAGCCGCAAGCCCCGGCATCCAATTCAAAGGTGCAACACGTATTAACCATGAATGTGAAAAGTTCGAACGTAATTGGATGAGTTTTTCTGCGGAGATTGATCCTAAGAATATTCAGATTCCGGTTTCAACATCGATGAAAAACTTGAACGGCGAACCGATTTCTGCTGGAATTGTTTGGCGTCATGCCAACACGCCGGATAGTATTCGCTTGTATCCAACATTCCTATCTTCTCTCGAGTCTAAAGATGATCTTGTTAGTATTACAGCGAGTGGTTATTTGCAATATAACATGAATGCAAAAGAATTCCAGATCGCTTCAAAAGAAAAGTTGATCAATAGAAGTGAAAAAGGGAATTTCTTGTCGCTGCATACAGAAAGCTGTTCGTTGCATGGGGAAGGTGTTATTAATCTCGGATTGGATCTCGGAGATGTAGCAATTGATGCTGTTGGAATAGCCGATTACAACCAAAATACAGGCGAAACAACGATGAATTTGACAACCCGCTTCACCATGCCGCTGGATAAAGGTGCAATGCATGGAATAGCGGATAAAATTAACAAAGAGGAAGATTTGAAACCGCTGGATTATGACCGTTCAACACTTGAAATGGCACTTATTGAGTGGACAGATCAAAAGACAGCGGATCGTATAAAATCAGATTATACGATCAAAGGTGAAGTGAAAAAATTGCCAAATCAAATCGAGACGGCTTTTATTTTTACAGGGCTTAAATTGGTCTCGTATGATCGTCGAAATATTGACGAAAAGGGATTGATCTCTAATGCAAATACAGCAGTGTTGGTAAACATCTATGAGAAACCGGTCTTTAAGCACGTTCCTTTGAAGATGTTCTTGCAGCAAATGGGACCAAATGCAGGTGGTGATCGCTTTGGATTTTTAATTGATATTCCCGGTGGACTTGAGTACTATTTTGATTATACACAAATCAAAAAAGATGGTACAATGCGTATTATATCCGGAGATGAAACGTTTGGAAATGCTGTTAGTGGTATTAAGGAGGATAAACGCAAAATCAAAAACTTCCGATACGAAATCACGACACAACGTGTTTATTTGAGCAAATTCATGAATCTATTTGAGCGATGATGCAAGCCGTTTTTACATTTATACTTGCGTATTTACTTGGATCGATTCCAACAGCAGTTTGGATTGGAAAGACATGGTATGGTGTAGATGTTCGTGAACATGGAAGCAAAAATGCGGGTGCTACAAACACATTTCGTGTTCTCGGTAAAAAACCCGGTATTTTAGTCCTGTTGGTGGACATCGTCAAGGGAATTCTTGCTGTTGTTTTACCTGTCTTGATCTGGAATCAAGTTGATGATGGCGTGGGGATAATGACGTCTGATAGATTGCAAATTATCGCTGCGGTATCAGCTGTGGTTGGGCACATTTTTCCCGTGTTTGCAGGATTCAAAGGAGGAAAGGGAGTGGCTACTTCTCTAGGAATAATCATTGGGATTCTTCCTTTGTCGGCCGCTATTTGTCTCGGGGTCTTTATTATCGTATTCATTACTTCCAAGTATGTTTCCTTAGGTGCAATTTGTGGAGCTATTTGTTTTCCATTTTCTGTATTGATTTTACAGCCCCAAAGAGAAGAAATGTTCTACTTCAGTATTGTACTTTCAATTGCTGTGATTTGGGCACACAAAAAGAATATCCGACGTTTGCTTAAAGGAGAAGAAAATAAAATGAACCTTTTTGCCTGAATCGCGTACCTATACGGGTTTTAAACTTGAACTGAGGAAGATATCGGTGTATAAAATAAGGTATAGTATTCTTGTGTTTTTCATCCTTTTAATGAGTAGTTTAAATGCTCAGACAGAAGTAGAGATGAAAACACAGGCAGATAAATTGTTCGATAATGAACAGTATCTGGAGGCTACTTCTTTGTACCTACGTCTCCTTTCTTTGCAGCCCAAGGATGTTTCGTATAATTATCGATATGGAACTTGTTTACTTTTTAATTCTGACCGAAAAGCCGATGCGATCAAATATCTGACTTTTGCAGTAAACAATGATCCGGCGATTGTACCAGAAGCGTATTATTTTCTTGGGAAGGCTTTGCACTTGAATTACCAGTTCAATGAAGCAATCAAGTATTACACGAAGTACAACGAAAACAAGAATAAAGCAAAGAAACAGTTTGATGCCGATCGGGAAATCCAAATGTGTCAGAATGGAAAACGCTTGATGACGACCATTTCTGACATAATCGTTTTGGACAAAAAAGAGATCAGTCAAGAAAAATTTTTCAGAATCTATGATCTGGAGAATATTGGAGGAAGTATGCTTGTAACAGCTGAATTTCAATCGAAATTGGATAAGAAAAACAATCATATTCCACTCATCCATTTTCCATCCAGGCCATCTGTGATTTATTACTCCAGTTATGGGGAGAATGGAAATACAGGTAAAGATATATATGTTCGTCGTCGTTTGCCGGATGGAACTTGGGGTATGCCTCAAGCCATTCAGGGAAATGTCAATACTAAATTTGACGAAGATTTTCCGTACATGCATCCGGATGGTAATTACCTCTATTTTTCTTCCAAAGGACATAATTCGATGGGAGGATATGATGTGTTTCGAAGTAAATATGACCCCGAAACGAATTCGTTTGGTCCGCCAGAAAACATTGACTTTGCGATTTCATCACCTGATGATGACATGTTCTACATTGTCGATTCCTTGAACCAAAATGCATATTTCGCATCTGCACGTCAAAGTCGAGATGGATTATTGAATGTGTACAAGGTGAAAGTAGATCGTGTTCCGCTACAATTATCGGTTATCAAAGGAAATTTTTTGTCAGAGATTGATCCGAAAATCAAGCGAATTGATTTTGAGATTCGGGATTATTCAAATGGTGAGATGATCGGTAAATTCAACTCCAATGAAAAAGGGGTTTACCTGATTACTTTTCCGAAAGGAGGGAAGTACGAATACATCATGACGATTGAAGGGAGTAAAAGAGAATTCCGTTCGATTGTTTCAATTCCATTCCTCAAAGAATTTAAGCCCCTAAAACAAAAGATTGTTCACCTTGAAGAAAACGGTAAAGAAGTCGTTAAGATCATTGATTTATTCAACGAGGAGGTAGAAGATCCGCAAGCTGTTATTGCTGAGGTTATTCGTAAGCGTTCAGATCTGAACGTGAATGTAAAGGAATTCAATTTGGATGAGCTTGAAAAGGGTAAGAAGAATAAGGAAATACTCAAGGAGATCGGAATGGGCGATCTTTTACTTGTAGAGGTCTCAGAGAATTTAAAGGACAAGGTTAATTCAATTCAGAAATCCAAACAAGAGACCGAACAATTGATTGGTAGTGTCAATGCTCAGGTTGTGCGAAATGCTCAGGATTTTGCACGTATTGAGGAACAAATCAAAGAAAAAGTTGCCGAAGCAAATAAGGCTCAAAATTCGGATAACAAGTACATTCTAATGCGGGAAGCGGATCAATTGATCCGAAAGCAAGAAGATCTGAAGCAGCAATCGCGTCGACTTTTGAATTTAACGGATTCTATTCAACAGGTTTTAAAAAGTTCTGAATCAGCCGGGAAACTGCAACAATTGGATAATATAGCCAAAACATTTGATCAATTGTATCGAGATGGAAAGGAGAAAGAAGCCTTGGACTATCTGTCACAGAACAAAGAGCTCTTGCGGAATGCAATGAATGATCGTTCTCTTGAATTGAAACAGAATTTGGTTGATCGTTCTATAAAAATTGATGATCAGTTGAGAACGCTCAACAAGAATATAGACCAGTTCAATCGCGACCTGAAGGAATTAGAAATACAAATTCAGGTGCTTGAAAATTCTAGAAACACAGCCAAGAAAAAAGAGTTGGATGAAATCAATCGAAAGATTCAAACCAAACGCGAGGAGATTGAATTTATCAACGTTGAGAAGAAGAAACTCGAAGAAAAAGTGAATGTATTGGATCAAGAGAAATTCTTGATCAACCAACAAATTTATATGATCGAAGAAGCGATCAACAGCAAATCCAATCTTGTTGCAACTAGGGATGCCGCCAATAAAGCACTTAAAGAGACAGAAAAAACGAATACCAATACACTCAATTCTTACGTTCAGCAGCAGATTGCGGAAATGGAAAAGAACGATCCAACTTTGCGTGATCGAATTGTTGTAAGCTCAGGAATGAAAGGCGAGAACATTTTGGCTGAGCATCGAACACAACAACAGCGAATTCAAACAAATACTAAGCTAACAAAACAAGAACAAACTGAAAAGTTATTGAACAATGCTCAACGTACCAAAGCAGAACTGGAGGCTCGATTGAGAGACGTAGAAAAACAGCTGGTGAACAATAAGGCTGATGCGGCATTGAATCGTGAGAAACAAGAAATTGAACGTGGATTGTCAGATATCGTGAAGGAGATAGATCGACATGAAAGGGAATTGGCTGCAATAAAAGATCCTCTTGCTAAGGTGGATAGACCCGGTATTGAAAAATCTATAGATCCCAACTATTCATCAAAACAGCAGGAAATAGCAAATAATTCCAAACTTTCTGACCTCGAACGTCTTCAAAAGCAACAAGAACTAGATCAAAACTATTTGACTCAGATTGATGAAAGAATCCGACAAAACGAGAATCGATTGAAGAATGATCCAACCAACTTGAATCTTCAAAAAGAGTCGGATATTTTGAAAAATGTACGTTCGGAAAAACAAGATGATATTGCTATACGGGAGAAAGAGATCCGATCAACACAAGGAAATCAGTCCAGTGCTGCTTTAGATCGTAACAGTGTGCTGAAACAGATCGATCCGGTTTATGAGCAGAAGAGAACAGAAATCCAGCAGAACAAAAACCTTTCAGCTAGTGAACGCTTGAATAAAGAGCAGGAATTGGATCGTCAACTGGTATCGCGTCTGGAGGAAAAAATGCGTTTGAATGAATCTAGTTTGAAAAATGATCCTTCAAACAAACCATTGTCCGATGAAAATAAGATTCTTCGTGAACTTATAAGCGAGAAAGAAGCAAGTATTGCGAAGCGTCAAGAAGAAATCAATGCACTTTCAGGAGTTACTGCGAAGGTGTATCAAGATGACAATGAATTGATTACTGCTCTTGCACCTTCATACAATTCGAATGTTACTGCGATTCAAAACAACAAGCAATTGTCCAAAAAGGAGCAGTTAGAGCGCTTACAGCAGGAAGATGAGAAATTGTTGGAAAAGATCAACGACAGAATTGAGGAATTGGAATCCAAAACAGATCCGGTAAGTCAACAGGAATTGAACATGTTGAGAAAAATCGCCACAGACAGAAAGAATGTAATGGATGTTCGTGAGAATCAGATCATGGATCTTGACAAACCAGGTGCCATAAGTTCTGAAACCCTCATCAGTCAAGTTGATCCAAAGCACTCAGATGATATCAAAGCGATTCGTGACAATTTGAAACTAAATGATGCGGAGAAATTAAGACGCACACAAATTAGAGATAATGAACTGAAGGCTAAATTAGATCAGGAATTAGTAAAGGTTGAAAATAATTTAAAAGGAAATCCCAATAGAGAAGACTTAAAGCAACGTGCTGAACTACTCAATGAAACAATTGCAGTTGTCGAATCACGAATTGATGAACGTAATCAGTTGATCAACGATCAAATGTCCGCGACCAGAACCCCTGAACAAATTCAGCAACGTAAATCGGATCTACTCAATAAGGCAGTTCCGGATTATGAGAAGAAAAGGGACCAGTTGTTAGCCCGTCAAGATGAAGCAGCTGTTAAAGAGTTGATTGCTTTACAAGAACGATTAATCGATAAGTTAGAATCCGAAAAGAAAGTCATTGAGCGGATTCTGGCAAAAGATCCATTCAACAAAGAGGCGGTTGCTGACTTGCAAGTGGTCAATGACTTGATAAGAAACGCAAAAACGCTATTGGATGAGCAAAACCAAAAAATAGCTGATCCTTTGACTGCCCAAATTTCGAAGAAGGAGAAAGAAGCTTTGATCAATGAACTGTTACCGAATTACCTCAACGATAAAAAGCAATTGGAGCAACGACCTTCGAATGATCCGCAACGCGTTTCTCAAGAACTTAAGTTGGAAAAAGAGTTATTGAATGAACTATCAGAGCGATTGGCTGCTGATAAGTCGGTTTTAGTCAGCGATCCTGGTAATTCAACTCTCCAGCGAGAAATTGCTGTTTTGGAGGAACAATTGAAAGAATCCCGCGCCACTGTTAGAGAATTGGAACAAAAATCAGGTACTGTTGCTAAGATCAAAGAACAGTTTACATCGGAAGAATTGGGCGAGCAATTGAACAGAATTTCTCCGGATTATGCCGACAACATTCGAACTATAAGTAAAAATCCGGCGATGAGTCCGGCCAATCGCATGAATGAGCTTATTATTGCAGATCGACTTTTGCTTAATGAGCTTTTAGATCAATTGGATCTTATTGATCAGCAGTTATTGAGTGATCCGAACAATCAGACTTTGCGGGAACGAAAAGTGTTACTTGAGCAAATAACAGATCGTTTGGAACAGCAGATTGAGCGCAGAGAAATAGAACAAAGAGCACTTGAAGTTACACCGCTAACGGCTGAAAGTTTAAAGCGCAATCAGTGGGTAGACCGCGTAGATCCTTCTTATAAAGAGGATGTTCGCTTCATTGAGAGCAATACAATGCTCGATGAAAAACGAAAATTGGAATTGCTACAACAAAAAGATCAGGCGTTGATCAGTAAAGTTGAGCAGCGTATTCGTCAGTTGGAGGGACTCCCAAAACCAATGGCGGTAGACCAATTGGCTGAACTTGCCGAATTGTATATTCTCAAAGACCAGTTAATACAAATTGCTGCCGACCGATCTGAATTGATTGCGAACCTGAAGGAAGGAAGTCAGCCTCTAGCGATCAATAAAGAACAACTAATAGAGCAAATATTGCCTGATTATTCTTTTGATAAAAAGAACATTTTAAATGCTGAGAATAAAACTCCGGTTCAAAAACAAACGGAATTGATTCGTTTAGAAGAGGCGCTTCAGCAAAAAGTAGAGAACAGGTTGGAAGAAATCGAAAAAGCACTTATCAGCAATCCTGGTAATTCTGAATTGATTGAAGAGGAAAAAATGGTGCAGTCAATCCTGAGTGAAAGTAGAAGGGAACTGGAAAATCTTGAGCAAAATCTGCCTTTGGAAACGGTGACAGCTGAAAAGATTAAGACGGAGATTATGCCGGACTACCAAAGCAGAAAGACGGAGACAGCCAATTCGCGTATGGAAGAATCAGCTAAAATCGATGCCTTATTGAAATTGGAGAATGAGTTGTTGACGAAGTTGCAAACGGAAGAGAAACGATTGAGTAAATTGCTAGCGAAAGATCCTAACAATAACGAGCTTAAAGCACAATTGGATAAGGTGAATGAACTGATTGAAGAGCAAAAACGTTCGATTGCGGAGCTGGAGGTAAGAAAATCAAAGTTGGCTGCTCAATTAGCAGCAGAAAGTACCATTAGGTCGATTGATAAAAACTATGAACAAGATGTGCAGCGACTCAATGCTTTGACGAATGAAGAGGAGAAATACACCGCACTTGCTGATCGAGAGAAGCAACACAGAGAACTCATTGAACAGCAAATACAAAAGAACGAACAAGTTTTATCAAAGAAACAAGATCCAAAACTACTAGCTCAGAATGATGTGCTGAAACAAGCGAAAGAGGATGCATTTGAAAAAGAAAATGAATACCGATCTATGCGCAGTGGTTCTGAGAAAAATCTTGTTGGCAGAACAGCATTTGTTGATCTACTGAGGGAAGAATTGCTTGGAGCAAACCAAAGAGAAATTGATGCCAATTACCGAACACTTTCAGAGTTGAGATCTCAGGACAAAGTGTTGGCGCAGTACGAAGAGAAATTAAGGAGTGAAATAGTACTGACGGAACGAAAATTACAATCAGATCCTTCGAATGAACGACTGCAGGAAGAGTTGAATTGGCTTAATTCAGAACTTGAAAATGTGCAACAAAAACGCAGGTCTGTTTCCATATCCATTGGTGAACTGGAACGAACAGTTCTTGCAAGTGAAAATGACAGAAAGGTACAATCTGTCGAATTGGATCGTTTGGATCAGAAAGAAAGTGAATTGCGCGAACAACTGGAACGAACTGATTTATCAAGTGCACAGCGCAAACAAGTAGAAAAAGAACTGACCAATGTTGAGCAAGCTCAATTGAAAGAGGAAAACAGTCTTTTAATGGCGAAAGCACAGACTGAATTAAATACTACGAAGAGGCAAATCGATCAAGTCAGACAGGAGGTGAAATCAACTGATTCAGATGAATTGAAAGTAGTGATTTCACAGGCTAATCGGGAAAATGAGAATGCACAAGAGCTGATGGATCAAGCTAAAAAAGCGAAATCTGAATCAGCGAAAAATCACTTATTGGATGAAGCGCTGAAATCAACTGAAAAGAGCAAGGAGTTATTGGATCAGGCTGTTTACCGTAAGGAAATCGAGTCCTTGGAGAGCAGTTTAGGTATTACAACGCTTGAGTCAAGTAGTGAATTACAAGCCAGAAAAAGACGTTTCACGATTGAAGTTGGTGAGTTGTCCACGGAAATAATTTGTTTGGATAGAGAGTTGGGCAGTGCATCCAAGAAAGAAGCGCCGGCTTTGGAAGCAAAAAGAGCTGAGTTAGTAAGTGAACGAGCTGCGCTAAATCGAGAGATCCAGCGAATTGATGAAAAATTGAATGCCTTAGCGCAATATACTCCGGCCACGGTTGATCCAAGCGCTATTCAATCAAGCGTTTCAGCTGCAGATGAACAGCGAATAGCAATGTCAGAAGAATACAGAAATTACACGGAAAAAGCAAATACCGCGATAGTTACTGAACGTGAAATTCGTAATTTAGAGCAACAATTATCGATTGAAAAACAGCTAGTTCGGGAATTGGCCATTAAACAAACTGAGAATCCATCGAATGAAAACAGGCAAAATCTCAATGAAGCGGCAAAGCGCGTGAAACAGTTGGAAGATCAGATCATTACACAACGTAATGTTCTTGCTCAACAGCAAAACGTTGTTTCAAATGCCTTACCACAAAATACCAATGAAGCGATGAAAATGCAGAATCTTATCAGTAGAGGAGTGGAACCAATCAGTAAGGCTGTTGTAGCTGCGGCTTTGTTAAACTTGCCTCCTGAAGGACTAAACATTGTACCCGAAGGTGCAGGTGTTTATACTGCAGAGAATCGAATTCCAATTGATGTGAGTGCGCCTTCAGGACTTGTTTATCGCGTTCAGGTTGGTGCATTTGCAAAACCAATTCCTCAGGATTTATTCAAAGAATTTAATCCAGTTTCAGGAGAGAAGTTGAATTCAGGCATTACTCGTTACATGGCCGGATATTTCACGAACGAACAGAAAGTTATGGATGCAAGAAATGCGATTCGTGCCCTTGGTTATGCTGATGCCTTTCCTGTAGCGTATTGCGACGGCAAACGAATTTCAATTGCAGAAGCGCGACAACTTGCAGCCTCCGGAGCATGCGTTTCTAAAGGAAATGACGAACTAATGATGGAAGTTGCGGTGAATACAGTCGAACGTATCGATCCATTAAATATTTCTCAAAATACCGGTTATTCGCCATTGACGATTGCAGAACTAACAGGGCAAAACAATCCATTGCCTGATGATACGACGCGTAGAAAACGTCCAACGATTGATGTAACTTACAATCAAGCACCGGGAGCTGTGAAGGCGGAAGCCATCGAAATGCGCAAAGGATTGTTCTTTACTGTACAGATTGGGGTTTATAACAAGCCTGTTACGACCGGCGCTTTGAATAATTTAGAACCATATTTTACCCTTCGATTACCAAATGGCCAAATTCGCTACAGTACGGGCATTTTCCACTCGATCGATGAAGCAAGACCAAGAAAACAAGAAGCGATTGATAAAGGTGTGAAGGATGCGTTTATAACGGCTTATTACAACGGAGAAAGAATTCCACTCGGAGACGCACAGAAATTGCTTGAAGAGAAAGGGACAAGTGTTCTTGAGCCGAAAGTCTTAAAAACGGGAACAGAGTCTTCTACATCGACGAATTCAACAGAAGTTAATCCGGTAGTAAAACCGATCTCAACAGGATATACGCCGATAATTGAATCTAAGCCGAAGGAATACTTGCAAATTGTCACCAAGAAGCAGTTTACTGAATTCCCAACGGATGTATTAAACCGCTATAACAGTCATGGAAGCTTCTATTTTGACGAGAGTGATCGCAGAGTGAAATCGGTGATCGCAAATTCAGACGAAGATCTTCCACAGGTTCATTATTTCAAGAGTGATATTGACACTATTCGCTATACAAGTACAACAGATTTTTCGGAAGGAACGATTCTTTGCTTTACCTTTGCAGAAGGTGCTTTGCCTGGAGATGTTGTAGATTGGTTGTTGCGCTTGAATTACCGCAAGGAATATTTGCAAAATGAAGAAGGAATCTTGCTGTTCTTACATGGAATTCAGGAAGATAGAATTCAGGAATTGATCTCAGGTGCTGAACGTTTTGGAGTGACTCCTGTACCATTAGCGGCAGACACGCAGATTAGAGAATACCGAAAGTAGAAATAGTATGCAAACGGAAGAATTAGTAGAAGTAGAGGAGTTGTTGATCGAGGAACTGATTGACCAGAAGAACCTGATCGTATTTAATGATGATGTTAATACGTTCGATCATGTAATCAATTCACTGATCAAAGTATGTGGTCATGATGTGATTCAGGCCGAACAATGTACATGGATCATTCATCACAATGGAAAATGTCAGGTAAAAGCAGGTTCTTTTGAAAAGCTTAAACCAATGTGTACAGGACTTTTAGACCGTGGAATTTCAGCAGAAATAGAATAATTTCAATTTTCTGCTTTGAAAAAATAAAAAACTGCTTATCTTTGCAGCCACAAAAGGCTCCGTAGCTCAACTGTATAGAGCACCACATTACGGCTGTGGAGGTTTAAGGTTAGAATCCTTACGGGGTCACGAAGTTAGAAAGGATGATTGTAACTGCAATCATCCTTTCTTTTTATCCGGTATTTTTTCGTATTATTATCCTGCTTATTCAGTACGATCACCTCAAATTGAAACTATGTCAACCGAAAACAATCCATTCTCAAAAGATTCGCTAAAAAATTCAGATGAGCCCAAAGTAACCGGAATTGGTGGTATTTTCTTTTTTTCCGAGGATCCGGAAAAAACGAGAACTTGGTACGCCGAAAATTTGGGATTAGCAGTGAATCAATGGGGCTCAAGCTTCGAAACACGTAATGCCAATAACCCAGATGAGATTAATTACTTGCAGTGGAGTCCATTTAAGGAGGGGAGTGAGTATTTTGCTCCTTCGCAGAAGGAGTTCATGATTAACTATAGAGTGCAGCATATTGAAGCATTGGTTCAAAACCTTAAGAGCAACGGCGTAACGATCCTTGACGAAATTGAAACCTTCGATTATGGTAAATTTGTTCATATCATGGACGCTGATGGTAATAAAATTGAACTTTGGGAACCAATCGATAGAGTGTTTACAGAAATGGGAGGGGAGACAACGAAATAAGAAGAAGTTTACCTCCTTATAATGATAAAGAACTAAAATGGTCAACTTTGAATTTTTCCAAAAACTAGCACTCTCTTTTCCCGAAGTTGCAGAAACTCCACATTTTGAGAAAACCTCATTCCGGGTGAAAAATAAGATTTTTGCGACGTACGATTTTGAATTCAATAAAGCTTGTATCAAATTGTCAGAAATTGATCAGGATGTATTTTCTCTAGCAGCAAAAACTTTTATTTACCCTGTAGAGAATAAATGGGGAAAACAGGGCTGGACCTTTGTAGAACTTGATGCAATTCAGAATGACCTCCTTGTGGATGTATTGACTACAGCTTATTGTCAGGTGGCGCCAAGGAAGCTTGCTGAGCAAATAAGAAATAGAATTGAAGAGTAAGCACCTTGTTCATCAAAATTTTGAAGCGTGAACTAACCGAAAGTTAATTTTTGTGCTTCATCAAGAATGTTCTTAATTCGTGAATTCGAATAGTTTCCTATTTCCAATTGGTGAGCTTGTTCGATCAAATCTTCACAAAAGAGTACGTTTTGTTTTAAAAGGGACTCTTTTTCACGATTGGTCAAGGTGCTCAAACAGGTGATCGGGTACATGTGTAATTCATCAATCCAATCTTTAATGCCATTTCCATAAGGATAATCCCATCCAAGCAAGTCCAAACCAATACATCGGGCATAAGTCATGGCATCCGGAGAGAAACGTGTATTGGTGACAATTAGACAACTTAGTAAGGTTTCTTGGAGTTCGGGATATTGGATCTTGTTAGAACTCACATCTTCAAAACGCGAACGAATATATAGCGGGATTTTCACATCACTGATTTTTCCAGGCTGACTGTGGTATTTACATTCCACCAAAATAGTCTGTTTAGCAGATTTTGCAATCACATCGATTTCATGTGAAATACATTTTCCTTGAAGGACGATGCCTACTTTTGTTTCATAGCCCTTGCGGGTCAAAAGTGCCGAAACGAAATGTTCAAAAACAAATCCATCAGGACCCAATTCCATGATAGCGCGCTTCAGTTTGTAACGGGAAGCAAGGTGCTTCGAACGATTCTTGAGTTTTGTAAACGCCATTCGGTAAATTTTGCGGGTCGAAATTCCAGAATGCAACTGGGGCAACACTTCATCAATCACTGAATCAATGACCTCCTCGCTGGCACCTGCATTACGCAGAGATTGCCGCAATTTCTCTACTGAGAAAACGACTTGTTCTCCACCAGCTTTGGTTACGATTAATTCCTCCATACTTTTTACCTCTTGGAATAAGAGTCAAATTTAATCATTACACGGTTTTCTTCGTCGCGTGTCAACGATCTGTACTATACGCCAACCGTTGGAATCCTTGAATAAATCAAATGCATTCACTCCGCAATGAGAAAAGGTATCGTTGATGTAAAACGAATAATTCGTCCAGACTTGCGCCATATTTTGATCAATAAGAACACTGAATGAGGTAAGTTTTTCGTTCCAAACATCTTCGTGAGGAGAAGCAACAGCGATCAAAAAATCATGAACTGATTCCGTTCGAAGGATTTCATTTTTTTGTTCATCTTTCGTACAAGTTAGCATACGGATTGATGGATGGAGAGTTGTTCGAATAATCGTACTGTCGCCTTGCTTCATTCCTTCAAAGAATGTATCAATTGTCTGACGAATAAGTAAGGTGTCTGAATTGTTTTGAGTAAATCCGAATTGACTTAGACTCAGAGTTACAAGAAGAAAAAGGTTTTTCATCACAAGGTTCTTGATCGTGAAACTGCACTTAATATTGGGCACGGTAAAATTTATAGTTGTCATTCAAACGAATTGGATTTGGATTGAACCATTCTACAAAAGCATCCCACTTCTCTTCGTTCGACTTATTCCATGCCTCAAATTCAGCTAAATCACCCTGCATCAGCATCCAATGTGAGTAAGCTTCAAAATGACCTGCCTCTTTGATGATTTTGTGGTAATCGAAGAGTACGTTTGGATACTCATTCGCGTGTGTCTCATTCTCAAAATAACGATCCACAAAGCGTTCACGAATACTACTTAAGGATGCCATATTGATCTCTTTTACATCAAGTAAACACATCATCAGCGTAGGTTCGTACACTTTCAATCCAAAAGGAAGCTTAAAATCTTTAAGATCTTTGGGGTCAGAAATATGTATTGTATTGCTACTAAAGCTTACCGAATAGGAACTGCTGTCTTTTATTTTGATCTCTGAAAGATAGGTGTTGTAAAGCAATTTGCTTATTTCAATTGTACGCTTGGAATTGCGCTCGAGATTCATGAAGAGCTCACCGTAAATCATTCCCCAAACTTCCTCCTTTGAGGAAAGAAATAATTTAGAAGCCCAATAATAGTTAGAAGGAAATGTAGGATCTGCCTCGATTCCTTTCTCGTAATATCCAAGAGCTTTGTTGTATTCCTTGATCATCATTTCCATATTGCCCCTTTCTAAATAAAGTGGTCCTGATTTCGGAAATTTCTTAATGCCCAATTCATAGGTATTAATCGCACGATCTCTGCTTCCTGACATATCATACGCGTTCCCCAATAACTGAAAAACGCGATCATATGTGTCCTTGCGTTTTTTTAATTCCTCCAAAATTTTGATTGATTTTTTATAATCCTGTTTCATGTAATTGGCAAGCGCAATTTCATACGGATAATCAATATTCTTCGGATCCAACTTTTTACATTCTTCCAACAAGAGAAGGGCTTCATCGATCTTACCATTGTCCATCAGGTAGATCGCTTTTTGACCTTTTTCGAAAGCTTCTTTTTTGGGGTCGTTTTGAGCTGAAACACTTTGGTTAAGACTTAAAAGGATAACTGATGCCAGTAAAGTGAAATTTCTCATACATTATTTTTCATCCAAGTTAATAAAATCTTCAAATGCTCTAACACATTTGACGTGATACCGTCCCGATTTCAAGTTGATATACTCAGTACCTTACCACTTTAAAAAAGAAATTGACTTAATATGTACCACTTCTATTTTCTGAGGTTGATTTGGGGGATGTAATTTTTGGAGTATCCAATGTCCTCAACCCTAGTTTCACACATTTAGGGATGTGGGTGTGAAGTAATGAGTTGTAGACTCAAAAAGGCTGTAATTTTAATTTCAATAGTTGATCTGCATACATTCTAGGAATTTCACTACTTTCAATCCTGTGGTATTCTGCAGCGCCCATATGATTTGTTGACTTTTTCCAATCATTCCTGTATAGACACTTGTAATTTAAGCCCAACGTCCATGTTTCAGTGTTAGTGAATGGGGCTTCCCCTTCTTGGTTGTAGGTGACGGAAAGTTTCATGTTCTTTTCTTTGGTTAACTTTCCTTTGAATGAAAGAACCCACGGTTGCGAACCAGCCATGAAATCTCCTGCGCCAATTCCCCAAACGGAATCATCGATAATTGTTATGTTCAAATATTCATATAGTGGTGTAGCTTTCATCGCATTTGGAGAAGTTGACGCGAAGTAAAACTGATTAGAGTCTTCAATAGTCCAATCTTTTGAATCGGTTTCTTGATACGAAATTTCTGTTTCAATAGGGAGATCGATCTGCCATGTTTTTCGCTCATCAAATTTCAATCCCACAGTATCTATTTGATAAACAGTTGTGATTAATATAGGAACATTTCCATTCTCAATGTCTTGAGATTCAGATTCAAAATCGGGTGAATATTCTTCATCTATCCACAATACTTCAAACTCCGTATGGGAAGTGAAGTTAACTTCTTTTGAACCAAATGGATTTAATAGATTTACATTGACAATATCAATAGGCTTTCCTGCTTTATCATAAATCACTATAGATAACATATCAAGTTCTGGAAAAGAATTGTCTTCTAATTCCTTTACTAAAAAGATTATGACAGTTGAATTTGCATACTCGATCTTGTTAAGAGGATAAACCCCAAAATTTCCTCCATAAAGCAAATCTTTAGTATGGTCAGAATTTTCATAAAATGCATCATCCATAAAGTATAGGTCTAGTTGACTATCCACTAGGGCAACTGTAGCTTTTGCTTGTAAATCTGTCCTTAAACTATCCGTTTTATAGGAATAAAGAAAAGGATAGCTTTCGATTTTTTCACACCCTTTCAGATTAGAAAAAAGATCTTTCTGTTTGCATGAAATGAGTAGACATATAATGGCAATAATGGGTGCCGAAATAGGATGTTTAGGGAAGCGTTTGAACATGAAACTTGTTGTTTAAAGGCTAAGTTATGATTTTTTGTAAAGAATGAAAGAATGATACTGTTGTATTCTGTCAAAGATGAATTGACTTGAAAAGACTAGTTTCTAAAATCAATTTGTCGAATCAAATAATCACCATTACCCTACACATAATAAAACCTTCTCAACACCAATTCAATTGAACCCCTGAATCTTGTTTTCAACCTTCAATTTTGGAGTATAAAACAAGAACTAATGAAAACACTTCAATTAATTTTTAGCGCAACTATCCTAATGGTTATTTTTCATTCCTGTGGATCAAAGAAAAATGAAATTTATAAGGTAGATCCGGCTTATGGTAAATACATTGGGGGATATACTTCCGGTATGATGACTCGAACAAATGGTTTTAGGGTTCAACTCAACGAGGAGTTAATGAAAGATTTCGATTTGAACGACAAAGATTTATTGAAAAATATTTTCAAAATTGAACCGTCTGTTAAAGGGGAAGCTGTATGGATCAATGAGCGAACAATAGAATTTATTCCCGAAGAAAATCTGCCCGTTAATCAGTTTTTCAATGTTGAGTTTGACCTTGACAGGGTCTCAAAAACAGAATGGGCGCACCGAACATTTAGGTTTCAGTGTGCAACCTATGCACAGCAAATTGATGTGTCAATTTCAGGTGTTTACAATTACAGTAAGTATGAATTGGATTACAAATACCTGGAAGGATATATTTCTACAACGGATGAAGAAGATAGTTTGAAATTGTTGCAAACACTGACTGTTCTTTACGATGGTAAGTCAATGAAGGTGAAATTGAAGGATAAAGATCTTTTGAATGGTTACCATTTTGTTGTGGACAGTATTAAACGACCGGATACCGAAAAATCAATAGAAATTAAATGGGATGGAAAAGCTATAAATTCGATCAGTAAAGGGACGAAAACTTTTCCGCTTGCTCCAAAAGGAAACTTTAGGATTGATTTTGCCAAGATTTTTGAGGAAGAGGATCAATATGTTGAAGTACAATTTTCAGAGCCTATAGCTGATGGTCAAGATCTGAAAGGTCTGATCCAGCTTGATGGTGAAGATTTCAATTACGATATCGAAGGAAACAAGGTTACGCTGTATTTGCCGAAACGAATTTCCGGAAAACGAAAATTGGTGGCACACAAAGGGATTCAAAATATTCGTGGGCATAAAATGCTTAATACTATTGAGGAAACACTTGTGTTTGATGACCCAAAACCAAATGTTCGTGTCGTTGGATCAGGTAGTATTCTACCCAATTCACAAGGACTCTTTTTTCCTTTTGAAAGTATTGCTTTAAAATCTGTTGATGTTCGTGTGGTTAGAATTCTGGAAAATAATGTACACCATTTTCTGCAGGTTAACGATATGGATGGATACGACGAACTAGCGCGCTTCGGAAAGGTGGTTGCTGAAAAAAAGATTCACTTGGATAAAGGCAAGAAAGTGAATTACAAGGAATGGACCCGTCATGTGATTGATCTGAATAAACTAATGAAGCCGCATCCGGGATCAATTTATCGGGTGAGCATAAAATTCTCGAAAGAAGATGCATCATGTGATTGTCCACCCGATGACAAAACCGAGGAAGAATACGATGAATACGAAGAGGAGGAAAAAGGAAATTGGAATGAGCGCTTGTGGAGAAGACACAGTTTAGATGACAACTACGAAACATGGTATTACTATTACAACGATAACGAAAATCCTTGCAATAGAAGTTATTACTACGGTAAGGCGATCAGTAGAAATATTCTGGGTTCTGACCTGGGGATGATCTTTAAGTTGGATGACGATAAAACCGGTCATGTATTTATCAATAATATGCTCACTACAGCGCCAATTCAAGGAGCAAAGGTTGAATTCTACACCTATGCAAAAGATCTGATAACATCTGTCCAAACGGATGCTTCAGGAATGGCTCAGGTAAAATTGACTGAAAAGCCATTTATGATGGTCGCAAACTACGGTGGACAACGAGGATATTTGAAATTAAGAGATGGATATGTGAATTCGCTGAGTCGTTTTGACGTGGATGGTGAATTCAATCCAAGTGGAGTGAAAGGATATATCTATGGTGAAAGAGGGGTTTGGCGACCGGGGGATTCGCTTTATCTGTGTTTTATGTTAGGCGATAAATTTAAAAAGCTTCCACCGAATCATCCGGTTCATTTTGAACTTCAGGATCCAAGCGGAAGTGTCGTTTATGCAGTGACAAAAACGGCTAATGTGAATAATATTTATGATTTTAGAACTAAAACGGATCAAGGTGCGATGACCGGAAATTATACGGCAACAGCAACAGTGGGGAACAAATCCTTTTACAAATCAATCAAGATTGAAACGATCAAACCTAATCGTTTGAAAATTGATTTCAAGACACATCCTGATGGCTCAGCAGATTCAGCTGCTTTCTTAAATGTGCGGTGGTTGCATGGAGCAAAAGCAGCGAATTTAAGAACAACTGTGAGTGTTGGCTTTCAATCTACTACCACGACATTTGACGGATTAAAAGGATATTGTTTTGATTCGCCATTACGCAACTTCGCATCAAGCGTCGAAACCGTTTTTGATGGAAGACTTGATCAGCATGGAAATGCCCGCCCTCGTGCACGAGTGCATTTGGATGGTGAAGCTCCCGGCAAATTGAAAGCAACATATGTGATTAAGGCATTCGAAGAAAGCGGTGATTTTAGTATTGATCGTTTTAATGATACCTATTCTCCGTACAAGACATACGTGGGCTTGAGAACACCGGCTATGAAGGATTATGATGAATCACTCATGACAGATCAGCGACATCAATTTGAAGTCGTGACTGTAAACGAAAAAGGAGTTGCAACAGATGCTCAACGGGTTCATGTCAAAATATACAAGCTGAAATGGCATTGGTGGTATGAAAGCGATGATCAGGATTTATACACCCAAATTGCTCAATCCGGAACAATAGCTGTGAAGGACACGATCCTGAGCACGAAAAAAGGGAAATCTTCTTTTCACTTCAAAGCCAAACACGAGGAGTATGGTCGTTACTTAATCACAGTAACGGATCTTGATGGAAAGCACCAAACCGGAAAAATTTTGAATTTCGATTGGCCGTATTGGAACAGGGGCAGTAGAATTGAGAAAGAACAGGCTAAAATGCTCAGTTTCTCAGTTGATAAACCGACTTATGTGAAAAATGAGTCCATAAAGATTAGTTTCCCTTCTCCAGAGTCCGGAAGAGCACTGGTCAGTGTGGAGAATGGAAGAAAAATTATTAAGAAATTTTGGGTTGAAACGCAAAAAGGGGAAACAACTTGCTCTTTTATCGCAACGGAAGAAATGTCACCTGCTGCTTATATTCATGTCACCATGATCCAACCGCATGGAAACACGAAGAATGACTTGCCGATACGTATGTACGGTGTAGTCCCTGTTCGTGTAGATGATCCCAATTCACACTTGAATCCGATCATTGACGTTGCATCTGTTATCCGTCCGGAATCAACTGCCTCCATCAAAGTAAAAGAGAAAAGTGGACGAAAAATGACCTATACACTGGCTGTCGTGGATGAAGGTTTATTGGATCTAACGCGCTTCTCTACGCCACAACCATGGCACACCTTCAATTCACGAGAAGCACTTGGAGTTAAGACTTGGGACATGTACGACTATGTCATTGGAGCCTATTCCGGGCAATTGGATAATCTGTTGAGTGTTGGTGGTGATGGTTACGAAGAACCGGGAAGTGGTCCGAAAGCCAACCGATTTAAACCAATGGTACGCTTTGTTGGTCCGTTCACATTAGAAGCCAATCAACAGAAAACGCATAAAATAGATGTGCCAAATTACATCGGTGCTGTACGTGTTATGGTTGTGGCTCATAACAACAATGGCGCTCATGGAAATGCATCTGAATCTGTATTTGTGCGTAAACCACTCATGTTACTCACGACATTACCACGTGTATTGGGACCCGGGGAAGAATTCGATTTGCCGGTAACCGTTTTTGCGATGGAAGACCATGTTAAAAAGGTGAAGGTTGATTTGGAATCCAATGATTTGATCGAAGTACTTGACCAGAAATCCAAGGAATTGACTTTTTCAGATAAAGGAGATCAGATCGTCTATTTTAAGGTGCGTGTAAAAAAACGAATGGGAATAGCCACCTTTAAGATCAATGCCTCGTCAGGAAAAGAGAAAGCGAGTGAGGAATTGGAGGTGGATGTTCGACCATCCAACCCGATGGTCGTTGATGCGCAAAATCATACAGTGGAGAAGGGTGGAAAATTGAATCTTCCATTTAAGTTACTGGGGATTCAGGGGAGCAATCGCATTGTGGTTGAGGTTTCCGATGTGCCTTCAATTGGGTTGGAAAAACGCTTGAGTTACCTGATTAATTATCCTCATGGTTGTCTCGAGCAAACTACGTCATCGGTGTTTCCTCAATTGTACCTAGCTGCTTTGTTAGAGCTAAGTGACAAACAGAAAGAGGAAGTCAGCCGGAACATTTCAGCAGGTTTGGATCGCTTGAGAAGCTTTCAGACAGAAGATGGTGGTTTTGCTTATTGGCCCGGTGAAATGGGTGAGAACGAGTGGGGAACGAATTATGCCGGACATTTTATCATCGAGGCGGAATTAGCTGGATTTAAACTTCCAAACAACCTGAAAGAACGATGGGTCAATTTTCAGCAAAACAGGGCACGCAACTGGACGAAATCCTACAATGGACAGTACGTGGATAACGATGAATTAACTCAGGCTTATCGATTATTTACTTTGGCATTGGCGAAACAACCGGAGTTAGGAGCGATGAATCGATTGAGAGAAAGTGGTAATTTGTCCAATAAAGTGCGTTGGCGATTGGCTGTAGCGTATGCGTTGGCAGGACAAGCCGATGCTGCCGGGAAGATTGTGAAAGGAATCACCATAGACGTAGAAAGTTATCGGGAATTATCGGGAACATTTGGATCCGATTTCAGAGATAAAGCGATGATTCTCGAAGCACTTTCGATAATGAATGAGCAACAGAAAGCCTCTAAATTATTGGAGAGTATCGCAGAAACAATGCGTTCTGAAAAATGGATGAGTACACAAGAAACAGCTTATTCCTTGTTAGCAGTGAGCAGTTATACGAATAACAAGGGCACAGCTTCAGGTCCAAAATTCAGTTACAAATTGGAAAAAGGAAGCGCCATAGATGTCAATGGAAAGAAGAGAGTCGTTCGTCTTGAATTCAAATCGAGTGAACTGGCACAAAACAAACATTTAGAATTGAACAACCAAGGTCAAACACGTCTTTATGTGAATTATGTTTCAAAAGGAATTCCACTGGAAGGAGATAAGACCAAAAGAGCAAATGGAATGAACATGAGTGTCAAGTTCTTCAACATGAGGGGGGAAGAGATCAAAGTGGATCAGCTCAAGCAGGGTTCAGAATTCAAGGCGAGAGTTACGATTACGAATACCCACAAGTCGAAGAAATACAAAGAATTAGCGCTCTCGCATATCTTTCCTTCGGGTTGGGAGATCCACAACAGTAGAATGGATGAAATCAATTACAACAGCACTGTGCGATATCAGGATTTCCGCGACGATCGGGTGCACAGTTACTTTGATTTGGCGATGAATGCAACAATAGAAATAGATGTGTTGTTAACAGCTTCTTACACAGGAAAGTTTTACCTTCCTTCAGTATTTGTCTCCGCGATGTACGATGAACAAATCAATGCGCTTGTTCCTGGGAAATGGGTGGAGGTAGTGAAGTAGCACTACCTCCAATGTCTCTCTACAATTGATTGAAAATATGTTGATATAACATAATTAGAATTCGATGGCATTAAGAGTAATTTAGCACTGCAATTCAGGGGTAAATGAATAGTGAAATTCTGAATCTTTTGGTTGAATGAAGAAAAAATTACCTTTGTCAATATGTCTGCGGATATTCACATATCAAATGAACTGTTTTTTTCCATTACAGGATTAGTATTGCTTTTAATGGGTATTTCAGTTTATCTGTTGATTCGTTTGATTAAATCTGAAAGAAAGAGCAAGGACTCAGAGGAAAAATTTATAAAACTGGAAGGTAAAATAAATCAACTCGAACTGCAGACACTTGAATCAAAACTGAATCCACATTTATTTAAGAATATTCTCAATTCAATCCAATCACACGCATACCAAACATATTTTGCATTGGATAAATTGGCAAATGTATTGGATTACATACTTTACGAAAGTCGAAATAAGTATGTAACGCCAAAAGAAGAGATTGAATTTGCGTTGAATCTGATTGAAATCAACAAGATAAAATTAAGTCCATTATTCGAACTTAAAGTTAAAACACGTGTAAACAAAACGGAACCATTGTTTGAGCAAAGGTATTTGGCACCTTTGATTTCAATCGATTTAATTGAGAATGCATTCAAGCATGCTGATTTACAAAGTTCGGATGCATTTATCTCTGTGGTTTTTGAATTTAAAGAAAGTGTACTAACGCTTACGGTCTCGAATAAAATGTCAGTCAAGAAGCCTATGCGTAAAGAAAAAGGTGGTATTGGATTGGAAACTCTGGATCAGCGTTTAAAGATAATTTATGGTGATAATTTTAAACTCGACAGATTTGTTGAAGGAGATGTTTATGTCACTCATTTAAAAATAAACTTGTTTGAACATAAAGCTAAAATGCTTGCTCTTAGATGACGAGCTACCCGGTCTTACCTATTTAAAAATGCTGTGTGAACAGCTTCCGGAATTGGAGGTGGTTAAATCATTTAACAATCCGATTCAATTTTTGTCAGAGATTGATCAACTTGAATTTGATATCTGTATTCTGGATATTGAAATGCCTGAAATGAGTGGTTTACAAATAGCTAATTTATTGAGAGGTAAACCTGTGATTTTTGCAACCGCTTATAAGGAATATGCAGCAGAAGCATTTGATTTAAATGCAATCGATTATCTGAGGAAACCTATTCAACTAGAACGATTGAAGCAGGCAGTAGAAAAGGCAAAAAAACACATTGATAACAGTTTGAATGATTTACCTAAAAGGTATATACAACTGAACACCAATAAAGGAAAAGCCATTTTGTTTTTTGATAAAATTGCCTATATCGGCACTTCTGAGTTTGAAAGTCGAGATAAGATTGCCAAACTGTTTACAGGTGAAGAATTTGTGTTGAAGAACATAACATTTGATAAACTTATTGAATTATTACCCGCAAATGATTTTTGTAGAGTAAATAAAAGAGAGATTCTCTCCATTAAAGCAGTTCAGGTATTTTCATTTGATGAGATAACCACATTATTGGTCTCAGAAACCGGGAAATCGATTAAACTAACCCTCGGTGAAAAATTCCGAAAAGACTTTCTGGAAAAAATAAGTTTCTGATTCATTACATATTTTTTAAGGGTTATTACATTTTTTGTTGATGTAAGGCTCATTCGTTTTAGCAGCCAAGAATTTGTGTGCAACTTCGTTGCGGAATAAATCTACAAAATGAAAATGCTATCCATCTTGTTGTTTTTGTTCATAACATCAGTTCTACTTGCTCAAAACGGACAACTTAATATTTCCGCTTATGATGGAGTAATCATCGCTGGTTATGTGGATCAAGGAGCTTTTGTGAATTTTATGGGCCCAAACATCAATACATCATTAAAAAAATCGAAAGTTACACTAGGGATGTTACCGTCTTTGAGATTTAAAAATGACAAGGGAACTCCAAAAAATTCATTTGTAACACCCAATCTTGGTGTAGGATTGACTTTTTCCAATAGGTGTTTTGCAATTCAAATACCTTGTTATTACAATTCTAAGACATTCATAAGTGATGGTTATTGGCAACTTGGGATTGGTTTAGGATTAAGATTAAACGAATTAAAAAATAAGAATTGAGCTATGCTTAGATTTAAAAACAGTTTCTTCTATGTAGGTGTAATTGGCGGATTCACTGCATTGATTTATTGGATAATTCTTTTAGGTGCGAAGCTCGAACAAGGTAGAAATATTGTCATTCCAAACACGGGTAAATCACAGTGGCAAGAGTTTATTGACTCGCTCATTCACAATCTGGAGCATCCCTTGGCTATTCTACTTGCTCAGATAGTGACAATCATAATGGTCGCTCGGTTCTTTGGTTGGGTATGTAAAAAAATCGGCCAACCATCTGTGATTGGAGAAATAGCAGCTGGTATTGTACTGGGACCGTCTTTGATCGGAATGTATTTCCCGGAATTCTCTACAACACTTTTTCCGGTTGAATCCCTGGGTAATTTACAGTTTTTAAGTCAAATTGGTTTGATCCTTTTTATGTTTGTAATAGGCATGGAGTTGGATCTAAAAGTCCTAAAAAATAAAGCACACGATGCAGTAGTTATTAGTCACGCTAGTATTATCATACCATTTGCTCTTGGGATTAGCTTGGCATATTACATTTATCAATCCTTTGCGCCAACAGGAGTTCAATTTTTATCTTTTGCTCTTTTCTTAGGAATTGCAATGAGTATTACCGCCTTTCCAGTTTTAGCTAGAATTGTACAAGAGCGTGGGTTACATAAAACTAAACTGGGTACAGTTGTTATCACTTGTGCTGCAGCCGACGATATTACAGCTTGGTGTATATTGGCCGCGGTAATTGCGATAGTTAAAGCTGGCTCATTTGTGAGTGCTTTTTATATCATCGCTTTAGCTGCTATGTATGTTTTGATTATGGTTAAAGTGGTACGACCTTTTTTGTCGCGAATTGGTAATTTGTACTACACAAAGGAGAGTTTGAGTAAGCCTATTGTTGCTATTTTCTTTCTAACATTGATTATTTCGTCTTATGCTACTGAAGTTATTGGGATTCATGCACTTTTTGGAGCGTTTATGGCTGGGGCAATAATGCCTGAAAATGTAAAGTTTCGGAATATTTTCATTGAGAAGGTGGAGGATGTCGCATTGGTATTATTACTTCCACTTTTCTTCGTGTTTACCGGATTAAGAACAGAAATTGGACTTTTGAACGATGTATATTTATGGAAAGTTACAGGTGTGATTATAGCTGTTGCTGTAATTGGTAAATTTTTAGGTAGTGCATTAGCAGCCAAGTTTGTGGGCCAAAATTGGAAAGACAGTTTGACAATTGGAGCTTTAATGAACACTCGGGGATTGATGGAATTGGTAGTGCTAAATATTGGCTACGATCTAGGGGTTTTGACACCTGAAATTTTTGCAATGATGGTTATTATGGCCCTTGTTACCACTTTTATGACCGGTCCTGCCTTAGATCTAATTAATTGGGCATTCAAATCAAGAGAACAACATGTGCCAAGCGAAATAACTGAAATTAATAAATATAAAGTTCTTGTTTCTTTTGGGAATCCGGAGAGGGGCATTTCACTTTTGAGATTAGCCAATAATTTTGTTCGAAAGCTGAACGGAAATGCTGCTGTAACAGCAATGCATTTATCTCCGACTAATGAATTGAATCAATATAACGTGGAAGAGTATGAAAAAGAAAGTTTTGCACCGATAATCGAAGAGTCAGTGCATTTAAACCAAAAGATTACCACCTTATTTAAAACTACAAATGATGTAGATTCCGAAATAACTGAAGTAGCAAATACAGGAGAATATGATCTACTCCTCATTGGCTTAGGTCAATCAATTTATGAAGGAAGTTTACTTGGTAAGATTTTGGGTTTTACAACTCGCTTCATTAACCCTGAGAAAATTATCAATCAGGTAACAGGAAAGGAAAGTCTGTTTGAAAACTCCCCATTTGATGATAGGACAAAGAATATATTAAATAAGAGTAAAGTTCCTGTGGGAATTTTAATAGACAAAAACTTCACTTCGTGTGAAACAGTGTTTATTCCAATTTATTCAGAAAAGGATACATTTTTAATCCAATTTGCACTTAAACTCATCAATAATTCAGAGTCTCAAGTCACTATTCTGGATGCTCAAGGTTTTATAAAAAGCAACGCAGAATTGAAAGAGAAAATCAGATCAATTGAGCAACAAGTTCCAAATCATATTAATCTGCTTAACGAATTAAATATCGAAAAGGACTTTTTAATGCAACAAAGTCTGATGATTGTAAGCATTGATACTTGGAAAAAGTTAGTTGAGTCCAAAAGTTTGTGGTTATCTGACATACCATCAGCATTGATTATGAAGGAAACTTTATGATTTAGGAGAAATAATAATCAATCACAACTCATCCAACATCCGAATCACATCCGCTCTTTTGCGGGTTGATACAGGGATAATACTGCCATCGGTCATCAACAAATGCCCACCTTCTGTTTTTACGAACTCCTTTATGAAACGTGAATTCACGAGGTGGGATTGATGCACACGAAAGAACTTTTGTTCCGACAATAGATCTTCGAATTCTTTTAAGGTCTTGGAAACAACCAGTTTTTTTCGGTCGGTGAAATAGAACTCTGTATAATTCACGCTGCTTTCACAACGAATGATATCTGCAATATTGACTATGTTGATCTTATCCTGAGCATGTAGGGCCAAGCGTTCAGTCGGTTTGTGACTGTTTTTCAATGAATCATTCAGTAGTTTGTACTGAACGCGTTCATCAGTCTGTTGTTTTCTGAATTTGTCGAGAGATGACATTAATTCATCCGGATCCACAGGTTTCAGCAAATAGTCAATAGCTGCATAACGGAACGCTTTGATGGCATGCGCATCAGAAGCTGTGATGAAGATGATTTTGAAGGGAATGTCATGCAATAAATCCAAAAGATCAAATCCGCTTCCGTCCTGCATTTGAATATCGAGAAAAACGATGTCAGGATGTGTGTTTTTCAATAATTTGGCTCCTTCAATTACGCCATTTGCCTCACCAATCACACGAACATCCGGTGCATATTCCTCCAGGTCTTTCTTCAATGTACTTCTGGCTTGTTCTATGTCGTCAATTAATACTGCTTGAATCATGGTGTTAAAAGTAATGAACTTGAAAAAATAGAACAGTTATTTCTTCAATTCCACAAAAAAAAACGTAACTTCATTAGAAAGCTCCGAAAGAGCTCCGTAGGAGCGATATCACAATAGCTCCGTAGGAGCGAAATAACAATAGCCCCGTAGGGGCGATATAATAATTTATATGGCAAACACATACACCCAATTATACATTCAGATCGTGTTCACGGTCAAAGGACGTCAAAACCTAATTCATAAAAGCTGGCGAGATGAATTGCATAAATACATTTGTGGAATTATAAATGGTAAAAAACAAAAAGTATATGCCATAGGTGGCGTATCAGATCATATTCACATCTTGGTTAGCATTAACCCCAACGTTTCCATTTCTGATCTGGTGCGCGATATAAAAGCCAATTCGTCAAAATGGATTAAAGAAAAAGGACATGTGAATAATGGATTTAAATGGCAAGAAGGATTTGGAGCATTTTCGTATGCTCAATCACAGTTGGATACAATCATTGCCTATGTGAATAACCAAGAGCAACACCATATGAAGAGGACCTTTAAGGAAGAATATATTGAATTTTTAGAAAAATATTATGTTGATTATGAGGAGAAATACCTTTTCGAATGGATTGAATAATTGAATTATGATGCCGCTCCTACGGAGCTAGGGTGATTACTTTGAATGTTGGTCTTCAATTATTCAATGATTATTCCGCTCCTACGGAGCTTTTCCAAATGATATCCCACTCAAATCCTGACAATCACTCTTGTTCCGCTTGGCTCTCCGTTTTCATAAAGATCAATTATTTCCAGTGTTTTATCGTTGTTTGTTGCCCCCATTAATTCTAAGCGTTCACGGGTGATTTTGATCGCAACTGAAGTGTGTTCTTTTTCATGTACTGTTGATTGTTGCTTGATCTCTTCCGCTTTCTTTCTGCCAATTCCATTGTCCTCGACGATGCAAATGAGTTGTTGGTTTTCGGATTTGAACTCTATGCGGATCATTCCTCGTTTCATTCCTCCCAAATCCTTCATTCCGTGTTTGATGGCATTCTCAACAAAAGGTTGAAGGAGCATTGGTGGAATTTGAATGAAATCGGCTTCGAGGGCTGGATCACTCGCAATTTCATAATCAAAACGATCGCCATTGCAGAATTTTTCAATCAACAAATAGTTCTCGAGAATCGCCATTTCTTCTTGAAGGGAAATTAGCGGTTTTCTGGAATTGTCTAAGATCTGGCGCATCAAACGGGAAAATTTTGCCAGATAATACCGTGCTTCCTTGTCATTGCCCGTTCCAATTTGCGACTGAATGGAGTTCATTGCATTGAAAATGAAATGTGGATTCATTTGCAAGCGCAGCGAACGTTGTTCTAATTCCAGAATCATTTTGTCCAATTGAATCTTTTCTTTTTCCTCTTCTGCTTTCCTTTTGATCAATGAAATCCGATAGCGGATAAGCAAGGTCAAACTACCAGTAAAAGCGATTAAAATAATCAGGATAAACCACCATTGATACCAAAAGGGAGTGGCGATTGAAAATGAAATAGAGTAGGGTACACTCGTCCAAACACCATCCTCATTGCAGGCTTTAACCAAAAATCGATACTTTCCGGGATTCAGGTTGGAATACAAAATACTTCGGTCAATAGAAACAGGTGACCACTTGTCATCAAATCCTTCCAGTTTCCATTGGTATTTTACACCGTCCGGATTACTGAGATTAACACCAAAAAACTCAAAAGAAATGTGGTTTTGATGGTAGGGAAGGTCTAAAGATTGAATTCGATTCCAATCACCGGCTAGAGAAGCAAATTCTGTTCTCGAAATACTGTTGTAATACAACTTAACATCTGTGACACGCAAGATCGGTGGTGCATTGTTTTGGATCTGATGAGCGGGATTGTACTTGATGAGCCCATTAATGGTGCCGAACCAGATGCTGCCATCACTGTCATTAAAAACGGCGTTAGTACATGTTTCAACACCTGAAAATCCATCTCCTTTGCTGTAATGTTTAACGCCTCTGAAATTCAGTTGATTCAGAAAAACATAATCCAATCCCTTTTCTGTTCCGATGATTAAATTTCCTTTCTGGTCAATAGTTAGGAGATAGATGTTCGTTGAAGTTAACCCATGTTTATAGTCATAGGATCGAACAATTTTATTGTTTTGAATGACGTTGACTCCTGAACCGGCTGTTCCTACCCAAATAGTATTGGATTCATCTACAACCAATGAGCGAATCATGTTCGAACTGAGTCCTTGTGCAACCGTGAAACGTCCGGCTACTTTTCCGTTTGAATCAATTTTTCCAATACCATTATTCTCTGTACCGTACCAAATATTTCCGTTTTGATCCTTCAACAATGTTGTGATTCTGTTGCTCAAAAGTCCGTCACGAACCATGAAGTTTTTCAATTTCACTTCTCCGGAAGAATATTCCAGTCTAAAAATTCCATTTCCGGCTGTGGCTACCCAGATCTGATGGTTTTTGTCCCGAAGCATTGCACGGATATAGGTGTTTCGTAAAGCTGCAACTTCATGAAAAATACTGTCTGTTAATACGTAAATTCCTTTCCCCTCCGTTCCGATAAACAGATTTCCTCTTTGATCGTCAACCATGGCTTTTACCTTAACATCCAGAAAACCATTGGCAGCATTGTAATTTTTAAAACGACCATCCTCCAAATAGCTGATCCCCTTATGGGAATTCCCAACCCATAATCGACCTTTACTATCCCTGTAAATACTGTAGATAAAGTTTCCGGTAAGACCGGCATCTTTGTCGTAGGTTGTAAATTGCTTTCCGAAATAATTGCATACACCACCACCAGAGGTTCCAAACCAGTAATTCCCTGAATTATCTTGAATGATACTGCGTACATGGTTGTTGCTCAATCCTTCTGCCTCACTTAATTTGTTGAAGGATCTTTCAATGGGATCGTATTGGATTACTCCTTCGTTTAGACTGGCGAACCAAAGCGTACCTTTTACATCAAAAAAAATGTCAAGTATGGTTGTTTTGTACAATTCATGTTGATGATCGATGCGATTTACCTTTTTATCTTTCAAAGTATAAACGCCATCCCCATAAGTTCCTAGCCAAAGTGTTCCTTCTTTATCTTGTTTGATTGATGTGATCGAGTTTTTCAGAAAACGGGACAATGTTCTCAAATCTTTCAAGGTGAAAGTTGAGCCTGAGCGTGTTATTTTAAATAAACCACTGGCATCACCGAAGAATATTTCGTCATTTTTGGAGCAATAAACAGTGTTTACATTTGCTTCTGGTAATCCAATTTCTCTGGAAATATTCCTGTACTTACCTCCTTGAAAAATAAACAATCCTGCTGATGTTGCTAGCCAGATTTCTGCTTTTTTATTGATGTCCAAAGCAAAAACCTGTATGTCTTTCTTGTCTGAAAGCGGATAATTCGTGAAATGAATTCCATTGTAATAAGTCAGGCCTTTATTACTCGCAATCCACAGGTTTTTTTTACTGTCTTCTTTGATTTGGTAAATGTAATTGTTCAGTAAACCGTCCTTTTCAGTATAGGTTTTGAAACTCAAACCATCGTATTGAGTGATGCCACCTCCGCGTGTACCAAACCACAGTAAACCTCTGCTATCCTGAATGACACTGTACACCTGAGACTGGGCAATACCATCTTCAACTGAATAATTCCTAAAATTATACAATTGAGCACTTGACAACGAGTGGATCGTTAGGAAGACTAAAAGCAGTATGGATTTGAAGTTTTTCAAGGTAAACTAATCAAAGATAGAAAACACTTTTTAAAGAGATCGTAGCGAATAATAAAACGACCGAAGTTCTTTCAGAATAGCCTTCTACTTTTAGATTGAAAAAGAGTGATTATGAAAAAGCAAAATGATTTTGTTTACAATCAATATAGACGCAAGCAACGCAAGTATAGGTTTCGTGTGTTTTGTCTTTTTTTAGCTTACTTTCTAAGTTGGTTTGTAACATGTTTGCCAACAGAATTGTTCGGTGATAGTACTTCAACTGTTTTACTGGATCGAAAAGGTCATCTTTTGGGTGCGCGCATTGCTGACGATGGACAATGGCGTTTTCAGGAGTCTGATTCAATTCCAAAGAAATTTGAAGCGTGTTTGTTGGAGTTTGAGGATCGGGATTTCTATCGGCATTTCGGAGTAAGCGCAAAAGGAATATTGCGAGCAATGAAGCAAAATATCACACGCCAACAGCGCAAAAGTGGGGGCAGTACCTTGACCATGCAGTTGGTTCGAATGATGCGAAAGAATCCACCGCGCACCTATACGGAGAAAATCCGTGAAATGATTTTGGCTACCCGTATCGAATGTACTTACTCCAAAAGGGAAATTCTGCGACTTTATTCCTCTCACGCACCTTTTGGAAACAATGTAGTAGGATTAGAGGCAGCATCGTGGCGCTATTTTGATCGGCCATCTTATAAATTGAGTTGGTCTGAAAGTGCGGTTTTAGCCGTTTTACCGAATGCTCCGGGACTCATATATCCCGGGAAGAATCAAGAGCAATTGTTGAAGAAGCGAAATCGTTTGTTGCATCAGTTGTTTAAGAAAGGACATTTTGATAAGATGACGCTGGAACTGGCTTTAGATGAACCCCTCCCAAATCGTCCCTTGCCTTTACCACAATATGCACCACATTATTTGGAGAAGCTGATTAAAACGGGACACAAAGGCAAAACCATAACCAGTACTTTGTCGTTGACGATTCAAAAAAATGTGGTGAGACAATTGGAATTGCATGCACGTTCATTAGCAGAGAGAAAGATTTACAACGGTGCGGTGATTGTTTTGGATGTCAACAATGGAGATGTACTGGCTTATGTCGGTAATGTAAAAGGACAGCATGCCGAGAACGCCAATTATGTAGATTGTGCAAGTGCTCCGAGAAGTACAGGTAGTATCATGAAACCTTTGTTGTATATGGCTGCCTTGGATCGAGGACAAATCACTCCAGAGATGCTATTGTCGGATGTTCCTTCTCGTTTTGGAGCCTTTTCGCCAAAGAACTTTTCAGGGCAATACGATGGTGGAGTTGAAGCTTCTAAAGTGCTATCAAAAAGCTTAAATATCCCAATGGTTCACATGTTGAATGAATATGGAGCCAAACGTTTCCACAAGGAATTGAAGGAGATGGGAGTGAAGTCACTCAACAAATCAGCACGTCATTATGGTTTATCCTTGATTTTAGGAGGTGCTGAAACTCGTCTGGATGAAATTTCAGGTGTTTACCTTCAATTGGCTCAACAATTGAAACATCAGCAAGTAAGTGGATTGAGGTTTACAATCAATCAGCAAGTGGATCATTCATCCAATAAAATCGATTGGGGAAGGGGGGCAATTTATAAAACCTTTCAATCCATGACGGAAGTTAATCGTCCGGATGAAGACAACAATTGGCAGATCTTTTCTTCTTCACGAAAAATTGCGTGGAAGACGGGAACAAGTTATGGTTTTCGTGACGCCTGGTCGATTGGTGTCACACCCGATTACGTAGTTGGGGTATGGATTGGAAACGCCGATGGAGAGGGGCGACCTGGATTAACCGGTGTAAAGGCAGCCGCTCCCCTGATGTTTGATGTATTCCGACAAGTTCCTGAAAAACAAAAGTGGTTTACCGAACCAACTTCAGACCTGAAAGCGACAGTTCTTTGTGCTGAAAGTGGTTATTTAGCCGGGAATTATTGTACAGGAAAGAAAGCTTCCATGCTCCCAAAAGGATCTGATTTCAAGAAAGTTTGTCCCTACCACAAACTGGTTCATTTGGATCAATCCGGAATGTACAGAGTAAATAGTGCATGTGAAAATGTCTTCACCATGAAAAAAGAAAAATGGTTTGTTTTACCATCGATTATGGAGCGTTATTACAAACTCAATCATCCTGAGTACAGAGTTTTACCGGAATACCGTGCAGATTGTTCGTCTGGATCGGCAGATAAACCTTTTTCATTTGTTTACCCCAAAAACAACAACACGATCTATATTCCTTTGGAAATTGACGGCACAAAAGGAAAACTCATTCTGGAATTAACCCATCGCCACAGCCAAAAGAGAGTGTATTGGCATTTGGATCAAGTTTATATGGGCGAAACCATGGAAATTCATCAATTTGCCATTCAATCTGAACCGGGAAAACATACGCTCACAGCCGTTGATGAAACAGGACATTCGGAGACGATTACTTTTTATATTAAAGGGAAGAAGTGAACTACCTCACCACCACCTTCACATTTCGTATTTCAGTCTCCGTTTCAATCTGCAACCAATACATTCCCGCACTCAAGTGAGCAGGGATAGTCACATCCATTTCATTGTTTCCCTGCATTTTTTGCAGTTCTTTTCCTTTGTTGTCCAATAATCGTATTTTCATTTGTTGATTCTGCCAGTTTACATGGACCTGATCGCCTGAACAAACCGGATTGGGATAAACAGATAAGGTGTTGTTTTCAAGTGTTTCAAGAGAAAGACCACCTTGTAGATTAATATTGTCAAGGTACAAAGCATTTCCCCAATGACCAATATTTCGGAATGCAACGATCAACTTTTCTTCGCCGGTAAATGCATCGAGATTGATTTCTTCGGTGCGCCACTGACTTGAATTCGGTGTAAAGTAATCGCCTAATGTCGGTGCTGTTGCCAAGGTAGTTCCTCCTTTTGAAAAAACCTCTGTAAAACTAGCGCCACAATCATTCGAGACAAGCACTTTCAAGGTGTCAGAATATTGACCTCCATAAGGCGTGTAAGCCACATCAAAAGTAAGGTTGAGTTCAGTAAGAATCAGTGAATTAAAAGTGACATTCAAATCATCATGCGTACCTTGTGAATCATTGTAGTAATTGTCGAAAATAGCTGATTGCGTTGAAGTACCATATCCACCAACCGAGGATGAAAGCGACCATTGAGCGCCTTGATCAGGATTTGTCAGGAACCAACCATCCGGTAGAAATGTGCCTTGAAAGCCTTCACTAATGAAAGAAGGCGCGACGTAATTGGCCACTTGAACATAAATCGAATCCGTATCGGTGTATCCATTAGCGTCTGTAATGGTCAAAATAGCCAAATGAGTTCCCGGAGTGAATAGCACACTAGGATTTCGAATGGATGAACTTGAAGGTGCTCCTGTTGGAAAAGTCCATTCCCATGTTGCATTTGTGTGGTTTAAAAAAGAGTGACATTCGAAGTAAAAGGGTTCATTTTCACAGAAAACATTTTGACTCAATTTGTCAACGTTAATGCGTGCGATCACCTGAGAAGGTTGTTCGTGCAATTCACTTTCCCAGATTCCTTTTCCATAGCTCGCCAAACGGATTTTTCCATCTCTGTAGAACGGTCGTAGAATATTGGCGCTTGTGAAAGTTGGTAGCCCGACATTGTCAATCGACCAGTTGCCACTTTCACTTTTGTAGAAGACCGCTCTCGCTGTACCAACATACAAAGCACCGTTTGTTCCCGCAATATGTACTAATGCCTGAACGCTTTCATTGTTCAGTATTGCTGGCGTTATATTCGTCCAGGAGCCTCCACCATTTGTGGTATGAAAAACTTTGTTCCCATTTGATCCACTTGGATAAGCAATCCATAATTCATTTTCATTCGCCGGATTGATGGAAAGCAACATGCGACGACTATTTCCGGACGGAATAGTAACTTGATCCCAGGTAATTCCTCCATTGGTCGTTTTCCAGAGAATACCGGTGCTTCCACTTGAAGGTTGCTGGTTGACGTACATGACATCCGGATTGGAACTGGAGATTTCAATGTACTTGATCTGATTTTGTGCTGCCGTTCCGAAAGTATGAACCAGATTGAATGATCCACCGGCATCATTTGTTCGCCACAAACGATTGTCTTTTCCAATGTAGGCGATCGTATAACAATTCGGGTGGAATTCCATTTCACTGGATTCGGCTGCCCAGTAGCTCTCGTTCGGACTCATGCCAAAGGAAAACCAACTCAATGGATCAGTGATGTCCAATGGTACATTTACACCTCCAATATCAGAAAAATAGGTTTTTCGATTGTTTCCTGTATTCACATATCCCGTTGGTGCTTCTCCACCTCCTAATTCTAAAAAGTAACCGGGTCCGTAATTTTCATGATGCGCCAAATTTCCATTGTGATAAAGTCCTCCGACAAGAATGTCTTCGTTCCAACCTGTACCAAATCCCCAGTAATCAGATCCATTCAGACCATTCATTTTAAACTGGGGTTGAGTTACACAAAAATCTTCAGAGCGATAGATTCCTCCATCAGTTGTCACCCACGTTGCATTTCCGATTTGACGAAAATCTTGCATGTCAACGTGAATGTCATGTGGCCCGCCAACATATCCGGCAACCGAGGTAAAAGTAGCTCCACCATCGTTGGATCGCCAAAGATTCAAGCCACCTATTAAAATATGATCTGGATTGGTTGCAGAAGCTACCAATGCACAATTGTAAAACCCTTGATGATAGGTCCAGCTTGGATAACCATAGGCTAAATTCGGATGTGAAGCGGTGTAAGGTCCGCCAGTGGGTGTATTCGGTAAAGTCCAGCTCAATCCACCATCATCACTTCTGAATACGCCAATGAATCCGTAATCATTTGTTTTAGCTTCTCCGATGAGATAAGCATAGACGCGATTGGGATCAGCAGGAGTTACTGCGATTCGAGCACCTCCATCGCTTCTTCCGACCTGATCGGAAAAATACCATCCGTTACTCTGAATTGTCCAGGTCGCCCCCATATCCGTAGATCGATAGAATTCACAAATGATCAATGCAGGATTGTTTTTTACCATGTAAACGATATTGTCATTGGCTGTGTTTAATTTGAGATCGTAGGTTTTTTGAGTGTAGAGTTGAGTCCAGTTAGTGCCCCCATCAGTGGAGCGATGTAAACCTTTGTCAGAGGCAACAAGAATAATTTGATCGTTGGAAGGATTGATCAGAATTTCATTGACATTGAAATTGGTCTGCGGAAGAATATTCGTCCAGGTTCCCCCACCATCCGTTGATTTGAATATACCGAGATTTCCTCCTGCATAAACGATGTCAGGATTCGCAGGGTGTACTTCAACTGCAGTAACGCCACTTCCGAAGTTCTCGTTCATGCTCACACAAAACCAATTATTACCACCATCAGTACTTTTATACACTTCACCCGGTTCTGTGCCACAGTAAAGAATAGAAGGTACTGCCTGACATTGATCGATGGAATAAATGTTGGCCTGTCCCGATCCTTGAACTCCATTTTCTTGTTGATTAAAAAGAGGACCAACGACGCTCCAGTTGGATGCTCTTTGTCCTTGCTGAAGATGTAAGTAATTGGATTGATCTTGAAGCTGTTGTTCAACAGTCCATTCCGTGACAAATCCATTCTGGTCGATGCAGTTTTGAATAGATCTTCTCCAACGCTTGTAGTATTGCGTATGGTAGGATTTTACAAACGGATGTTCCTTGAAATAGCTTTGATACAATTGGTCTATTTCAAAAACGTTGGGATTAGTGTCGTACATTTTTTGAGCCCAGATCGGTAATCCGTCAATTTCGGTATCAGATGGCTTTTGCATTTGCTGACTCAACGAAGAGAAGACAACTGAAAGAAATAGCGAACAAATTAGGAGATGTTTAAGCATGAAATTAGTTTTTACCAAATGTAAATAAATACAAACCGAAAGTGAATTTACCAATTGTTCATTCTTGGAATGCTGAATAACAATTGGAGATGACTTTTGTGATTTGACTATTTTTGACAGCATGAAAAAAATCACTTTCCTTTCAATCCTTTTGATTTTTCAATTTGGATTCTGTTTTACCGGAAGAGCTCAAGTATATCCTGAGTTTGAAACAGATGTGTTGTCCTATCATTTAACAATTGAATTAAGTGATTCTTCTGATTTAATTCGTGTGAAACAACAAATTAAAGCTGTGCTCAAAAGTAACACTGATGAGGTAAGATTTGATTTGAGAACACGAGATGAGAAGGGAAAGGGCATGGAAGTACATTTTGTTCAAATTGAAGATGAAAAGGGTAGCTTTAGTCACAAAAACAATACACTTTTCATTTCCGGTTTGGATGGAAAAGCAGGGGATACCTTGTTATTGACAGTTTCGTACAGCGGCGTTCCTTCAGATGGACTTATCATTGGTAAGAATAAGTACGGTGACAGGACATTTTTTGGAGACAATTGGCCGAACAGAGCTCATTGTTGGTTTGCGTGCAATGATCATCCATCAGATAAAGCAACTGTATCCTTTGAAGTAAAAGCACCTTGGAAGTATCAAGTTATTGCCAATGGGACTCTTACTGAAAAAAGAAGATTGAGTTCTGATGAGAATTTGTGGGTGTATAAAACCGACTATGAGCTGCCTACAAAAGTGATGGTCATAGGCGTAGCTGAATTCAGTATGGTGACATACGGACCTATGAATTCACAAGCTATTCCTGTTTCAGCTTGGGTATATCCCCAAAGCGAGAAAGAAGGTTTGTATGACATGGAATTGGCTGTTTCCATATTGAATTGGTTTGAAAACAAGATTTCATCCTACCCATTTGACAAATTAGCCAATGTTCAGTCCACCACGCGCTACGGAGGAATGGAAAATGCGAGTTGTATTTTTTATGATGAGAATTCCATCACAGGAAAACGCACGATGGAAAGTCTGATAGCCCATGAGATTGCTCACCAATGGTTTGGGAATTCAGCAAGTGAGAAGGATTGGTCGCATTTATGGCTAAGTGAGGGTTTTGCCACCTTTTTAACGAATGTTTATATTCAGGAAACAAAAGGTGAGAAAGCGTTTTTTGATCAATTGGATAAGGATGCAAAGCGAGTAATTGGTTTCAATAAAAAATTTCCATTACCTGTTGTTGATACGATTTCCAGTGACCTTAATTTTCTACTGAATGCAAATGCTTATCAGAAGGGAGCTTGGGTATTACAAATGCTAAGATCTCAAATTGGCGATAGTCTTTTCTGGCTATCGGTGAAAACATATTACACTACCTACAAGTATTCAAATGCTAGTACAGATGATTTCGTAAGAATTGTGGAAGAGGTTTGCAATTGTCCGATGACCTGGTTCTTTGATCAATGGTTGAAACAATCTGGATATCCGATTATTAGTGTTCACACGAAGAAGAAAAAAAGAAGTACAATACTTACAATTACCCAGCATCAAAATGAGACGTTTTTAGGTGTACTTCCAATTCAAATTACGAGGGAAAATGGAGCGGATGAATGGTTAATGGTTCTGTTGAATAGTGGAGAACTGCCCCTGAATAAAGAGAAGAAAATGACTTTTAAGTTACCTTACCAAGCAAAGGATATTTTGCTTGACCCTAATCGGCAGTTGTTATTTGAGAGACGCTAATTAGTCAATTTTACCCACTATTTGAAAACTTTCCATTAAATCCTTATTATTCTCTATTGATTTTGTGTTAGTTTAGCATTGCTAAATTTTTAAAACATGAAGAAACTTTTACTACTATCTCTTTCATTTTTTGCGTTTTATACTGTGTTTGGACAATGTTCAATAGTATATGTAGCAACCAATGGTACGCCAACTGCAAGTGGAACAAAATCTGATCCCAAGAGTATTGAGGCGGCATTTCAAACGGCAACAGAAGGTTCTGTTATACGCATTGCAACAGGCGTATATACTATAAATTCACCACTTAGTTTTACAGCGAATAATTTGGTTATTGAAGGTGGATTTATTGATTCACTTGATTGGATGAAAACAAGTCTTCAAGGTGCTACTACTATTTTTAGATCGAGTGCATTACCTGAAGGGCCAGTAAATCGTCAAAGACTAGTTGCTTTGTCAATTGTCGATAAATCCGGTTTTGAAGTTCATGATATTACAATAACAACAGCCAATGGCGATGCACCGGGAATGTCAACTTATGGTGTTTACTTGTCCGGTTGTTCGAACTATAAGTTTGTAAGATGTTTTATTAATCCGGGGAATGCGTCAAATGGTATACCTGGTACAAATGGTCAAGCAGGCGCTCCTGGCACAAGTGGTTTTGTTGGTTCATCCGGCAGTTGTGATGGCGGGGATTGCACATTTGGTAGTGGTGATCCTGGTGGAGCTGGTGGAGCTGGTGGTGTTGGTGGAGGTTCCGTGGCTGGAGGTCCTGGTGGTCCAGCTCAAAATAACACGAACAACCCTGGTGTTGCAGGAACTGCGGCTACAGGACGCAATGGCGGCGGCGGCGGCGGCGGCGGTGCCGGAGGTGACGAGTGTTCGACAAGTAACGCCGGAGTTGGTGGAGCAGGTGGTGCTTCCGCATGTAGCAATGGTCCCGCTGGAGCAGCAGCAGGTGCGCAAGGTAATCCAGGTAATGATGGAACAAACGGTTCAAATGGAATAGCAGGTGCATCTGGAGTAAATGGAATTGCAGGTGAGGCTGGACAAGAAGTTGGTGGATTTTGGATGGCAGGAACAATTGGTGGAGATGGAACAGATGGTTGTGGAGGAACTGGTGGTGCTGGCGGCGGCGGCGGCGGTCGTCAAACATGTACTT
>DAISYB010000020.1:0-66110 GCA_036825545.1 Crocinitomicaceae bacterium | reverse complement strand
TGTACAACAACGATGAACCAATTGATGTGTCGGGGAATACGACGTTAGTAAGATAGAATAATATCTACTGCTACTACATCAACTAAAAAGGGCGGAATTTATATTCCGCCCTTTTCTAATGTTTTTGATCACTAACTAATTAAATGATCTCTTCCGCTTTGAAATGAAATTTTCCTTCGATCTCAGCATTCTCATCTGAATCTGAACCGTGAACTGCATTTCTACCTTTCGATTCAGCATAATATTTACGGATTGTACCTTCAGCAGCCTCTGCAGGATCAGTTGCACCTATCAATGCGCGAAAGTCAGCTACCGCATTATCTTTTTCTAAAATTGCTGCAACAATAGGCCCTGATGTCATATACTCAACCAATTCGCCATAAAATGGACGCTCAGCGTGAACAGCGTAAAATTCTTTTGCCTGAGCCTCTGTCAAACGTGTTAATTTCATTGCCTTGATCTCGAATCCAGCCTGGATGATCATGTCGATAATTTTGCCAGTGTGACCATTTTCGATCGCATCTGGCTTAAGCATTGTGAATGTTCTGTTCGTTGCCATGAGTTTTGCTAATTTCAAATTTGGGTGCAAAAATAAGGTAGAATTCTGAATTACTAGGTAAAAATCTAAATAATACACCCTTCATTGCATCTGACTATCATTATATTTGAGCCAAAATTTAAGAATGGAAGCCATTCAACTCTTTTTGTCTGAAATTGATCCTGTACTTGCGGCACTTTTAGCGACTACCTTTTGTTGGCTGTTAACTGCGGCAGGTGCATCCTTGGTTTTTCTGTTTAAGACTATGCATCGTGGACTTTTGGACGGAATGTTAGGGTTCACAGGTGGTGTAATGGTGGCGGCTAGTTTTTGGTCACTATTGAATCCGGCGATCACTATGTCCGAGAAATATTACCCATCAATGCCTTGGATGCCTGCGGCAGTAGGTTTTTTGTTGGGTGCTCTGTTTTTGTTTTTTCTGGATAAGAAATTGCCCCACCTGCATATTAACTTTCAAGAGCACGAAAAAGAAGGTGTAAAAACCCAATTGCATAAAACAACCTTACTTGTACTGGCTATCACGTTGCACAACATTCCCGAGGGCTTGGCTGTTGGTGTTTTGTTTGGAGCTGCATCCTTAGGTCTGGATGGAGCTAGTTACACCACAGCTATTGCGTTGGCCATTGGAATCGGGATTCAGAATTTTCCTGAGGGATTTGCAGTCGCTATGCCATTGAGGCGGGCTGGTGCTTCACGTATGAAGAGTTTTTGGTACGGTCAACTTTCAGCAATTGTAGAGCCTGTTGCCGGGGTGGTGGGAGCAATGGCTGTGATTTATATGCAACCAATTCTTCCTTTTGCTTTGGCATTTGCTGCAGGAGCTATGATTTTTGTTGTGGTTGAAGAGGTGATCCCCGAAACGCAGAGAGATAAGTACACAGATGTAGCTGTATTGGGCTTTATAGGTGGATTTTTAGTGATGATGATTCTGGATGTTGCGCTCGGTCAATAAGTCGTTTTGGTTTTTTTAACAAATTTTTAAGGTCGATAAATTTGGAGGTTTGAAAAATGCCCTTACCTTTGTTCTATACAATTTCATAGTTGTAGTTTAGGTTTTATAGTTTTAGCATGGTTTAGCGAAAAGAGGAACAAGTTTTAATGAATTTGTTCCTCTTTTTGTTTCTAAGCGATTTTATTCCTTTATTTGAACTTTAAATCCTGACGAATGAAAAATTGTATACTACTTTTACTTTGCATCATCACATTTGGACAAGTTCAAGCACAGACTCAAGGAATTGCTTATACAGCGGTTGGAAAAGGAGTTGCAACGACTTTTGTCACGGACTATCATTCACTAGGAATTAATTCTAGTGCACTTGGATGGAAACCGGAGTATCAAGGAAAAAAATTCACTTTGGGGACGACAGAATTTGGGTTTGGAATTTACTCTGATTCCATGAATGTTGATCGTTTGAAAAAGTTGTATAAGGCTGTTCGGACTCAGGTAACAGGTAATGAAGGTGAATCGGCTGATTGGAAAGAACAGCAAGAATATGCCACAGACTACCTCAATAAAGGAATTTCAATGTTTGTTGATTATAACTGGGGTGGATTTGCATATCAAAATGAAAAACTTGGAGGAATTGCCTTTAATGTGCGTGAAAGTTACCAGTGGTATTCACGATTGAATGAAGATTTGACCGATATTCTATTCAAAGGTAAATTGGCGTCTTATTTTGATTCGTTAACAGTAGTAATTGACGGTGATACTTCAGTCATTGCGAATAACCCAAATCTTTCACAAGATACCCTGAATGGAGTCATTTCAGGTAAAGTTTCAACTCCGTTAAATATTAGTCAGATAACGAAGGGATCTGAAATCAGGTCAGTTTGGAATCGCTATTACAATTTTGGTTACGGAAGAAAAATCTTTGGTAAAGATTCAGTTTTTGTTGTTTACGCGGGTATTGGTGGGCGATTCATTCAGTCGATGGCAATGTTTAATTTGGAATCAACTGATGAAGGATTCAATATGAACGCCTCTATGTCCCCCAATTTTAATATAGATTATGGAGCGGCAGCAGCAGGAAATCCTTCAAATTACGTGAAAGAAGGTAATCTTTTGCCTTCTGCCGTTGGTAATGGTTATGGAATAGATCTTTCTGCGAGTGTGATTCTGTTTAATAACCTTCGAATTGCTGCATCCGTTAATAATATTGGGCAGGTTACCTACAATCGAAATGTATATAGTGTGAAGGATACTTTGGTCTTTGAGCTCGATTTGAATGGCTTATCGGATTACAATGTAACTCAAAGCACGAATCAATTTTTGCGCGAAGGTTCAATTTTTCAATTGGAAGGTCAAGAAAAATATGTGCTAAAAAATGCAGCGAATTTTCGTTTTGGAGCGAGCTTAGATTTAGGAAAAATTGCTCGTTTTGGTTTTGATGTAGTTGCACCGTTTGACAGAACTAATCCTGGAGGAATTGTGAATCCAATTGTAGCTTTGGGAGGTGAGGTTCGTCCTGTAAAATGGATTGGTATAAGCGCTGGTTATTTTGGTGGTGGCATCTACCGAAATAACGTTCCAGTTGGAATTAATTTTATTCTTAAAGATGGGGCATACGAATTTGGAATTTCGTCCTACGATGCTTTGACATTCTTTACACAAAATTCAAATAGTATCTCGGCAGCATTTGGGTTTGCACGAGCAAGGTTTTAATCATTAATGATTATTTCTCTCAGTTCATTCAATATGAGTGCTGTTGCTCCCCATACTTTTTTCGTCCCAAACTGAAAGCATGGAACGTTACGCTGAATCAATCCATTTGGAAAACGAATTTCCATGGTGGAAATAACGTTTTCATCCTCCAGATCATTTAAGGAAAAAGTGATTATTTCGGCGACTTCTCGTGTGTCAGGTCGAAAAATGGGAATCTCATCATAAAAGAAGAAATGGGGTTTAACCAAAAAATTACTGACGGGAATAAAGACCTCAGTAAGCATTCCCATATGATGAATTTCATTAATAGCTAAACCAATTTCTTCCAAACATTCTCTGCATGCTGTTTGAATACTGTCGCGATCTTCAGGTTCAAATTTTCCTCCCGGAAAACTGATCTGACCACTGTGTGCACCTTCATAAAAAGGACGTTGGGTTAGAATACACTGAATCTCATTACCCACGGGATAGCAGATTACTGCAACAGCGGATTCCTTGTAATTTGTTGCTGTTTTAAGTGCTTCACTGGATAATGGACGATTGAATGGGGCCATTCGTTTGTGAGACGCTTCACCCGGTAAACCCTCAATAAACGCCATTCTTATTTTTTCAAGGTACCTATCTGAATACATCCTACTTTTCAATAGAGTTCAAGATTTTCAAGAAATCATCATGAAAATAACCCATGTTGTCTTTTGGACCAATTAATTGGAAAACGTGATATGCACCGTCAATTTCAACTGTTGAAATCATGTAGATCATGCTTTTTGTCTCGTATTTGTTTTTACCGATGACGTGTTGAATGTAGCCAGGGAAAGTTGATTTCCCTTTTAGTTTCTTGCGAAGTGAAAGCGTGTTGTAAGCGAGAGAGCTCTGCCTCATTCCGATATAATAGTCGTGAATCAATTCCAAATCAGACTGGTCTGTTTCGTTCAAAAACCGAATCGTTTCAATATCATTGCGGTCAAATGTCTCAATGCTGAAGAAAATATTGAGATCGTTTATCGATTTGGTCGTTGCGTTTGACTTCAGAACAAAATGATCTGAATAGGCATCTGTGAACAGGGAGGATAACTGGTAACTGAAAGAGGCATGAGCCCTTTTTTCCAAATCAGGAAAATTCATTTTATTCGATTCTAAAATCTTTTTCGACGGGGTGTATGCTCCGGAACAGTTTGCTGCAATAAGCAATAGATAAATTGGAATAAATGAGATCAGACGCTTCATTGCTACGAATATACTTCATTTTTCATGCTTTTTTCGTCCTAAACGTAATTCTCCCTACTTTTGCATCACTTTTTATTTAATTCAGCATAGCATGCAACTGTGGAATACGTTAAGTAAAGAGGATCTCGTAGTGCAGTTAAGAGAGAAAGGGTATCGTTTCGTTACTATTTCTTTTTATCAGTATGCACACATTGCGAATCCTCGTTTATTCAGAGATCACCTTTTTCAAATGTGGTCGAATTTAGATGTCGTAGGTAGAACCTATGTCGCCAAAGAGGGAATCAATGCGCAAATCGCAGTACCGGTTAATAATCTGGATCAATTTAGAGAAGAACTGTATCAAATCGATTTTTTGAATGGAATTCGCTTGAATTACGCAGTAGATGATGCAGAAGCTGAATTTCCTTTTCTGAAGTTGAAGATCAAGGTTCGCGAGAAAATTCTTGCTGACGGACTCAATGATCAAACATTTGACGTCACAAACAAAGGTGTTCACCTAGAAGCAGAGGATTTTAACAAGATCACCGATGATCCAAATACCATCTTGATTGATTTCAGAAATCATTATGAATGGGAAGTTGGACACTTCAAAGGTGCGATTTTACCTGATGTGGATACTTTTCGTGAATCATTACCATTCATTGAAGAAGAATACCTCAAAGGGAATGAGGATAAGAACATTGTTATGTATTGTACGGGTGGAATCCGCTGTGAAAAAGCATCGGCATGGTTCAAGCACCGTGGATTCAATAAAGTACATCAGTTGGAAGGTGGGATCATCAAATACGCCAATGATTGCAGAGAAAAAGGACTTGAAAATAAATTCATTGGAAAGAACTTTGTATTCGATGAGCGACGAGGTGAGCGTGTGACTGAAGATGTTATCTCCGTTTGTCACCAATGTGGTTCACCTGCCGACGTTCATACGAATTGCGCAAATGACGCTTGTCACTTATTGTTCATTCAATGCGATACCTGTAAAACGAAAATGGAAAATTGTTGTTCAGATGAATGTCAACATGTGATCCATTTACCGGAAGAAGAGCAAAAAGCACTGCGAAAAGGCAAGGTTGTTTCCAATAAGATCTTCAAAAAAGGTCGCTCTGAAAAATTACAGTTCAAACTTCAGAAGGAAAAACCATTATCTTTAATCGAAATTATTAAAGTAGATAACAAGTGATCGCAGCAATTAACTGGGATTTCAGCGCAGAGCTGATCGAAGGCTATAAAACGCCAAACTGGTATGGAATCCTCTTTGTGACCGGATTAGTTCTGGGTTATTTCGTTGTAAAACGCATGTACAAAAAGGAGGGTATTTCCAATGATGCTTTGGATAAGCTGGTGCTTTTTATGGTTGTTCCTACAATTGTGGGTGCCCGATTGGGACATGTTTTGTTCTATGGTCCTTGGTTTGACTTGTACGACCCACAAGGTTTTTTACTGGAACGAGGTTACTTTTCTCATCCATTAGATATTTTCAAAGTATGGGAAGGTGGTTTAGCTAGTCATGGTGCAGCAATTGCTATTTTATTGGCATTGTGGTACTACTCCAAAAAGATTGTCCAAAAACCCTATTTGTGGACGTTGGACCGCATTTCAGCTCCAATTGCTATAGGAGGAACATTTATTCGTTTAGGGAATTTGGTTAATCACGAAATGGTTGGATATGAAACGAATGTTCCTTGGGGATTCCGTTTTCTGGAGCACGACCGTCACTTGTTTGACGGGACATGGGAAAGTATACCCGTGCGTCATCCTGCTCAATTGTACGAGGCAATATGTTATTTCATCGGCTTCTTAGTTTTGATGTTTTTGTATTGGAAAAGAGATCTTTGGAAAAAACCGGGAGTTGTTTTTGGTGCTTTTCTGATCCTCGTTTTTGGTGCACGAATACTGGTAGAATTTTTCAAACTTGGTCAATCCGAAACGGACGATAAAATTGCAGCTATGACCGGATTGAATACCGGGCAATGGTTGAGTGTACCGCTCGTTTTGACAGGAATCTATTTGATCTGGTCAGCACTCAAGAAAAAAACGGCCAATTCATGATCCGCTTTTTATTTCTTTTCTTTATTCTCAGTGCCTGTTCATCTTCTTCAGATGTAAATGATCCATTGGATCAAGAGCAAGATCAACTTGAAGTTGCTGAAGATTCGATTCTGCCTCGATTAAAAAGTGGGGAGTATATGACTGTTCTAAAGGATCCGTCAGATCCAAAAAACACCTCTGAATGTCACATAGCTTATATGTTTTATGATCCGACTGATGATCTATTGCTTTATGAGAAGAAAGTGAATGAACTGATCATTGAAAGGGTACTGATTCAAAACAAGGAAGCGTATAAAAAACTTGGAAGAATCAAAGTGGAATGGTTCAAGGAACAATTGGAAGGTTTCAAGAAAGAATACTTGGAAGGAATGAAAGAAATTCCGGATATGTCGATGTGGTACATCGATCAAGGAAACACGATCGATGAGTCGTACAGGGATTTTGTAGTCTTATCAACCGGACAGGAGGTATACTCTGGTGGCGCACATGGCAGTGTATATATGACCTACGATCTAATCGATAGAGAAAGTGGAAAAGTGCTGAAATTGAAAGACATTGTCGCAGACCTGAAGGGGTTTACCAAGATCGCCGAAAAATACTTTCGCAAGACAAACGAGATCGATCCATCCCAATCGTTGACAGATGCCGGTTACTGGTTTGAGGACGGTTTTTATTGCTCTGAGAATTTCTATTTTGATGGGGAGAAGATGATCTTCATTTACAATCAGTACGAAGTAGCCCCTTATGTGATGGGAATGCCGGGAATTGAGATTCCATTGAAAGAAATTAAATCGTATTTGAGGATTTCGCTACTCAAGAACCAATAATTATTTTGCGTTTTCTCTCTCAATCCAATCTTTTGATCGTAGGCTCCTATGTTTGGTTCTATCTTGCTAATCTCCTCTATGAATGGCCAGTTCAGAATATCTTTTTTGTATTGCTTCTGGAGACCAACGTGATTTTTTTACTGTATTTTTTTATTCGAATTTTTGCTCAACTAAAACACCCAAAATCCTTCAGGAAAATACCTGACCTACTCAGTATTGTATTTGGTCATCTCGCGTATATCACAATGCAGGGAATTTTTCTTGGCTTGATTTTTAAATTCTTGTTGCCTAAGTTCGAATTGGAAGATAGTATTCTTTTCCTGTTTTCAGAAGAGTTTATCTTTTCTCTTTTTCTCTTACCGCTTTTCCATTGGATAAATTTAAGGTTGCTGCCGGACATCCTTTATCGTGAATTGGTTTTAAGGCAGAAATTAATGATTCATTATTTGTTGATCTCTGGAACGATGATAGTTGCATTTATAATTTTGCATTTTATTGATGCAAACTCACTAGGAACAACATTAAAGGTTCAAATTGTGTTAGCGGGAGTGGTGTTAATGCGAATTTTTATTGATATCTTCTTCAAAGATAGTTCTGAAGATCTCAAACATTAATTGAATTTTTAATCTCTAAAATCGGTGTTAAATGTTCGTTCAAACCAATACTGTTGAAGCTGTTAAAAGCTATTTTAGGGAGCGACTGCAGGATCAATTCTCTGAAAGTGAGATCCGACAAATGCTCAAAACAGCCGTTTGTGAGCGTTTGAAATTGTCTTCAGCGGATTATTTACTGAGTGATAGACACCTGCTCTCTGAATCGGATCTCTTGTATTTTCGAAGTATTGTCAAGCGACTTCAAGCTAATGAGCCCTTTCAATATATTATCGGACATACCGATTTTTACGGCTTAACGATCAAAACGGACAATCGGGCTTTAATTCCTCGTCCTGAAACAGAAGAATTGGTGCGATGGATCCTTGAAGATCATTCTGATCGAAAGGAATTAAAAGTAATTGACCTGTGCACCGGTTCAGGTTGCATTGCACTGGCTTTGAGTTCAGCACTCACAGATTCAAAAATTATCGGAGTGGATGTTTCCAAAGATGCACTGAATTTAGCCGAAGAAAATACTGTTTTGCTTGGTTTGGGAGTGGAATGGCTTGAGTTGGACCTGCTTGAACCTGCAACTTATTCTGGATTCGAAGCATCGTCTTTTGACGTTTGGGTTTCCAATCCACCTTATATTCCTTTTGCTGACAGATCTTCAATGGCTGAAAATGTATTGGAACACGAACCTCACATGGCTCTTTTTGTTGACGATCATGACCCTTTGCTCTTTTACCGCGTAATCGCTCAGCAAGGAAAAAAATACCTCAAAAAAGGTGGGTCGCTTTATTTTGAGATCCATGAAGACCTGGCAGATGCAGTTGTTCAGTTGTTGCAAACCGAGAACTATTTCTCTGTCGAAGTCAGAAAGGACATGCAGGGTAAAGACCGAATGGTTAAGGCGGTGCGTTCAGTATTTGTTGGTTCATCTTATTAATGTGTTACATCTATTTTTCAAGAATAAGAAATCCATTCTCTTGGTTTAGTTCAACAAGGTTAAAGTTTTGAAAAAAAGATGCCCCTAAATAAAAGTCATCACTAACAATGATGACAGGAATATCATGTATGATAAAAGGACCTATTTTTGCTGAAGGCAAAGAGTAAATATTACCTAAGGTTTCTTCACCATTATTCTTCTTAATGTTAACTTCACCGTAAGAATTTGATGAGTTGAATAGTCCCAAAATGGTAAGTTCGTTTTCAATTTCTTTACTTAATTGAGATTCTTGAGCACTCAAATTTATCTTAATTAAGTGCTCTTTTGAGCCAATTTGAATGCCAATAAAATTATTTGGATCAATTTTAATATTTATTTTTCCACTTGGACCTTGGGTTAGACTGTTTGAAGAGTTCCAAATTGACGAATCGCCATATAAGGCAAATGACATGCATTTTGCTTTATCCATAGCTGCATTTCTACCCCTGAACCCCTTGTTTTCAACTAGTTCACTATAGGTGTATTTTTTAGAAGGAAAAGTTTGATGTACACATTTGCAATACTCTAGAGATTGTTCTCTACTGACAAATTGCTCTAAATCAAAACTGAAAAAGGTACTTACACAAATGTCTAAAATTTTTGGTCCTTCAATACTATCCTCAATGGATTTAAAATCAACGACTGTGTTTGCGTCCAACTTTAAATTTGATTTGATACAATTTATTAAAATTGGGCTTGACTTAGGATTTGAAAATAGTTCAACCATGTGGTCTTGAAAGAAAAAATATTCATTTTCTTTTTTAGTTAAAACCGGAATTAATTCTTCAGCAATACAATGGCAAAATTTTTCCGGATTTATATTTATTCCTTGTTCAAGAAGATTTGAACTAATGTTATTGATACATGGCTCTAGAAAATATGAAACTTGTCCCATATCTTTACCGTCAGAGGTGATTATTCTCTGAGAGAATAACATGGAAGTTAAGGACGATGCAATAAAAATGCAATAAAGGATTTTTGGCATAATTGATAAAATTTGACAAAGATATCGAGAGGTTGAAGATAAATATTCTTAGTTGATTTTACTTGAAATTAGAGACTAACAAGTTGAAGTTAATTCTAGTAAACAAACAATCGAACCCCAGAGGGGTTCAATATGATTAACCCGAGTGTTAATCGAAAAAGTCTTTGGCTTTTGGCGTGTGTTTATGAATAAAAACCATGACAAAAGCCCCATAAAAATCTTATCGTCTATTCCTTACTTCTTCTTATACTTCGCCATTTGCTTCACGATAAAATTAACAGCAAAACGTGGAGCTAATCGGTACAAGAAATCCAGAAAACGGGCGTCACTTCCTACTAAGACTCTCAATTTATTTCCTTTAATCGCTTTAATCATGATCGCAGCTGCCTTCTCTGTAGATAAGCCTTTCATCGCGCTATTTTCTTTAGATTTCGCTTCTTCCTCCTTTGTTACTAATCCTGAATTGGACATGATATTTGTATCTACTGCTCCTGGCAAAATGATCGTAACACCGACATTCGTTTCTTTTAGTTCGCCATACAGTCCCTCGGTAAAGGTTTTCATTGCTGCCTTCGATGCGCTGTAAACAGTTTGACCAGGAAAAGGGATAAATCCACCCATGCTGGCTACGTTTACAATGTGTGCATCCTGTCTTTTGAGCAAATGTGGCAAGAAGGCTTTCGTCATGTAGACTGTCCCCATGAAATTGATGTTCATCACACGATCAATCACGTTGAAATCGAGATCAATCACGTCAACAAAAGGCTGGATGATCCCTGCGTTGTTGATGATCGCGTCTACCTGACCGTGTGCAGCAATGACCTTCTCTGGTAACGCATTTACAGCCGCCTGATCCGCAATAGAGAGTACATGGATCGAGGTAGACGCGTTTCCGCAAAGCACTGCAGTTTCTTTTAAAGTGTCTTCATTTATATCTATTAAAGCGACTTTTGCTCCTTTATTGACAAATTGTATGGCTAATTCGCGACCTATTCCACTACCTGATCCGGTGATTGCGATGACCTTGTTTCTGATTTTCATGGGATTTCGATTTCTTTGAGTTTCTGAAAGCCAAATTAAGATTGGTCATACTGAATTCCAACGAAAATGATGAAAGTCATGTTTTTGATTGATTTGGATCACTTTGGATTCATTAATTCACAACGAGAGACTGATAAGTCGTGAATGAAATTTATTTTTTTAACTGCATTTCTCCCTAATTTCATCCCATGAACAAGGAAGAAGCAAAAGCGGAAATATTCCGGCTTTCTGAAGAGATCGAAAAGCACAATCGCTTGTATTACGTTGAGAATGCTCCTGAGATCTCGGATTACGATTTTGATATGTTGCTAGAAAAATTACAGCAACTCGAAACGCAATTCCCTGAATTTGCCTTCGATCACAGTCCGACAAAGCGTGTTGGGGGTGACATTACCAAAAAATTTGAAACGATCGTACACCGATTCCCAATGCTTTCTTTGTCGAATACGTATTCCGAAGAAGAGATCCAAGATTGGGAAAATCGAATCAAGAAAATGTCTGATGGACAACCAGAGTACGTTTGTGAATTGAAATACGACGGCGTTGCGATTGGAATTCGCTATGAAAATGGTGTGCTGACAAGAGCAGTAACGAGAGGCGACGGAACTCAGGGTGAGGATGTGACAACGAATGTCAAAACAATTCGAACTGTGCCGCTGAAACTGAAAGGGGAATTTCCTGCTGATTTTGAGATCCGTGGTGAGATCTTTATGCCGGTCGACCAATTCCGGAAACTCAATCAAGAGCGAGAAGAGAATGGTGAACCAACGTTTGCTAATCCTAGAAATACGGCAGCTGGAACCTTGAAAATGCAGGATTCGAAAGTGGTTGCTTCTCGTGGACTGGACTCCTATCTCTATGGGGTTTACGGTGTAGCATTGCCATATATTGGACATTTTGAAGCAGTTCAGGATGCCGGAAGAATGGGATTCAAAGTGCCGAAGCAAGCTCAGCGAATGATCGAAAAAACAGACTCCATTGAAGGGATCATGGATTTTATTCATTATTGGGATAAAAAACGAAATGAGTTGCCTTTTGAGATTGATGGGGTCGTTATCAAAGTGAACGAGTATAATCAACAAAAGGTACTTGGTTTTACTGCAAAATCTCCACGTTGGGCCATTGCTTACAAGTTCAAAACTGAACGCGTGGAAACAATCCTGGAATCAGTGAGTTATCAGGTAGGTAGAACCGGAGCTATTACGCCGGTTGCGAATCTCAAGCCGGTTCAGCTGGGAGGTACAACCGTTAAACGTGCCTCGTTGCACAATGCCGACCAGATTGAAAAACTGAATCTGCATCTCAATGATGCTGTTTATGTGGAGAAAGGAGGAGAAATCATCCCGAAGATTGTTGGTGTAAATCTCGATCTGCGTGATCCGAAAGCACAAAAACTGGAATTTATCCATAATTGTCCTGAATGTCAGACAGAATTGGAACGCAAAGAAGGGGAAGCTCAGCATTATTGTCCAAACGAGACAGCTTGTCCTCCTCAAGTGAAAGGAAAGATCGAACATTTTATTTCCCGAAAAGCGATGAACATCGACGGTTTGGGAGCAGAAACAGTAGATCTGTTCTACGAGAAAGGCTTGGTCAGGAATGTGGCTGATTTGTATACGTTGACCTTTGACCAGATTGTTGATCTTGATCGCATGGCAGATAAGTCGGCGAATAATTTACTGGCCGGAATAAGAGCGTCAAAGGAAGTGCCTTTCGAACGCGTATTGTTTGCACTGGGAATTCGTTTTGTCGGTGAGACAGTTGCAAAAAAGCTGGCGAAGCATTTCAAGAATATCGATGCACTTATGCGGGCAGATTTCGAAGAACTGGTAACGGTTGAAGAGATCGGAGAAAAGATCGCAATAGCTGTACGACAGTACTGTGAAGATGAAAAACACCGGATTCTGATTGATCAGTTAAAAATTGCCGGACTTCAATTCGCGATCGTAGAAAAAGAAAAAGCGGGTAACTCACTTGATGGTTTATCTTTCGTTGTTTCAGGTGTGTTCAATGCATTTTCACGCGATGAAGTGAAAGAAATGATCGAAGCAAATGGAGGTAAGAATGTTTCTTCAGTGTCTTCCAAAACAGATTACTTGCTTGCCGGAGACGGCATGGGTCCTGCTAAATTGAAGAAAGCAACAGACCTTGGTGTGAAGATTCTATCAGAAGATGAATTTATAAAAATGATCTCGTGATGCAAGAAGTGAAGAGTCAGAACCTTTGGTCATCCTTGAAGAAGGTCGTCATCGTTTTTCCCTACCGCGACGAAAATTATTACCGCACCTTTCGATCTGAGTTGGATCGTATGCTGAATGAGAGTCAGGTTGAAAAACTGGAGATCATTGTATCCCTTCCCAAGGAGGTAAAAAAAGAGGAGCTGCCACCACATCGCTTGATACACTTCATTTCACCAAAAGACTACAATCTGTTCGGGAAATTGAAGGGAGATCTTTTGTATTCGGTGCGCTCTAAAGAACAGGATGCTTTGCTCGTTTTCCTGAATGAGGACAAAAAGCTGGATGCCGCTTTAAGCACAATGAAGGTCAAACACCGCATTGGTGTGAATATTCAAACAGGTTCGTTTGATATTGACCTGAAAGGAAAGGAGATGGATCCCGCTGAATTAGTTAATTTTGCGAAGAATACACTACAAAAATTATCAACAGATGAATAATCCCTTTACAGGTTCCGGTGTTGCATTGGTGACACCTTTCAAAAGTGACATGACAATTGATCACGATGCTGTCCGCAAGTTGGTGCGTATGCAGATCGATGGCGGTACAGATTTTCTTGTTGTACAAGGTACAACAGGTGAATCTCCAACTCTTTCTCAAGAAGAGAAAATGGAGTTGCTGCAAACAGTGATCGATGAGAACAAAGGGCGTTTAAAGATTGTTTATGGAGTTGGAGGGAACAATACCATTGCTGTCGGTGAGACCTTAAAAAAAGTGCCTGCCGGAGTAGACGGGATCTTGTCCGTTTCTCCCTATTATAACAAGCCAATCCAGAAAGGGATCATCGAACATTACAAATACATTGCGAAATGCACGATATTGCCGATCATTTTGTACAATGTCCCGGGTAGAACGGGGTCGAACATGACTCCTGAGACTACACTGGAACTGGCGAAAATCGATAACATTGTGGCGATGAAAGAGGCATCAGGAAGCATGGAGCAGATCATGGAGATCATTCGTTTGAAACCGGATGGCTTTGGTCTGTTGTCAGGTGATGACGCTATTACGATGCCTTTGATCGCTGCAGGTGCGGACGGTGTGATCTCGGTTGTGGCAAATGCCTTTCCGGAGAAGTTTTCGAAAATGGTTCATGCTTCTTTGGATGGTGATCTGTCAACAGCACGAAAGGAGCATTACGATCTGTTGCCGGTGACCAAAATGTTCTTCGAGGAAGGAAATCCGGGTGGAGTGAAAGTGGCAATGAACGTTCGTGGAATTATGGATGAAACAATGCGCTTGCCTTTGTATCCTGTTTCAGAGGGACTTCGTTCACGAATTACGGCAGAGACTAAAAAAATACTTTCGTGATCTGTAACTGATCACTTAATTTGAATTATTGAACACATGCAGATCTACCAAGAGATCCATTCGGCCATTCAGGACGCCAAAAAAATTGTAATCGTTTCTCACAAGTCGCCTGATGGAGATTCGATTGGTTCCTCATTGGGGATGTACCATTTTCTGCGTAAAATTGGAAAAGAGGTAAGTGTTTGTCACCCCGATCCGGCACCTGAGTTTTTGCTGTGGGTGGATGGCGCCGATCAGATTCATGTGCACGAATCACATCGTGAAAAAGTCGAACAATTAGTGTTAGAAGCAAACGTGTTAATCTGTCTGGATTTTAATGCACCGGGAAGAGTAGGGCAAGAAATGGAACCCTTGTTGCGCAGTTTTCAGGGTGTCAAAATAGTTATTGATCATCACCTTGATCCTGACCTGTCTTATTTTGATCATATTCTTTCAAACACTCACGTAGCATCGACCTCTGAACTGGTGTATGAATTCATTGTTGGCTCAGGAAACAAGGACGTGTTAGATGTACAGATTGGTACTCCATTGTATTTGGGTACCATGACAGATACAGGTTCTTTCCGTTATCCATCAGTACGCCCTGAGACACATGACATGCTAGCGCATTTGCTCCGTTTGGGAGTATTACACTTTGCTGTTCATGAAAAAGTTTTTGATACAAACACAATTGATCGCTTGAAACTTCGTGGTTATGCGTTGAGTGAAAAACTTGAGTTGATACCTGCGCGACCGATAGCTTATATTTCAATGACAGCGAGTGAATTGGATCGATTCAATTACCGCAAAGGAGATACGGATGGTTTGGTGAATCAGGCACTGTCTGTTGAGGGAATCATGGTGGCTGTATTCTTTTCGGAAAAAGATGGAGTCGTGAAGATTTCGTTTCGCTCAAAAGGCAATTACGTTGTTAATCAATTGGCATCGGATCACTTTGAAGGTGGTGGACACAAATATGCAGCTGGTGGAATTAGCCATGAAGGAATGGCAAATGCAGTGAATAAATTCAAATCTCTGATCGATCAATATTTCCCTTTATGAGAATCCTGGTTTTTTACGTTTTCACCCTAATTATAGCGGCTTGTACTTCAACAGAAGTGGAACAGCAGATCGATATGGATTGGAACAAGGAAAAATCAACCGATTTGAATAAAAATTTAGCACAAGAAGAAGAGATTCAGATCAAATTGTTTCTAGCACATCATAAGGACTGGAAAATGCAGGAATCAGGAACAGGATTGAAATACTTCATCTATAAACAAGGTGAAGGAGATTCTGCGCGCGTTGGACAAATTGCTCAAGTCGAGTTGAATGTAAAATTGTTGGACGGAAAGGAAGTGTACAAAACGTCAGAGGATGAGGTGGAGGAGTTTGTTATCGACAAGAGTCAACTCGAATCTGGAATTCACGAAGGAATCAAGAAAATGAGGGTAGGCGATAAAGCGAAGTTGATTATCCCAAGTCATTTGGGACACGGATTAGTTGGTGATTTTGATAAAGTTCCGCCTTTGGCCGTATTAGTTGTTGATGTTCATCTCATAAAAATCAAGTAATGAAGTGGTTCTATTTTACATTAGTTGTTTTATTTACTTCTTCATGCAGTACTGAAGGAGTTGAAAAAAAGCCTATTGAGGTAAAACCTAAGGCAAAAGTCGACTATTCTTTGGATCGCGAGCACGAGGTACTTGACACTAAAATGATGGATAATGGGCTTATGATCGAATGGTATGAAAAAGGAGATGGTGAAAAGGTGAAAAGTGGCGATCTCCTCAATATCGATTACAAAGTGCGTTTGAAAGATGGAGATGTCGTTGATGGTAATCACTTAATTAAAAAAGAAACATTTCCTTTTTTGGTTGGATTTGAGATGCAAACGAAAGGTTGGGATCTCGCTTTGAAGGAAATGAAGGTTGGTGATTTTGCGCGAATTCGCATTCCGGCTGACTTGGCACGTGGAGAAAAAGGTGTACCCGGCCTAATACCACCAAATGCAGATAATTTCGTTTCCATTCGCATTGTTTCTAAACAAAAACCTAATCGAACTATTGATGGGGTTAAAGTATGGGTTCTGGAAGAAAATAAGAACAATAAGGTTAAATTTGATGAAGGAAAATCAATTGTGTTTCATGCCATGGTTAGCTCGCCATCAAATCCTTTGTACTCCAACACGTTTAGAACAAATCAACCGTTTACCTACACCTTGGGTGATTATGGCTTGGTTCCGGGGCTGCGAAAAGCGTTAATAAATGCTAAATCCTCTGACCGAATGTATGTACTTGTTCCGTCGTCTGAGGCCTATGGTGATAAAGGATACCTGGATTTTGTAAAACCAAACGAAGATCTATTTTACAATATCTTCGTAATGGATGTGTTGAAAAAATAAGCTCAATGTACTATATTTGGGCAATCAAAAAAGAAAATGAAGTACTTCGAAAGAAGAATTCAGGATCGATGCAAGGAATGACAAACGTATTTCTCTCCATAATTGTCCTTTTGTCAGGCGTGTATTCGGTATGGTCTCAAACCGTGATCGATACGGTATTTACCGAGCGTGGTGCAATGGTGATTTATTCCAATAGAACTTGGGAGTTTCTCGATGATAAACATTTTGATGGAATTATGAATTCCTACATTCACACGGCGTGCTCAGAAAATCCGGAATATAATTTTGTGCAGACCTGGGACAATGATGTGTGTTACACCTCCGGTCGACAAAATGATTTGTCAAAATTAAAAGATACCCTTTGGGTGTGCTTGATGGATGATGAGCATCCCGGGTTTCATCCCCCGGTTCCGGGAATCGTTACTTCGCGTTATGGCTTTAGAAGTGGCCGCTACCACAATGGAATTGACATCAATTTAAATACAGGTGACACAGTTCGTTCAGCATGGGATGGAAAGATCCGTTATGCGAAGTGGAACGATGGTGGATTTGGAAATTTAATTATCATCAGGCACTACAATGGCTTAGAGACTTTTTATGCGCATTTAAGTAAGCTGCTCGTAGTGCCGGATCAAGATGTGAAAGCGGGTGAAGTAATTGGACTAGGAGGAAATACGGGGCGTTCGTTTGGTGCACATCTTCATTTTGAAGTGCGTTTTTATGATGCACCGATGAATCCGGAGGAGGTAATCGATTTCGATAAGCATGTTTGTAAGGACGAGAATTTGATGGTTCATAAAGGATTATTCCGTCCTGGAGCTAAACCATCCGATCAAATAGAACATGGTGAGAATGAAATGACTGCACGTGTTGATTCTGGCAGTCGCGTGTATTACAAAGTGAGATCCGGTGATACTTTATCTTCAATTGCCTCAAGAAATCGAACGACTGTTTCAAAAATTTGTCAGTTGAACGGGATAAAACCTACAACGGTACTACAAGTAGGGAAAAGTCTTCGCATAAAATAATCTCGTTAAGAAACTTTAAGAATTAATCTGCTCAATGTGTTGGGTGTCTTCGAAAATCCTTTACTTTTGCTTTCAATGAAATTTTCTAAGATCTATTTTTCGTTTCTACTTGTTTTTCCGCTTGTTGTAAGTTGTTCAGACTATAACAAAGTGGTGAAATCGGATGATTACACAAAGAAAATGGAAATGGCCAACACCTATTTTGAAAAGGGTTTGTCTCCTCGATTAAAAAGCAATGGTACTCCAAAGAAAACAGGTAGAGGTGAGGTTAAAATTCACCAAAACACCTTGCTTCAATCGGTGACATTGTATGAGCAAATCTACCAGAGAATGCCAAGAACAGGTGAGGGGGAATTGGCGTATTTCAGAATTGGTAAGGCTTATTATCATGCAGGTGATTATTACATGGCCGGTTATTACTTAGGATCTTTTACGCAACGTTTTTCTTCGAGTGTGAAAGCACAGGAAGCCTTGTTTTTGTCTGCCATGTGTTCAGTTAAAAACTCACCGGAATACAAATTAGACCAGCACGAAACAGAATTGGCAATTAATAGTCTGCAGCAATTCATTAATCGTTATCCCGAATCAAGTTTAGTGGATTCATGTAACCACATTATGGATCGTTTGAGACTAAAGATGGAGAAAAAGGACTATGAAGCGGTTAAACTGTATGCAAAAATGCAGGATTATCGTGCCGCGGTTGCTTCAGCGCAAAGTTTTATTGAAGATTATCCGCGTTCTCAACAGAAAGAAGAAATTGTTTACTTAATGACAAAAAATTCCTATTTGCTCTCTTTAAATAGTGTCGAAGACAAAAAAAGGGAGAGAATTGAGCAAACTATAGAAAGATGTAATACCTTTGCAATCGAATTTTCAACATCTTCCTATTTGGCTGAAGTGAATAAATACCGTTCAGCCATGGAAAAAGAGTTGAGTTCCCTGGTAAAATAAGATATATGAGCTACAAAAACAGTACAGCAGAAAAATCGACTGTAACACGCGATGTGATCAACCTGGAAGATAAAACAGGTAATATCTACGAGTCAATCGTAGTTATGGGTAAGCGTGCCAACCAGATCAGTGTGGAAATGAAAGAAGAATTGAATGCGAAATTGCAGGAATTTGCTTCTTCAACTGATAATTTGGAAGAGATTTTCGAAAACCGTGAACAAATCGAAATCTCTAAGTTCTACGAAAAAATGCCTAAGCCCGTGGCAATGGCAATCGATGAAATGTTAGCGGACGAGATCTACGTGCGCAAGCAAGAAGAAAAATAATGCTATGAAGGGTAGACGCGTACTTCTGGGAATTACAGGAGGTATTGCAGCTTATAAAATTGCTACCCTCATCCGAATATTAAAGAAAGAAGGGGCAGAAGTCAGATGTTTAATGACTCCTGCCTCTTGTGATTTTATAAGCCCGCTCGTTGTCGCTACACTTTCTGAAAATCCTGTTGGAATTGAATTCTGGAATAAGAAAACAGGGGAGTGGACGAACCACGTAGAATATGGCTTGTGGGCTGATTTGTTCGTAATCGCTCCGCTTACTGCCACTACGATGAGCAAAATGGCGCAAGGTGCCTGTGATAATCTCCTTTTGGCCTCCTATTTATCCATGAAATGTCCGGTTGTGGCAGCTCCGGCAATGGATTTGGATATGTACGCACATCCTGCTACGAAACGAAATATGGATCAGCTAAAAGCGGATGGCGTTAAAATTATTCCTGCAGAGTCCGGTGCTTTAGCAAGTGGTTTGGAAGGTGAAGGCCGTATGGCAGAGCCGGAGATTATTGCGCGACATATTCAAGCTCATTTCTCACAATTTGGTCGTTTGCAAGGAAAGAAAGTATTGTTAACGGCTGGACCAACTTACGAAGCGATTGATCCAGTGCGTTTTATTGGGAACCATTCCAGCGGTAAAATGGGATACGCAATTGCTGAAAAATTGTTGAACGAAGGTGCTGAGGTTGTTTTGGTATCTGGTCCAACGAAATTGAACTTGATTCACCCCGAATTGACCATTGTAAATGTTCAATCAGCAAAAGAAATGTTGGGAGCCGTTCAAATGCACTGGTCAAAGGCCGAAGTTGGAATCTTTACCGCAGCCGTAGCTGATTATCGTCCGGCTGAAGTTGCTGAACAAAAAATTAAAAAATCAAATGATACCTTAGAATTGAAGCTGGTTAAGAATCCGGATATTCTTGCTTGGGCTGGTGAAAATAAGAATAAGCAGTTTTTAGTTGGATTTGCGCTTGAAACCAATAATGCTGAAGCAAATGCTATAAAGAAATTGCAGCGCAAAAATCTTGATATGATCGTTTTGAATTCATTAGAACACGAAGGCGCTGGATTTGCTCATGATACGAATCGAATTTCCATAATAGATCGTGACAATAAAATCACTAATTTTGAGTTAAAGTCAAAGTCGGAAACAGCTTCCGATATTGTTGAACACTTGATCGCCAGATTATAATGAGATTTAGTACTTTATTCGTTTTTCTTGGATTGTTATCGTCAATTTTGCGCGCGCAGGAATTGAACTGTCAGGTTTCTATCATTACAGATACCCGACTAGAAGTAACTTCTGTTGAAAAGGAGATTTTCGAACAGTTGCAGCAAACGATTTATGACATGATGAATACCACGCAATGGACGAAAGACAAGTTCAAAGTGGAAGAACGAATTAACTGTAATCTGCAGCTTCAAATTAATAAGATACCGAGTCCGGGTGTTTATGAAGGGTTTTTACAAGTTCAATCTACACGACCTGGATTCAATAGTTCCTACAACACTACATTATTCAATTATCAGGATAATAACATTCAATTTGCGTATTCCCGTAATGCAGTTCTGATCTATGCGCCAAATCAATTTAGAGATAATCTAACTTCAATTTTGGCTTTTTATGCGTATTTCATAATTGGAATGGATTACGATAGCTTTTCAATGAAAGGAGGAACACCTTACTTCAATGAAGCGCAACAGATTGTGACCAATGCTCAGGTTTCTCCTTTTCAAGGTTGGAAATCAAATGAACAAGGAAAGAATAATCGTTTTTATCTGGTTGATAACATTTTGCATCAATTATTTGAACCCCTGAGAGAATGTAATTACGATTATCACAGAAAAGGAATTGATGTACTTTACGATGATAAGGAAAAAGGACGTAAAGCAATTTATGACGCATTGACTCGACTGAATAAAGTTGTTGCAACTCGTCCCAATTCAGTGAATATGCTCAATTTTGTCCAAGCTAAGCGAGAAGAGTTGAAAAACTTGTATGCAGACGCTGAGGTGAAGGATAAGAACGATATTGTAAATCTTTTGAAGCGCATCGATCCGGCAAACGCTTCCCGTTATCAGGAAATTTTAAACTAATGATCGCTTCCCTGCGAATAAGGAATTTTGCATTGATCAATGCACTCGATCTTGAATTGCAGAAAGGTTTCACTGTGATCACAGGAGAAACGGGTTCCGGAAAATCGATTTTATTGAATGCACTAGGGCTTCTCTTAGGTGAGCGGGCAGATTTTTCAGTAATTGGTCCTGAAAGCGACAAATCAATTGTGGAAGCTACAGTTGATATTCAAGCGTATAAACTGGAAGCGTTTTTTCAGGAAAACGATCTTGATTTGGCTCATCCGACACTGATTCGACGCGAAGTGAGCACATCAGGAAGATCCCGCGCATTTATCAATGATACGCCTGTTCAATTGAATGTTCTAAGAGATTTTACCGAGAAATTAGTAAATATTCACTCTCAATACAATACGCTTGAGCTGAAAAATCGGCAGTTTCAGTTGGATATTTTGGATATCCTTGGTGAGCTCATTCTTGAACGAAATGCGTACATTTCAGCCTATTCAGACTATAGAAAACTCAAGGCTGAGCTAACAGAAAAACAAGAACGTTTAGCTGAATTACTCAAACAACAAGATTATACGGCTTTTCAATTGCAAGAACTGGAGGAACTTCAATTGGAAAAAAATGATTTCGCTGCCTTAGAAAAGGAATTTGAGTTAGCTTCAAACAGTGAAGGACTTATTGAAGTTTTAGGTAAGGTCTATGAATTGATCCATGGTGATGGCAGTTTGTTGAGCCAGTTAAACAGATCAAAAGTGGAATTGGAAAAGGTGAGAAGTGTTTCAGGAGATTTAGACGATCTTTATCTAAGATTGAACTCTACCTTACTTGAGCTAAAAGAGATTGGCAACGATAGTGAACGATTTGCAAGTGGATTAGATATTGATCCAGTGCGTAAAGTTGACTTAATGGAGCAATTGGATCGTTTTAATTCGGCACTTAGAAAACACAGATTGACCAGCCAGAAAGAATTGAATGATTTACGTATCAACCTTCAGGAAGAAGTTCATAATTCCAGTCAGCTTGAAGAAGAGATCACTGCTTTGGATCAACAAGTCCGACAGAAAGAACGAGAAGTAGAACAACTTGCGAATGACTTGCATCAAAAACGACTTGAAAAAGCACCTTTGATCGAGAAGCTGGTGATTGAACAATTGACAGATCTAAAATTGCCGGATACCAAACTCGTATTTGAAGTGGATCGAAAAGATAATCCCGGACCAAACGGTTTTACTGAGTTAAAGATGATCTTTTCAGCCAACAAAGGTGTTGCTCCCGTGGCGATTGAAAAAGCTGCAAGTGGTGGTGAATTGTCACGTGTAATGCTTGTGATTCAGCATTTGATCGCAGAGAAGAAGGCGATTCCAACTGTACTGTTCGATGAGATTGACACGGGTGTATCAGGAGATGTAGCACAAAAGATTGGATCATTGTTGAGAAAAATGGGTAAGCGTGCCCAATTGATTGCGATTACACACTTACCACAAGTGGCTGCAGCGGCTGAACATCATTTTGTAGTCGAAAAACAGGTGAACAATGAGCGAACTTTGTCCAATGTGCGTAAACTCGATAAGGAGCAACATGTATTGGAAGTCGCTCGCCTTATGTCCGGTGATGTGATTACCAATGCAGCGATTACCAATGCACAGGATTTGATCAATGCCGTTTAATGCGATGCGAACTCTGGATGTCATAATTCCTCAATCAGAATTTAAAATTGATCATCATCAACCATTGGCATTGATCGGAAGTTGCTTCTCCGATGAAATCAGTAGCCATTTCGAATTGAACGGTTTTGATACACATTCCAATCCATTTGGAACAATTTTCCATCCTTCTGTAATTGCACGATTTCTAAACGAATTGTGCACTGGTTGCCTAGCCGAGCGAATTGTTTTACGTGAGGATGTATGGTTGTCCTGGGATGCGGGAAGCGGAATGTATGCCATGTCCGAGGGTGAGATCAAACGAAAATTAAGTTCAGAACGATCAAAATGGCGCGAATTGCTTTCATCAGCATCAGTGCTTTTTATCACTTTTGGGACTGCCTGGCGTTACGAACTGATTGAATCAAAACTGATTGTTGCCAATTGCCATAAATTTTCGTCTGGTCAGTTTGAGCGGGCAATGAGTAAAGCAGAGGATTTGCTTGTGGAATGGAAGGAAGTGGTGAAACTTTTGAATCGTCAGTTTCCGGATTTAAAGCTGGTGTTTACGGTTAGTCCTGTTCGACACAGTAAAGAAGGCCTAGTTGAGAATAATAGGAGCAAAGCTGAACTGATTCGCTTAGTGGCAGAATTGGAGCAGTTGAACAATTGCTCGTATTTCCCGTCCTACGAACTAGTGTTGGATGTTTTAAGAGATTACCGATATTTCACTCAAGACCTTGTGCATCCATCGTTAGAAGCTGTACAGTTTGTTTGGGAGAAAATTGAATCGACTTACTTTGATCAGAAAACTCTTGAATTGGCTAAGCTAGTTAGGCAATTGAAGCTAAGTGAGGAGCATCGGTCATTGCATCCGGAAAGTAAGTCTTCAATGGATTTTAGGTTGAATTTAGGACAAAAGAAACAACAGCTTTTAGCCGATTTCCCCTTTCTGAAAAAATGGGATTAAACAACAAAAGACCGCGAACGGTCTTTCATCTATGAGTGGTTAGGATAAACTTATTGTAGGATTACAGTTCCTTTGTATTCCGCTTTTTCGCCGTCCATTGGTTTTTGCAAGCTCACTTTCCATACATACGGTCTGTTCACTTCAACTACTTGACCATTTCTTCTGTCAATACCTGTCCAAGGATTGTTTACATCATTGCTTTCAAAAATAATTGCTCCGGTAGCTGGATCGATAATCAACAAGGTGAATGGTGTATTTCTTTCTTTCAGTGCATGAGGCATGAACGTTCTGTTCTTCTCAATGTGTGAATTTGGGTTAATTGCATTGACCGCCATCAAATTGTAATCCTCCGGCATATTCACATTCATCGTTTCTGTTGCACTACATCCGTTTGATGAAGTGACAGTTAAATTCACTTTGTATGTCCCTTTGTTAAAGAAATGAGCGTTTACTTCTTTACCGTAAACAGGATTCTTTGTTCCTGGAATTGTCCATTCGAAAGAGGTTCCGATCGAACTTGATTTCATTTGGATCGAAGGCAAACCTTTGTCATATATGTTGATTGGATCATAACTGAGATCAACAGATGGTGCCGGATTGACGTGGAAGCTGTTTTGCTTGACAACTTGATTATTCTTGATGTAAGCAATGTTATATACCCCATTTTCGTCCAAGGTGACAGCTGTTTTTGTTTTGGAACGCAACAGAGTTTCATTTCCGGATGGACTAGTCATTGTTAGTGCCACATCATTTCTGTTGTCAATAGAATAGGTTTGACCTTGACAAGCAGAACCAAATTCAGGAATGACTACAGTGACAGCAGGTGCAATATCACCGTTATCTTGAGGGATGGTAGGGTTAGGTGTGCGATTTGGAATTCCTTGACCAGTTCCCCATGATGTGCCCGAACCATCTCCATGACCACCTGATCCATTTCTAAAAATCAAATGATCCGTTGATTTAGGTGTAGATGGATTGGCAGATTCAGGCTTTAAATTTGTCGTTTCTTGCTTTGGTGATGCGTTGTTAGTTACTGTTTTTGTGACCTTATTTTCTTGAGCAAGTTCATTGGTTTCTTTGTTGCTGTTTGCTTCAATGTTCAATTCCTTTTGAGCGCCAGATTTTGCTGCTGTTTTTGTAGAATTGTTAAGGTAAACGGCAGAAATGATGACAGCGCCAATGATCGCAGCGCCACCTAGGTACCATTTCATTGTTGAGCCTTGATTTCCGGATGGAACTTTTTTATCGAGCGCTTTGCTCAATGCGTCCCATGCCTTCGGATCATAAGCGTACTCATGACCTTCCAAGCTTTCTTTAAATACTTTATCCAAATTGTTTTTCATGTCTAATCAATATTCATGAATTTTTCATTTAATATCTTTTGCAAGTTTATCCGGGCTTTCGCAAGGTTGGATTTTGACGTTCCTTCGCTTATACCAAGTAACTCACCGATCTCTTTGTGGGAATAGTTCTCCAAAACATACAAGTTAAAAACCGATCTGTACGCAGGTGAAAGTTGTTGAATGGCCTCTAATGCGATCTCAGCTTTCAGATCTTTCAGTTCCATTTCTTCTTGCTCTACCATTCGGTCTTCTGCCCCTAGTTTGAAGTCATTATCATTATCCGATAAAAAAGGATCCTTTTTGGATCTTCGGATCGCATCAATTGCCGTGTTAGCGACAATTCTGCGTATCCATCCTTCAAATGAACCTTTGTAGTCGAATGCTCCCAATTTATCAAAGATCTTTATGAAACCTTCCTGAAGGACCTCCTGTGCTGTATCTTTATCGTTCGTATAACGCATACACACAGATAACATCTTTCCGTAGTAGAGTCGGAACAATTCTTCTTGCGAACGCCTGCTATTACGCAGACAGCCTTCAATAATCGCTTCTAATTGTTTCCTGTTTTCCACATTTGTTTCGTTACAATGACGCAGTTGCGTTTTGGTAGTTGCCTCTAGAGCAAAAAAAAATATTGAATGACAATATTTGCGGTTGAATATACCTTTTTTATCTAACAAAAGTATTATTTTCGTCGCGACAAAATACTAAGTATTAATTCAATCAAAATACAATGAAAGTAACTGTAGTTGGTGCTGGAAATGTTGGAGCGACATGCGCTGACGTCCTTGCACACAGAGAGATCGCAAATGAGATCGTTCTTTTGGATATTAAAGAAGGATTTGCAGAAGGTAAAGCACTTGATATCTGGGAAACATCTCCGATCAATTTGTACGATTCAAGAACGGTAGGTTCAACGAATGATTATTCGAAGACTGCTGATTCAGATGTGGTTGTGATCACTTCAGGATTACCAAGAAAACCGGGAATGTCGCGCGATGATCTTATCGCTACGAATGCTGGAATCGTTAAGTCAGTTACAGAAAATGTGATCAAGTTTTCTCCAAACGCGATCATTATTATCGTTTCGAATCCTTTGGATGTAATGACATACTGCGCTTATCTTGCTGCAAAAGTTGATTCGTCAAAAGTATTTGGAATGGCGGGTGTATTAGACACAGCGCGCTACCGCTCATTCCTTGCTTTGGAATTGAACGTTTCTCCGAAAGATATTCAAGCAGTGTTGATGGGTGGACATGGTGATACAATGGTGCCGCTTCCACGTTATACAACAGTTTCAGGTATTCCTGTAACAGAATTGATCTCTGAGGAGAAATTGAACGAAATCATTGAGCGTACGAAATTTGGTGGTGGAGAAATTGTTAAATTGTTGGGTACTTCTGCATGGTATGCTCCCGGTGCAGCTGCTGCGCAAATGGTTGAGGCTGTTATCCGTGACCAAAAACGTATCTTCCCGGTATGTGCATGGTTGCAAGGTGAATACGGTATGAAAGATATCTATCTTGGCGTACCGGTTGTACTTGGTAAGAATGGTATCGAGAAAATTATCGAATTGGATTTGAATGAGGCTGAAAAAGCATTGTTGGAAGAATCAGCTGCTGCCGTAAAAAGTGTAATGGACGTGTTGGATAACATGAACATGACTGCATAAGATTAGCATGTAAATATGTTGAAAACCCTGCCATTCGGTGGGGTTTTCTTTTTCTTGTAACTCTCCTGATTTTATTGCACCTTTGCTGAAATGCTAAAATTATGAAAAGTACTATTCTCTCCTTTGCTCTTATTTCTTTGAGCTCCTTCTCATTTTCTCAATTGACCAATGGACAATTACGTCAAGAGGTCGAAAATGAGCAGATTACTTTTAAACATGGGGTATTTCATGGGGTTTCAATTCCGTTGAAAGACCTGCCAACAGCTGAAGAAAAAAACGAAATGGCGGCTGATCATGCTATTCGGGAGGAACGTAAGCGTCCCGAAGCAGTTAATCCAAATGCTTTGCCTTTGGGAATGGATCCAATTCTCCAAGATAAGCAGGGAACACAAATGAATAGAGGTCCAATTGTGAATTTTGATGGACAAACTGGTGCTTTTCCTCCGGATCCGTCAGGTGCTGCAGGACCGAATCATTACGTTCAAGCGGTGAATACAAAATACAGAGTATACGACAAGTTGGGAAGTCCGTTAACAAATTCATTGAACTTGAGTTCTTTGTGGCCGGGTAGCACGAATTCAGGAGATCCAATCGTTTTGTATGATCGTCATGCAGATCGTTGGGTGATTACACAGTTTCAAACGGGATCAAATCAAATTTTGTTTGCCGTTTCTACAAGTCCTGATCCGACCTCAACTTATTATACGTATTCATTTACAATGCCAACGTTCCCGGATTATCCAAAATATTCGATTTGGGCAGATGGATACTACATGACTTCCAATACAAACCAAAAGAATGCGGTCGTGTTTGAAAGAGATAAAATGTTAGTGGGTGACGCTTCTGCCGCAATGGTCGGGTTGAATTTGCCATCATTCTCTACGCATTACGGTTTTAAAAGTGTTTTGCCTGCAGATGCAGACGGTGCACTTCCTCCTTATGGTACGCCTAACTATATGTTCTTTTTTCAGGATGATTCGTGGAGTGGAGTAGCTCAGGACCAGATCCGCATTTTAAAGTTTCAAGTGGATTGGAATACGCCTCTGAATTCAACAATTTCGAGTCATCAAACACTTTACCCTCAGCCCTTCAATTCAGTGTTCACTACCTCTTGGAACGACATCATCCAAAAGAATTCAACACAGAAATTGGATGCTATCTCTTCGATCTTCAACTATAGGGCTCAATACATTCGTTGGCCGGGATACAATTCCGTGACTTTGTGTATGGTCGTTGATATTGACAATAACAATACCGGTGGTATCCGTTGGTATGAGTTGAGACAAGATGAAGCAACTGCTCAGTTTTCAGTGTACCAGGAAGGAACCTTTGCTCCTGCTGATGGCGACAGTCGCTTCATTGGTAGTATTGCAATGGATATGAACAAAAACATTGGTTTGGCGTACTCCATTTCCGGACCAAACTCATTCCCTGGACTCGGTTTTACAGGTCGCTATGCCAATATGCCTTTGGGTGAAATGTCGATGATGGAGCAGATCGCTGTCTCTGGAATCAGTGCTCAATCAGGTGGTAACCGCTATGGTGATTATGCTCACATGTCTTTAGATCCTAACGGAACTACATTTTGGTTTACAGGTGAATACATTGGATCTTCAGGTTCTCGTCGCACACGAATTTTTTCGTTTGACATGGAGCAAATGGCCAATACACCACAAAACAAGTTAGAACAAGCCTTAATGAAAGCGTATGCATCAAATGGTAATTTAATCGTTTCTCTTGAAGGTGCTGAGCTTAATTCAGATGTAGCAGTTGAGGTTTATGAGATGAGTGGAAGAATGGTGCGTTACGCTTCAAAAAAGATCATCAATGGGGCAATGCAGCACGAGTTCGATGCTAATGATCTGTCAACAGGAACGTATATCGTTCGAATAGGAAATTCAGACGTTCAGCGCATTCAAAAGATAGTGTTGAATTAAAATCTAGGTAGTTAGTGTATAGTGCTTAGTGCAGTCAAAATGTTGTACTGAACACTATACACTTCATTCCCGTCTAATGTCTTAAAGTCCGGATATCCTATAGTCCTAACATCCTAATATCCTAAAATCCTAACATCCTAACATCAATTCTCATACGCTCCAATATCCGGAGGATTAGGACCTATTCTTGAATTTCCATTGATATCAAATTCTACACTAGTGGAAAAGCCATTATTATTGAGTTTTGAATTAGCAGGAAACAGGAAATTATAGGTTTGAACATCATTGAACAGTGGATTGTGGTTCCAAAATATGTTGCTGTAAAAATTGTCTGTGCCAGCCGGTGTTCGCTTGATCAAGCAATTGCGAATGTCAAAACTTAACGTAATAGCAGCATCACTAATTGTGTCAAACGCAATTTCACTGTTTTGATTTCCATAAATCACTGAGTTGTATATGATTCCTTCATTGATCGATCCAATATTTTGGGTGGCATTCGCGTAATCGTTGTAATAGTTGCTGATTCCCACTGCAGGACCTGTAGCCGGACCATAGCCGACCAGATTACAGTGATTGAAATTAAAATCCCCGCCTTCCAAAACCAGTAGAGCATGCGTTCCGTTTCTCGCTATGACACAATTTTCGGCTTTAACTTTAGCGCCAGAGTATATAAAAATTCCGTAACGCGCATTATTAATGAGTTTAGTATTGGTTATGGTTAACGTGTATTGCGGATTAAAGTCAGGATCCTTTGAATACAAATGCACTCCTGAAATACCATTTTTCACAATGGCATAATTGATCGTTGAAGGCCGTGCCTCGTGAAAATAGATCCCGTAAAATTGACCGGTAACTTCCTGGTACCATGCTTCCAGGCGATCTCCTTGAAAAACCACCTCGTTGTTCAGTTCACCTTGTACATCTAAGGATCCCTTGTACACGTAAAGCAAAGCATTTTTGTGTAAATGAATTTTCGTTCCTGCCGGGATAGTTAAGGACTTGGCAGAGTCAACCGCAGCATAGCCGTAGATCACGTGAGGCTTGTCATTTGGCCATGTTCCTTCATTCAAATCTTTATAATGAAAGTAAGCATCTTGTCCCCAAACGGCCAATTTCACATATTGATCCTTCCCGTTTGTTCGGAAACGAATGGAGTCTTCAACAATCATCGGTAGAGACTGACTGTTAATACCCAAGGTGACTTCTACAAATGCAAATAAGCTGTCCTTACCCTCTAAATCAATATCCTTGATGTAAATACCTGAAATTCCGTCGATATTGATACGAAAGGGTGAACTGTTTCCTCCCATAAGTTCAATTTCATCAATGCGAACTGTACGGTTTTCACGGTTATATATCTTGAATTGCTGAGTGGTTGAGCCAATAGTTGTGAAAATAGTATCGAAAACAACAGTATCTTTGGAAAAGCTAAGATTCTCCTTGGATAGAAGTCCTTTCTTTTTACAAGAGCTGGTTAGATTACCGGCTAAAACCAGTAAAACGATGGGGGTGAAGTACCAAATGGATCTTAAATTCAGCATGACTGCAAATATAACGAAAGGTGACGACGATTATTTTGTGTAAAAAAATTATTGTTTTTAAAATCTTTGTTTAACTTTGCACCCTGTTTTAAGAATAAAGGCATTATAATATTTCAAAAATGAGAAAAGATATTCATCCAGAGGATTACAGATTAGTGGTGTTCAAAGACATGTCAAACGAGTATTCTTTCGTTTGTCCATCATGTGCAACATCAAGCGAAACAATTGTGTGGGAGGATGGAAATGAATATCCATTGGTGAAATTGGATATCTCTCATAAGAGTCACCCATTCTTTACTGGTATCGTTCAGTTTGTGGATACAGCTGGTCGTATCGATAAGTTCAAGAACCGTTACGGTCGTACGATGAAATAATTTCGTACTCCGAAAAAAAAATAGAAGCCTCCAGTTTTGGAGGTTTTTTTTTGCTTTAAAATGAAGAATTCTACTTCATTTTGAACTAAGCGTACTGTTTTCTCGTACGATTTTCCATTTCGAACCGTTATTTTTGTAGTATGTGGATACGTCTTTTGTTCTCGTGCTTTTTGTTTCTCAGTTTCACCGGATCTGTGTCTGCCGGGAAAATAGAACGGGCATTCTATGCGCTAGAGGAATTCAATTATTTTAAGGCTAAAGGTCTGTTTGAGAAATCATACAAACGTAGCCCATCACCGGCTTCTTTCGGTTTAGCAACCATTTTTTATCGGACAGACAACCCATTTCACTCCTTAGACTCGGCGTATCGTTACATTCTGATTGCTGAGAAAGAATATGGACAGCTAAAGGATAAGAAGAAAGAGAGTTACAAAAAGTTTTCGTTCGATTACCTTCATATTGCTGAATTACAACGTAACATAAGTACTGGATTCTTTGTTGTTGCAAAGAGTAAACATACCGTTGATGCTTATCAAGAATTTATTGATAAACATCCATGGTCGATTGAATACCATACAGCGATTTTTAAAAGAGATTCATTGGCATATAATCATGCAAAGGGTTTGAATACGAGTACGGCTTATGCTTATTTCATGGAAAGATATCCGGAAAGTGCTTTTTTACCTCAAGCAACAGCAGATTTCTTTCGATCACAATACCAGGAATATACGATTACCAAAACATTGATCTCTTACGTTGAATTTTTAAAGAAATGTCCGGAAAATCCATATGTCAATGATGCTGAAAATCGTATTTATGAAATTGTGACGGAGCCAAATACAATATTGGCATTCGAGAAATTCATCCAAACTTATCCTACAAATCACAACGTGGGTGAAGCGTGGAGGAGATTGTACCAATTGTTTATGGTTGATTTTTCAGAGAATAGAATTGATGAGTTTAGAGATACTTATCCTGCTTTTCCTTACACGGAGGACTTGGAAACTGACCTATTGTATGCCAAACGTGAGATTTTACCTTTTAAGCATGAAACGTATTTTGGTTTCATGGATTACTCCGGAAAAGTGATCATTGAGGCGCAATATGAATCACTTGGGTTTTTTAAGGAAGGTTTGGCTGCCGCAGCTAAAAATGGAAAGTATGGTTTTATAGATAAAGGAAATAGAGTAGTGATCCCCTTCGAATTTGACAATGTTTCCGATTTTGAGAACGGAAGATCTGTGGTTGAGTGCAACGAAAAACTGGGAATGATCGATAGAGGCGGAAAGCGCATTTTTGAATGTGAATTCGAAGACTTAGGAGCTGTTTCGGAAGGATACGTTTATGGAGCGAAAGGTGAAAAATACGGTTTCTATGAGAAAAATGGAGCATTGCGTATCGAGGAGCGTTTTGATGAAGCTTATTCCTTTTCGAATGGAATGGCAAAGGTACAGTTAGGTGACAGACAAGCCTATATCGATCCTTTTGGTACCTATTTGATTCCACCGGGTTACGATAACATCAGTTTTTTTACAGATTCGCTGTTAATTTTTGAAGATGATGAATACTTTGGTCTGATGTTGCGCAATTGTACGCCTGTGCACAAAGCTGAATATGATGAGATAGCTCAATTAAAAGATGGTAGAGCCTTGTATGTGAAGGATGATCTTATTGGCTATTTTGATGAAAAAGGAAAAATTGTCTTGCCTCCAAAATTTGAGACTTTTCCTAATTATCTGGAAAAAGGAGCATATTCTGGAGCACATGCCATTGCTGTGATGAAAGGCAAATATGGTGTTATCGACCGAAACGGTAAGTTTGTGATTGCGCCAACATTTAGCAATCTTGGACAAGTGAGCTCATTGATTGCCTTTACAAAAGGAAAAGGATGGGGATTCATGGACTTGACAGGTAAAGAAATTCTCAAACCACAGTATGAATTCGCTGAAAGCTTTGTTGATGGTCAGGCGATTGTGGAGCAATTAACGCTATCCGGAGTGATCGATCAGAAAGGCAATTTTGTCATTCCGTGCTCGTTTACTTCTGTGAACCGACTTGGTGATGATATGTATCTAGTTTCGAATGGTTCAAAGTTTGGTGTTTATAATAAAAAGGGCAAATTGTTAATACCGGTGGAATATCAACAAATCCGTATGCATAACGATAGTTTTCTGGTTTTGACAAACAGTGATGATTTGCATTACTTTTACTTGAAAGAGCAACGGATCATTCAACCAGTATTTGAAGAATAAATATAATGGCGATCAAGGAAAGAATAGTATATGGATTAATGGCTGCCTTTGCGGGGTACGTTATCTTGTTCATGTACCTTTTACTTGAAACACACACTACTTATGAGCCGATCAGGCCTTTTTTTGAAGGTGCGCGAATTGAAGACCACGCAGATATTCAGCTGAAAGCTGAAAATATAGAATTGCCCGGTGACTTTAATCCGTCTGATGTGAAAAGTATCGCCCGAGATAGAAACGATGATCGGGAACGAAGCAGTGAGAATTGGTCGTCCAACAAAATGTCTGCGGCAGATGTAGAACGTTCTGTAAAAGATTATGAACGAAAACTGTTTGAGGAAGCAGGAGGAGAGGAGAAGCGTAAAAAGTTGCAACAAGAAATGGATGAGCGAAAAAAGCAACAAACGTCAAATCCAACCAATCCAAATGACAAGCAAAGTGCAACGAATGGTGGGAATAAAGCTTATTCTGGTGATGTAATGGTCGAATGGTCTTTAAGCAACAGACCCCCGCATCAAAACAATACTTGGTACGTTCGGAATCCGGGTTATACCTGTGGTTATGGTGCATCCGGCAAAGTAACAGTGAGCATTAAGGTGAATCAAAATGGTGATGTAACCAATGCAACCTACGAGCCAACACTAAGCAGAAATGCGAATTATTGCATGATCGAACAAGCTGTAAAATACGCTAAAATGTCTCGTTTCACCTATTCAGGCTCCGCACCCAAGCTTCAGGATGGAACAATAACGTACACCTTCATTGCTCAATAAGGATGATCTGTGTTAATTTTAAGCCTTGTAATGGATTTTAAAGGAACACTTCGTAATATCATCCCACTTTTCTTACTGGAAAAATACCGCCAGTACAAAAAGAAAAAAGTGCGAATTGAATTGCAAAATTCCGCAAAATCAGGGGATGTGGTGAGAAAAGATCGTTTGATCGACGATCTCAAAAACTTAGGTATTCAACAAGGAGATTCAGTACTTGTGCACTGCAGTATGAGCAGGATCGGTTACATGGAAAATGGTCCTCGCACTCTAATTGATGCATTGAAAGAAGTTGTTGGCATAAATGGAAACATTTTGATGCCTAGTTCTCCGAATCCGTCACTTCAATTAGAATATGTGCGCAATCAGAATTTTTTCGATGTTAATCAATCGCCTTCAGCTCTTGGGGCCGTATCTGAAGCCTTTCGAAAAATGGAAGGGGTAAAAAGAAGCTTGAGTCCAACAGAGCCTGTTTGTGCTTTGGGACCTCGGGCTGATTGGTTTGTTGAAGGTCATTTTGGTGAAGAGACGCCATATACGTTGAATTCGCCATTTGCGCGACTGACAGAAGTGAATGGGAAGATCCTTTACATTGGGGTGACACTTGATAATGCAGGAACAAGTTTACATTTACTTGAAGATGCAGTAACTGATTTTAAGTTTCCGGTCTATCATCATGAGCATTTTATCATGCAGATTCGTGATGAAAGCGGTGAAATACATAAAGTAAGAATTAAAGTACATAATCCTGTTTTTTCTGCTAAACGCAAGTGTGATCAACTTATACCTATGTTTGTAGAGCAGGGAGTTGTACAGTTCGGACAAATTGGAAAAGCGAAAACCATGTGTTTTGATGCTGCTCAGATGTTAGTCGTAATGAAGAACGAATACAACGAACGGGGTGTGACGATGTACACGCCTCACGGTGAAGAAATAGCGCAATAAGATGAAGGAAAAGATCGTATTGATAACAGGTGCTTCAGGAGGATTAGGAAAAGAAATGATTCCTGTTTTGCTTGAAAAAGGATATACGCTTGCATTACAAGCAGATTCAAGAGCGGAGGAACTGAAAAAGCACATCGCCGATAAGAATTGGACAAATTGTGCGGTGTTTGAATCCGCTTTGGAAGATGAATTGTCTTGTATGAAGTTACTTGAGCGAATTGAAACCGAAATGGGAAAAATCAGCTATCTGGTAAACAACGCAGGGATCAATCGTTCTGCTTCATCTCACAAACTGGCTGCTTCCGATTGGAATGCAGTGATTAACCTGAATCTCACCATACCATTTCTTTTATCGAAGCTTTTGGCTAAACAAATGATCGAAAATGGATTTGGACGAATAGTTCACATTTCTTCGGTTGTTGGCAAGATTCCAGTGGGAGGAACTGCGGCTTACGCGGCTTCAAAAGCAGGACTTATGGGATTGGCGCGAGCTCAGTCTGCTGATTGGGCAAAACATGGGATTACCGTAAACTGCATTGCTCCCGGATACCTCGACAAAGGAATGATTGAACAGGTACCGGAGAAAATGATCGAACAGTTGAAAGAAACAATTCCTGCGAAAACTTTAGGTGAGGCAAAAGGACTTGCGGTCATGATCGCTTATTTGTTCAGTGAGGATGCGGCTTATGTGAATGGTCAAACAATTGGAATTAATGGTGGATTAGCCTGAAAATTATGAATTTATGAAGAATAGTATGAATTGGACAACAATCAAAACTTTTGAAGATATTACCTATAAGTACTGTGATGGAGTAGCGCGTATTGCTTTTAATCGTCCTGAAGTGAGGAACGCATTTCGTCCGAAGACAGTTTCTGAACTACTGGAAGCACTGATCCATGCGCATGAAAGTCAAGAAATAGGCGTCGTTTTGATTTCCGGTGAAGGTCCTTCTCCAAAAGATGGTGGTTGGGCATTTTGTTCAGGTGGAGACCAACGTGTGCGTTCAACTACCGGATATAAAGGTGAAGATGGTGTAAATCGCTTCAATATTTTAGATGTGCAACGTCAGATCCGCTTTATGAATAAAGTGGTGATTGCAGTGGTACCTGGTTGGGCAGTAGGAGGTGGACACAGTTTACATGTTGTTTGTGATATGACAATTGCCAGCAAGGAACATGCGGTTTTCAAGCAAACAGATGTCGATGTAGCCAGTGTCGATGGTGGATTTGGTTCCGCTTATTTGGCTCGTCAGGTTGGACAAAAACGTGCACGTGAGATATTCTTTTTAGGAAAGTCTTATTCCGCACAAGAAGCATTTGACATGGGAATGGTTAACGCTGTAGTTCCACACGATGAACTCGAGCAATTCGCTTTTGATTGGGCCCAGGAAATACTCACTAAGAGTCCAACAGCAGTGAAAATGGCCAAATTTGCATTCAACTTGATTGACGATGGTTTGGTTGGACAACAAGTATATGCGGGAGAGGCGACACGCTTGATTTACATGACCGAAGAAGCTGTAGAGGGTCGCAATGCGTTCTTGGAAAAGCGAAAAAGGGATTTTAGTAAGTTTCCAAAGTTTCCTTAAAGAGAAATAATGAGAGAATAAAAGAGGCTTCCAATTTGGAAGCCTTTTATTTTTATTGAAAATTATTTCTTAAAATTATCCGCAACAATCAAATCCTTTGTTCCGTGCGTCCAAGAATAGAATCCTTCGCCGGTTTTAACACCTTTCTTACCTGCAGTAACCATGTTTACCAAAAGTGGGCATGGCGCATATTTCGGGTTGCCAAAACCATCGTGAAGTACCTCTAGGATTGCCAAACAAACGTCTAATCCAATGAAATCAGCTAATTGAAGTGGACCCATTGGGTGAGCCATTCCTAATTTCATCACCGTATCAATTTCTTCAACTCCTGCAACTCCTTCGAAAAGGGTGTAGATCGCTTCGTTGATCATTGGCATGAGAATACGATTAGCTACGAAACCAGGATAATCATTCACTTCAACCGGAACTTTACCCAATTCACGCGACATATCCATAATCAATTTCGTCACTTCATCTGTCGTTGAATATCCACGGATGATTTCCACAAGCTTCATAACCGGCACCGGATTCATGAAATGCATTCCGATCACTTTTTCCGGTCGTGAAGTCACAGATGCGATCCTTGTAATTGAGATTGACGAGGTGTTGGAAGCCAGAATTACTTCCGGTGTAGTCATTTTATCCAAATCTGCGAAGATCTTTAGTTTTAGATCAATGTTCTCAGTAGCCGCTTCCACCACCAATCCAACTCCTTTTACACCTTCTTCCATCGAAGTATAAGTTGTGATATTAGCCAGTGTTTCAGCTTTCTGTGTTTCAGAGATCACTTCTTTGGCAACTTGACGATCCAGATTCTTGGAGATTGTCGCCAATCCTTTGTCAAGAGAAGCCTGTGAAATATCAATCAAGTTTACTTTGTATCCCGTTTGAGCAAATACATGGGCAATACCATTTCCCATTGTTCCTGCACCAATAACTGCAACGTTTTTCATGTTTTTTATTTTTTGACAAATATAATCACTTGATCACATTCCTATGCAACAAGAACAATTAAGATCAAGTTCTGTTAAACTCATCAGATATTTTTAATTTTAGCCCACAAGCCCAAATTCATCATTCCTAATTCAAAATTCATCATTCTCAACATGGATTCACTCACTCAAATCGTACTTGGAGCAGCAGTTGCCGAGGCTGTTGCAGGAAGAAAAATGGGCGGAAAAGCAGCGTTTTGGGGAGCAATTGCCGGAACGATTCCTGACCTGGATGTGTTCGTTGGAAATCTCTATCATCCGGTTGAAGCCGCACTTGTTCACCGTGGATTTTCACATTCATTGGTATTTGCACTGCTCATGGGACCAGCTCTTGGTTGGTTGTTTCATAAATTGTACAGACAACGGTATGAATTAAAAACATGGATGTGGTTGTGGTTTCTGGCAATCGTGACGCATCCGATGTTGGATATGTTTACTAACTATGGAACACAGTTTTTGTGGCCATTTGATTTCCGAATTACCTTCAATACCGTTTTCGTTATTGATCCTTTGTACACCGTTCCATTCATGATCTGTTTGCTGGTAGCCTTATTCATGAAACGAGAAAATCCCTTGCGAAGGAAATGGAACAATGCGGGACTGATCTTTTCATCGCTTTACTTACTTTGGGGTGTTGTGGTGAAATTGACTATTTTGAGTGCTTCACCATCTTATTTTGAAAAAGCAGGGATCGAATCCAGAAATCACATGGTGACGCCGATGCCCTTGACGAGTTTTTATTGGATGATGCTCTCAGAAGATGATAGGAATTATTATGTAGCTTATAAATCACTTTTCTATGAGTTTGATTCGAGCGATATCGATACAATCACCAAGAAAAGAAAGGACTTGAATCGTATAAAATGGCCGGATAAGGATTACACTGCTGCTCTTAAATTCATCTCAAACGGATACTATACTACGGAACGAAATGGTGATACGCTGATTTTTTATGATCTAAGATTCGGTGTGTTGTCGAAAATGACCAATCAAAAACTGAGGAAACCGCTGATGGGATATGGAATGGTTATTGACAAAGACCGTGTGCATAAAACAATGCGTTACCGTGGATCCGGTATGATGGAACACCTTAATTTTGGATCCTATATTGATAAAATAGTTAAGAAATGAAGCAGATCATCCTACCAATTCTCGTGTTGATACTTTTTAATAGCTGCGCGCAATCAGAGCCTGAGGTATCTAAGAATCCGGTGAAAATTGCACAGGAAGAAGTGAAGAAAACATACCAGATTTCTGACTTTTTGAAAGAGGATCCTCAATTGGATAAGGATGTAGAAAGAATCTTTGCTGCACTGGATGATACGGCAATTGTTGCCCAATTGATAATGCCGGCGGTAGGCCGATTAGGTCAAACAGAAGCGACAATCCGCTCACACATTAACAAACGAATTATTGGTGGTGTATTAATGCTCAATGGAACGAAAGAAGAATTCACTAATTGGATTAAATCCTTTGAAGCTATGAACGATTCGATCGGCAATTTGCCGTTTTTGTATTCAGCAGATGCGGAACCAAGTTTGGTGAATAGAAAGATCACGGGCTCAACACCGGTAAAGAAAGCTAATGAACTGACAACCATCGAGGAGGTTAGAACGGTTGCCGATGTGATCTCGAAGGATTTAAACGAGATCGGAATCAATTACAATTTTTCGCCGGTAGTCGATATGTCTCCAAATAAAACAGTCGGTTTTAGAAGTTTCGGCGCGGTGCCTGCTAACATTATTCCTTGGTCAGATGCATTTATTCAGCAAACTCAATCGCACAACATCATTGCTACAGCGAAACACTTCCCGGGGCATGGTTTGGTTTCGGGAGATACGCACAAAGCACTTCAAATGATCGATGGTGAATTGAAAGAGATTGGAAATTATCCGCAATTGATTGAGAATGGGGTTCTATCGATCATGGTAGCTCATATTGCTGTAAAGAACAATCCAAAATATGACACGAAAGGTTTACCGGCAACAACTTCGGAAACGATTGTGACAAAATTATTGAAAGAGGAGATGGGCTTTAAAGGATTGATCGTAACAGATGCTATGAATATGGGAGGTGTTGTTTCTGTTCCTCAATGCGAGGTGAAAGCAGTAAATGCCGGTTGCGATATCGTGTTGATGCCTGTTGATGCCGAACGTGCTCATAAACAGATTCTTGCCCGTTACCGCACAGATGCAGAATTCAAAAAGAAAGTCGATGCTGCGGCAAAAAAGGTAATCCGTATGAAAATTGCGCTTGGATTGATTTGATTATTCAAACACCAACTTCCAGGTTGCACGGTAATCCCCCATTTTAAATCCTGTTGCTCGATCTGTAGGATATTTCTTTCGGATAATGCTTAATGTTTCCGGCGAAATATCTTCTTTAGTGCCATGACATTGCAAGCAAGCAGGCATTTCAATTCGTATGGCTTTGTAGTAAATGCGTTTGTCTCCCATATTGATCAAGGTGTCGTTTTTGAATCCTTTTTCGAGAGGTCGTAATAAACGCGATTCCTCCATCGTCAGAGCATTATTGGGATTCCTGTTTTTTCTGGCTATACGTTCAATTCGCACGTTGTATTCTTTGGATAATGAATCCATCATAGAGCTGACATGAATATTACAGAAATCAACCGCATGAGCAGTTCCGCCATTTTTTATTGCTTCGCCTACATTTTGTAGTAAGGTTTGTTGTGCTATTCTACTCAATGAATCTCCCAATTGAATGATCTCTTGATCAGTGAGTGATGCATTGTCTCTGCTTGTTTTACAGGATAATAGAACTACACCAAATAAGGATAAAATTGAAAAAACTACTACTTTCATGTTGCTTAGATTTCAGTGTGAAATTGTTTAATTCGTTGTAAACCTTCGTTAAATGTTTTTTCTTGTACACTAAGGACAAAACGACAATAACCGGGGATTCCAGTCCATCGATCATTGTTGATCAGGAAATTGACCTTGTCGTGCATGATCCTGCCTATTGACGTTGCATCAACTGTTAATTCTTCACCATTACTTAATTTACAAGTTTTACCAAGCAATGAGTCTGGTTTAGCCACGAGAAATAATCCTCCTTCTGGTGGCAGAACAGTCCAGCCGTTTTGTTGAAGGACATCACCGAGCAATTTCGCCCGTTCACTCAATAGACTTGTTTGTTCATTTAAAGAATGCAGTACACGAAGGTCGCGATCCAGGTACTTACTGTATATTTTCTTAACGGCGTATAAGACTGTTCGGTGTGGCTTATAATTGATTCGATTACCCAAATCGGAACAAAAATTTGATAGTGCATATCCAAAACGGATTCCACCTGCAGAATATTCTTTGGAGATCCCACCCAACAAAATGTAATTCAATTCAACTTCTTTTTCTGTCAAAATAGGAAAAGAACCTGGTCCCTTGAATTCAAGTCCGGAAAAAACCGTATCAATGATCAATCGGCTATTTCTGATTTCATCCAAGGTTAAAATAGATTCCAGTTGCTCATTGCTCCAACAGGCACCGGTTGGATTTACCAATGGAAAATTGAGGAAAATCCAAGGATTTTCTATGTCATTTAGAGCTTCTTTTACTGCGCTTGGACTTGGAATAAACGATTGTGCTACATCAGTCGGTATTACACGAATTTTTACGCCATGAAACTGTGCAGTTCCATAGAAATAGCCGTATGCACCTCGCGGAATAAGCAATGTTCCGTTTTCTTCCTTGATCTTTTTGGCGATTGCGGCAAATAAAGGTGCAACGCCATTGCCATAATACAAATAATCACCGTATTTTAAACCAAAGCGCTCTGTTACAAAACGTTTGATTAGCAATTTGGGATCGTAATCGTCTTGCTCTAGTGACTGACGGGTAAAGCTTTCCAGAATGGAAATTTTGAGATCGTCAGGACAATTTAATTCATTCTCTCCGTAATCGAATCGCACTGTTGATGCATTTACCGCTAATTCATTACCCTTTATAGAAGAGTGTTGGAAAGAAGCATTGACAGTCGTTGTGGGAGTGATAAAGATCGAACGCATTTGCTCGTTCTCTTCCTGAAGCAGTTGGATGGACTCTGTATTCTTCACATTTTTCATATGGAACCCGGTCAGGTCTTTCAAAAGTATAGAGTAAAACAACTGAGCCAAATACGGAGAACGACTGTACGAGAATTCTGCTGCATTTCTCAGATTGTACACTAGCGTTTTGTTTGTACTGATTGCGAAACAGGTACTCAGGTCTGAATAGATCTGATTCTTCGATAATTCACCAACTAAAGTAACGTGCAGAGGCAAGTCATTCTCTGCTAAATATTGGAAAACACCTATCGACTGAGGAGAACTCGACAACTCGAAACATTCAGAAAGATCGAGAAAAAGTCTTGAATTTGCCCGTTTACACGATTCAACGATACGCAAGAATGCCTCTCCTGAAAAAGTATGGTTGTCACGAATGCTGGCAAAAACGATCTGCGGTCGAATTTTTTCAATTAACGAATTCAACTCCTTTGAACATGAAGGAACCGAGATCACTTCTTCATGGGCCGCCAAATCGGGAAACAAGTTGAATAAAGGTTCTGAAAGGAAAAGCGCTTTTGGACAGAATATGTCACGCACATTTTCGATCAATGTTGCCAAATTTGGAGTTACCAGAATTTGATCCTCTGAAAAATTGACATGCTGATAGGCTGAAAGAAAATCTGAAAGGTAGTTTCTGAAGGATTGACTTCCCAAGTTATCTTCATAAGGGAAAAATGGTGTAGTGCGTAAATCCTTAGTGAGTTCCGATAAAAATCGGATTTTTTCTTCCTTTTTGTTGCTATCTGCATAATCAAGGTCTAGGCCAGTTTTCGCTTCGGAAAAAAGTTCATTTTTCAACTCATCGAAAAGCACCTGAGTTTCCGTGTAAAAATCAAACTTACACTCGTAAACGGACAAATTATGATAGATCCGTCCACCTTTTGTCGCAAATAATTTAGCTGTTCGCGCATTGATTGGTGTTTCGGAATGAAGGTCGGTATAGAACTCGAAATGATGATTCATCTCTTTTTCCAATCGCACAAGTGAATCGATGTCTGTGTCATTGGCTTGTTCCACTTTTCTCGTCCAAATGCGGCTGATCAACAGTCCTCTTCGTTTCACCAGTCGTTCAAGCACCTCCCTGCGTGGACGTTCACCCAGATTTAAGATCAATTTCCCTTGCGGTTTCAGCATTTCGATGCTTTCTTCAACGGAACGAGCGATCAATCCAAGTCCGAATTTATCCTCAACATAACCTTGTTCAGCCGTGTAATTGCTCAATGAATGTAGAAAATCATCATTCGCGGTTTCGGAGATCATGGATTGATCGATACCCTCGTCAGGAGCAAGAACTTGAGGTATGCAACCGATGATAACATCGAAATCGGATTCTCGTGAAGTATAAAAACAGGAGAGTAGATCAGATACTTTAAATTCCACTGCTTCCAACAAACTTCGTCCATCTGAGAATCGGATAAGTGTACCTTGATCGTCAAATGCATTCAGGAAAAGATTGATCTTGGAGGATAAAATCGCTCTTGGATTGATGTCCAGACCAAAAATCTTTCGGCAATTGTATTTCAGGGCCATGGAGATTGTGATCCAACCATTTCCACACCCGAGCTCAACCATTTGTTTATCGTGAAACTCCGAAAAAGTATAGCGCGATAATCCTTCGAAAAAGGTGAACGACCAGTCTTCCGGCGCGAAAGTACTTGGTAATTGCAGCAACTGAAGACGAATTGTGTCATTCATGTTTCCCGGAATTTCCATTTCCAAAAAGTGAAAATGAAATTCATTACGCATGTCATCAGCCGTTATGCTTTTCGCAAAATGCTTAAGTTCATTCAACAGTTGAATGCCTTTGGATTGTTCCTCAGGATGCTCTAATTGATCGATGAGGGATTGCAGTACACCAATTGCTTTTTCGCTGGATTGCTTACACGTATCAAGAAAGTCTGATAGTTCTGTACTGATATTGTTTCTTTCCAAGTTCATTGCAGGAATCCTTCTAAATGTGCATTTAAGTTACAACAATTCAAATTCTTGAAAAGCGCGTAAGTGTTTATTTTACTTCAATTTCTGTTGCAATTTTTTTTGCGCGCTCCACCAATTCTGTAGTATTTTCTTTTCCATAGGTCAAGACTACACCCATGCGTCTGTAAGGCCGTGTGAAAGGTTTTCCAAAAATACGCAGATCAGATCTCAGGTGATTGGCCGCTTTTTCTAGACCGGTAAAAACGGGTGTAGCATCGTTTGAACTAGTCGCTAAAACAACGGCACTGGCACCGTTGTTCAACAATTCAATTTCAGGAATGGGCAAACCTAAAATCGCTCTTGCGTGCAATTCGAATTCTGAAAAGTTTTGAGTTCCGGCTAATGTGACCATTCCCGTATCATGCGGACGTGGAGACAATTCAGAAAAATAGGCGCCTTCTTTGGTGATGAAAAATTCTACCCCCCAAATTCCGGCTCCACCTAATGCTTGGGTCACCTTTCCTGCCATTTCTTGAGCTTCAGCTAAATGCGCAGGATCCATTACTTGTGGTTGCCAGCTTTCCTGATAATCTCCTCGTTCTTGGCGGTGTCCAATTGGCGGACAGAATAGGGTAGCACCATTTTTTTGAGTTACAGTCAATAAGGTGATCTCATAGTCAAAATCAATAAATCCTTCAACGATTACCTCTTTTAGGTCACCTCGAGAACCTTCCATTGCGTAATTCCATGCTTTTTCGATGTCAGCTTCCGTTTTGATAACGGATTGTCCTTTACCTGAGCTGGACATCAGTGGTTTAACCACACATGGCATACCGGTATAAGCAACACCTTCCTTCAACTCTTCAAATGATGTAGCATATTTGTAAGGAGCTGTGCGCACGCCAACTTCAATAGCCGCTAAATCACGAATGGCCTTGCGGTTCATGGTGAAATTCGCTGCTTTCGCACTTGGAACGACTTGAATTCCTTCTTGTTCGTAATCGAAAAAACGCTCCGTTCGAATAGCTTCGATCTCAGGTACAATTAGGTCGGGCTGATGTTTTGCAACAATTCGATCCAACTCATCTCCATCCAACATGTTGATTACTTCAAATTCATGTGCAACCTGCATCGCGGGCGCTCCTTCGTAACTATCAACTGCAATTATGTATTGTCCGTAGCGCTGACAAGCAATTACGAACTCTTTTCCAAGTTCACCTGAACCCAAAAGAAGGATCTTTTTTCTCATCTTACAAAGATAGGTATCCTAGTGAATTAGGGAAATTGAACGAAAGGAATTTCAAAACTCATCAATTTACTTGCGTGAGATTTACAAATAATTAACTTTGGGCTAATGATCATGTTAAATACTCAGGTTGACAAGCTGCTCTCCATGTTTCGATCCGTTTCACTTGCTGAAATGGACGAGGCTAAGTTGATGGATCGCTATGACACCAAGTTTATATTGTCTGAAAAACTATTTCTTCAAATACTTCCGTTGCTTATTGATGATTACAGGGTTTTGGAAATCAATAACAAGCGAAGTTTTATTTATGAAAGTGTTTACCTGGATGATGCTGAATTCAGCTTCTTTAATGATCATCATGCGGGCAAAACGCATCGTTTCAAAGTGCGCTACCGCAGTTATGTTGATGTGGGTACTTCCTACCTTGAAGTGAAGGAGCGTATCAAAGGACATACCGTTAAAAAGAGAATTCCTGCGAAGGGAACTTTTGATCTTCAGGACCAAGAGGAGAAGGAATTTGTTTCTTCCCTGCTGAAATCCAATAAGTCAATTGCACCTGTATTACAAAACAGGTATAACCGGATAACCCTTGTGAGTAACAACGGGGCGGAGCGACTCACTTTTGATTTTGATCTTGTTTACAATTGGCAAGACAAGGAATCCCGTTTTGAAGGACTTGTTATCGCTGAATTGAAACAAGAAAAAGTGAACCGAAACGCTATGTTTTATAGGCTCATGAAAGAAGGAATGATTCGTCCTTTACGCGTCAGCAAGTATTGTCTCGGTGTTATGCGATTGCACAAAGATAAGGGATTGAAATTCAATCGTTTTAAATCGAAAATTCTAAAAATTAGTAAACTGGAATCTAATGCTGCATAATTTTCTTTTAACAGCAACTCAAAATAACCAGATGATCTGGTTTAGTCAGGATGTGGAACTACTCGGATGGCGTTCACTGTTTCATCTTGTTTTTCTAACAATTGTAATTCGATTACTCTATTATCCAAAGACGAAGCGAAAAGACTACTTGTTTACCTACTATCTAATTGGTATGGTAACCTTCTTTTTATGTTTTGGGCTGAAGAAATTAGATATTGATATTGGTTTGGGACTTGGGTTGTTTGCCATTTTCGGAATCATACGTTATCGTACAGATGCCATTGAGATCAAGGAGATGACTTATCTTTTTGTGGTGATAGGGGCGAGTGTGGTAAATTCACTTTCCTCATCCATGATGAGTATTGCAGAAATAGGAATAATAAATGGATCACTGATTCTGATGATCTTCGTTTTAGAATACCTGTGGCTGATCAAGCACGAGACACGAAAAACGATAAACTATGAGCGAATTGATCTGATCGTTCCTGATCGTTATGAAGAAATGAAGGCTGATTTAGAAGTCAGAACCGGATTGAAGATAAATCGTGTCGAAATTGGAAAGATTGATTTTCTCAATGATACAGCTCAGGTGCGAATTTATTATTTCGCAGGTGATCAGCAATTCTCTGATTATTCAGCCCAATAGCCCCAATTTTAGCTATTTTTGATCCATGCTCGTTTTGCGCTGGATACTGCTTCCATTTTCTCTGCTCTATGGTTTCATAGTAGAAGTGAGAAATTGGTGTTACAACAGAGAAATCTTTTCTGTTTATTCGATTCCGGTACCTTCAATTTTAGTCGGTAACTTGTCAACCGGTGGTACAGGTAAAACGCCACACGTACACTTTTTAGCCGACTATCTAAAAGAACAACACAAAGTGTGTATTGTAAGTCGTGGATACGGACGAAAAACCAAAGGATTCAGATGGGTTCAAGTGAATGATCAATCTGAAGAAGTGGGCGATGAACCTCTTTTTTACAAGAAAAGATTTGGGGATAAAGTATTGGTCGCCGTTGGAGAACGGCGTAGTGAAGTTGTAAAACGTGTACTCCATGAAGAGGACTCGGTTTCACTTTTCCTCTTGGATGACGCTTTTCAGCACCGAGCAGTACGTTGTGGTTTATCGATTTTATTGACGGAATATCAAAAGCCTTTTTTCAACGATCAGGTTCTTCCAACAGGCAACTTGCGCGAGTTTTCGCACAATAAAAAGCGTGCAGATCTAGTGATCGTTACTAAATGTCCAACAGTGCTGACTTTGCAAGAAAAAGAAGATTTTCGCTTACGTTTAAACATAAATGAGAAACCTGTTTTTTTCTCGAGAATCGTTTACGGTCAACCTCTTGGTTTCAAAGGAAGTTATTGGAATTCACCGAAACAAGTGCTTGTTGTGACCGGAATTGCTAATCCAGAACTGATGATTCGTTATGTTTCAACTATGGCGGAAATCGAGCATCTTACATTTGCTGATCATCATGATTTCAAGGACTCAGATATAGAAGCAATTCACCGAAAATTTGATACTTTTGCACACAGTAATGCGGCTATTTTGACAACAGAAAAGGACTTTGTCAGATTAAGTCAAAACAGATCGAAAGGAGAATTGGATAAGTATCCTTGGTTTTATCTGCCGATCAGCATTCAGATTGACGAAAGTGAAAAGTTTAAATCAATTATAGATCAATATGTTGGAACAATTTAAAGAATCAGTAGCGTTCATCAGAACAAAAACGAACATTGAACCTACGATAGGAATTATTTTAGGTACAGGACTAGGTGGTTTGGTGAAAGAGATCAAAGTGATCGATGAAATTCCGTATGATCAGATTCCGCATTTTCCTGTTTCAACAGTAGAAAGTCACTCGGGAAAATTGATCTTTGGTGAATTGGGAGGGAAGAAAGTTGTTGCTATGCAGGGACGTTTCCATTTTTATGAAGGTTATTCAATGCAACAGGTAACGTTTCCTGTGCGTGTGATGAAGTTGTTAGGCATTGAGCGTTTGTTCGTTTCAAATGCTTCAGGAGGTGTAAATCCGGACTTTGAAGTGGGGGAGATCATGATCCAGAATGACCACATTAATTTGTTCCCGGCTCACCCGCTAATTGGAAAGAATATTGATGAATTAGGACCGCGCTTCCCGGATATGAGTGTCCCTTATGACCCGGCTATGATTGAATTGGCGAAGGAAATCGCTAAAGAGAATAACATTCGTGTGGCTGTGGGAACATACGCAGGTTTGACTGGTCCAACGCTGGAGACTCCTGCAGAATATGGGTACGTACGGGCTATCGGAGCTGATGCAGTTGGAATGTCTACAGTACCAGAAGTGATCGTTGCCCGACACATGTCTATCCCTTGTTTCGCAATTTCAATCATTACTGACCTTGGTGTACCGGGAAAGATCAAAGAAGTAAGTGTACAAGATGTTATTGAGGTGGCAAGTCGCCAAGAGCCGAAAATGACATTGATCATGAAAGAATTAATCTCTCGAATTTAATGGACGCTACCATTCGTGATAAATATGAAGTAGTCATTGGATTAGAAGTCCACGCTCAAATGTTGACGCGTTCGAAGGCTTATTCCTCTGATGTAAACGAATACGGATCTCAACCGAATTCCAACGTGAGCGTGGTCACTTTGGGGCATCCCGGAACATTGCCGGTGATGAATAAACGTACAGTTGAATTTGCTATCAAACTTGGTCTTGCATGTGGAAGCACGATTGCACGTGAGCAACATTTTGCACGCAAGAATTATTTCTATCCTGATCTTCCAAAAGGGTATCAGATCACGCAAGATACTACCCCAATTTGTATCGGCGGAGCTATTTACATTAAAACGGATGAAGACGGAGAGAAGGCAGTAGGAATCACCAGAATTCATATGGAGGAGGATGCCGGTAAAAGTATTCACGATGTTGATGTTTACGACACATTGGTGGACTTGAATCGAGCTGGTGTTCCACTTTTGGAGATTGTTTCAGAACCTGATATGCGCAGTTCACAGGAAGCGTATAACTACCTGACAGAAGTCCGTAAATTGGTACGTTATCTGGATATTTGTGACGGAAACATGGAGGAAGGTTCCCTGCGTTGTGATGCAAATATCTCGGTGCGTTTGAAAGGTACATCCGAATTCGGGACGAAGGTCGAAGTAAAGAACATGAATTCCATTCGAAATGTACAACGTGCGATCGAATTTGAAGTTAACCGTCAGATTGAATGTCTTGAAAATGGAGAAACGATCAGTCAGGAAACACGTTCGTTCGACGCATTAAAAGGGATTACTATTTCGATGCGTTCGAAGGAAGCAGCTAACGATTACCGCTATTTTCCAGAACCGGATCTTTTGCCATTGATCGTGGAGGAAAAGCAAATCGAACTGATTCGCACTGAAATGCCTGCTTTGCCGAGAGAATTGTTCAAGAAATACACGGAAGAATTAGGTTTGTCTGCGTATGACGCCTACAACTTAACGGATAACAAAGGAATTGCATTGTTTTATGAGGATGTCATCCTCCATACACGCAACTACAAAGCTGCGGCGAACTGGATCATGGGAGATGTGAAGTCTTACTTGAATGAGTACGGTGTTGAGATCGAAGATTTTCCGATCAGCGACGAGCGTTTAGCAGAATTGATCAACTTAATCGATGAAGGAAAAGTTTCGACTTCTGTTGCTTCACAAAAGATCTTTCCTGCGATGTTGACAGAATTGGATAAATCTCCATTACATATCGCGGAAAAATTAAATCTGATTCAGGATTCCAATGAAGATGCTGTTTTGGCATTCATTCAGGAGGTGATCAGGCAACATCCTGCGGAAGTTGAACGTTATAAGAACGGTGAGAAACAATTAACAGGGTTCTTTATGGGACAGTTAATGCGTGTTTCCGGTGGAAAAGCAGATCCAAAGGTAGCCAACGCATTATTGCGCAATACATTAGATGCATTATGATGAAATACGCTTTACAACTTTTATTGGTCGTTTTACTGGTATCTTGTGGTGCAGATGATAACGAAGTGAAAATGGATCCGGATGATAACTTTACGATAAGTGGGCAAGTCGAAGGAGCTGACAATATGGATGTTTTTGTTGAGGCACTGAGTGCACAGGGAACGATTGAAGTTGTCAAGGGTAAAACAGATAATAGCGGATCTTTCAGTTTATCGGGAAATGTTCCTGGAATGGGCTTGTATCAATTGAGAATAGGTGCATCTGCGGATAAAGCCATTCCATTGACCATCGTTCCGGATGACAAAATCACAGTGAAGAGTAGCTTTGCTGATTTTTCCATGCGTCCCAATGTTGGTGGAACAAAATGGGCAGGAGTCATGAATGAGTACATGCGCTTGTACAGTGTTTTTGCCTCTTCTCAAGGTGAGTTAAGCGAATTACAGAAAACAGCCTCAGAAGAAGAGGTGGTGAAGCGTTACCACGAGCTAAAAAAACCGGTGGATGATTTCGCAGTGGCAAGCATGAAAAAGAGCCCGGAGAACCCTTTCAACATCGTTTTGTCAACCACACTTTCTCCCAATACAGGATTCAAATATTGGAATCCGGAGTACCTTGACGTTTTGAAAGTAGTAGCTGAAGCGTATTTGAAAACGTACGAGGGTTCACCAATCGCTGCAACAATGGAGAATCAGGTTTTTCAGATTGAAATGGCTTACGAACAGTACTTAGCCAAAGAGTCTGGATCTAAATTGGCTCCTGAAATTGCATTGAAGAATCCTCAGGGAAAAGTCATTAAGTTGTCTTCGTTAAGAGGAAAATATGTTTTGATTGATTTTTGGGCGTCGTGGTGCGGACCCTGTCGTCGGGAGAATCCAAATGTGGTGAAATTGTACCAGAAATACAAGGATCGTGGATTTACCATTTATTCGGTTTCACTTGATCAGGATGCTGAAGCGTGGAAGAGAGCAATTGCTTCGGATGGCTTGGAATGGCCCAACCATGTGAGTGATTTATTGGGGTGGAAAACGCCGATGACTTCACTTTATGGTTTCTCAGGAATTCCACACACAGTTCTTTTGGATAAAGAAGGTAATGTTATCGAAACTGGTTTACGTGGAGCGAGTTTGGAACAGAAATTGGTTGAGCTGCTCGGCAAATAAAATTTGTCGCACTTAAACAGATACAAAGAAAATACTATGAAACGACTTTTATCACTTTACAGCTTTTTGATCTTCAGCACAATGCTGATTGCTCAGCAGTCCATTGATGTAACGATCTCCGGAAATATTTTCAATACAAAGGAAGATTCTGTTACGCTGGCGCAGTACTTCGGTCCGGGCAATTACCGTGTCTACAAAAAAGCAGCGATCAAAAAGAATGGTGATTTCAGTATGAATGCGAGTTTGCCCAGTGCAGATTATTATGTATTGAAATTGGGTGAATCACATATCAATTTGATTTTGCGCAATAAATCGGACATCAAGATTTATGGTGATGGTGCAGACCTGTTCAATTATTCAAATATCGTTGGTTCTGATGAAAGTGCGGTGATGAACGAGTTTGTTAAGGTAATGACACTATGGAATCACAAACGTGACAATGGCATTGCTGAAATGCAGGCAAATCCGTCAAAACGCGATGAGATTAATGCGAGTTTAACGCAAGAGTACTACAATTTTCAAGCGAACATGCAGAATTTTATTGCGAAAAATCAAAATTCAGCAGCTTTGATTCCTGTGGTTCAATTGATCGATGTAGAGAATGATTTTGCTACCTATGAGTCCATTGTGAACCAATTGAATACCGGATTTGGTGAGTCACCTGCTGTAAAGGAAATCGTAAAAAATTACAAGCTGATAAAAGCGAAAAAGGAAGAGGCGAATCTATTGGCTCCCGGTAAATTGGCTCCGGATTTTGAGGAATTGAAGACTGACGGTAAAACAACTATGAAATTGTCTGATCTGCGTGGCCAAGTCGTATTGATAGATTTTTGGGCATCTTGGTGCGGACCTTGCCGTAAGGAAAATCCGAATGTGGTGAAAACGTACGAAAAATACAAGGATTCCGGATTCACGGTAATGAGTGTTTCATTGGACCGTGATAAAGCCGCTTGGTTGGCAGCAATAGAAAAAGACAATCTGTCTTGGCCGAATCATGTGAGTGATTTGGGACATTGGTCAAGTAAAGTTCCTCAAATGTACGGTGTGAAAGGTATTCCATTTACGCTATTGATCGATCAGGAAGGAAAGATCATCAAGACCAATTTGAGAGGTCCGGACTTGGAGGCAGAGTTGAAGAAGATCTTTGGATTCTAAATGCAACTTCCGGAAGGGAAACATATCTATTTTGCGTCGGATTTTCATTTAGGCGTTCCAAATTACGAGAAAAGTTTAGCGCGTGAAAAGGAAATTGTTGCTTGGCTGGAGCACATCCGTCCAACTGCTCATGAAATATTTCTCGTAGGTGACATTTTTGATTTCTGGTTTGAGTACAAGCATGCTATTCCCAAAGGTTTTGTTCGTTTACAAGGAAAAATTGCTGAGTTGACGGATGCTGGAATCCCGGTTCATGTGTTTACCGGAAACCATGACATGTGGATCTTTGATTATCTCCCAAAGGAATTGGGTTTTTTCTTGTACCGCGAACCAATTGAACGGGAATTCAATGGAAAAAAACTCATCATTGGTCACGGAGACGGTTTGGGACCCGGTGATAAAGGCTATAAATTTCTGAAAAAGGTTTTTCAGAATCGCTTGTGCCAATGGGCATTTGCCCGTTTGCATCCGAATTTTGGCATTTGGTTGGCGAATTATTCCTCTCGTTCAAGTCGCGCCGCAACAGGTCAAGCGGATGAGCAGTTTGAAGGAAATGAAAATGAATGGTTATATATCTATTGTGAAGAACAACTCAAAGAAAAAGAGGTAGATCATTTTGTTTTTGGTCACCGACACCTTCCCTTACAGATCGAACTCTCGAATAAGACGTCACACTACACGAATTTGGGTGATTGGTTGCGCTACAACACCTTTGCCTATTTTGACGGTTCGGAAATGCATATGAAAACATGGCAGGCTGGAAAAACTGAAGATTTTATACCAATAAACAAACGCTGATTAGTGTGGTTTATGTAGTGGATCGAGTAAATCCAGAATTGTTTTAACCGGGCTAAAAACTGAATTAGGTATTTCCACAAAGATTGAATTCCAATTGGCCATGCTGCCATTCCAAAGTCCCGGTTGCTCGATGTAGCGAATATTCTGTCCCTCCGAGGTTTTTTTAACAATGAAATAGGTGTTTTCGTCGCGGTATTTCATCAAATCAAATTTCGTAGCTTCCAAGGAAAGTGGAGAAAGTGCGATCATCACTGGATTAAAGTGTGTACTTCTCAATAGCAAGGAACGCTGATTACTATCTGAACTGATCTGTGCTTTTTCAACAATTTGTTTGGTAATTTTCCCTGAACGTTCAATCCAAAATGGCCCGCCACCGGGTTGACCTTCATTTTTGACCATCCCACAAACGCGTGTTGGACGATCTATTAGTTTACGAATAGCTTCTTCATCATGAACGTTTTCCAGTTCTTTGGAATCAAAAAGTTGGTATTTATCATTCAATTCGATGAGTCCTTTTATTGATGGATTCATGTGAAGTGCTTTTGCTTCATTTCTGAATTGTAACAATAAGCCGGAAAGAACTTTCCAAATCTCTACACTTTCGGTGGACTTGGTGTAATGTTGAATGTTATCGATGTTCTTGATTAAAATCACTTCACTTTCAATAGTATTCAACAAAGGCAAAAGCGCTCCATGACCAGAAGGACGCGTAATTATTTCGTTGTTTTTGTTGCGCGCAGGCTCACCATCATCCGTGAATGCGACTGAGTTACTTTGAATGGATTGCTCAGAAAATTCCACGTTATATGCTGTGCCACTCAAAGCAGTTGTACTTTGAATGATCCGTTGAAATTCTTCTTCAAATTCACGTTGAATAGTAAAGTGAAAGTTCGGATTCGATTGTGTGAGCAAACAACCCTGGATCAAATGCTCTTGCAAAGGAGTAAGAATGAAAGGTCCGACCTTATGAAAAGGTATCAACCCTTTTGGTGATTGTCCCAAATTAAGTCCGGATGGATTTAATATACTGTCAATCAAATTTCCTAGATCAATTCCTTCTTGTTGAATGCTTGCTCTTACTGTTTCAGGAAGTTGACGAAAAAAAGCAAATTCTTCCAATGAATTGAGAAAGCGCTCCATCATGGGTTCAATCTCGTTCTCTGCCAACGACTGAAATACATAGAGAAATTCCAACATTCTGGAGCCTGAACCCGAAGCAGGAATGAAAAATGTGAGTTGTGGTTGACGCTTGTCAAAGTATTTGATCAACTGAGTGCGTTCTTCGGATTCAATTCGTAGAATTCCTTCATTGATCTTGCAAGGACGATTCAAATGAACACTTGGATTCGGTCCGAAAACGGCTTTTTTTTGTTGCTCAATCTGCTCATTTGTTGGCTGCCACTGCATATCTGACATAAATAATATGCCGTAAAAATAAAAAGATCCTTGGTGAATGAACCATGATTTTGCAGTGAAGTAGAATTTTTATTATTATAAGCTGACAAAAGATCCACCATGTTCTTTACACGCTATGTAAAATGACTTTTGAAATAATATTAGTTTGATGCGATAATCTGTGGACATGCTCTACACAAGTCTGTGGACACAAAAGAATTACTTTGATTATTTAAAGGACGATATTGTAAATAGATGGTAACTATTTTCATCAGAAATTTTACTACACGCTATGAATGTCCTGAAGTCGGGTTAATTTTACAGGAGTTAAGCAAAGTGGAAGAGTGAATTATCTAAGCGAATTCATCACGTACAAATGGAATGCGAAGGGAAGGCATGGATTGCATTCTCCTTTTGTGTATGAAATGGTGGATCGTTGTTTTCAAACGCTCATTTCAGCTGATCACAAACAAATTCGGCAAGACTATTCAGCTCGCTTGAGCAAAGATCACCGCGTACTTTCAGTCGTAGATGCCGGCGCCGGTTCAAAACATTTCGGGTCAGAGAGAACAGTGGAAAAAATCTTTCGCATTTCCGCAACAAAGGGTAAATATGCCAATTTATTGTACCGATTGGTAAAGTATTACAAACCGTCGCAGATTCTCGAATTAGGAACTTCACTCGGCTCGGGTACTCTGGCCATGGCTTTAGCCAATCCCGCATCAACTATCCAGACGATCGAAGCCTGTCCGCAAACATTAAATGTGGCACGTGAACAATTTGAACGACTTGGATTTACGTCCATTCAAACGCACAATACCACTTTTTCAGATTTTTTAGAAAAGTATACCGGTCCGAAATTCGATTTTGTTTTTATAGATGGACATCATGACGGTGAAGCGCTCAAGAGATACTTGGAGCACTTGAAAGAACATACTCATGACGAAACCTTTTTCATTTTGGATGATATTCGTTGGAGTGTCGGGATGAAGAAAGCATTTGACGAATTGGTGAAATCACAGGATTATCACGTAAGTATAGATTTGTTTAGGGTTGGAATTCTCTTGCCACGAAAAATACAGGAAAAAGAACATTTTGTACTGAAAGCTCCACAATAACTTGGAATCAACTTACTTAGATCCACCAATAATTTTTGAAACAATCCCATTTCCCTTCAATTCTTCGAAGAGGATACTGCCAAAATGCAAGAAAATAAAGGTCAACAAGTAGTAGATTGAAAGTACGTGTATTTCTTCTGCGGTTTCATGAATTGCATCTGAGCCCCAAATAATGAGGAGTCCGGTTACGAGTGAAATAACAACGCAAACATGAAAAACGAGATAGGTCCAGAATTGAAATTTCTCTTTCGCACTTAGTGTTTTGTCTAAAGGATTTCTGAACTTCATTTCACCAAAGAATGGTAACAATAAGCGAATGGAGTAGAGCCCAACCAAGACATAACCGGCATACGTGTGCCACAGCCACATGGGTTTACGGATCTTCTTTGCTAAGGTGATCAATTGTTCATCGTCCAATTGAATTTGAGACTCTGTACTCAGATACTCCTTTATGATATCCGCCATGTGGTTCTTATTCATCCAACCCATACGAAGGAAAATGGTAAGTAAAAGAAAAAGCATGCACAAAGCAATAGCCCAATGCATAATGCGGTACACTAGCGAATACGAAGAGTCTGCTCTCATAATAACGTTGTTTAACGCTACAAAATTAACATTCGCTTAATATGAAGATTAAAATGGCTTAAAAATACCTTTATTGTGGTACTGATACCCGTTCCTCTTTCGGCACGAAGAACAACATGATCAGACCCAGGATAAAGAAGATCGCAACGGCGATCACGGAATAACGGATTGAATCGAAGAGGGCTTCAAACAATCCAAAACTAAAGGTACCGATCACAATTCCAATCTTTTCTGCAACATCATAGAATGAGAAGTAGCTGGCGTGATCTTGTGTTTCAGGGAGAAATTTGGAATAAGTTGATCGTCCAATAGCCTGAATTCCACCCATCACCAATCCTACTGCAGATGCAAGGAAGTAGAATTCTACCGGTGTGTTCACGAAGAATGCCGAAAAGCAGATACCAATCCAGATGACAACTGAAATCCCTAAGGTTTTTATGTTGCCAATCCATCCTGAAACTCGCGACATGACAAATGCGCCCAAAGCACCTAGAATCTGAATCAACAATATGGCAATGATCAATCCTGAGTCACCACCACCGTTTGACCAATCGATCTCTTTTTTAGCAAAGATCACAGCCAACAACATTACTGTTTGTACACCCGCGTTGAAGAAGAAAAAGGATCTCAAATAGCGCTTGAGACGGTAGGTGCCCTGAAATTCTTTGAATACCTTCCTTAATTCTTTGAAGCCTTTTAGGAGAATGTCGCTCTGCTTGGGTTTGTTGTAAACGTTGTTCGGAATAACGCTGAAGGTGATCTGACTGAACCCAATCCACCAGATACCCACAAGAATGAAACTTACACTGGTGTAAATAGGATCGATGAACATAATAATCACCAAACAAATGAGTAACAAGATCATACTGCCAAAATACCCCATAGAATATCCTCTAGCTGAAATGCGATCGTGATCTTCTGGTTCAGCAATTTCCGGTAAAAAGGCATTGTAGAACACCAAACTGTTCCAAAATCCGATACTCCCAAGGAAAACAGAGATCATTCCAATTTCAAGTGGAACAGTTTTGAACCAATACAGTGAAATACAAGCAACAGCTCCCAGATAACAAAAGAATTGCATAAAACGCTTCTTGTTTCCTGAGAAATCGGCAATTCCGGACAACATAGGAGATAAGAATGCTACCACCAAAAAGGAAGCAGAAAGTACCCATGACAACAATACGGAGGAAGATAATTCGAAACCGAAGAAATTGACGGTGACGTGTTCTCCATCAGGAAGTTCACTTAGTCCATGCTTCTCAAGGTAACGAGCTGTGGTAATATTCTCGTAGAAAATAGGGAAGATCGCGGAGGAGATCACTAGGTTGTAGACCGAATTCGCCCAGTCGTAAAAGACCCAACCACGAATGACCTTCTTATCTCCTTTGATCAGCATTTTTTATTCTTTTCCGTCTACAAAGTCCTGCAAGTAACTATAGTATTCGGTTAAAGTACCATTTTTTGTCGTTTCTGTTGCTCTTCCAATAATATTATCAGGATCGTCTTTCAACAAAGCGGGCAGTACATGCTTCAAAAGTTCATTTCCGAAATCTTCTGAAGCATCCAGTGGTAATTCGCATGGCAAATTGTCTACAGCCATAACTGCAACAGCAGTATCATTCATAAAATCTGTTTCTTCACCTGTTTCAGGATCATAACCGTAGATAGGGTCTGCAATTTTACTTGGGCGCAATGTACTCGCAATTGGTCCGGCAATATCGCAACTGATGTCCGCAATGACAGAAATTCGTCGATCTGCACGTGCTAAATCTTCACGCGTCAAAATGTAAGGTGATTTTGAGTTCCAGAAATGACAAGGAATGTACATGTCAGCTTTGGAAACATAACGATCAAACGTAGATTTAAACAATTCAGGTGATGAATAGAATTCCTCTTTCACGAATGGTTTTCCATCCTTACGACCAAAGTAATCCTCTGCCTCCAAATGGGTGAATACAGGCTTGTCAAACTCTTTCGACAAAAATTCTTCCGGTGTCACTTCTTTGATTGGCAGCAAATCGATTACTTCAACTGCACCATGACCCACACGACCGAATCCGGTTAAAACGATCTTGGTATTAGCAGGTAATTTTACATTGACCAATTGAGCTTCCATTTCTTTGCGGTCCTTGCACTGGTTTGCCGGTTTCAACTCGTATAAACCGTGTTTCAATCCATAGGCTCTAAATCCATTGTAACATCCAACAATTCCGGCGTAACGACCAAAACCGATTAAACGCTTATTGTGCTTGTCCTTGATCACCTCGTAATCGATCAATTCGATTTTTTTCGCAAGAATCGCACGCAACAATTCACGATTATAAGGTTGTTTCTTGATTGTATGTGAGAAAAACATGAATCTCTTCTCCGGAATCAGATCATCAATATTCACTTCTTTCACACCAAGAATAATGTCACAATCGGAAAGTTCATCAGCTAAACGAATTCCTTCAGCGGTATACTCTTCATCTTTGTAAGCGCGGATAGGGCTCCTTTGAGCAATGATTTCAACATTCGGATAAAGTGTCTGGATTGCCTTGCATTGCTTTGGCGTTAAAGGTACACGATGATCTGGTGGAACTTTTCCTTCACGTATTAATCCGATTTTGATCTTTTCCATAATTCTTAATGCTATTATTGAATGGGGTTGTTCAGTAAGTAATTGTCAATGAATTCGCGTATGCAACCTTCGCCTCCTTTTTTTGACAAGATAATATCGACGTTCGTTTTTACCATGTTCACGGCATCCGAAGGACAAGCGGAAAGTCCGACAGCTTTAATGATCTCCAGGTCATTGATGTCATCGCCGACAATAGCAACTTGATCCAATTGGATGGATAGTTCTTCACAAAAACGATGTAAGATTTCCATTTTTGGTTCACGACCAATGTAGCATTTTTCTATGCCGAGCATTTTTGCTCGTGTACTCACCATTTTGGGAAAGAATCCGGATGAAATAATGCCCGGTTCAATGCCATTTTTGCGGAGAAACTGAATCGCCATTCCGTCTTTGGTGTTGTATTTCTTGATGTGATCGCCGTTTTCAGTAATATACATACCTCCATCGGTCATGACACCGTCAACGTCCATGATCAGCAATTTAATCTTTTCTGTTTTCTTCGACCAAAGATCCTTTCTGAACATAGGTTTGAAAAGCAAAGAAAGCAAATCAACATTGTATTCTTCACTTACGGCCTGTAAGTCGTAAATTGTGAGTTCGTGAACATTGTCCACATCAAGGTCATTGAGGAATTCGTTGTATTCAATGCCGTGACGCGCACACAGTCCTTTGATATTTTGCTCGAGCACTATCATACGATTTGATAACCAACACTTTGAGCTACGGGTTGTAATTCACCTAGCAATTTTTCGAATTGCGCGTGATCCAATTGTTGGGAAGCATCCGATTTGGCTACACTAGGATCAGGGTGAACTTCTATCAGCAATCCATCAATTCCCATTGCGGTACATGCTTTCGAAAGGGCCGGCACACCATAGGCATAACCCATGGCATGAGAAGGATCGAGAACAATTGGTAAGTTAGTATATTCCTGTAACCAGGCAACTCCGCATAGATCAAGCGTAAAACGTGTTCCTGTTTCGAAAGTGCGTATTCCGCGTTCACAAAGAATCACATTTGGATTTCCACCTGAAAGAACAAATTCTGCGGCTTGAACGAATTCTTGGAGTGTCGTCCCAAATCCACGCTTGATCAATACCGGTTTTTGTGTCTTCGCACACGCTCGCAGGATACCTTGGTCATACATGGCTTTAGCACCAACCTGAATGACATCAGAATATTCGATCACTTCCGCAATTTGAGTCGCATCACGCACTTCAGTGATGATCGTTAAACCAAATTCTTCACGCATTTTTGACAACAAACGCAATCCTTCAATTCCGAGTCCCTGAAAAGAGTAGGGGCTTGTTCTTGGTTTGTAGCATCCGCCTCGAAGGGTTGTTAATCCGTTCTTTACCAATAATTGGGAGGATTGACGAATTTGCTCCTCGGACTCAACCGAACAAGGTCCGGCAATGACCAATGTATTTCCACTCGTACCACCAATCGTTATGTTGCCGATCTGTACCGTGCGTTTTTCTTTTTTGTATTTGCTTGAAGCCAATTGCAAATCATTTGCAAAAACCCAATGGTTCTCAGTGAATGCTGCCACAGCTGCGGGAACCTCTTTTACACCTGAACCTGTGATCAGTACCTGGATACCATCTTCTTCAATGTGAAATGCTTTGATCTGTTCAGCCAACGCTGCCGCTCGATCCTTAGATATGTCTTTATTGAGGTGTATGATCATATTTCTCCCTTAATGAGGTGAACAAAGTTAACAATTCCGACTGCTTTTCGCTCCTTTTTTAACACGGGTAAGTACATTATAGGGAAATTACATTTCTTGATGAGTTGTAGCATTTCCACAACAGTAGCGTCGTTAGCCACAGTTTGAGGGCCTGTGTTGATCAGGTCAAACGGCTCGATAGTTTGCAAAAAATCCAGTTTTCTGAGCATTGCCTTGCGGATGTCTGCACTGGAAACAATTCCACGCAGATCGCCTTCCTGATCAGTTATCAGACAAAATCCGAGGTTGCCGCGTTCGATGGTTTCCAGAATGTGTTTCAGGCTGATGGCTTCGATGCGGACAACCGGGCACTCTTCAATTGGAATCATGAAATCTTCAACATGATATTGTGATTCGATCTCCCGTTTGGTCAGATTCATCAGTGCATGTCCGATACTTGGTGCGTTGAATAAATAGGATCCGGAAACGGAGGAACTCACGCCCATGTTGCGCAGGATGAAAGATACTTCACCATTTACTCCGCCATCGACGTGGATGGATTTATTCGGATATTTTTTTCTAAACTGTCTGATCTTCGAGAAATTGATCTTGTCGAAAACGCCACCGCTTTGTCCAGGAATGGTTGCCATGATCAGAATAAAATCGAAGTTAGCATAGTCATCAAAAACATCTACTGGAGTAGGCGTAATGATCGCTAAGCCTTTCTTTCCGGAGATGTCAGCCGGTAGTTTAAGGGAATTTGTCAGGTCTTCGTATTGAAAAGTGACATATTCAACCGGATGCTGGCGAAGGAGTGGGAAATATTTTTCAGGATCACTTGTTATGATGTGCAAATCGATGGGAAGTGCACATAATTCACGAATAAGCGCAATGTCTTCAAAGACGCTAAGATCATCGTTGCAATCAACATGAAGAAGATCTACCTGATGTTGTACCAGATCTTCGATCACTTCCTTCAAAGGACGTTTCTTATCGCTGTAGATGGAAGCGGAGATCTTCATAATTCATTAATGTTTTGGATGGCATTAAACGATCCGTCACAAATCATGATCTCTAGTGACTTCGTTTCAGAGAAAAGTTCTTCATTGAGCGACTTCTGCAGTTCCAGTAGCAATTTCAGCTCAGAGAAAGGCATGTTTTTTACTTCTTTTGGATCATTGGCGATCAATTGAAGGAGGTAGGACTGATCATCTTTGGTGAGGCGAAGTGTTTGTTTCTGTTCACCTGTGAGTCCGTTGTTTTTCCAGTACTTTCCGATACCTGCAGCAAGATTTTCATCTTCTTTGAATTCAAAGTAGATATCCAGCTTATCACTTTCCAACTTGTTGCCATGACCTTTGGTGCACGCAGCGGAGAAGGAGAGGATCGCTATACAAAGAATGAGTAAACGGATCATCAGGCAAAAATAGGAAATAAGCACGGTCGACTTCCAGCCTTTTGAAAAGAGTTTTGAACGATTTAGATTTGGTAATTGTGGAATACCTTAACTGTTTGTATGGTTCACTGTCAACTAGGCACAAACCAAAGCATCTGTTTTTTATTTTCTAATATGCCATTTTCCATTCTTGAATTCTGCATCAATTATTCCTCCTTTGCCCCCCTAACAACGTCAATAGGTAATAATGCACACACACTGTTATTTGCTTTAGATCTTTACCAAATTATCTGGTAAAGTTTACATTCACCAGCATTTATAGTCATTGACTGACTCCAACTGCGGATCTCTGAGTTAGAACCATCAGATGCTTTTGCAGTAACGGAAATGGTCTTGTTTTTTACACCTTGCATGGTTATCCAATTGCCTATTGAACTTGTACTGCATTCTGGTTGAGAGGACCAAAGAATAAAGGAAGGATTGATATTTTGGAATGTTTCATTATCCACAAATATAGTAACTGATGCTACGTTATTAGCGAGTAGACTATCACGGGTAATTGTATCATACCATGCAATCAGATTCCCATGATAATTACAACTTCCATCTTCTACGTTTGCTTCGGCGGTGTAATTGTCAGACATTGGATCTGTACATCCGCTGACATTTTTTTTACACGAAAGGATGGCCATTGAAAATATGGCACAAATAATTGTGATTTTTAGTGTTTTCATATTCTTTTTATAATTCTGACTAATGATCCCACAGTAGGCGAAGTAGCGCAATCTCTTGAGTATGTTCGTGCGCCATTTTACTTACTGTGTGTTAGAGTACGTCTAAATTAAATTTGGATGGATATTTTAACTTTTCCACCCAAACCTTTTTCGACAATTTCAAATAATGTTTTGAGCGTCATATTGCTCCCATCATTTTCAACTCTCGAAATGTAAGTTCTTTTCTTATCCACTAATTCCGCAAGTTGTTCTTGGGTTAAGTGTTTCTCTTCCCGAGCCTTTTTTAGAAGCAACCCGATCTTAAATGACTCGAATTCACGCTCCAACTCATCACGACGAGAAGTACCTTTTTTACCGTATACTTCATCTTTGATTTCTTTCCAACTTCTTGTGCTCATGTCATTTCTTTTTTGTGTCATAACCTGTCCGCCTACTGGCGTGATACTTCTGCATCAATTGCAGTGCCTTTTCAATTTCATTTTTAGGAGTCTTTTGAGTCTTCTTTGTGAAGCTATTTAATAAAATGACCAGTTTTCCATTGTCAAAAAAGCAAAATACTCTCCAAATATCAGATCCTAATTGGATCCTTGCTTCATAAAGTCCATTGGTTCCAACAAGCATTTTCAGATAATTGCTCGGCACTCTTTCAAGTGTTTCAATCGCTTCAATTATCTTAAATATCTTGTTCTGAACCTTTTTGGGTTGCTTCATAAGGAATTCACTAAAGTGATTCTCAAATTCAACAACTTCGCGGACTTTTTGATTCATGATGCAAATGTAACTTATAAGTTACTATTTTCCAAATTTATTTCGGGAGTAGGCCGGGTGTGGGTGATGTACTCTAACGGTTCTGCACTAGGCAATGTGGCGCTTTCTTTCGAGAGTAATTGTTGCGCCATTTTGCTTAGTGCATGTTATTTGCATTTATTTTTCAATCAGCCATTCATGAATAGATTGTAAAAAATCAAATTCTTCTTCGGTCACTGAATATTGATGGAAGTTTTCATTTCTTAGTTTTTCCAATTTTACCATCCATTCAGTCTTTGCTTCTTTACCTCCTTGCATTTTTTCTTCACCCGGTCTCGTATAATGTTCTTCAAAGATTTCTCTCCAATTCTTTACAGCAATGGATCTATATGCAATTATTGTTAAACAATCCCATGCGTCAACTTCATCTTCCACATTTTCAATTGTCAAATTTTTGTCGAAAGCAAGTTCATTAGCTTTTTTTGCAGTTTGAGGCGGCACACCTTTTTTAAACCAAGAAGAACCGAAAAAATCCTCGAGTCTATTTTTAAAATCATCTTTAAAATAAGTTTCAATATCTCTAATATATTTGAATGCTTCAGTATTGTACTCTCGAGCTTCCTTTTTTAGATAATCATCTAATCCTAATGGATTGAAATTTTGATGTACTTTTCTAACAGCCAACTGCAAGGTACGCCAGTATTTTGTATCTCCACCTGATCCGTGTTTTGATTTTAATTCTTCAGCAGTATCAGGTTTAATTTCAAGATAAAAATTAATTATCGGGTCTATGTATGTCTTGCTTTCCTCAAACAACACTTTTGATGAACTCTTAGGGGTACAAATATTGTTTTCTAGAAGAAAGTCAACAATATCACCTAAGATCATAATATAGGCATACACCCCCTTGTTTATACCAATTATACTATCTTCTCCACGTTTCCATTCTTCTTGGACGTTATCGGTTAAATAAGAATAAGACCTAATAAGGAAATCAGATAATTTATCGAAACAATCATCCAAATCCCCTCTGTAAAATGAGCCTGGATTTTCAATTTTAGTTTTAGTAACTTTTCCTAAAAAGTTTGTTCTTCCAATTGCTCTAATAATTGTATCGGTAGTTATACATCTTAGATTGTTTTTTTTATTTTCACCAATAATAACTCTGTCATACAATGCTGAATTTCTGTTCTCACCTAATTCCAATGAAATTCTGGATTTTATTGCTCTAAATTGATCTAGCAAGCTATCAGAAGTCCATAGAAGATCAGAATTAAGAGTATTTCTTAAATTTTTTGGGACAGCTTTCTGATTTTCATTTATTTGCATAAATAATTTCACTTGTTCTTCTCTATCCAAATCAATAAACGCAACAACAGGAATTGAATTTTTTGCTTTATAGGTAGAGTTTGAATATCCATATAACCGATGTTGGCCATCTATAATGAAAGCTGATCTATATTTTTTTGGTAGATGAAGAATACCAATATCTGCTATGGAATCTTTAACTTGAGTATTTGCTCTGTCAAATTTTAATTTCTTATTATTCGTTGTAATACTAATTATTATAGAATTTGCAAAATAACCGCCATTATCTATAAATTCTTGAACAGATTTAATTCGAGCCTTCTTAATAATTCTTTGATATGTTGGCATCATTTTTCTATTGGCTTTATTTCTGTGTAATACATATCCTATTTTAAGAAGCTTTTCAGGTTCAATTGAGAATGAATAATACGTATGTCCTCCCATTTTACCTTGTATTGCAGGGATCTCATTTTGAATTTCGGGAATTTCTTGACCTTCAAAAAGACTGCCTAATAATTGATACCTCGCAGCTAAACCAATTTGACTATGCATTTCACCGTAATAATTAATTGCTTCTTCGTCCAAATGAATGCCACCAATGTTTGCTAGTCGTTCTAAATCTAGTTCGCTAACCGCATAATTTGAGGTTGCTAGGATGAACTTGAATTTTAATTTTGAATTTGGAAATAATTCTTTGACAGATTGCAAAATACCACCTATTTTACTTGAATATGCTTCCAGATCCTTTTTGAAATCAGCCCTTTTATTTTTCTCCTTCGAAGCTTTACATTCAATAATTAAAACTGATTCATCATCCTTCGCTATTACGTCAATTTGTTGAGTGTTACCTTCTTTATCATATGGGATATTGAAATTTCTGTCTTTGTTTAAAAATGTAAAACCCAAATTTGCGAGTAATGTCCATACTTGATCTTCAAATTGAATATCAGTTTCTTTTAGTTTTTTGAATTTATACTTTGTTTTAAATTCCTTATCTAATTTCCATCCATCTGATTCAAATTCATCTTTTAAAGACTTTGGTACACTTTCATAAATAAATTCCCTTTTTCTGGAATTCAGTTCTTTTTTTAACTCATTCCCGCTGAGTAATTTACCTGATAAAGATATTCTAGTGTTATCGTCCATTTTCAATGAATGTTTGTAATAATAAATTCGTCATATTTACCTCTTTTGGCCTTACTCCCACCAACTAAGCTTGCTCTACTCGTTGTTTCAATAACGTTATGTTTTCGAGTGAAAATCTTTCTTATATCTTCATGGGCGGCATTAGTCAAGATATAATTTGCTCCTATTTCATTGACACAATCAATGTATTTACTTAGGGCAATTTGGGCATTTAAATCGAATAATTTTGCATTGTATTTAATGAATCCATTATTATTGTGAGTAACCGTGTATGGTGGATCGAGAATTACAAGGTCACCTTTTTTGACATCCTCCAAAGAGCGATAAAAATCTCTTGATTTGATAATTACACTTTTTAAACATTCGCTAGCAGAACGAAGGTTTTCTTCCTGAAGAAAATTTTTCGTTCGAAATCCATATGGGACATTGTATTCTCCTTTGAGATTTACTCGATAAATACCATTAAATGATGTTTGATTTAAGAAAATAAATCTTGCAGCTCTTTCAATTTCCGATTTTGGAATTTTTGATCGAATTTGATAGTAGAATGATTCTGTATTCGAATAGGTTTGTAATACATCAATAATTGGCTCCACAGAGTCTCTTAAAATACAATATGTTTCAATCAATTCACTATTTAGATCTGATAGAATTGCATCTTTCGGAGATAAATAAAAAAATATTGATCCCCCTCCTAAAAATGGCTCTATGTAATTATTGAATCCCTTTTTAGGTAAGTAATCGTTTAAATTCTTTAACAACCAATTTTTGCCTCCTGCCCAGCGTAAAAATGGTTTATATGTTTTTTCTAGTTCCAGATGACTTTTTTTTCAAAAATAAATATTAATCGTTTAATGCTTACTGTGGTGCAATATTGCAAATAACGGCAGCGGGCTTGGCGGCGTGCCGACTTTTTAAAGTAAACCCAAGCACCG
>DAISYB010000019.1:0-72558 GCA_036825545.1 Crocinitomicaceae bacterium | reverse complement strand
CGATATATTTCGTCCAACACCAACGGCTTCACCATTATGAATAACGTGTACAACAACCGGAATATAATACACCCCACCGACATTCAATGCCATTTGTTGGAATTGAACCTGTTCAGCCATCCACTCCTCAAATGTTTGAACATTCTCAGCATTTGGATCTGCTTGTTTACGAATCACTTCCATCTCATCCGTGTAACAACGGACTGTTTGAGCGTCTAAATATTGAAATGTAGAAAGTATTAATACGATAAGCACAGCATATCGCATTGATAAGTAGCGTTGCACATTCATAGTTTACTAAGTTTTAGCACCCCTAACTTAGTAAAATTCAATCCCGAAACAAAAGAAATGTGTTATTTTTTGTACACAATCTTCATGCGCAATACGGTTTTACTCGTTGAAAACTATCAAATAATCAATTAAACAGTGAATCGACGAACTCGTGTCGGTCGAAAAGTTGGAGATCATCTATCCCTTCACCTACACCAATATATTTTACAGGTACTTTCATTTGATCTGAAATACCTATAACTACTCCTCCTTTGGCTGTACCATCCAGTTTTGTGATCGCTAACGCATTAATATCGGTCGCCAGAGCAAATTGTTTCGCTTGCTCAAACGCATTTTGACCTGTAGAACCATCAAGTACCAGGAGCACTTCATGCGGTGCATTCGGAATTACCTTATCCATTACTCGCTTGATCTTACCGAGTTCATTCATCAGGTTCACTTTATTATGTAAACGTCCAGCCGTATCGATGATCACCACATCTGACCCTTGTGCCTTGGCAGATTGCAACGTATCAAATGCAACAGAAGCTGGATCTGCGCCCATTCCTTGTTGAACGATTGGCACACCTACACGTTCCGACCATATGATCAATTGATCAACTGCAGCTGCCCTAAATGTATCCGCTGCACCTAAAACAACCTTTTTTCCGGCTTTCTTAAATTGATGTGCCAACTTACCGATTGTTGTAGTTTTTCCAACGCCATTTACGCCAACAACCATAATAACGTATGGTCCTTGATGACCTTCGGGAAGGACGTATTCAGCTGATCCACTTTTATTTTCTTCCAATAGAGCCGCAATCTCCTCTTTTAAGATTGTATTCAATTCTCCGGTTCCAAGCACTTTATCCCGAGAAACACGCTCCTGAATTCTTCCAACGATTTTCAATGTTGTTTCAACACCGACATCCGAAGTAATCAGTACTTCCTCCAGTTCATCCAACACCTCATCATCAACTGTAGATTTACCTACAATTGTGCGTGCCAGTTTCGAGAGAAAACTTTGCTTTGTTTTCTCCAAACCCTTATCGAGACTTTCTTTTTTATCTCTGGAAAATAAACCGAAAAATGCCATACTTATCAAAAATAAGAAAAGCTTCCTGAATGGGAAGCTTTAAATATATCATTTACAAAATGAATTAGTTCTTCGCGAACCACTCCTTCACTTTGTCGTTGTGAACGATCTCTTCTTTGAAGGTGTAAGATCCTGTTTTCTCAGACTTCACCATCTTGATCACTTTCGTGTGCTCTTTTCCTCCACCTTTCTGTAGGGATGCTACTACTTTCTTTGCCATGATCTAAATTATTTAATCTCCTTATGAACGGTGTAACGCTTAAGGATTGGATTGTACTTCTTGATCTCCATTCTGTCTGGAGTATTCTTTCTGTTCTTTGTAGTGATGTAACGTGATGTACCCGCCATACCCGATTCTTTGTGCTCTGTGCACTCAAGTATCACCTGAATTCTGTTACCTTTTGCCTTCTTAGCCATTGTTATGCGTTTTTAACGTCTACCGTTTCACAACGGGTAGCACTCCAATTATTTTAAATATCCTTTTTCGCGTGCTTCTTTAATGCATGCTGAGATTCCTTTCTTGTTGATTGTTCTCAACGCAGAAGTAGAGATCTTCAAAGTGATGAAGCCATCTTCCTCTGGAAGGTAGAACTTCTTTGTAATCAGGTTCGGGAAGAACTTGCGCTTCGTTTTGCGGTTGGAGTGAGAAACATTGTTCCCTACCATTACTGATTTACCCGTAAGTTGACAAACTCGTGACATCGTATATTGTTTAATCCTGTTCTAAATGGGGTGCAAAGGAAATAATATTTTCCTAATTGCACAACTATTTTCTACTTTTTTTCTGTGTTTATTTCTAAAATTTCACACCGGACCAAATTCAGAGCACTCCAAATAGTCATCTGGATGTTTCTTGAACGATCGTCACCAAAACGGAATTCTTTGCTCATAACCTTGTTTTTCAAAGCAATAGCAACATGAACTAATCCGACTGGTTTTTCTTCGCTACCCCCCGTTGGACCTGCTATACCAGTTGTAGAAACACAAATATCAACTCCCAGTCTTTTCTGTCCACCTAGCGCCATTGCTTCAGCGACTTCTTTACTCACCGCTCCATGAGCTGCTATTAAATCAGAAGGCACATCTGCTAAAGTTGACTTTAAAACATTACTGTAAGTGATTAAACCTCCTAGAAAATAATCGGATGAACCAGAGACTGAAGTTATCGATCCGGCTAAATTACCTGCTGTACAACTTTCAACTGTACCAATTGTCAACGATTTTGATCGAAGTAATTGGCCTATTACATCAGGTAAAGTAACATCTCCATATCCAAAAACATACTGAGACAAGCGAGATTCCAATTCTTTGAAGTAGGTCAAAATCTCTCCTTCCCTCTCAGCACCTTCGTAAGAAGTCAGGCGTAATTTCACCAAGCCCGGCGATGGTAAGTAAGCTAATCCTAAACCAGCTGCCCTTACTTTGTCTTCCCAATCTCCGATTCGATCAGCCAAAAACGATTCTCCCAATCCTTGTGTCATCAAGGTAACATGAAACAACGATTTCAATTCGTAACGCTGTTCTAGTCGAGGGATCACTTCTTCAGAAACTATACCCTTCATTTCATAGGGCACACCGGGTAAACTCACCAAAATCCCTTTTTCTCCTTCAAACCACATTCCTGAAGCAGTACCGTAATCGTTGTTTAAAATCTCACAACTAGCCGGCAACTCTGCTTGACGTCGATTGACCTCCAACATCGGTCGATTCCGCTTTTCAAAAAAGTTCTCAATCTTCTTCAAAGTGGGTTCGTGCATAACCAAATAGGTATCAAAATACTTGCACAAGGTATGTTTCGTTATGTCATCCTTTGTTGGACCCAGACCACCAGTAACAATGACAATCTCACTCCTCTCCAGCGCAGCATCGAAAGCCTCCATAATTTTTTCTTCGTCATCAGGAATAGCCGTTATTTGCATGATTCGTATTCCACGGGATCCTAATTCTTTACCCAACCAGGAAGCGTTGGTGTTAACCGTTTGGCCAATCAGCAATTCATCACCTATGGAAATGATGTCCGCTTTCATCGCTTTTTCTTGAATTTAGCAATTGATTCAATATGACCAGTATGAGGAAACTGATCAACCAGTGTCAATTTCTCCAATTCATAACCACCCTGAACCAATGCATCTGTATCTCGAGCTTGTGTCGATGGATTGCACGAAATATACACGATGTTATCCGCACCGAGTTCAATTGTTTTCTGAAGCGTTTTAGGAGCGATACCGGCTCTAGGAGGATCGAGAATCACAGTTGAGATCTTTCCATTATATTCGGGATGTTCTTTTAGGAATTTACCCACATCGGCGGCAAAAAACCGAATCGAGTGAATATTATTTCGCTCAGCATTCCTTTTAGCATCTGCAATTGCTTCTTCTACAATATCAACACCAACAATCTTGACATCGGAACGTCGCGTACTGAGAATTTGACCAATTGTACCCGTACCACAGAATAGATCCATGACTACTTTATCTTGCGGAATCTCTTCTTCAAAGACATAATCCAAAGCTTTCGTGTACAATCGTTCCGCACTAGCCGGATTTGTTTGAAAAAAGCTCTCCATAGAAATTTCAAATTCCAAACCAAGCAATTTTTCGATAACCACCGGTTTACCGTAAACCAAGCGCCATTGACCATTCTCAATTTTTGCACGATCAGCTACATTATCATTGATCGTATGCTGAAATCCAGCTAAGCGATTCCCAAGCTTCTCTCGCAAAAAGTCAGAAAACAGCTCTGCATTAAATTGTTCAAGACCTACAGAGGATGTAACCAGGTTGATCAACAGTTGATCCTGATCAAATGATTTTCGAACAACGATATGGCGGAAAAATCCTTCTTTTTTTGGTGGATGCCAAGCAGGAAGTCCAGTCGCCCGTAGAAAATGTCGAACTTGTATCAATACAGTTTCCCACTGCTCATCAAACAAGCCACTTGCCTTGTTTAAATTTTCCACTTTCCACCAAGTTCCCCTTCGCTTGAATCCTAATGCAAAAGCATCATCGATCTCCTCACCTGTATCGGGATCATGTTCAATCGAGGAAAAGCCATATTCCATTTTGTTTCGGTAGAAATAATGGACAGGAGAGGAAATGAAAGTGTCAAAATACCGATGAACATCTCTTAATCCAGAAATGCGTGAGAACACTTCCAAGGTTGCATTCTTCTTGTACTCCTCTTGAACTTCTACAGGCACAAAAATATAAGTACCTCCGGAAATTTCTTGAAATGGTTTCTCTACTTCCAAGGGCGATCTTCGAACGATATCCACCAGTTTTGCCTCTGCATGTCGTTTGCGTTTTGTATCGATCTTTGCTTTGACTAATTGTCCGGGAAAAGCATTATCAACAAAAACAATGTAGTGCCCATCTTCCACTGGAATCTTAGCAATACCTCTTCCTCCGAAGGCATATCCTTCGATTTCCAACTCTACAATTTCTCCTCTATGAAACAAAACGAATCGATTTTCTTTGCAATGTAAAACTCCCACAAAGTAGGAACACATTTGATTATTTAGATCATTCCGCGAATAATTCCTTTATCTGAACCTTCGACAAATTCAAGAATCATTTGACGAATTGGCGTATCATTCATGGACTCACGGATCGCTTCCAATCCTTTCGAAATATTGTTGTTCTGCACGTATAAAAGACGGTAAATGTCCTCTATTTCACGAACTTGCTCGTCCGAATAACCTCTACGTCTTAGTCCAACCGAATTAACCCCAGCAAACATCATTGGCTCACGAGCCGCTTTGATAAATGGAGGAATATCTTTTCGAATTAAAGAAGCGCCTCCAATAAATGTATGTGCACCAATATGAGCAAACTGTTGAGCAGCCACTTTTCCTTCAAGTATGGCATAATCATCGATCTGAACATGACCTGATAACCCAACGTAACTAGCCAAAATCACATTGTTTCCAATCTGACAATCGTGCGCCACATGAACGTAGGTCATCAGTAGACAATTATCGCCAACAACCGTTTTCCAACGGTCTTTTGTACCTCGATGAATCGTTACACATTCACGAATCTTGGTATTGTTACCAATTTCTACCGTTGTATATTCACCATCAAACTTTAGGTCTTGAGGAATCACACCAATTACGGCACCTGGGAAGACCTCGCAATTTTCACCGATACGTGTTCCGGGATAGATCGTCACATTTGGATGAATGCGAGTTCCCGAACCAATTATCACATCTTCAAAAATCGTCGCAAAGGAATCGACTTGAACACCAGCTCCGAGCGTGGCATCTGAAGAAACATTGGCAAGTGAACTTATCATATTATGCTTTATCCTTAATGACTTGTGCTAGCATTTCTGCTTCCATCACGACTTTACCATTTACATAGGCCTTTCCTCCCATTTCAACAAGTCCGCGGCGGATGGGTGAAAGTAAGAATAATTCAAATACGATAGTATCTCCGGGAATTACTTTTTGTTTGAACTTCACATTATCGATCTTCATAAAGTAGGTCGAATACAAATGTGGATCTTCTACTTTACTGAGTGCAAATATTCCCCCTACTTGAGCCATTGCTTCGATTTGCAACACTCCGGGAAAAACAGGATTACCAGGGAAATGTCCGGTAAAAATTGGCTCATTCATGGTAATATTTTTCACTCCAACAATTGATTCTTCCTGAATTTCCATGATCTTATCAATCATCAAAAATGGAAAGCGGTGTGGAAGCATTCGCTCGATGTCATTGATATTATACAATGGCTCTTTTGTCAAATCAAAATTTCTTCCGGCATTAGCCTGCTTTTTAATCTGATCTTTAAGAACTTTCGCAAAACGAACGTTACCAGAGTGACCAGGACGTGCTGCAAGAATATGCGCTTTGATCGGTTTTCCAACTAGCGCAAGGTCACCAACAATGTCCAGTAATTTATGCCTTGCCGGTTCGTTTTCAAACTGCAATTTAGTACTGTTAAGCACCCCGATTCCATCAATTGAAATCTTAAGATCTTCTTTACCCAACAATTTAGCCAGGCGATTAAGTTCTTCCTGACTCACATCATCGCGATCTACCAAAACAATGGCATTATCCAGATCTCCACCTTTAATCAAGTTATTCTTTGCCAAAAACTCCAATTCACGCAAGAATACAAAAGTTCGACATCCAGCGATCTCAGGTTTGAAATCACCAATTTGATACATACTGGCGTGTTGTGTCCCTAAAACAGGAGATTTATAATCAACCATTACCGTTATGCGGTAATTCACGTCTGGAACCGCGAGAAATTCAATTCCTTTCTCTACATCTTCCCAAGGAATATTTTCAGTGAGTTCAAAATAATCTCTTTCAGCCTCTTGATCTTCACAACCGACACTTTCGATCGCATGAACGAACGGAAGTGAGCTACCATCCATTATCGGAACTTCCGGCCCATCTAATTTGATCAAGGCATTATCGACCTGACAACCGTATAAAGCCGCCAACACGTGTTCTGTAGTATAAACACGTGCTCCATTTTGCTCAAGTGTAGTACCGCGATCGGTAGCCACAACCAAGTCACAATCCGCTTTGATCACCGGCTCTCCCTCAAGATCCGTACGTTGGAATTTATACCCATGATTGTCTGATGCAGGACAAATTTCAAGAGTTACTTTTTCTCCGGTGTGTAAACCCACACCAATTAATTTAACAGCGCTTTTCAGCGTACGTTGCTTTTCAGCCATTCTGATCTTTATTTAGGTCTTTAAACTTCTTATCCAATTCCTGTAATTTCTCTAAAATGTAAGGCAATTTACGGAATCCAAAATACGATTTCTTGAAATCATCAATTGGAATGCCCGGTGAACCCATTAGTGTGTCAGCCTTTTTTATAGAGCCTGGAATTCCTGACTGTGCAACGATCTTCGTTCCGTCTGCAATCTGAATATGTCCGGAAATTCCCGCTTGTCCACCAATCATCACGTGCTTTCCAATCTTTGTGGATCCCGCCACTCCTACTTGAGCTGCCATGGCTGAATTTTCTCCAACTTCTACATTATGTGCAATTTGACACAGATTATCGATCTTCACTCCTTTACGAATGAATGTTGATCCCATTGTTGCACGATCGATCGTAGAGTTTGATCCGATCTCAACATTGTCCTCAATAACTACATTCCCGATTTGTGGGACCTTTTGAAAAACTCCATTCTCATCCGGAGCGAAACCAAATCCATCTGCACCAATAATTACTCCTGAATGAATAACGCAATTTGCTCCAATTTTACAGTCATGATAGATTGTTGCACCCGGATGAACGACCGTTCCATTGCCAATCTGAACATTATCTCCGATGTAGGCATTAGGGTAAATCACAACATTCTCACCAATATTGGCATTTTCACCAATGTAGGCGAAAGCTCCCAAATACAATCCATCTCCAACAGATGCAGATGCAGCAATATAAGAGGGCTGTTCAATTTTTGGCTGTTTGCGTGTCATTGCTCCATACATTTCCAGCAACTTAGCGAAGCAGGCGTATGCATCATCTACCTTGACCAAAGTCAATGAATCTGGCAATTTTCTTGCGGGAGCAAAAGTTCGATTGACAATACAAATACTTGAAGCAGTGGAATAAATATGCTCCTCATATTTCGGATTGGCCAGAAATGACAGTGCTCCAGTGTGACCTTCTTCAATCTTCGCTAGGGTGTTCACTTTAGCCTGCGGATCACCCACAATCTCGCCGCCTAAAAGCCCTGCTATCTGTTCTGCTGAAAATTCCATGATCCAAAATTAAAGATTCAAGCTACTTGCATGAAGTTGTAATTACTCAATTATTAACACATCATTATGGAATGCTCATTCACACCCAGTTTCAAAAGGAACTTCAAAAGAAGAAATGCTAATCTTTGTCTTGTACCAAACTGAGGTTGAACCAATCCATCTTCCTTCCTTATCCTTGTATTCAATGTAATGTTCTGGCTTTGGAGTTCGTTTCAGGTCACTCTTACTGAAGTCAATTCGCGCCGCTTTTTTCCAAGCTTTTAACATTTCCACAGTATTGATCATACCTAAAGCAGCTTGTTGACAATCCAACACCTTACTAGAGTCAACGAAGATCAAGTTCTCATCGTTGGGAAAACGAATAATATGACCCATTCCTTCTGTTGAATTGCGTACGGAACTTGCTTTCTGAGAACCAATTTTCACTTCTGAAATAAAACTCTCTTTTGGTAAGGTAAAATAAAAGCGATGCTTTTTACCCTTGATTTCATTTTCGATAACGTAAACCTGTGGATTACCTTTTTTCTTACTCTCCTTAAAAAGAACATTACCATCATTCAAGACACTCACCAGCTCCTCTTCGCCAATTCCAAACGACGTCATTTTCGCAAATTCCTCGTCTGAAACGACCAAAAGTCTGTCAAGTACTGAATTTTTCACACGATTTCCCGGCAACCAAGAGCAACCTCTGTTTTGAAAGAAGAAAAGTACGAAGATTAAACCAATGCCAAAACCGATTCCGTAGTACTTTAAGCGGCGAAGAAAAGAGTCCATTTAAAAATTTTGAGCAAAGATAAGAAGACCAAACATAAACTGGTCTTTTTCACTCTTCTTAAACAAAAAAAGAGGCTATCTCATTTGAAACAGCCTCTTAACTTGAAAACGTATATCTTACATAAGAGCGTCTAACTTCGCTGTAAAAGTTGCTTTAGGAGCTGCACCAACTAATTTATCTACGATCTCGCCATTCTTGATAAAAAGGATTGTAGGAATATTTCTGATGCCGAATTGAGCAGAAACACCAGGATTGTGGTCAACATCCACTTTTCCGATTACGGCTTTGTCTCCGTATTCATTTGCCATTTCTTCAATGATCGGACCTACCATTCGGCATGGCCCACACCACGCTGCCCAAAAATCCACTACTACCGGTTTGTCTGATTTCATTACAACTTCCTCGAAGTTTCCGTCTGTGATCTCTAACGCCATAACTAATTGAATTAAGTGTACTATAAACTGTTTGTTAAAATTAATTGTATTCTCGAAACGCCAACTTTTTTGCCAGATTTTTTTTCATGACAAATTGACATCCTAAAACATCATTCATTTCAACTATACTTTCTTTCGGACAATCATTTTCTTCATGGTTTTTTGATTATCCGTGCGTAAACTGTAAAAATAAACACCATCTGACAACTGGGAGCAATCGAATCGGACGATATGTCCACCACTTGAAAATTTCTCAGACTTAATCAATTCCAAGATCTCCAAATCAGCATTTAACAATTCAATTATCACTTCTTTTGGCACCTCTGTTGTAAAATAGATCTCAACCTCTCCATTCACTTCTGACTTTTCCAAACTATACAATGTACAGTAATCCTCTTTTACAGGCTCACCCTTCCCCATATAAGCCAAAAGTTTGCGATAGGCGATGTACAAAACAAGTAAAGCTAAGGTTACAAAAAGGATGGCTACCGCCAATTTTCCAAATGAATAAGTCATTAGTATCATAATGCGATTACCCCTTTAATTTTTGCTGCTTGTTCATATTTATCGATAATAGAATCAACGTCGAGCATCAGTTCTTTCACACTAACACTGACAAAATTCCCATTTTTTGAATGATTAAATGTAATGTCATTCGTTCCATTGAACATCGCTGTCACCTTTGCCAATTTCTCTGCATCTCTAGGTACAATGAATTTAAACAAATACACAGCCGGCCATTCTTCTTGCTCAAGTTGTGCTCTTAGTTTCGCGAAGACATCTTCCATTCCAATTCTTTTTTAGACAGCAAAGATAGTCTTTTCCACTCGTTAAGAAGTATTGCAGGTATTGCATTTAAAGATAGATCCAATTGGTCAAATCGGTACACTCCGGATTCATTAACTTCTTTTATTGAGGCAAGCAATTCCATTGGATCAGGTTCTTTTCCTATAACCACATTGTCATCTGAAATTTTCGGCCAAAGAGTTAAAAAAGCTTGCTGAACTTCCAACAATTGATGAATAATAGACTTTATTTCAGCTCGATCAATCGTTTTTAAAAGTACCTGTTTGAAATGTGCTCTGGCCTTTTCATACAAGAGGTAATCATTCAGAACAACACCTTCAAAATGAACTTTCATGTCCGAAATCGGTGCTTTTTCAGAACTAATTTCAACACCCAAGACTTCTGCCGCTTCATATAAACGATCAATTTTGGTCAATTGAGCTAAAAACAACTTAGAAACCACAGGTTTTGTAAGAAAATACTGCTTAATCTCGAACAAAAGTTCCTCAAAAGCATCTGTTGATTCTTCAGGATCATCGATCCCCAACACATTCAATGCCTCTTGTCGTGTCATTCAGGAAGGCCCTTGTTTTTGCGCATGCGGATATTCAAGAATTCAACTCCCAACGCGTACACCATGGCAAAATAAATATATCCTTTTGGTAAATGCTGACCAAATGCTTCTGCAACGAGAATTACTCCGATTGTAACTAAGAATCCCAAAGCAATCATTTTTATTGTTGGTCGATTATTTATAAACTCACTGATTTGTTTTGCAAATAACAACATCACGACCATTGAGATTATAACGGCAATGTAAATGATCACAATCGGATCGCCTCCCGTTTCTTTACGGATTCCATTAGTCATTCCAATAGCTGAAATTATGGAATCAAAACTAAACACTAAATCGATCATAATAATCTGTGTGATCACCGAACGCAATGAAGCGCCTTTCTCTGCATGAACTTCTTCATGTCCCTTGATGCTATTGTGCATCTCGACAGTACTCTTGTAGATCAAAAACAATCCACCCAAAAGAAGAACAATACTCTGCGCTGAAAAATGCTGCAACATTTCGTATTTTGAATCTGGGAAAAACGGCATAGTCATCCCCATTATCCAGGCTACAACGGAAAGCAATGCCAATCGAACAACCAACGCTAATGTAATCCCTATATTCCTCGCTTTTCTACGCTGAACTGCCTCCATTTTATCCGTTACAATACTGATAAAAATGATGTTATCAATCCCTAAAACGATTTCAAGAAGGGAGAGGATAATCAAGTAAACAAGTCCGTCCCATGTGAATAAAATTGAAAAATCCATGCAGTTCCATAATTGATGATACGAAGTTATTGTTTTTTTAGATTAGCTATCTCCACCGGTAACTTAAAATACCGTAACAGTCTAAAATCCTCTTGTATGTTCAAAAAATCGTTTCAGAACACCACTGTTTATCTCTGTTGGCGTAAAGATTTCTAAAAGTCTTGGCCTTCCATTTTCTTCAATCGAATAAAATTCTTTCATGACAGTATCAATATCATTCAAGTCTGAAATGGCTGAATAATTCACATTAAAAGCCTGACACAATTCTTTAGCTTCATGTTGATGACGAGCTTCAAAATAGGTTTCCAATTGAGGTGATGCATCAGGTCCCGGAATAATTCTAAAAATTCCACCGCCAGAATTGTTGATTAAGACAATACGTAGGTTTGAACTGAGGTATTTATTCCAAAGTGCGTTGCTGTCGTAGAAAAACGACACATCTCCCGTAATCAAAACATGCAGGTCGTCTTTAGCAATCCATGCAGCCCCTACAGCTGTACTTGTACTACCATCAATTCCACTTGTCCCTCTGTTCGACCAATATTGAACACCACGAATAGGATCAAATAATTGGCAGTAGCGAACAACCGAGCTGTTTGCCATGTGTAAATGGCAATCCTCCGGTAAAAAGTCAAGAATCGTATCGAATACTTTTAAATCAGAATAAGGCATGTTGTTCATGAAATCAGGCATACGCTGCTGAACTTCATAATCACGTTGTTTCCATTTTGCCCCAAAATTGAACTTATTCAGCTGCAAACCGAGTGTTTTCACTTCTTCAAAAAATGCCAAAGCATCGGTTTGAAAACTGTGAGACAAGCACTGAAAAGTATCCATATATGGAAACTCAAATCCAACTTTCCAATGCATTGTAGGTTTATTTTTCCTAAAAAAGGCTTTGATGCGCTTGGACACAATCGCGCCTCCGATAGTGATTAAAATGTCTGGTTTGAACGCTTCGATCTCCTCTTCTGAAATAGCATTCAATGTTCGATCAATGCAGTGAACGAAGGGCTGAGCATTCAAATTCGAGGTATTCTCTACCACAACCGCAACAGAAGGATTTTCCGCAAATTCCAGTATTAATTTGTTCAACTTTTGATCCGGCTCCAATTGTCCACACAAGACTAAAACCTTCGATTGTTCTAGAGTCTCTTTAAGCCAATCACCTTGTTGTGCTGTAAACGAGAAATGTCCTTTTTCCAAATGAATAACCCTGGGGGTAAAAAGTTTGGACTCACTTGTACCATAAAGTGGTTCAGTCAAACCAATATTCAAATGTAGGGGACCTTTCCAACTTCCATTTCCTTCAGAAAAAGCAATACTCACTTCTCTTTCCAGCATCCACAAGGCTTCCTCATTCTTCATTTGATCCGAAAAATTGCAGGCATAGCGCACATGAGGACCAAAAATATTGTATTGATTAATCGTCTGTCCGTCCCCTTGGTCTACCCATGAGACCGGTCGATCAGCTGTAATAACAACCAAAGGCAAACATTGATAATAGGCTTCAACTACTGCCGGATAGTAATTGGCAACGGCAGATCCTGAGGTACACAATACACCCACAGGTGCCTTTAATTGCTGAATCATTCCCAGTGCCACAAAAGCAGCTGACCGTTCATCGTGCACTACATAACATGTCACATCAGGATGTTCATCAAAAGCAATCACCAAGGGTGCATTTCGTGAACCGGGAGAACATACAATATGTTTCATCCCGTGCGCCACACATTGTTCAACAAGGTGAAATACGACTTCTTTATCTGAACTTAAGATCATGTACTTGAATTGAGACAAAAATAAGAATTAAGTCAGCGCTCAAGGTTACTTCAAATCAAAAAGACTACAACTGCTTTAGAACGGAAAGAAGCGTTTGACTTTTATTTACTGTTTCTTGCCATTCTTCAACCGGAACAGAGTCAACTGTATAGCCTCCACCGAGGTATAAATATACTTTATGATTGATTACCTGAGCACAGCGCAAACTGACATACAATTCAGATTTTTCAGGTGCAATCCAACCTAAAAAACCAGTATAAAATTGACGTTCATGATCCTCAAATTCAGCAATTAGTTCAATTGCTTTGTCCCTTGGTAAACCACTTACCGCCGGAGTTGGATGCAACTGTTCAGCTAATGATAGCACCTTATCAGCATGCAAGGGAAAAATTATATCCGTTCTTAAATGTTTAACCGGACCTGCATGAAAAGTATAGGGGCCTTCTATTTCAGGTGAAGTAACCTTAAAATCTGATACTATTTGTTTGATGAAATCAGTCACCATGGATTGTTCTAATTTCTCCTTTTCACCCCATTCCTTGGATTCTTGTTGCTTCATTGTTCCTGCAAGCGACATGGTTCGTGCTTGGCCGTTTTCTTGAATTAACAATGTTTCAGGAGTTGCACCAATCCATGTACCCGTTCTTTCATCCGAAAACAAATAAACAAATGCATTTGGATAGGTTCTCTCAAGGATCACGAACAATTTATTCAACCTGGATGCATCCATCTTTTCATCCAGGTTGACCTCTTCAATTCTGGAAAAAACCGCTTTACCCAAATGCCTTTCCTTCAATTCATTCAGAAAATCATGAGCCTTCTCAAGATATTCAGATTTCGAATAACACAAAGGCTTCGAAGCCGAAAGCACAAATCCACTTATTCCCTCTGTTTCTTCGAAGAAATACTTGTTCAATCCATTTGAATCAGCTAAAATAAATCCGCGTTTATGCCTTTGCTCATCAAAATCGACAAATCGTCCGGTCAATGTTTTGACCAGCGAACCAGGAAAACGGAATTTTAAAATGGATGCCACTATCTGGAAACGATCATAATTGTCAATCGACCTGTACAGATCAACTTATTCGTAGAGTCATCATAAATATCAACTTGCCACAGATGCGTCCGTCTTCCGGCATGCACAATTTTGCCAATCGCCTTAACAAATCCAGATCGTATCGACCCCACATGATTGGCATTCACTTCCAATCCAACAGGCGCTTCTTTTTCCAAGTCAAGCAACAATGTAGATCCCATTGAACCAATACTTTCTATCAAAGCCGCACTTGCACCGCCATGCAACAATCCCATTGGTTGATGCGTCCTATGGTCGACCGGCATTTTAGATACAATATAATCTTCACCTATTTCCACACACTCGATTCCCAACTGCTCCATTAGTGTATTGCGGTTGAATCTATTGATCTCTTCAATTGAAACTTGTTTGAACTTCATGAAACAAAAATAAAGAAAAGAGCGTCAAAAGAGAGATTTAAGACGGCTGAATAGGGAAATTATTACTTTTACAGCATGATCACAAAAGACAAAGATCTTCATGAGCTAAATACTTTCGGAATACATGCTTCTGCGCGTGAATTTGCGTCATTTTCTTCTATTGAAGAGCTCGATAACATCATTTCTGCCAACCGACAAAAACCGTTGTTCATCCTTGGTGGCGGAAGTAATATCCTTCTAACGAAAGACGTTGACGCTTTGGTGTTGCGCAATGAGATCAAAGGAATTGAGATCGTAAAAGAAGACGGAAATGAGGTCTTGATCCGCTCAGGAGCTGGTGAAGTTTGGCACGAATTCGTTCTCACTTGTCTGCAACTTGAATTGGGCGGATTAGAAAATTTGAGTTTGATCCCCGGAAGTGTTGGAGCTAGTCCCATGCAAAATATTGGCGCTTATGGTGTAGAAATCAAGGATGTTTTTGAAGAACTTGAGGCGTATCACATTGAAAGTGGCGAAGTGCACACCTTCAACAAGGAACAGTGCGAATTTGGGTACCGAGAAAGTGTTTTTAAGCGAAAATTAAAAGGACAATACGTAATTACTTCTGTTACTTTCAAATTAAACCGTGAGCACCAGGTAAATGCAAGCTATGGCGCAATCAACGAGGAATTAAAGAAAATGGGGGTAACAACTCCTTGCATTCACGACATTAGCAATGCAGTAATTGCCATACGAAGCAGTAAACTTCCAGATCCAAAACAATTGGGTAATGCAGGAAGTTTCTTCAAAAATCCGGTTGTGGATGAAGAAATTCTTGAAGCGATCAAAGTTAATTTCCCAGAGGTTCCATCCTATCCTGCCGGGCTTGGAAAAGTGAAACTCGCAGCAGGATGGCTGATCGAAAAAGCGGGCTGGAAAGGTTTCACAGCAAAAAATTGCGGTGTACACAAACTTCAGGCCTTGGTTTTGGTCAATTATGGGGGCGCAACGGGCAAAGAAATCTACGAACTATCAACAAAAATTCTAGAGGATGTAAAACAAAAATTTGGGGTTGAACTGGAACGCGAAGTAAACATCCTCTAATTTTATTCCTTTCTTCTTGATTACTTAACGATTTACTTTTACATTAGCGTTGCTAAAACTAACGCTATGAAACACTTACTACTCGTTTTATTCAGCATTGGGAGTCTAATGAATACCCATGCCCAAACCGTTTATTCCAATTCACAAGACGGAATAATTTGGTTCAAATTGAAGAACCATGTTGTACTCAACAAACAGCTTCAGTTTAATTCAGGATCAAAAAGCACAAATGATGCGCGAACAGAATTGATTTTTTTAGCTGAATTCTTTGAGAAACACAATGGAATAGTACTTAGTAAACCATTTGCACATTTCAATGCACCAGCATTAAAGCGAACTTATCAACTTGAATTTGAAAACTTTGCTGACGTCGATGTACTTATTCGTGAATTGAGCAACTTCGCACAAGTTGAATATGCCGAACGTGTTCCATTGATGAAGAAAACACTGGTGCCAAACGATCCGCTTTATGGTCCGGGAAACCAATGGGGATTATTTAAAATCCAGGCAGAAACAGCATGGAACTACAGCATTGGTTCATCACAGATTATAGTTGCAGTGGTTGACGATGCGGTAGACATAACTCATCCAGATCTTGCTTCCATTCTTTGGGTAAACAGTGATGAAATTCCTGGGAACGGAATCGATGATGACGGAAATGGATATGTGGACGATCGAAATGGAGTAAACGTTGCCACGACCAATCCAAGTCTCCAAGGAAGTCCAATGCCGGGAACTCCTGTCAGTTCATTTGATCATGGAACGCATGTAGCCGGGATTGCTTGCGCTGCGTCAAACAACAATGTTGGAATTGCATCAATTGGTCATGGTGTTAGACTGATGAGTATTCGGGCTGCATCCTCAACGGGATCATTGACATCTACCCTTCAAGGGGTCTTGTATGCGATTGAGAACGGTGCTCACGTGATCAACATGTCTTACGGATCAGATCAATTTTCAACGACCTATCAAAATGCTATTAATTACGGACACAATCAAGGAGTGGTAATGGTAGCTGCCTGTGGAAACGATAATGTGAACACTGTTTTTTACCCAGCCGGTTACAACCACGTTATTTCTGTTGCCGCAACAAATGGAACAGATAATAAAGCATCTTTCTCTAACTATGACAATGGTAGCGGCTGGGTAGATCTAGCTGCACCAGGGACTTCCATTTACAGTACACTTCCTTCCGGCTCATCTTCTCTTTACGGAATCAAACAGGGAACTTCAATGGCCTCGCCAATGGTAGCAGGACTTGCCGGTTTAATGCTCTCCTTAAACCCAAGCTTAACTCCTGCAGACATTGAAAATTGTTTAAAAACAACGTGCGACCCAGTTGCCGGAGCTTTCTCTAGCCAACTCGGTTCAGGGCGGATTAATGCAGCCAATGCGATGGCTTGTATTTCCTCCACTTTAAACTGGGCTCCGGTTGCCGATTTCACTGCTAATATCACGGTGATTCCACAAGGAAGTTCAGTAAACTTCACTAATCTTTCGATTTACAACCCTACTAGTTATGCGTGGAGTTTTACAGGCGGAACACCTGCCAGTTCTACACAGGCTAATCCGCAAAACATCACCTACAATACGCCTGGCACGTATACTGTTTCTTTAACCGCCACAAATGCCAATGGTTCAGATACCGAAACAAAAACAGCTTACATTCAGGTAAATGCAACCACAGGTTGTGACACCGTTACACATACTTTGCCGGCCGATACGATTTACACTTACACCTTGTCAACGAACTCATACTTAGGCGGTACAAATACAGAAGGTGTAACTGCGTTTAGTGAAAGATACACTGCCAGTGAGTTTCCTCCGGGATCTCATATTCAAAGCATGATCGTCTATTTTGTCAGAGGAAATGCAAATAATGCAAGTGAAACCGTCACTTTCAGAATTTGGTCTGAAGTAGCCGGTCAACCCGGTGCAGTGCTGCATACACAAACCGTTTCCCTTCAAGAGATTGAAGACAATCAAACAGTTCCCGGTCAACCTAATTCATTTTATCCAACGATCGTTGAATTTGACAATCCCTTCCTAATCAATCAAAACTTCTTCGTAGGAATTGAAGTTCCAAGTCCTGTTCCTTCAGGGCAAGTTTACGCCATTGCTTACACGCATGATTTCAACTTCGACGCAACAGGCCGACCTAATTACTGTTGGATGCGACTTGGTACAGGTAATGCCTTTGGTGCACCGGCAGGTTGGTATAACTTCGAAACCACATTTATTGGCAATCCAAAACAAGCCATGCACATGAAGTTACTGACCACGCAATATCCTGTTCGCGCCACAATGGCACTTTCAGCAACTTCAGTTTGTGCTGGAAACAGTATCACCTTCCAAAACACGACAAATACAAATGTTGTAACCAATGAATGGTACATTGAAGGTGTAGCCAATGGTTATACAGTTGGTAACACGCCATCATTCATTTTCAATAATCCCGGAACGTACATGACATATTTGGTAGCATCGAATCAATGTGGATTCTATGCTATCGATTCTACTGAAATTACTGTACTGCCAAACCCGGTGATTTCTGTTTCACCACTTGACCAATATGTTTGTCCGGGTGGATCGGTAGCTTTGACAGCGTCAGGGGCAAGCAGCTATGTATGGTCACCTGCAGGAACCTTATCCGCATCAACAGGAGCTTCCGTTACCGCCACGCCGACATCTTCGACTACTTATACTGTGAGTGGTACTCAAGGAGCATGTAGCTCATCTTCTGAAGTAACAGTTTATGTAGAAGCTCCGCCAACCACTGCAATTTCCTACGCACCAAGTGTGACTATTTGTTACAATCAACCGATCTATTTTGATGGAATGGTCAATTCAGATGATGTCACCGGATTTGAATGGACATTCACCGGCGGCACACCTGCAAGCTCTACAAGTGGTACGGAAACCGTCACTTTTCCTGGACCTGGAAGCTATAACGTCACTTTAAATGGAACAAATGGTTGTGGTGACAGTGATTTAGCCACTGTAAATGTTACGATAGATAACTGTGATTATTTGGGAATCGATCAGTTCACGCCTGCAAATCTTCATGCGTATTACAATCCAAGCGATAAACAAATCGTCTTCGAGATCACCGAGCTTCCTTTTGGGATATATGAAGTTCACATTTTGTCTTTAGTCGGACAAGAAGTTATGCGCAATCTCGTGAATGTAGATCAATCCAATCAAACAATTCACATTAATGTCAATGATTTCGCTGAAGGAATCTACTTCGTAAATTTCAGTAAAGATGATATGAACTACTTGTTGAAATTCAAGAACTAAATCAAAATTCAGAATAGAAAAAAAGGCTGTCAGTTTCAATTGACAGCCTTTTTAATTTTTTCTAAATGTGTTTCACCATTCATTTTCCTTTCCGTCGTGCTTATTGGCATCACGGATTAACTTTTGCCAATCGTATCCGGCTGAATCGCTATCAAACAAAATGTCTTTGTACTCATCTTTTGAAATTTCGTAGTGCTCCACCTCTTCACCTGTGTATTCCTCGATTTGAACCAGTAGCGGTTTTTCTTGAGGACTACAAAATGATAATGCCTGCCCACGTCTGTTTCCCCTGCCTGTTCTTCCACAGCGGTGCACATAATTCTCCGGATTGTCAGGCAAATCGTAGTTAATCACATAATCCATTGTTGGAATATCAATTCCTCTGCATGCAACATCTGTAGTTACCAACACCTTATTCTCTCCTGAACGAAAACGCTCCAAAATTGAAAAACGTTCTTTCTGATCAATACCTCCATGTAAAGCTTCCGTCTTCACTTCCACTCGTTCCATTGCTGCCACAATTCGTTCCACACGAACTTTGGTGCGTGCAAAAATGATAAACTGCTTATCCTCGTATTCTTTTAGAATATTTTCCAGAAAAAATCGTTTATCGTCCATTTCAACAAAAGCCACTGCATGATCTATGTTCTTCGCTACCGGATTCTTTGGAGAAATTTGAATTCGTATTGCGTCTCGAACCACCTCATAGGCTAGATTCTTAATCTTCCGGCTTATGGTAGCGGTAAAGAACAGCGTTTGTCGTTTATTTGGCACATGTTTCAAGACATCTTTAATGTCCTTGTTAAATCCAAGGTCCAACATTAAATCGGCTTCATCTAAAACGAGAAACTCTAATTTTGAAACATCGAGAAAACCTTGTGAAATCAAATCAAACATCCTTCCGGGAGTTGTAACTAAAACATCTACCCCATTGCGAAGTGTACGGATCTGTTGTTCCTGTTCTACACCCCCGAAGAGTCCAAAAGCTCGTACTGAAGTACGTTTCCCGATTTGGTTGAACACTTCAGAGATCTGTTTTGCCAATTCCCGGGTTGGCACCATAATTAAACAACGAACGCCTTTGTATCCTTTGCGTTTTCTTCGCTCAAGTGTGTCAATCACCGGAATGGCAAAAGCACCTGTTTTTCCGGTACCGGTTTGCGCAACAGCCATTACATCCTCTCCATCCAAAATATGTTTAATGGATTTGAACTGAATATCGGTTGGTTTATTAAAACCGAGCTCATTCAACTGTTCCTTAAGCAAGGGAGATATGTTGTAATCACTGAATTTCATTGGTGTACTTATAAAAACAAAGGGCGGATGATCCGCCCTTTTAGTAGTTTACAGATCGCTCTGCTTATCTTAAATTTCGTTCTCAGTTGAAGGAACTAAAATACGTCCACAGTGCTCACAAACAATCACTTTTTTCTTCGACTGGATATCCAATTGACGCTGAGGTGGGATTTTATTGAAACATCCTCCACATGCATCACGCTCAATCTGAACAACTGCCAACCCATTCTTCGCGTTTCCTCTCAATCGCTCATAGGCCATCAATAAACGCTCGTCGATTTTCGTTTTAGCAGCGTCTGACGACTTCACTAAATCTTCCTCCTCTTTCTGCGTCTCAGAAACAATCTCATCCAATTCAGCTTTCTTTGTTTTCAAATCGCCAGCACGGAACTCGTATCTTTCTTTAGCCTCAGCAAGAATCTCAATTTTATTCTCAATTTTTGCCTTTGCTTCCTTCGATTTCTTTTCGTGCAATTTGATCTCCAATTCCTGAAACTCAATCTCTTTTGCTAAAGATTCGAATTCGCGGTTGTTACGCACATTGTTTTGCTGCTCCTTGTACTTTGCTATAGCCGCTTCAGCATCTTTTGAAGCATTCTTCCTGTCAAGGACCTCAGTCTCCAATTCTTTAATTTCTTCTTCGAACTTCGAAATTCGTGTTTCCAATCCCAGAAGTTCATCTTCGAGGTCTTGAACCTCCAAAGGCAATTCTCCACGGATCGTACGGATGCGATCGATCTCAGAATCAATTTTTTGCAATTCGTATAGGGCGTCCAGTTTATCCGCCACCGTAGCCTCTTTTTTCGTTGCAGCTGCTGCCATGTATCAAAAGTAATTTATAGGATTTGTATTTATTCCCGTTAATCGAACGGCAAAGGTAGGAAAATTTTTGGTTAAAATATCAGCAAGTAAATTTACTGTGAATTGCTCGCTTTCATAGTGACCTATATCTGCAATGATGATCTCCTCTTCTGCATCAAAAAACTCGTGGTATTTAAAGTCTCCGGTGATAAAAATATCAGCTCCAACAGATTTAGCATCCTGCAACAAAAAACTTCCTGATCCACCACAAAAAGCAACTCTTTTCACTGGTTTTCCGGCTAATTTCGTGTGACGAATACAACCACAATTGAAATCCCGTTTGACCTGAGCCAGAAAATCCATTTCATTCATCGGATGCTCCAAGTCGCCATACATGCCACTGCCTTCTGTTTGATTTTCATTCTGCAAAGCAATCAATTCGTAAGCCACTTCTTCGTAGGGATGGGATGAACGCATTGCTTTTAACACCGAGCCAATCACATGGTTACTTACCAAAAACTCCATGCGCAATTCAGAAAGTTCAGAACGCACATTCAACTCACCAGTAGACGGATTTGCTCCAGCGACAGGTTTAAACGTTCCTTTACCTTCAACCGTAAAACTGCACTCTTCATAATTTCCAATTTTTCCGGCTCCGGCTGCATATATAGCAGAGCTAACCTTTTCAGAAGCATCATGAGGAACATAAACAATCAACTTGCTCAAAACCTCCTTCTTTGGCTTCAAAATTTTCAGATCTTTTAATCCGAGACGCTGCCCGATCTCATGATTCACACCATAGTGGTAATTGTCCAAATTCGTGTGAATAGCATATAGCGCAATATTCTTTCTGATGCACTCGATAACCGTTCGTTCCACCAAGTTGGATCCAGTTATTTTTTTTAGTCCTTTGAAAATGACCGGATGGTGTACGATGATCAAGTTGCAGTTGTTTTTCTCAGCTTCCAACACCATTTCAGGAGTACAATCCAAACCGATCAAAACACCGGAGAGTTCATTGTTGCGTTCACCGACTAATAATCCACAATTATCGTAGGATTCCTTCATAGATTTGGGGACACGACCCTCCAAAAACTGTATGAGTGCACTAATTTTCATTTCGACTACAAGTTTCTGATCAAACCAAATGTAACACCGTAAGCACGTCCCTTATGAATGTAAGGAGCAATCTTCGTGTAACTGGACGTCAATTGCCATCTGAATTCAGGTGAAACCAATAATGTCCAACCGTTATCAAAGTCCATGGTTAAACCAATATTTACAATAGCACCTAAGGCAAATGAATTGTAGCCACTTTTCGTTTTTTCGGTATCTTTTCCTTTTGACTGGGTCGTTGTTTCCCATTGCGTCTCCTGGCGAAATGAAGAAAACATTTGAGGAACAAGTCCCGCACCTGCACTGAGTTTGTACTTATCGCCAATAAAAGCATTCAATCGCAAAGGCATAGCGATATAATTGTAGTAATTCTGATAGGCAAACATGGTGTCAATATCCGTGAACAAATAACTCTCACCGTTACGGTAATAAGCTATTCCACCGTCCCAAAAATAATGACGACCAAAGCGATTTCTTAATCCCAATCCAAATGACCAGGTATTCAATGTTGTCTCGTCCGCTCTTGTCCCCAACTCTTTTCCAAATAACTCTCCATTCGAAACAAGCGACCTACTCGTTGATGACCAGTTCGTTACAAAATAAATAGAATTGATGCCATCTGTTTCCACTACTTTTTTCTCGCGAACGGTTTTCTCGACTTCGTTCCCATTGGGCTTTTTTTCCTCTACTTCCTCTCCGATCACAATTTGAGAATAACTGAAAAAAGATGTTAAATAAAATCCTATTACAAAAAGAGTACGCATCATAATTTCTTACCTTTACACTAGAAGTTCACAAAGAACAAATATCGTAAATCCACATCCAGGAACTATGGAAAATTCACAAAAAAAGAAAAAAAGTCTGTTTAGACGGATTTTGAAATGGACAGGAATTTCTTTCTTGCTGTTGATCGTTGCTTTAATTCTGATCCCGATCTTCTTCAAGGATCAGATTAAACAAATGGTGATCGACGAGGTAAATAAAAACCTGAATGCCAAACTTACGATTGGAGATTTCGATTTAACTTTCATTTCTACCTTCCCCAATATGACTGTTCAATTGAACGATACGAAATTGGAGGGAATTGAAACTTTCGAAGGCGTCGAATTGATGAATGTAAAAGAATTCAGAGCACATGTGGGCTTCTGGAGCGTTATTTCAGGAGACCAGGTTGAAATTGATGAAATTCATCTCATCGAACCAAGTTTTGATGTGCGCGTACTCAATAATGGTTTGGCGAATTACGATATTGTAAAACCTGATTCACTCAAAACCGAAGAAGAGATCTCCGAACCGTCCAACTTTAAACTGTCTTTGAAAGAATACAGTATCTCCGGGGCAAATATCAATTACCTTGATGAACCATCAGCGATGTCTGCTAAGATCAGTAATTTGAACCATACCGGTACAGGAGATTTGACCGCTGATGTGATCGATTTTGAAACAACAACAGAAATGGATCAAATCACCTTCAAAATGGATGGGATCAACTACCTCACGGACGTTAAAACGGATATCGTTATGAATATCCTGATGGAATTCACTGATAAATCAAGCAAATTCACATTAAAGGAAAATGTTTTCAAATTAAATGCACTCAATTTCAGTCTGGATGGATTTTATGAAATGTTGGAGGGATACGACAACATGGACCTGAAAATGAATGCTTCCAAGGCGACATTTAAAGATTTCCTGTCATTGATCCCAACATTCTACCGCACCGGTTATGAAAGTATGGTAACAAAAGGATCGATGGAACTGGGCGGAATGGTAAAAGGTCGCATGGATGACGTGAATTTGCCGGGCTGGGACTTTAAACTCAATGTGGACAATGGTTCTATTCGTTATCCTGACCTACCTGGATCGATCGACGGAATCAATGTCCGTGCTGCCAGTGCTTTTTCAGGTGGAGACAATCTGGATAAAATGACGCTTGATGTCAGCAAGTTCACAGCCAATTTCGGTGGTAACAAGCTGGCTGCAGATCTAAAAATGCGCAATCCAATGACGGACCCTTTGATCATTTCAAACATTTTAGCGAAAGTTGATCTGGCGACATTAAAAAACTACATTCCTGTTGCTGAGGGAGAATCGTACAATGGAATTCTTGACGCTGACATCAAATTGGACGGGCGCATGAGTGCTATCGAAAGGGAAGAATACGAAAAATTCAAGGCCGAGGGCACATTGAAATTAACAGACATGCTTTACAAATCGCCTGATCTGACAAACGATGTAGCGATTAGCGAAATGCTTTTCCGCTTCTCACCAAAGAATCTGGCTTTGGAGAAAATGCTGGCCAAAACAGGGAAATCCGATTTCAATGTCAGCGGTACGATCGACAACTACCTAGGCTACATTTTCCGCGATGAATTACTCAAAGGCAACTTCAATTTTGCGAGCAAGAACATGGACATCGACGAATTGATGAATATCGTTCCGGCATCAGAAACAACGACAGAGTCAACAACAGCATCCGCGGATAGCAGTGAGCCGGTCTTGATTCCGAACAATGTTGATTTTACTCTGAGAACGTCGATTGGAAACATGAGATACAACGGACTGGACATTCAAAACGTGAATGGAACGGTAAAAATGAAGGAAGAAGTGGCACAATTGGAAGGTCTTTCCATGAATGCAATGGGCGGATCGGTTGGACTTCGTGGCAGTTACGATACACGCGACCATTCCAAGCCAAAGATTGATTTTGCTTACACACTGAAAGACATCGATATTCAAACGCTGGCAAAGAACTTCATGACCATCGACAAACTCGCTCCGATCGCGAAATATGCGCAAGGAAAGATCAGTTCGAACTTCGAAATGAAATCGGATCTGACAGCCAATCTCGATCCGATCTACAGTTCATTGACAGGACTTGGTGATCTTTCAACGAGTACGGTGACCATTTCAGGATTCAAGCCCATGGAGAAAATGGCGGAAGTTCTTCAAATGAATAAATTGTCTTCACAAACGCTGAAAGATGTAAAAGCCAAGTTCCAATTTGCCGATGGGAAGGTGAATGTGAAACCATTCGATGTACAATTAGGCAAGATCAAAACTACAGTTAGTGGATTCACTTCTTTCGAACAAGCGATCGATTACGACCTGAAAATGCTGGTGCCGAAAGAAGAAATTCCGGGTGCTTTGATCAAGCAGGCCGAACAAGCGATTGCGAAAGTAAATGCTCTTTCTCCAAAGATCGAACTCAAATCCATTCCTGACTTCATTCCGGTGAAAGTAGATGTATTGGGTACAGTTACCAATCCGAAAATCTCAACTGATTTCAAGGAATCACTCATGGCGGCGACCGGTAATTTGAAGGATCAATTGATCGACAACATCAAGGAAACGATCAAGGATACGGTGAAAGCAATTATCGATGACAAGATTGAGGATGTTAAAGCAGAATTAGAGAAACGCAAGAAGGAAATTTTAGACGAAGGTCAGAAAAACGCGAACAAAGCAAAAGCTGAAGCTAAAAAATCAGCTGATGCCGTGCGTGCAGAAGCACAAAAACAAGCCAAAGCACTGATGGACCAAGCGGGATCGAATCCGTTGAAGCAACAAGCAGCCAAAGCCTCCGGTGACAAATTGATCAAAGAAGCTGAAGAAAAAGCCGTAAAAATCGAACAGGAAGGCGACAAAAAGGCCGACGCGATCATGCGAGAGGCACAGGAGAAAGCGGATAAGTTGAAGTAAAGAGAAAACCGTCGACTTCGGTACAATCTCGTACCTCGATCACTCAGTCGCCGGTTTTCTCTTTCTAACTATTTTTTTTAACTTGCTGAGATAATCCTAATCATGCAGTTTAAGTCTTTTATTCTGGTCTTTTTCATCAGTTCATTGGTTTTTCCGCAAGACAAACCGGAACGAAGCTGGTCGATTGGAGTGATCTACACCAATGCAGAGAGCAATAGGGTAAAGGATCGATGGCCTAATGATACAACCATTGTAATTACAGATACAACAAACAATGCGTATAGAGAATATATTTACACGGAAAAACCGATCCGTGTGAAAAACTTCGGTTTTGAGGTGACCAAACGTATCAACTTCAAATTCTCCATCGGAACCGGAGTTAATTTTAAATCGTTTGGATTAGAATATTCAAAAACGACAAACCGATATTATAACAACCAAATAAATAAAAAATGGATCAATGCTGGTCGCTCCGGATATGGTTATGTTGGTATTCCTTTAACGTTTTCCTATTCTTTTGTCAACAGTAAAATCATCAATTTATACACAAAAGCCCATATTGAAATTATGATGATGAAGTGGAATAAAGGATGGCGCTATACCTACATACCAGATCCATACAACCATGCTCAAGGTTATGATGATTTCTTCTATACCTATTCCCGAAAAATAAAACCAAAAGAAGAACACAGGATCAATGGCACAGTAGGCGGCGCAATGGGCTTGCAACTCAATCTATCTAAATCAATATACATAACACTTCAAGCCTTCACAGACTTCCAACTTCGAACCCTTTATACTGATTCTGATGTTTACTATTTCAGATATGGTTTAAACAGTAGTTTGAATTATAATTTTAAGAGGAGAAACCGATCCTACACGGTCTAAAACTTAAAGTTAACCTAACAGAAGAAATAAGAATTATCAAGAATAAAATTAAATCACGCAGAAATCAATCCCTATGAAACAAATACTGTTTACCACTTTTATAATAATCGCTTTCACTTGCTTTTCTCAAACTGATAAAGTCAAAGGACGGTTTGGTTGTGCAGTTAACTCAAGTCTTTTAGAGTATTCCCAATCAGTCGGAATAGCACCAACAGCGACCTATTTCAAGAATAATCATCAATTGGAACTTGGAATCGGAATCCATCCATTTGAGGCATTGAATGTGAGAATTATTTCATTGGAGTTAAATTACATGTATTTTGCGAATGGAATTTCAAACCGGTTCAACCTTTATTTCATAACCAATTTCACCTCATCGAATAAGCGATTTCGCTCACTATATGATGAAATTAACTACAACTATTTAATCCTGACTGGTGGTTATGGATTTCAATTTAGGATTCTTAAAGACGCCTATGTAGGAACAGACATCAATGCGGGTGGATTGACAAGAAGTAAAACCTCGGATAACCCGAATTACTTATCTAGTGAATCATTTTTCCATAGAATATATTTGACAGGAATGATAAGATTAAACATAGGATATCGATTCTAAGCTGCTCGATTGAAGGAGATAATCTAAACACCTGGTGGCTTTTTTATGCAGTTCATAAAAATGGATCTTTTTTTTGACTTAAGACTGAATAGTGAGCAGATAAAAGAATGAGCAAAACGCTATAAAACTTCAAAAAACCAACCTTCATTCACTAATTCTTAATTCCTTAGTTCACAAATTCATCATTCCTAATTCCTAATTATAATATCAATGCGTCCTCGTCATACTCTCCGGAACGCAAATAATGAAGTCCGCGCGACCCAAATGTTCCTTATCCAGCTTCTTGATCGATTCCTGTGTGACCGTTGAGATCGTTACGAATTTCGCCTGTGCGTCGTATTGCTGCACATACCACATAATGCCCTGGTAAAAATCGGAATGATACGCTCCATTCAGGTGATAAAAAATATCCCCCGGACGCTTGTTCAATTTCATAAAATGTGCCATGGTTGCATCCTTAAAGGCCTGCGCTTCCATCAAACGATTTCCACCCATGTGCTGTCCTGCTTCCAACAAAGCCGCATACTGCGAAAGAGTAGAATCCACCACAAAATCCAGTGGGGCCATGTATGCTTTTTCCACTTCTGACAAGGTATCCAGAGCAGCACGTCCCTTTTTGAACAAGAGGGAAGCGTATTTTCGTGGGACATTGCTCGCGAGGCAAAACAATCCGTTCTCTTTGGCATATTGTACGATCGGCTGGTAATCGGTCTTGTAATTCGGCCAGAGGCGCATGCTGTCTTTGAATTCTTTGTCAGAGATCTTGCTGATCATGAAATCATTCAGGCGCATCTGCTGGTCCTGCTCCAACATTTCAAAGGCAATTTTCAAAGATGTTCCGTGCTTGACGTGCAGGTCTTTCAATAATTCGAATTGCAACCAATGTGAGATCGGATTATCATGGTACTCGCCAAAGAAGACGTACTCACCTTCCAGCACTTTCTTCTTCATTTTCTTATAGGAAACCTTCTTTCCTTTCGCATTGTAAATAACAAAGGCTTGATCATTCTGCGCTGTGACACCTTGGGAAAGCCCAAAAAATAAACTAACAAGCAGTGTGGTAAATATGGTTTTCATTGTCTTTGATTTGGTTTGATCATACGATCGTGCAGCAACAATATTATGAATTCTTCGAGATATTCAACGTAATTTTGTTTCGCTGAAATGAAATTGAGCTTTAAAATACCGCCCATCCTTCGCCGAATTCTGTTGCAATTGGGGATCGTATTGATCTTACTGGCTGTTATCCGCGTTCTATTTTATTTCTCGAACAAAGAAAGCTTCCTTAATGCGCAATTGTGGGATTTTGTTTTTGGTTCATGGTTCGACCTCATAACGGTAGCTTTGTGCTTTTTACCCTTTGTAATCCTGTCACTGCTCCCCGACCGAATTTTTCCGCTTTCTGTCAAAAAAAGAATTCCTGTTCTTTACTATCACATTACTGCGATTCTGCTCTATGCAGTTAATATTCTGGATATTGAGTATTTCAAATACACGTCTAAGCGCAGCACCATCGACCTGTTCACTGTCTTGGGCGCAGGAAGCGATCTCAAGCAATTGCTAACGACCTTTATCAGTGATTTCTGGCTCTTGATCCTATTGCTCATCGTGGTTTCCATCGTGCATTTCACGGCGAATCGATTCATCCGGACAAAACTTCCACTTCAAGCAAACAATACGTTTCGCAGTAGTCTCGTTAACTATGCGCTCACAATTCCGCTTTTGGTGGTGATCGGTCGTGGTGGATTTCAATTGAAACCGGTCGGAATCATAGAAGCGGCTCAATTCACGAGTACAGAAAATTCAGCGTTGGTATTGAATACCGGATTCACTATGATCAAATCCTACGGTCAGGAACGCCTCGAAGAGAAATCCTACTTTAGTGAGAAAGAAGGCTTGAAATTATTCGATCCGGTCAAAACAAGTGAACCTCAGCAGATCTTACCCGATGGAACGAATGTAGTCATCATTATCCTGGAAAGTTTTGGGATCGAATTCATTGGCGCTTACGGAGCAAAACCTTCCTATACCCCTTTTCTCGATTCTCTGATTGACCAATCCCTGTATTTTGAGCACGCTTTTGCCAACGGAAAAAAATCCATTGAAGCCGTTCCTGCAATTGTCGCTTCGATTCCTACACTGATGGACAACCCCTATATTTCCTCACCTTACGCCAACAACAAGATCGAATCGCTTGCACATATTTTGAAGAAAAATGGCTATTCAACCGGATTTTACCATGGTGCAACAAACGGTTCGATGCGTTTTGACAGCTTTGCCGCTGCAGCCGGATTTGAACAGTATTTCGGTCGTCGGGAATACAATAACGACGCACATTTCGATAAAACATGGGGAATCCTTGATGAGTACTTTAATCCATGGACGGCCAGACAATTGAGCAAGAATGACAAGCCATTTTTCGCGACATTGTTTACCCTTTCTTCCCATCACCCCTACTTCATCCCGGATCATATGAAGGATAAGGTAACGAAAGGTCCGCAAAAGATCTGTGCTTCGATCAATTATGGCGACATCGCACTTCGTAAATTCTTTGACGAAGCCAAAAAACAGAAATGGTTCAACAACACCTTATTTGTGATTTGTGCTGACCATACACCGTCATCGAGCACGGCGCATTTCAATCAGCGCTCGATGATGTACCGAATTCCAATTTTATTCTATCATCCCGGAGGAAAAATAGAAGCAAAAAAAGAGGACAAGATCTTTCAACAAATGGATATCATGCCAACCGTTTTGGACTTATTGAACATCAAAACGGACTATTACGCCTTTGGAAATTCCTACTTCAGTAAAGTGAAACCGGAAGCTGTAGCTTATTTGGAAGGAACCCATTATTATTTCAGGGACAATTTCATGCTCAGCTTCAACAAAGACAGGTCTCGCAACCTGTATGAAGTGCGCAAAAACGAAAAGTCACCTACTGATTCTTTGGCATTTCACAAACAAAAGGTATATTTGTATGAAAATCGGTTGAAGGCAATCATTCAACGCTATAACAGCGACCTTCTGAAGAACCGAACAAAAGTACAATGAAGCAACACATACGATTCATCATTAATCCGATTTCCGGAGTTGGCAAAAAAGGCGAACTTCCCGGATTGATTGAGGCACATCTGGATCAGAGTCGCTTCACGTACGATATTGTATTCACCCAATACCGCAAGCACGCCAAGAAGATCGCTCAAGAAGCCTCTGAAAAAGGAATTGATATCGTTTGTGCCGTTGGTGGAGATGGATCTGTTCACGAAGTGGGTACTGCTTTGATCGGAACAGAAACAAAATTGGCAATCATTCCAACCGGCTCAGGCAATGGGTTGGCGCGTCACCTTGGGATTCCATTGAATTATACCAAAGCCATTGAATGCATCAATGAAATGGATTTCATTCGAATGGACACAGTGAAAGTGAATGACCGACCGTTCCTTGGAGTTGGAGGTTATGGATTAGATGCCTTGATCGCAAAAAAATTTGATGAATACCACAAGCGTGGATTTTGGTCATACGCAAAATTGGTTGCTCGTGAATTCTGGAAATACAATCCTGTAAATATTTCCGTGGACATGAACGGGGAAGTGAAAAAGATGCCGGTTGTCCTTTGTACGATAGCCAATTCCTCAGAATTTGGAAATGGATTTGTCGTTTCTCCAAAATCAGATGTTACTGACGGAAAGATTGAATTGTGTATCTTGAAGCCATTTTCTATTTGGTCAATGCCGGGACTTATCTATCGTTTTTTCAAAAGAACTTCACATAAATCGCGTTTTACGGAAGTGATCTCCTTTGAAAATGCCACCATACAAATTCCGCACAAAATGGCCCATTACGATGGCGAGCCTTTTAACGTGCGTCAAGAATTAAAAGTGCAGGTAATTCCACACAGTTTGAATATCGTCGTAGGAAAAAAATAATTCATGCCATTTATCCAAACAGATATCACAGAGATCATTCCTCTGCTCGATCAACTCGATCCTGAAACAAAACCCTTGTGGGGACATATGAGCGCGCAACGCATGATCGAACATTTATCAGATTCAATTCGCGTTGCATCCGGAAAAGATCACTTCCCACTGGAAATTCCTGAAGACAAAATCGATCGGATGTTGGCGTTTTTAGATTCCGATAAACCGATGGCAAAGAATATTGCTGTATCGTTTGCCCCCGAAAATGTTCCACTTCGCAATGAAGAGATTGAACTGGCAATTGACGAATTTTTATTGGAGTGGATCGATTTTGAAAATCACTTCGCTGAAGATCCAAGTCGAACAGAGTTACATCCCTATTATGGTCCTTTGAACTATGAACAATGGTTAAAACTCCATGCGAAACACTTAACACATCATTTCGAGCAGTTTGGCTTGATCGAAGCCCGGGATTGAAAATATGTCCCTTCATGCCCCTTACGCCCTTTTGATCTATCCGATCATACCCGGGATTGTTCTCGGTAGTCTGAATTGGTATTATTGGAAACAAAAAGGCTACACATCCGTCAGCAGTCTCATTCTGAGTTGGATCACTTTTTATGCGGTTTCCTACCTTATTCTTAAGTTGCTTCGCTAGAATTTTCTTACTTTCGTTGAACACACGATGAAAGCTATACAACTGCATATAAATGCCATCAAAATTGTTATAGACCAATTGAAAAAAGGGCGATTTCTGCTTTATTTTCTTCCCGGTTTAGTCGTTTCCTTTTTTTTCCTCTCGTTCTACACGTTACTTCGTGAGGGTGAAAATGTATTTTCCTTTCTGGAAAGTGTACCGCTAATTGGCGGATTTTTGTCCGGTGTAATCAAGAGCACATTTGGAGTTATCTATTATATCGTTATTCAAATCTACATCTTCTTTGTGTTAACCATACTTTCTCCTTTCAATACCTTTCTGTCTGAAGGGGTGGATACTGAGCTGACTGGCCAAAAATATCCATTTGATGTCGCTCAAATATTTATTGACTTCATGCGAATGATTGGATTGGTTTGTATAGCGCTGATACTTCAATTTCTTTTCATGGGAACCTTTTGGTTATTCTCATGGATCTTTGGATTGCACTTCCTGAATTCACTTGTATTTATGCTCATTTCTGCATTTTTCATTGGATTCTCCTTTTATGATTACAGCTTGGAACGCTATAAAATCGGAATCTTCTCAAGCTTGGGATTTTCATTTAAAAATATGTGGACAACCGTTATATCAGGAATGTTGTTCCTCGCATTATATAGTATTCCCTACGTCGGAATTGTACTCGCACCTGTGTTGCTTACGATGGTTACGACGGTCGTTTACCTTCAGAAAAAACAACTTATTTTACACGCATGATTGGCATAAAAGATACCTTTCCATCGGTTAGTATGGATGAGTGGATCCAGCGCTTGAAAAAGGATTTGAAAGCAGATGATTTATCCGTATTGCATTTTAATGACGAAGTGGAAGGAATTTCTTTCCGCGCTTTTGAGCACAGTGAAAGTGTAATTACCAACTCTATAAACCCGGGAGATTTTCCATATACACGTGGCGCAAATCCATCAGGTGAAAATTGGAAAAATGGCAAAGCGATCCTTGTTGAGAATGAAAAAAGTGCCAATCAACAAGCACTAAACGCATTAATGACGGGAATTGATCACCTGGACTTTGAACTGTCTGACGACGATATTAATTGGAATCAGTTATTTGAAGGAGTTGAATTCAATTATATCACGTGTAGTTTTACAGTTTCCAATTCACAACAACTTGATTATTTACTAACTGAACTGATTCCTCGTTACCCATTAGTTATTCGCATAAATCTCGATCGACACAATGGTGAACTCTACGCTTCAGAAAACAAGCGAATTACGGAAAAATTAAAGCAAAAACAAGCTCCTATTTATTTATCAGACGGTTATTCGCTGCAACAAACTGGAGCAAATTGTACACAGGAACTGGCTTTCATGGCCAGTACGGCTCATTCCTATTTAGTCGATCTTTTGGATTCAGGTCTTAGCATTGATGAGGCAGCTGCTTGCATTCATTTCAGAGCCGGTATTGGATCAAATTATTTTATTGAGATTGCTAAAATGAGAGCTTTACGTCATATTTGGAGCTCAATATTAAAAGAATATCAACCACGACATGCCTGCAGTTACGTTTGTCAACTGTCTGCTAAAACAGGCTTGTTGAATAAATCAGCGAAAGATCCATACACCAATTTACTGCGTCAAACGACTGAAGTCATGTCCGCTGTTTTAGGTGGCGCACAAACTATTGTTGTAACACCCTACGACCTAAACACGAAGACCGGTCCAACCGAATTGGCCGATCGAATGGCCCGTAATATTTCACTTATCTTGAAAGAAGAAAGTTATTTTCATGCCGTTCTTGATCCACTTGGCGGAAGCTATTCGCTAGAAAAACTGACAGAAGAACTCGCTCAAAAAGGTTGGAAACTTTTCCAAGATCTTGAAGGCATGGCTGGATTGAGGGATTGTGAAGCACGGGAACTATTAAAGGTTTTGGTTCAAAACACAAGAGATATTCGACTAACTGAATATGATGACAAAAAGCGCACATTAATTGGCGTGACAAAATTCCCAAACATCCAAACTATAGAAAACAGCTATTTGTTTTCGGGTAACTATTTGGGAATAGACAATTTGATCATCGAAAGAGACATGAATTATGGCAACTAAAAGAATCGACTTTACAACTGTTGCATTATCTACTGTAGAGCCGACAAAACCCAAGTCGGCAGAAGTCGCATTAGATACTGCAGAGAAAATCCCGTTGAAACAGTTTTACAACGCTGATGATCTAAAGGAAACAGAGCACTTGGGTTCCGTATCCGGAATCGCCCCCTTTTTGAGGGGACCTTATTCTTCGATGTATGCCATTCGACCATGGACCATTCGTCAATATGCAGGATTTTCCACTGCTGAAGAATCAAATGCATTTTATCGACGCAATCTGGCAGCAGGGCAAAAAGGACTTTCCGTAGCATTTGATTTAGCGACGCATCGTGGTTATGACTCTGATCATGAACGTGTTGTTGGTGACGTTGGTAAAGCTGGAGTTGCTATCGACTCCATACTTGATATGAAGATCTTGTTTGATCAAATTCCACTCGATCAGATGTCGGTATCAATGACCATGAATGGAGCCGTTATTCCGATTATGGCTTTTTACATTGTCGCTGCTGAGGAGCAAGGTGTATCGCCGGACAAACTATCCGGAACGATACAAAATGATATCCTGAAAGAATTCATGGTGCGCAACACCTATATTTATCCTCCGGCGCCATCGATGCGCATTATCACAGATATTTTTGCCTACACTTCTCAGCACATGCCGCTGTTCAACTCAATTTCTATTTCGGGTTATCACATGCAGGAAGCCGGAGCGACCGCAGCGATCGAATTAGCCTATACACTAGCTGATGGATTGGAATACCTGCGCTCCGGAATAGCAGCTGGTATGGACATTGACAAGTTTGCTCCACGCTTGAGCTTTTTCTGGGCCATCGGAATGAATCACCACATGGAGATTGCTAAAATGCGCGCCGGTCGCTTGATCTGGTCCAAACTGGTGAAGCAATTCAACCCGAAAAACGATAAATCGCTTGCTTTACGTACGCATTGCCAAACTTCAGGATGGAGTTTAACAGAACAAGATCCTTTCAACAATGTGGCTCGTACTTGTATTGAAGCTTTAGGTGCTGCTTTGGGCGGAACACAATCCCTGCACACCAATGCACTGGACGAGGCAATTGCACTGCCGACAGATTTTTCTGCACGAATAGCTCGAAATACGCAGATCTACCTTCAGGAAGAAACGGGAATTACCAAATTCATCGATCCATACGGAGGTAGTTATTATATTGAAAAACTTACTGAACAATTGGTTGACGAAGCCTGGAAACTTATTCAGGAAGTAGAGGAATTGGGTGGAATGGCCAAAGCCATTGAGACAGGAATTCCAAAAATGCGAATCGAAGAGGCTGCTGCACGAAAGCAGGCACGTATTGACTCCGGAAAAGATATCATTGTTGGTGTGAATCGCTATCAAGTTGAAAACAATGATCAGATTGATATTCTTGAAGTCGATAATACCAAAGTTCGCGATGCACAAATTCAACGTTTGGCAGAATTAAGATCTTCACGTAACGAAGCAAAAGTTCGTGAATTGTTACAAGAACTTGAAACTGCGGCAAAAAACAATAGCGGAAACCTGTTGGAAATTGCAGTGCGTTGTGCCCGTGAACGAGCTTCTCTAGGCGAGATCTCTTTGGCAATGGAAAATGCGTTTGGTCGCTATCAAGCAACCATTCGCTCAATTAGTGGTGTTTATTCAAATGAATCCATGGAAGATAATGACTTTGTAACAGCGCGTGAAATGACAGATCGATTTGCCACTTTGGAAGGTCGTCGTCCGCGCATTATGATTGCAAAAATGGGACAAGATGGTCACGATCGCGGAGCAAAAGTGATTGCCACTTCTTTTGCAGATATCGGTTTTGACGTAGATATTGGACCATTATTTCAAACACCGGCAGAGGCAGCAAAACAAGCAGTGGAAAACGATGTACACATTTTGGGTGTCTCATCACTTGCTGCGGGACACAAAACATTAGTACCTCAGGTTATTGATGAATTGAAAAAACTGGGACGTGAGGATATTATGGTTATTGCTGGAGGAGTAATTCCACAACAGGATTATGATTTTCTCTACAAAGCCGGAGTATTTGGTGTATTTGGACCTGGAACAAAAATTTCAAAAGCTGCTCAGGAAATCCTTACTTTACTAATAAAAAGCCATGATTCAGAATAAATTTGTAGGCTCCATTGGAATGGATTAAATAAATAAATTCTTACATTCGGCATAGTTATTGAATCGACCGGAAAATAAAACAAGATGTTATGAAAAAACTATTTTCTTTATTACTACTGATCTTCTCTGTAAGCGCATTGAACGCACAACCGCCAAAATACGATGATCTTAAGATCCTTTATGCGGATGCGAATTACGAAAAACTGGTGAAAGTTGCGGACAATTACACGCTAAAAGACGATTTAAAGAAGGATGTACTTCCCTTTCTTTGGCTAGCCAAAGGACTTTACAAGATCTCTTTATCGGGTACAGGTGATGAAAAATTCAAAAATGCGTATAAAGATGCCATTGCTGCTTTATCCAAAGCCTTGAAAAATGATAAAGACGGTACAGGACTAGAAGATCACATGGAGTTCGTTAATGAATTCCAAATGTCGATGGTTACGACTGTAGAAAATGATCTTGGCGCGAAAGATTACAATAAGGCATCGGCTTGGGTTTTAAAGTATTATAAGATCACAAAAAATCCAATTGGAGCGAAATACCTGGATGGCGCTATGAAATACAGAAAAGCGGATAAGGGTGGTGCAAACACGGCATGGAAAGAAGCTGATTTGATGCTTCAAAAGATCACATCAATTGATGATTGGTCAGAGGCAGATAAAAAAATGTTGATGTACGGAGCACTTGAAACTGCTGAATGTTATATCGCTTCGAAACAGCGTGAAAAGGCAAAAACACTTTTAAATAAAGTTGCTCAATGGTTTGAAGGTGACGAAACATTCAAAGAAAAATATGATGCAATTGTAAACTAACCGCATCCAACAAGAAATGATGAAGGCTGTCTCTAACGAGATGGCCTTTTTTCATTTTACACATTTTTAATTTAATAAGTAGATTGAAGTTTTTTTCAACACTTAATTTTCTTCTCTAATTTTGGTGCGTGAAGAAATATTTCGGACATATCAAGAATAAGTACATCATCACCAGCATCATATTTATGATCTACGCGCTGTTCCTTGACGATACAGATATTTTCACCATTGTCAATCACAATAGTAAACTGAGAAAGCTTGAACAAGCGAAAGAAGAAACATCTGAAAAACTAGAGAGCACTACACAACTCCTGAAAAAACTGAAATACGAGGATGCGTTGGAAAGTTATGCGCGAGAGAAAAAACTCTTTAAATTGGACAACGAAGACATTTTCATGATCAGTTATGAGTAATCAATAATCCCCCAAAGGATCCCGTTTGACATTCTGCTTTAGGAATTGTTCTTCAAATGTATTTCGGAGCACAGAGCCTGGAAAGTAAAACCGAAGAATCTGCGAATAATCAAATCCCGAACGAGCCATTTTCATCGCACCTTCCTGGCACATCCCTACGCCATGTCCAAACCCGCGACCATTGATTACAACATCTGTTCCTTCCGGATAACAACTAAAAAATGTAGATTTCAAATTAAACTCTTCACGCAGATCACGCAATGGAATTCCAAAAACAGGATGTAAATAAAATGCCTTACGATCCAATTGATCAAAGGTAAACATCATCGCTGCACATGAACTGTCTGCAATTGGAAAATTGTATTTGGAAACCAAAAACTTCTTCCATCTTTCCTGACTAACGCGTACCTGCCAAGTAGCTTGCTTCGTGTAAATACAAAATGTATCCTTAAAAGAATTCAGATAAGGAATACTTTCATTCCACACATACTGAGGCTCACACGTTTGACCCCCACAATTCGCATGAAAATAGGCATCAATCAAACGAGAACTCTCATCAGCCAGTACCACATTTGCCGTTTGAATTACTGCAGAATCAATTATGGGCGTAAACCGCATCATACTGTGGTAAGCCTGACAATGCACACGATCACAAAGATCAAATCCTTCCTTTTTATGTTTTTCCTTGTATTTCAAAGCGTAGGTCCGACTGAGAACAGCTTGTACCTTGTAGTATTCAATGTGTTTTCCCCCTCCACCTTCTGATTCCACAACACCAGACAAGTAATTGTTCATATCCACCACATTCACAATGGTCAAATCTTTTCCATTGGAGGTGATTTCGAAATCATCTTTGTACTTACGCGCTTTAACCACTGGTGTTTTTACCGTCAATGTCAAAGAGGTGTTTGTCGTGTTCTGCACCAATTGAACTTTCTTGAAATTTCCAAGATCAATCGTTCCTTTCTTTAATTTAACCTGATCTGTACCAAAAGGCAAAACTTCAACAAATTCATTAGGGAGGATTGATCCGAAATAACTTGTATCAGCAAAAATGGAATAACTTCCGTCACTGTAAGCAAAATTGATCCGCTTGATGGCATGATCGCGAAGAACGCCAATACGCATTTGTTGCGCATTAAGCACTACAACATGAAGCAACACTACCGACAAAAGAAAATACCTCACGAAACAAAATTAAATGTTCGAAATGCAGTTATTAACTGATCAACGAATAGTTTTCAACAAGGATTGTGCAACTTTCTTACTGGCACCTCCACTACCTAAAAGTTCACTTAGTTCGGCATAATCTTGCTTCATCTTCTCTCTCCCTTTTGTTCCGGGCAATAGAAGCTGGATTTCCTCGCGAATTCGACTCGGTCGACATTCATCTTGAATCAGTTCTTTGACCACCTCACGATCAAGAATCAGATTAACCAAGGAAATGAATTTAATTTTCACCAAACGCTTCGCGATATGGTATGAAATGGGAGAACCTTTGTAACAAACTACCTCGGGTACGCCAAAAAGGGCTGTTTCCAAGGTGGCCGTTCCCGATGTCACTACGGCAAGTTCAGCCTTACTCAATAGTTCATACGTCGCATTTTGAATGAGCGTAACATTTGAGTTCAAATAAGGTTGATAAAAGGATTCGTCCAAAGAAGGTGCTGCGGCAATAATAATATGGTAGTCGCTAAACGAACTAAGAGCCTCCAGCATAATTGGCAATTTAACAGAAACCTCTTGCTTTCGACTCCCCGGAAGAACTGCAATAATAGGTCGATCACTTTTTACGATCTGTTGAATAGAATTTAATTCCTCAGAACGGAATTGTTCAATTGCATCCAATAACGGATGTCCAACATACTCAGCTTCAATTCCATGTTTCGCAAAAAAAGCTTTTTCAAACGGCAAAATAACAATGAGCTGATCAACTGAGCGTTTGATCTTCTTTACCCTAGACTCTTTCCAAGCCCAAACCTGAGGAGAAATATAGTAACAAACTTTAATTCCCTGTTCTTTTGCCCATTCCGCAATGCGCAAGTTAAATCCCGGATAATCGATCAAAACCAAAAGATCAGGCTTGTACTCCAGAATATCATTTTTGCAGAATGAAATATTGCCCAAAATGGTTCTCAAATTCATTACCACTTCAAGAAAGCCCATAAATGCAAGTTCGCGAATATGTTTAACCGGCTTTCCTCCTGTTTCAGCCATTTTATCGCCTCCCCAAAATCGGAAATCAACAGGAAATTCTGCTTCTTTAACGATTTCCTTCATGAGGTTACTTCCATGCAAATCTCCGGAAGCCTCACCGGCAATGATATAAATCTTTTTTGCTAACAAGATCAAAGAATGAAATTAACGTACAATATGTATGGTAAGTAAGCGATCGTTCCAACGATAATCCCCATAGCTAATCCCCACTTTTCCCGATTCAGCATCATATAAAACCAAATCAAATTTGAAATAATAGCCAAAGACACAATTTTAGCTCGGACAGAAGGGTCGTTCAGGAATTTGTACCACAATTGTTCAAAAACGTAGTTTTCCAGCCATGATAACAAAACTATCACCAAGGGAATAAATATCAATGGGGAAATAATTCCAATGATCAACCCTAAAGTATGCAGTTTCCCCCAATTTCTGAAATTCATTTTTCCCATTTTTTAAAGTGATCGATCGTCGCATAGGCCGTCATATCAAAATGCGTAGGAACAACACTCGCATACCCCAAAGCCAATGCATACAGATCCGTGTCTTCACGTTGATCCTGATTTTGAAAATCTCCGGTTAGCCAGTAATACGGTTTCCCAAATTGATCCAATCGCTTATCGAATCGGTCCTCCCAAAATGCATGTGCTTGCTTGCATACCCTAAAACCTTTCAATTCTTCCGGTTTAAGTTTCGGAACATTTACATTCAAGCAAACATGATCCGGAAAACTATCGCTCAAAGCTTCAGCGATAATCATCCGTGCAATCTTTTGTGTACCCGAAAAATCTGCATCTGCATCGAAATCAGCTAATGAAAACCCAATTGATGGAATATTTTCCATTGCTCCTTCAACTGCGGCAGACATTGTTCCGGAATACAAGACATTGGTCGAAGAATTTAAACCATGATTAATTCCAGACAAAATCAAATCCGGTCGTCGATGCATCACTTCATAAATCGCAAGTTTCACGCAATCCACAGGAGTTCCTGTACACGTATACGCATCCATCCCCTCAAACAAACGGGAACGTTCGAGTCGCAAAGGGTGATTGACAGTTATTGCGTGCCCCATTCCCGATTGCGGTTTATCCGGTGCTACGATCAATACCTCACCAAATTCAACAGCCACTTCAACCAAGGACTTAATTCCTTTTGCCGAAATTCCATCATCATTGGTAACCAGAATCAATGGTTTTTGATTGTTCATGCTCTCTAAATTCTACGCAACGCGAAAGTAACCATATTTAACGTGAATTAGGGATAAATTGAAAAGATTTAATGCACTGATCGATTGCTTTATTTTTTCAAAATCCTTCACTTTTACACATATTTTCTTTCGTTGGTTTTCCAACAATTGTATTACTTTTGAGTATATCATTTTTCACATGACATCAACTGAATTATTGCAGGAAGCATCAAAGATCACAGAAGAGAACATTACTTTTCTGAACAGTCAGATTCTTCCACTTTCTGAGGAACAAAAAAATTGGAAAAAGGACCAAAACAGTTGGAGCCTTAACGAAATTTTTGCTCATTTAAATGAATATGCGGCCTACTACCACAAGGCTATGCAACGCAAGATTGAAACTACGCGATTCAGAACGCCACGTGAAAATTTTGTTTCTTCACCACTTGGCCGTTCTGCCTGGAAGTCGATGAAACTTGGTAATCTTCAAAATGTAAAGCGCAAGATGAAATCTCCACGTAACTACAATCCAGTTCATCATCCGGAATTGGTTAAGGGGGACGATTCAGAGCGTTTCGAAAAAGAGCAACATGATTTACTTCAGATCATCAAATCTGCGGCTACTATCAACATTCGTAAAGCGAAAATTCCAATTTCTATTTCAAAGATCATTCGCCTTCGTTTTGGAGACGCCCTATTGTTTATTGTTTACCACAATGAACGTCACGTAAGACAAGCTTTGAACCTGATCCAGCATCCAAAATTCCCGAAGATCTGATCATGTCGCATCAACTTGCCTATTGCACCGTTAGTATTTCTCCACTTCGTTCAGAGGCCAGTGACCGCTCCGAAATGGTGAGTCAATTGCTTTTTGGTGAAATCGTCCAAATCGATGAAATTCAAAGTCCATGGTGTAAAATATCTTCCTACATGGACAACTATAACGGTTACATCGATCTTAAGCATGTTCATTTTCTTACGGAAAAAGAAGTGAATCGCTGGTTAGACGGAATTGGTATACTCTCTGATCTTCATTGTCGTATTCAAACTCCATGGGGAATACAACGCATTTTTAAAGGAGCCTACATTCCATTTGAATCATGTGAAGCATTTAATATAGGCCATCATCGTTTTGAGTTTCTCGATACACCATCCTATCAACGTGCAAGCAACGCATATGATCAGGCATTGAATTACCTGAACACTCCCTATTTGTGGGGCGGAAAGACACCATACGGCATTGATTGTTCAGGATTAACACAGATGGTTTTTCGTTTTCATGAGATCAATCTGCCTCGAGATGCCAGTCAACAAGTCGATTATGGGCAATCCGTTTCCTTTGAGGAGATTCAAACAGGAGATCTTGCCTTCTTTCGCAACCGAGACGGAAAGATTACACATGTTGGTATTTGCCATGAGAACGGGACAATTATCCACGCTTCCGGATGGGTTCGGATCGATAAATTAAACCGTGAAGGAATCATCCACTCCGAATCAGGATTACAGACACATGATCTGCACTGTATTAAGAGAATGTAATGCATCAAAACGGAAATAATTGCGATATTTGACCAAACTTTCTTTTCAATGAAAATACTCATCACAGGCGGTGCCGGCTTCATAGGTAGCAATCTTGCAAAGCGTCTTGTGAATGATGGTCACAACGTCATCGTTCTCGATTCCTTACTTCGCGGAAACAAACTGGATAAGGATACATTTTCTAAAATTCGATTCATTAAAGGAGATGTTCGTGAATTGGAAACGGTTATTGAGGCATCTAAAGAGTGTGATTTGATCTTTCATTTCGCAGCTGTACTCGGTGTTGATATAGTCGCTGACAATCCGGTTGAAACAATGGATGTAGAAGTGATCGGTACACGAAACGTTGTTGTTGCCGCAGAAACCAATAATGTGAAGAAGATCATGTATGCCTCTACAAGTGGTATTTATGGTCATTCCGCATTTGAGAACACCTTAACGGAGGAAGTTTTGGTAGACCCTAGGACTTCTTATGCAATGGCAAAACGCTACAATGAAATCTATTTAGCTTCTCATCATGAGGAAAAAGGAATTGACGTTATTTCCTTGCGTTTCTTTAACGTTTATGGAAATAACCAAGACAACCGAATGGTCGTTCCTCGCTTCTTTGAACAAGCCATGAACGATGAATCCATTACCGTATTTGGCAGTGGAAAACAAACAAGAGATTTTACTTATATTGACGATACAGTTGAGGCCTGTGTGCGACTGATGGACATCAAGGGATCTAAGATCGTTAACATTGCAAATGAAGCAGAATGGTGCATTGAAGATCTCGCACTGTTGATTAAAGAAATTACAGGATCGACTGCCCCGATCATTCACTTGGAAGCACCTAAAAAAAGGTATGATTACGAGGTAGAACGCCGGGTTGGTAGTTCAGATAAGCTTATGAAGCTAACAGGATATAGACCCGATACTAGTTTACCCGAAGGATTGAAAAAAATTTTCGCAGATAATTACACCAAATAATAAACAGAAATGAAGAGAGACCAGGAGATCTTTGATCTGATCGAACAAGAAAAGAAGCGTCAATTGCATGGAATTGAACTTATTGCATCCGAAAACTTTGTGAGTGACGAAGTAATGCAGGCCATGGGAAGCGTTTTAACAAACAAGTACGCTGAAGGACTTCCCGGAAAACGTTACTATGGTGGTTGTGAAGTGGTAGATCAGGTTGAACAATTGGCAATCGATCGCCTGTGTAAATTATTTGGTGCGACTTGGGCCAATGTACAACCACATTCAGGAGCTCAGGCCAATGCTGCTGTATTTTTGGCTTGTCTGCAACCTGGTGATAAAATTCTTGGTTTTGATCTTTCTCATGGTGGTCACCTAACACACGGTTCACCGGTCAATTTTTCCGGAAAAATGTACCGTCCCTTCTTTTATGGTGTAAATAAAGAAACAGGACGTGTTGACTATGATTTGATGGAAGAAGTTGCCCTACGAGAACGTCCAAAAATGATCATTTGTGGAGCTTCTGCTTACAGTCGCGATTGGGATTATGTACGAATTCGAAAAGTAGCTGATGAAATTGGCGCATTGGTATTGGCTGATATTTCTCATCCTGCAGGATTGATTGCAACTGGTTTTTTAAACGACCCATTGGAACACTGTCATATCGTAACTTCTACAACTCACAAAACCCTGAGAGGTCCGCGTGGTGGAATCATTATGTTGCGTCACAATTTCGATAATCCGTTTGGCTTAAAATGGAACAATGGCAATCCAAAATCTATGGCGGCTTTGCTTGATGCAGCTGTTTTCCCGGGAACTCAGGGTGGGCCTTTGGAGCACGTGATCGCTGCGAAAGCAGTAGCTTTTGGAGAAGCATTGACCGATAATTACAAGTCATACATGCAGCAAGTAAAAGAAAATGCGGCAGTTATGGCGAAAGAGTTTGTGAATAAGGGATATAATATCGTTTCCGGTGGAACTGATAACCATTCGATGTTGATCGATCTACGCTCAAAAGGAGTTACAGGTAAAGATGCTGAGAATACTTTAGTGCTTGCAGATATTACCGTGAACAAAAACATGGTACCATTCGATACAGAATCCCCGTTCGTCACTTCCGGAATTCGTGTTGGAACACCTGCATTGACTTCAAGAGGCGTCGCAGCCAATGAAATTCCACAAATCGTTGAATTGATTGATAAAGTATTGATGAATATTGGAAATGAGACAGTGATTAGTTCCGTTAGAAAAGATGTCAATGCATTGATGGGACACAGACCATTGTTCAAGTGGTGATCATTTTCAAAATATTCTTATAATTTTAAGTCTCGGCAATATGTCGGGACTTTTTTGCTTATGAAAGTAGAATTTAAATCTCGATTGGATTGGTTCATGAAAAGTGCATTGGTGTTAATGGTTATTGCCACTGTAGTACCTATTTATTGGATGAAAATCGACAATGAGCCATTTTACTCACTGCTCATTTATGCACTAATCATGGGAATCACTCTCCTTTTCATGATACATTTGGTCTTTACCTCTCGTTACATATTTGAAGATGAAAAATTGATCTGTAAATTCGGTTTCTTTAAAAAGGAAATAGAGTACTCACAAATCCGAAAAATAGAGAGTGGCACACAAATCTACGCCGGTTGGAAAATGGCTTTGGCGCTCAAAGGAATTATTATCCACTACAATCGATTTGATGACCTTTTAGTTTCTCCTGAGGAACAAGATCGTTTTATTGAAGAGTTGAAGAAAAGAAATCCACAGATCGAACTTCAACTTAAAAGCAAGTGATTAGCGTATGTTCGGGATAATTAAGTTGCGCTTTGCTTTCGGATGATTTTCCAAAATAAGTTAGGTAAAAAGCGTTTTAATGTAACCGCCTTGATCTCTTTATTTCCAATTAGCACTTCTCGTTTGCCGTTTTCAACAGCTTTCAATAAGATCCTTACACATTCTTCAGCCGACATACCAGTTGCCTGATTGTGATCCATCACACCATGAGCTCCACCATCTCCCGTCAAAGCATTCATGGAGATATTGGTGTTGATCTTTCCGGGACAAGCAATCGTTACTCTCACGTTGTTCTCTTCTTGTTCCAACATCAAACTTTCATAGAAACCATGCAGAGCGTGCTTAGAAGCGCTGTACGCTGAACGTAAAAAGAATCCGAATTTACCTGCTATACTGGAGATAACAATGACATGTCCGCTTTTCTGTTTCAGCATATAAGGAAGTACCGCTTTGGTGATGGCAATATTTCCAAAATAATTGATTTCCATAATTTTCCGGTCAACATCCAGTCCAGTTTCAAGTACAGTTGAACGCTGACTTAAGCCCCCATTATTGAAAAGCATATCAATTCTCCCAAATTTTGAAGCAACTTCTTCAGCTAACTCTGTAAAATTTTCAGACTGCTCCAAGTCCAGTGGAATAGAAACATGTTTATCCGGGTTGATAAGTGAAGAACGAACCTCCTCTAAAGCATCCATTTTTCTGGAAGACAACACAACAGTTGCACCCTTCAATGCCAGTTGTCTGCACATTTCAGCACCGATTCCGGAAGAAGCCCCGGTGACCCAAATAATCTTATTCGTAAAATACCCCATAACCATAAAAAATCCCGGTCTATTTTTTCGTAAATCGAAAATATGGACCGGGATCAAATATCGTGATTCTATTCTTTACAGATCATCCGGAAGCGCAACTTCCTTCACTGCTTTTGCCTTTGGCTTCAATTTATCGATGAAGATCACCTTGAATTTCTCTCCATCTGCGGTGAAAATCATGTCAGAAATACCATTTGTAATGTAGGGCAATTGTTTTTTCTCGTTATAGAATTTTTTGTCATACGGCTCATACGTTCCATCATCGTATTGAACCAGAATAGAAACAATCTGTCCATTTTCTACTCTAGCCTTACCGGAAGCACATGTAGCATTGCCATTCTTATCAAAGAAACTGATGATGACATTGCGGTGCATATCGTCACCAACACCATAAGCTCCACGTTTAGCAAAAGCTTCTTCCAATTTTTTGTAGCAGTCGTTTTGCGCCGAAAGACCTAAGGTCATGAACAAAGCCGCAAGGATTAGTAAAGATTTCTTCATAGTTTTTTGTTGTTTTAGGGGTTCACCCCGGTTTCAAATATAACAAGTTTGTATGAATTTCGTCGGTTGGTATTAATTATTTATTTTTGACAAAATTCAACAGGATGGCCCCGAAACAAATTGCAGACCATTTTTCCGAAGCAATGGAAATTTTGCAAAAATTTAACACTCCTGAGAACCATCAACTCATAGAAACGGCAGCTCAAACAATGGTTACAGCATTGAAAAGCGGAAAAAAGATCATGAGTTGCGGAAATGGTGGTTCCATGTGTGATGCAATGCATTTTGCAGAAGAACTGAGTGGTCGCTACCGTGATGATCGTCCGGGTATTGCAGCTCTATCTATTTCAGACCCAAGTCACATTTCTTGTGTGGCCAATGATTATGGTTATGCTTTCGTTTTTTCACGCTATGTTGAATCACTTGGTCAAGAAGGTGATGTATTATTAGTCATCTCCACCTCTGGAAATTCTGAGAACATTCTCAATGCCATTCAAGCGGCTCAAAAAAAAGGGATAAAAGTGGTTGGATTGACCGGTAAAACAGGTGGAAAAATGGCTGAACTGTGCGATATTGAGATCAGAGCCCCACATTCTTCATTTGCAGATCGTGCTCAGGAGATTCATATTAAAGTAATTCACACACTCATTGATAGAATTGAAACGCTCCTGTTCTAGATAAATGGTGGTGTCAAATTGTTCATAAGTCAGTCCCGACGTGGATAGAATTCATTTAATCCATCCGTTGAATAGAAATTAATGACTAATTTTGACCTTTCCGAAAAGCTATGTCGAATCAGGATTTACAGGCAACGGTCAAAAATATCTTTTCTGCTTATCTTGAGCAGAACGGGCACCGAAAGACACCCGAACGTTTCGCAATCCTTGCTGAGATCTACAACTATCAGGGGCACTTCGATGTAGAATCACTTTACATCAAAATGAAGAACCAAAATTACCGTGTATCAAGAGCTACATTGTACAATACAATAGAACTTCTGCTCGCTTGCAATTTGGTGCGCAAACATCAATTCGGAAAAAACATTGCTCAGTTTGAAAAATCGCATGGATCGAAGCAACATGATCATGTTATCTGCACGGATACTGGTGAAGTGATCGAATTTTGTGATCCGCGAATTCAAAGTATTAAGGCAACAATCGAAGAAGTATTTGGAGTTCATGTTCAACACCACTCGCTTTATTTTTACGCCGTTAAAGATCCATCCAAAGCAGAAAAGTAAGCATGAGTTTCAGTTATACTATCCATGAGCAGCATACTGTTCCTTTGCTTTCATTGAAAGGGAAGATTACCTCAGAAGGAGATGTCCATCAGCTGCAGGATGAATCACAGATTCAAACGGCGAATTTGATCATCGACCTTACGGAATGTACGCACATCAACTCATCCGGAATCAACTTTCTGATCCGAAATCTAACACGTTGTCGCGTTTCAGGTGGAGAACTTGCACTAGTTGGTGTGAGTGGCAACGTGAAAAAATTATTTGAACTGGCAAAAATCGACGGATTATTCACCGTTTATGACACAATAGAAGATTCAATCAATCATTTTAATAAGAACTAATGAAGGTAGATGTATTACTGGGCTTGCAATGGGGCGACGAAGGAAAAGGTAAGATCGTAGATGTTTTGACGCCTCAATACGACATTATTGCGCGTTTTCAAGGTGGGCCAAACGCTGGTCACACATTGGAGTTCGAAGGAATCAAACACGTATTGCACACCATTCCATCAGGAATCTTCAGAAAAGAAGTGATCAATTTAGTTGGCAACGGTGTCGTTATCGATCCGGTTATTTTCCAAAAAGAATTGGAAAAACTAGCTCCTTTCAACTTGGACATCAAAAAAACTTTGCTGATCTCGAAAAAGGCACACTTGATCCTTCCTACTCACCGTTTATTAGACGCTGCTTCAGAAACGGCAAAAGGAAAGAACAAGATTGGTTCAACCTTGAAAGGCATCGGTCCTACCTACATGGACAAAACGGGACGTAATGGATTGCGCGTTGGTGACATTTTCTCACCAAATTTCAAGGAAAAATACGATGCCCTTGTTGAGAAACACATCGGTATTTTGAAACACCACGACGATTTCGAATACAATTTGGAAGAATTGGAAGGCCCTTGGATGGAAGGAATTGAGACACTTCGTCAATTGACAGCCGTTGACAGTGAACACTACATCAATGCTGCCTTGAAAAACGGAAAAAAGATTCTCGCTGAAGGAGCACAAGGAACCATGTTGGATATCGATTTTGGAACTTATCCATTTGTTACTTCATCCAATACCGTAACTGCAGGAACATGCACAGGTTTAGGTGTCGCTCCGACGAAAATCGGACGTGTAATTGGAATCTTTAAAGCCTATTGTACTCGCGTTGGTAGCGGACCCTTTCCTACTGAATTGAATGATGAAGTGGGTGAATTGATCCGTAAAGAGGGTCACGAGTTTGGCGCGACGACGGGCCGCCCGAGACGTTGTGGCTGGATCGATCTTCCTCAGTTAAAATATGCGATCATGATCAATGGAGTTACTGAACTTTCCATGATGAAAGGTGATGTATTAGACAGTTTCGAAACGATCAAGGTTTGCACCCACTACCTCATCAATGGAGAAAAAGTGAATTATTTTCCTTACGATATAAACGATGTTGAGATTACACCCGTTTATGAGGAGTTGAAAGGCTGGAATTGCGATTTGACAAAACTTGACAATTATGCAAGCGCGCCGCAACAATTGAAGGACTATGTAAAATACCTGGAGGCGAATCTGGAAGTTCCAATCACGGTTGTTTCAGTTGGCCCGGACAGAAAACAAACACTTTTAAACGAGTAAAATTTGATCCAATTCAAAGACATAGTAAAAATTGCGCTTCTAACGAGCGCATTTTTTGTGCTGGATATGGCTGTCTTTGGACAAAAGGGAACACTCGAACTATTGCCTGGTTCAGAGAAATTGGGTTATGATGAAAAAACAGGAACGCACCGATTGGTCGGATCTGTCAATTTCAATTATCAAGGTAATACGATGTATTGTGACTCAGCACATTACCGCGACAAATCACAGGAAGTTCGCGCATACGGAAATGTCCATATCGTTAAGGATGACATCAATTTGTATTGCGATTCACTGTATTACAATGGAAAGACACGCAAAGCAAAACTATGGGGACATGTGCGTGCGCGGGATCGTGAATACAAATTGAGTACTGACACTTTAGAATACGACACAAAGTTAAGTCAAGGTGTTTACCGTCATGGCGGGAAAATCGAGAGCATTACTTCCAATGAAGTATTAACCAGTCGTGTGGGTTACTTCTACCCTGATTCAAAGAGTTTTTTTTTCAGCGGCAAGGTGAAGTACAAAAAAGATGATCTCCGCATGACAACAGACACGCTTCAATACATTTACAGCAAACAAACAACGTACTTTTTTGGTCCAACTACCATAGTTAAGGATTCGACAACCATGTATTGTGAGCGCGGTTGGTACAATATAGAAACAGAAGAAGGAAGTTTGATCCGAAAGGCAAGAATTGAACAACAAGCCCGTATTATCAAAGGCGATACCCTACTCTATCAACCGCAAAAGGGTCGTTCGATCGGGAAAGGAAATGTTTATTTCATTGATACCTTGGAAAAGACCATCCTGAAAGGGAATTATGGAGAAAATCTGGAAAATGAATACCGATCCTGGATGACCGGAAATGCAGGAGCCGCGCTGATCCGAGACAAAGACACCATTTACATTGAGGCAGACACCTTGTTGAATCAGAACGATTCACTCAACAAATTGCTTTACACGAAAGCCTATCAAAGCGCAAGAGTTTTCAATACGTCCGTTCAGGCACGAGCAGACAGCCTTTTTTACTCGAAAGTGGAAGGTAGAATGGAATTGTTCCGAGAACCAATCGTTTGGTCCAACAAAAGTGAATTGAAAGGCGATTCCATCACGGTAATGCTCAACGATACCGTAGTCGAAAGTGTCTATATTCGTGAAAATTCGACGGTAATCATGGAAGTAGATTCCGGGGCTTATTACAATCAGCTTGCTGGACAACAAATCCGTGGAAAATTCATAGAAGGTGACTTAAAACGAACGGATATCTCAGGTAGTGCGATCACTATTTTTTATCCAACAGATCAAGAAGAAAGTGACAGTACAGTCACCATCAAACGCATGGGAATGAACCGAATCTATGCTTCAGAATTGCGCATTTACATTGACAGCGGCGAAGTGACGGGTGTAACCTACTTTGACAAACCCGATGGCGTCTTTTACCCGATCGATCAATTGCCCGAAAAAGAAAAATTTATTCGAAATTTCATCCTGAAAGGGACATCACGACCAAAGAAAGAAGAGTTTGTGGGGTATTTTGAGGAGAAGGAAAATGAAGGAAGGAAGGAATGAAGGAAGAAATTCATTGTCAATGTTTATTCATTTTTTCTCGTAACTCCTTTGGATCGTAATCAAAGAATTCTATATCCATTATTTCCGCCAAGCGTTTTGCAATTGTTTCAGCTTTCGATTTAGATTCGAAGTAAATCAACTCTTTTTTTCCAGAATAGTTCATTTTCAAGAGACAAATAGCAAATTTATATTCAGTGTAAGTCGTGTGATTTGTTGATCTGGAATAAACTGTATTCGAGATCCGCTTGGGTATAACAGAAAAATAGGCGTATTTATCAATTTGAATAGTCGTCGTTTTCTTGATGAATCCGAGCCAATAAACAAATTCTATTGCTTGCTTCTTTTCTGGATCGAAAATGATTCCTTGATAGGACAGCGCAGTAAATGAACCGATTAAAGCCATTATTAAAAATGGAAGTATCCCACCCATCATAAGTGCAAAAAGTGCCACGGTCAAAAACAAGATCCCAATAAATACAACATTCGAAGGGAAGAGCCTGCCAAGACTGTACTTCAGGTTAATATCTTCATCGAGGGTTTGCAAATCAATACGCCGTTAAAATAAAAGGAATCAGTCCGAGTGCACTTTTTCAAGATCTAAAAACTAATGCTGCTTTCAAAAGGTTAGATTTAAAAAATCTTTTCATCTTGGAATAGAAACTATTAATACAAATTTAAGTTTACTTCTGGTTCTAACCTTCTATCCGTTCTCCGCCCTTTTTCGGTACAATTTTGCTCCGCAGGCTGCGCAAAATCACTCAGTTTGCCGGAGAGTTCATTCTCAGATCTCGCTTCTCGGCTCTCTTCTCTCTGCTCTCACTCCCCACTCTCACCTTCCGTATCCCAGCGAATTACACGTTGTACACCTTCCACCAATTCAAACTTACGCATCAATTGATCGAGGTGCTCCGTGTCATAAACGAGGACTTTAATGCGCCCTTCGAAAATTCCGTCTTCGGTTTCAAATGAAATTGATTTCATATTGACATTGTGCTGATTGGAAATGATCTCGGTTAGTTTGTTTACCAAGCCCAAACTGTCGATCCCCATCACACGAATCGCAGCTATTCGTTCGACCAATTGCTGTGACTGCCAACGTGCCTTAATACAGCGGTACGCCATTTTTGACATGAGATGTTCGGCATTCGGACAATTGTATCGATGTACTTTGATTCCTTCATTGATGGTGATGAATCCAAACACTTTATCTCCCGGAATCGGGTTGCAACAACGTGCTAATTGGTACTGAATATTTTTGAAGTCCTCACCGATTATCAGCGTATCTTCCTTGTGGTTGACTTTCTGATAAATCTCATTTTCGTTCCTTTCCTTTGGTGTAGACTTTTTCTCAAGCTGAAGCAGGCCATGCTGGTTATCAATGTCACGGAGCTTCGTTAGATCAATCTTTCCTTTTGCAATTCTGAAATACAATTCAGTAATGGAAGGCATGTTGAAAAACTTCTCCAGAAAAACAAGGTTTTCCGAGTTAAATCTGATATTGTATTGCTTACACTTACGTTCCAGGATTTCCTTACCGTCCAATGCAATTTGCTTTCGCTCCTCGTTCAATGAAGATTTGATCTTCTGCTTTGCACGCGCGGTTACTACAAAACGCAACCACTCTTCGTTTGGCTTTTGCTTTCCGGAAGTGATAATCTCCAACTGATCACCGTTCTGCAACTGGTAACTCAAAGGCACCAATCGGTTATTCACTTTAGCACCTATGCAACGATCGCCGATATCTGTGTGAATATCGTAGGCAAAATCAAGAATTGTTGATCCTGTAGGAAGAACACGGAGCTCTCCTTTTGGCGTAAACACATAAATTTCATCGTTAAACAAGTTCAATTTGAACTCATTGACGAAATCCATTGCATTCAAATCAGGGTTCTCCAATAATGCACGAACTTCTGAAATCCATCGGTCAAACTTACTTTCTTCTGAGTTGGATTCCTTGTATTTGTAATGTGCTGCAAGTCCTTTCTCCGCAATTTCATCCATCCTTTTCGAACGGATTTGCACTTCTACCCATTTCCCTTGGGGAGACATAACGGTCGTGTGCAAGGATTCATAACCATTTGCCCGCGGTGTTGAGATCCAATCGCGCAAACGGTCCGGACTTGGTTGGTAAAAATCAGTTACAATACTGTAAATGCGCCAACAATCCGGTTTTTCCAATTCCGGTGGTGTATCCACTATAATACGCACGGCAAATACATCATAGATCTCCTCAAAAGGAATTTCCTTAGTATGCATTTTACGCCAAATGGATGAAACCGATTTTGTTCGCGCTTTAATGTCAAATATATAGCCCTCGTGCAACAACGCTTCTTTGATTGGCTGTACAAAGCGACGAATAAAACGGTTTCGGGCTTCCTGGGTTGACTTTAGGTTGTTCTCAATTCCAGAATAAACTTCCGGCTCGCTGTACATCAGTGAAAGGTCTTCTAATTCACTTTTTATGGAATAAAGTCCAAGTCGATGTGCAAGTGGTGCGTATAAAAATTTCGTTTCTGAAGCGATCTTCAATTGCTTGTCCGCACGCATACTCCCCAGGGTACGCATATTGTGTAAACGGTCAGCCAATTTGATCAAGACTACCCTAAGGTCATCCGAAATTGTGAGAATCATTTTACGGAAATTCTCAGCCTGAATAGATGCATTTTCATCAAAAACTTCTGGGATTTTCGTTAATCCATCGATGATCAGTCGCACTTTTGGTCCGAAAAGATCTTCAATATCCTGAAGTGTAATGTGTGTGTCTTCAACTGTATCATGCAACAAAGCGCAAATGATGGCTGTTGCCCCCAAGCCCATTTCCTCTGCACAAATTCGCGCAACGGCTATGGGGTGATAAATGTATGGCTCACCGGATTTCCGACGCATGTCCTTATGCGCTTCAACAGCAACGTCGAACGCCTTACGGATCATTCGGGTGTCTTCCCGGTCACGATTCTTTGCTGCACGCAACAATCCCTTGAATGCATTCAGGATTTCTTTTCTTTCTTTTTCCAGATCAATTTCAGGAAATTGCGCTTGCACCTTATTCATCTTACTTATTTCGCAGGTAATACTTTTGTAGCTACCTCACCAAAACCAATTCGAACACCGTTCTTCTCACAATGGCCACGCATGATTACCTCATCATTGTCGAGAATAAACTTGCGTTCCGAGCCATCATTCATTCTTAGTGGTTTAGTGCCTTTCCATGCCAGTTCAAGCATTGAACCGTATGAATCTTCTGTTGGACCTGAGATCGTCCCCGATCCCATCAAGTCACCGGCACGTACATTACAACCGTTCACTGTATGATGTGCCAGTTGCTGTGCCATGTTCCAATACATGTATTTGAAGTTAGAGCGACTTATCACTGTTTCTGCCGATTCTTCCGGTTTTATCGCCACTTCAAGCTGAATATCATAGGATTTCATCCCTTCAAACGCCAGGTACTCCAATACTTTTGGTTCCTGCTTTGGTGTTTCCACTTTGAATGGTTCCAAAGCATCCAGTGTTACGATCCAAGCTGAAATGGAAGATGCAAAGTTTTTCGCCAAAAATGGCCCTAGCGGTACATATTCCCATTTTTGAATATCGCGAGCCGACCAGTCATTGAACAAACACATTCCAAATATAAAATCCTCTGCTTCTGCGGTTGAAATCGATTCACCAAGTGGTTTTCCATCATAAGTAAAGAAGCCCATTTCCAACTCAAAATCAAGCTGTCTGGAAGGTGCATAGATCGGATCCTCAGTTTCCACCGGCTTGATCTGACCTTTCGGACGATGAATCGGCTGGCCGGAAATAATGATCGAACTTGATCTCCCATGATATCCAACAGGTATCCACAACCAATTTGGCAATAAAGCATTGGCAGGGTCTCTGAACATCACTCCCACATTCGTGGCGTGTTCTTTACTGGAATAAAAGTCAGTGTAATCTCCGATTCGAATTGGCATACACATTTCTACCTGATCAATCGGAATCAATACTTGTTCAACGTGATGTTCATTACCTCGCAGATCATTATGATTAATCTCTAGCAATTTGGAAATTCGGTTGCGCAATTCACGTGTACCTTTTTTCCCTTTGCTCATCATATTGTTGAGGTAATTGGTATCAAAATCACACAATTCGAATGAAGTATTCTCCAGGTAACCAAGTACAAAAAGACTTTTCAAATCCACCACATAATCACCAATACGTGATCCAACACGTGGACTTAGGTATGCCGTTTTAAATACTCCAAAAGGTAAATTTTGAATTGGGAAGTCTGATCCTTCCGGAACATTCACCCAAGACTTATGAGCGGGGTCGTTTGCGTTGTAGTTCATAACAAAATAATTGTTCTACCTAAATTACACATTAAATCTGAAATGCATCAAATCTCCGTCTTCCACCACGTATTCCTTTCCTTCTACTTTGAATTTACCGGCATCTTTTACGGCTGATTCAGACCCTAAAGTCACAAAATCATTGTATTTCATCACCTCAGCACGAATAAAACCTTTTTCGAAATCCGTATGGATCACACCGGCGGCTTGTGGTGCAGTCATCCCTTTTGTGATCGTCCATGCACGCACTTCTTTCACTCCAGCTGTGAAATACGTTTGTAAATTCAACAAGGCATAAGCGGAACGAATCAATCGATTCACTCCCGGCTCATCTAAACCAAGCTCATCCAAGAACATCTGACGCTCTTCGTATGTTTCTAATTCCGCAATATCCGCCTCAATCTTCGCTCCGATCACTAACACCTCAGCATTCTCATCCTTTACGGCTTCCTTCACTCGCTCAACATACTCATTACCTGATTTCACTGAACCCTCATCGACGTTACACAAGTAAAGTACTGGTTTCGATGTGATCAATTGAAAACGCTCAACAATTTCTCTTTCTTTTTCATCAAAATCGATCGCACGTACCGATTTACCTTGTTCCAAGCCCTCTTTAATGCGGTGAGCGACTTCATTTTCTTTCACCACTTCTTTATCGCCGGATTTCAACATCCTTGCAATGGAAGTAATGCGCTTTTCGATCGTTTCTAAATCTTTTAATTGCAATTCAATGTCAATGATCTCTTTATCACTCACCGGATCAACACGTCCATCCACGTGAATAATATTCCCATCATCAAAACAACGCAAAACATGAATAATCGCATCGGTTTCACGAATATTCGCCAAGAACTGATTTCCCAATCCTTCTCCTTTCGAAGCACCTTTTACCAATCCGGCAATATCCACAATCTCCATCGTAGTTGGCACAACTCTTTCCGGATTAACCAACGACTCCAGTTTCTCCAAACGTGGATCCGGAACAGAGATCGTCCCAATGTTCGGTTCAATTGTACAAAAAGGAAAATTTGCCGATTGAGCCTTAGCATTCGACAAGCAATTAAAGAGAGTGGATTTACCAACATTGGGTAATCCAACGATTCCGCATTTCAATGACATTTCAAAAATTTTTACGCAAAGATAAAGATTCGTTTCTAGGAAGCATAAGGATTTGATTCGAGATTGGAACAAAGTCGAAAATCCCGTATCTTCGCAGAAAAGGAAGTCATGTCACCTTACATTCTCGCATTCATCATACTGACGGTCTTGTTTGTGATACTCACTATCATCGGCAGCCTCATGGATCAGCAGATCCGGATCGAAGTACAACGACACGTGAAGGCCGATACCAGTGAAGTTTTTGTCGAAATAGGCAATTTTGAACACTTCGTTCTTTGGTCGCCGTGGACGGGAAAAGATCCGAATATGACGAGCAGTTTATCTGGAGAACTATTATCCGTTGGAAGCATTTATCAATGGAAGGGCAACCGTTCGGTTGGTGAAGGAAGAATGGAAATTACACACATTGAAGTGAATCGTAAAATTGAGATGGATCTCGAGTTTGGGCGAAGAGCACTCTCAAAAACCGGATTTATACTGGAAGAAACAGAAAACGGCACTTTAATTACGTGGTATTTTGAAAGCGATTTAGGACCATCTCCTATGAACCGTTTGGCCGGTCCTCTCATGAAAAAATTTATCCGCGCTGATTTCGAAAAAGGATTACAACAACTTGAACAACATTTAGAAACACGATGAAATTTACGTCTCTTCTCTTTGTCTTGCTCTGCTCGACAACTTTTTCTCAATCAAGCGATTCAATTTTTATCCGAAAAATCTACGATGAGGCTCTCAGCAATGGAAGAGCATACGAAGATTTGAGAAGTTTGTGCAAAGATATTGGAGCTCGACTTTCAGGTTCTGCGGAAGCTCAAATGGCAGTTGAATGGAGTGAGCGCAAGATGAAATCGTATGGCTTTGACAAGGTTTATTTGCAAGAGATCATGGTTCCACACTGGGAAAGAGGCACCAAAGAATCCGGCTGGATGCGTCTGCACGATGGTAAATTGATCAAAGTTCACTTGTTGGCTTTGGGTGGGTCCATCGGTACCAGTGGAATTATGGAAGCCGAAGTGGTTGAATTCAAACACCTCGATGAACTGAAAAAAGCAAAGCGAGCCCAAGTTGAAGGAAAAATCGTGTTCTTGAACCAGCCTATGGATGAACAGCAAATCAACACCTTCAAAGCCTATGGGGGTTGTTATGCGATACGTGGAAATGGCGCGGTTGAAGCATCAAAACTTGGTGCAAAAGCAGTGATCATTCGTTCGATCGGTATGCCTATCGACGAACACCCACACACCGGTTCGATGCACTACGAAGATGATGTTGATCGCATTCCTGCAGCAGCAATTTCCACCCAAGATGCAGAACGTATGTCTGCCTTAATGAAAAATGGAAAAATGCGTTTTGTCTTGGAAATGGACTGCCGATCTTATCCTGACACGCCATCCTTTAACGTGATTGCGGAGATTACAGGTAAATCGAAACCGAACGAAATCATCACATTTGGCGGACATTTAGATTCATGGGACACAGGTGAAGGGGCACACGATGATGGTGCAGGGGTAATTCATTGTTTGGAAGCACTGCGCATTCTCAAAGTGTTAGGCTACAAACCGGAACACACCTTACGTGTCGTTTTCTTTATGAATGAGGAAAATGGCAACATGGGCGGAAAAACTTATGCTTCCTGGGTAAAAGAAAAAGGTGAAAAGCACATTGCAGCGCTGGAAAGTGACCGTGGTGGATTTTCACCGCGTGGTTTCCATTGCGATGGATCGGAGGAATACGTGAATTTGATCGCCTCTTTTGCCGAATTGTTCAAACCTTATGAATTGCATGTTTTTGAGCGTGGTTACGGAGGAGTTGATATTGGTCCATTGAAAAAAGAATTTGATGGCATCCCGCTCTTCGGCTTCGTTCCCGATTCTCAGCGTTATTTCGATTTTCACCATGCGCCAAGTGATGTATTTGAAAACGTCAATAAACGCGAGTTGGAGCTTGGAGCAGCAGCGATTGGCGCTTTTGTTTATTTGTTGGATCGGAGTATGTAGGATTTTAGGATATGAAGACTCAAGGATTCAAGGAATTGGGGATTCGTTCGACAACGAAGAGAGATCTAAATTTCAAATCCGTAACGTAGTAACGAGGAATCTTCAAAGTATATAATTTCAAGCTACCCTGCTGATAATTTCCATCTATCAATCTGCATTTTTTTGAGAATTCTAAAGCTCATATTGTTAACTTAGACTCAATACTGAAACAGTACTATGAAATTTCTTTTTTATCTCATCTTGCCTTTGTCGTTGTTGTCATGCAATTCGGAAGAAGCATCTACAAATTTGGGTTTCCGAGAAAATTCAGTATCAGATGTGCAAAGTAATAACGAAATTGATACAGTTCAACATATTGAAACAGAAGCCAAAATCATCAAGGTAATGGTGATACCGTGTTCTAATGGATATGAATACAACTTAAAAATGGGCGATTTGAATCCGTTTTTAGAAAATCATTTAAAAAAACAAACGAAAATTCAGTTTAAACCTTTCCCTCTAAAAAAAATGAAAGGCTCTGGTTACCACGGTGTGTTTGATAAAAAACATTGCAACAAAATCATTGAAAAAGCAGATGTTGATGTATTGATCATGACAAAAATGAAGGGTGACATCTTGATTTATCTTGATTCAAGTCAAGGCACATGGGGATATGAAACCAAAATATTGCACATAAAAAAAGACAAGCAAATCGAGGGAATATCGGCTAATAAACTCAGCGCTTTTGAAGATATTGATGCGGACATTGCATCTAAAATTGATCGCTTAGTTCAATTCATTATTGACTTAGATACAAAATAGAACTACCACCAAAAACCGAGCTACCAAAGCGTCGGTGAGATAGCGAATCTTCAAATCGGTAACGCAATGCACGGAAAATCTTAAGTTTTCTACTCTTCAACCCACCCTGTTGATAATTTCCGCCCTTCAATCTGCAAATCTTTGAGAATAAATCTAATTTTGCAGAATTAAATCCAGCGGATGGTGTTTCAATTGAGGCACTTGAAGCAAAAACAACTTAGTATGGCTCACGATATATTTGAGAGAATTAAGGCGAACAGGGGTCCGATCGGAATGCACGCCAAGGAATCACATGGTTATTTCACATTTCCTAAACTGGAAGGGGATATTGGTCCGCACATGATCTTCCGCGGAAAGAAGCGTTTGAACTGGAGTTTGAATAACTACCTTGGATTGGCTAACCACCCGGAAGTGCGTAAAGCAGATACGGAAGGAGCTGAGAAGTTTGGTCTTGCTGCACCAATGGGAGCTCGAATGATGAGTGGAAACACCAATTATCACGAGCAATTGGAAGCGGAATTGTCAGCTTTCGTAGAAAAAGAAGATACGATTCTTTGTAATTTCGGATACCAGGCAATGGTTTCTGCGATCGACTGTTTGGTAGATCGTCGCGATGTGATTGTTTACGATGCGGAATCACACGCGTGTATCCTTGACGGAGTTCGTTTACACATGGGTAAGCGCTACGTATTCAAGCACAATGATGTTGAAGATTGTGCGAAGCAATTGGAAAGAGCGACCAAACTTGTTGAGGAAACAGGAGGTGGAATTCTTGTGATCACTGAAGGCGTATTTGGAATGCGTGGTGATCAGGGACGTTTGAAAGAGATCGTTGACTTGAAGAAAAAATTCAACTTCCGACTTTTTGTTGATGATGCGCATGGAATCGGTACGCTTGGTGCAACTGGTGGAGGTACAGGTCAGGAGCAGGGTTGTCAGGATGGAATCGATGTGTATTTCGGTACTTTCGCAAAATCATTTGCCTTGATCGGTGGATTCATTTCTTCAGAAGAGCAAGTGGTAGAATTCCTTCGCTACAACATGCGTTCTCAGATCTTCGCCAAATCTTTGCCATTGCCATTGGTTTACGGTGCATTGAAGCGTTTGGAGTTGATGCGTACGCAACCTGAATTGAAAGACAACTTGTGGAAAATCACCAACGCCTTGCAAAAAGGATTGGTTGACGCAGGATTTGAGATCGGAGAGACAGACTCATGTGTGACTCCGGTATACATGAACGGATCAATTCCTGAATCGACAAACTTAATCTTCGACCTTCGTGAAAACTACAATATCTTCTGCTCAATGGTTGTTTATCCTGTAGTACCGAAAGGAATGATCATTCTTCGTTTGATCCCTACAGCGGTTCACACACTGGAAGATGTTAACTATACGATTGAGTGTTTCTCGAAGATCGTTGGTAAACTGAAAGCCGGTGAATACATGTCAGATAAGATAGCATCGGTTTAATCCGATTGGAAATAAAAAAAGACCAACAGAAATGTTGGTCTTTTTTGTTAATATAAATCCTTTTTTATTCAACAATAAGTCGAAACGTTTCCGTTTGATTGGCTGATTGAACATGGATCAAAAATATGCCATTCCCAAGATCCGTATCATTTATTTTAACGAGTGTTGTTCCCTTTTGAACTTCAACTATTTCCGTCTTCACTGTTTGTCCATAATAATTGACAATCGAAACAAGTACTTCTTGATTCATATCAGATGAAACAGAAATAGTAAACCCAGATCCGGACTTAATCGGATTGGGATAAAGTACGCATCCAATACTTGAAGCCGTTAAACTCGTTGTTTCCAATACTGAATGTGTACCATCGATATCTGTTTGTGACAGCCTAAAATACTTCGTGCCTGAAAAATGTGACAAGGTTACTTTCTCATTGTACGTGTATTTGCCGGAATAATCTCCAATTGATTTAACATCGATAAGATTGGAAAAATTAATTCCATCATCCGAAACTTCTACTGTAAAAAAGTCATTGTTACGCTCGCTGGCCAAAGTCCAATTTAGCGAAACCACATTTGAATTCACACTTTTCACTTCGAACGAAAGAAATTCTACAGGTAAAGGAAAAGGTGTACCAAACAAACGATAACCAATAACAGAGCCGTCCTGAGCCTTCCACAATACCGTATTACAAATCTCCAGTTCATTCGTTGATCCACCACCACCTGGCAACATTCTTCCTCCAGGCATAATCTCCACTCCAGAGCCACAAGAAAGACGTATCTTATTACCTGGAATAAATTGCATCGTACCGTTTATTTGAAAATATGTTGCAACACATGTTCTGAAGTCAATCTGAATATCAATATTTAAAGTTAATCCAGCTGGTACAATTATGTAATCTCCACAAACAGGAACTGTTCCACCACTCCAAATTGCAGGATTCGACCAATTACCGGTTGAAGTAAGCGTTCGAACAGCAGCATTTGAAGACTGAACCGAAGAAAATAAAAGAAAAAAAATGAAAAGTAAATTAATGATTGAACGCATGTAATTTGTTATAAATGTTATTAATTAGCTTAACAACAATCACATACTTGTACTTATAAGGTTTATCATAGATTTTAGCGGATACGCTACAAAGGTTGGTTTGGAACCTTTATAAAAACAAAGTAATTATACTTACACTTGAGATACGTATTTTTACTTAGCGGATGCAAAAGTAAACCAATTAATGAGTGAAGCAAAATATTAAACATAAGTTAACACTTCTTCAAGCAATCGAACTTGAAGAAAAGGCACAAATTGAGCTGTATGCACTGGATCAACAGCACAGCTTGAAGATCCTGAAAAGCGAAGGTTTGGCTATTCATCCAATTCGTGTAACGCGAAAAACCTTCGGCTACGCGGACTATCCCGAGATCAGTTTTCGCATCCCCTTTCCTGTTGAGAATCGAAATTTCCGAGATGGAGCAGCCATAGAATGTTTTTGTCAGGGTGAGACTCCGATCAAAGGTGTTTTGCTCCAGTTGGACACAAAACAAGGTGAATTTCGCTTATTTGCACCCGATTTCCCGGATTGGATAGAAGATGATCAGGTCGGAATTAAATTAGCTCCTGATAGCCGCACAACGGAACAGATGAAAAAAGCGATCATCTCCATCGAACATGATGAACGCTTGACTAAACTATTTGATCAGATCCACAGCGATGAAGATTCATCTGTTGATATTTCGTCATCCATCCAAACGCTCGAATTTCAAAACACCTCACTTAATCCAAGTCAGCAAGAAGCGGTAAACGGAATGCTTTCGGATGCTCCATTAATGATCATTCATGGTCCGCCGGGAACAGGAAAAACCACCACATTAATCGAAGGCATCCAACAATTGGTGAAGCAAGGGAAACGAGTGTTGGTCAGTGCACCCGGAAATGCAGCGGTGGATCACCTGGCCTTGGGACTGATCAGAAGAGGTGTTTCGATTCTTCGTGTTGGCAATACTGCAAAAGTTCGGGACGAGATTCTTGCTCATACACCTGAAGGTAAATTGAAAGGATCCAACGAGGAAAAAACCATCAAGAAATTGAGAATTCGCGCCGAGGAATTGCGTAAAATGGCGATGCAGTACAAGCGAAATTTCGGTAAAGACGAACGTGAACAACGCAATCTGCTCATGAAAGAAGTAAAACAGATCCGTCAGGAAATTCGTGAATTCCAGCAATTTCATGAAGCACAATTGTACGAAAAAGCGGCTGTGGTTTTGGGTACACCAATCGCTTTGACGGATAGCCGCATCAAATCGGATGCATTTCACACAGTCATCATCGACGAAGCGGGACAATGTCTGGAACCACTGGCCTGGTGCATTTTCCCGTTTGCTGAACACATTATTCTGGCTGGAGATCACTTGCAACTACCACCAACTGTTTTGTCTGAAGAGGCGACGCGTCTCGGATTCAACCGATCCATTCTCGAAGTCTGTTACGGTAAATTTCCGCACGTTCATTTGTTGGACACCCAGTACCGTATGCGGCGTTCGATAGCAGAATTCTCCAACAATTATTTTTATAAGGGGAAGATCAAAACCATTGCAGAACTGGAAGACAGAGGTACACACTTGTATTTTTACGATACAGCAGGTACCGGTTTTGAAGAAAGCACGGGCAATGACGGTCACAGTTTGATTAATCAGGGTGAAGCAGATCTAGTCCTTAAATTGATCGAACAGGAACAATTGAATCCGGAAGAAACAGCTATAATCTCACCTTATTCCGGACAGATCGGTGTATTGCGCGAAACGTTGCCAGAAACTTTCCGAATCAGTACGATCGATAGTTTTCAAGGACAAGAAATGCAAAATGTCATTATTTCACTCGTTCGCTCCAATGCAGATGGAACCATTGGTTTCCTCAAAGATCACCGACGAATGAATGTGGCTATGACAAGAGCTAAAGAGAATCTGTTTATCATAGGTGATAGTTCGACGATCAGTTCCGATCCCTACTTTTCAAAATTTCTCGATTATACGGAGCAAACGGGGGCTTACCGAAGTGCATGGGAGTTATTGTACTAGGCTCCGTTCGAGAACCTCAGATAACTCATCAATTTGTTCTTCCGTATTAAAAGCGTGTAAAATCACCCGCATGCATTCGTTTTCTCTGGAAACTGTGGGCGAAAAAATGGCTTTCAGTGCCATATTGCGCTTCGCACAATCATCGACTAGTTGATTCAGTAAAGCCCTATCATTAATGCGAATAGCCTGAATTGGAGAACATGAGTCTGAGAACAAATCAAATCGATCCATTTTTTCTCTGAAATATCTGATCAGCTGATAAAGACGTTCTCTTTTTAACTCCAGCGAAGTGTCATTTACAACTTGCGTTACACGTTCATACGAACCCGGAGGAAGAGCCGTTGTATAGATAAACGAACGCGCAAAGTTCACCAAATAATCTTTCAGCTCTTGACTTCCTATAACGGCAGCTCCATGTGATCCATACGCTTTTCCGAAGGTCACGAGTCGGGCAAAAATAGAATCTCTGAACTCATGAGTTAATCCACGTCCCTTTTCGCCATAAATTCCAGCTGCGTGTGCTTCATCCACAATCAACCATGCACCGTATTCCCTGCATAAATCGACAACTTCTTTGATAGGCGCAATCTGACCACTGATCGAATACAAACTTTCAATTGCGACATAGATTGTTCCACTGAAACGATCGAGTTTTTGCTTGAGGTCATTCAGATCGTTATGTTTGAAACTGTAGGATTTTGCAAAAGACAAGCGTATTCCATCTCTGACACTAGCGTGAATTTCTTCGTCGTAAAGAATCGTATCTCCTTTTTGAGGGGCAGATGAGAACAAGCCAAGATTAGCGTCATAACCTGAATTGAAAACCAATGCTCCTTCGCAATCGAAGTGATCCGTAAGTGTTTCTTCACAGCGTATCGCTTCCTCTGATGTTCCTGCAATTAAACGAGATCCGGTGCTACCTCCACCCTCATCATTTGTCAAGAATTTTTCTTTTGCTAATCCCAGATAATCATTACTTTGAAAGTCGATCATGCCTGAAAATGAAGAAAGGGAACGCAAGGTCCCCTCTTCTTTTCGTTTAATCAATTTATCTTTCAGTCTCTGATCCATTTTCAGGAAACCGTAATTTTTCTTGGTTGAAACTCTGAATCCTTCACCGCATTTCGAGCTGCTTCCAATTCGGATGCACGCATTGCTTCCATTTTTTTACGCTCAATGATTTTCTCATCCGGTTTGGTTTCCGGTTTTTCACCATCAGCAAATGCTTCTTTTGGAATCAAACCAAGAATCTCAAACATTTCCTTGTCCTCATTGAACTCCGGATTTGGCGTGGTCAACAATTTATCTCCTGCGAAGATCGACCCGGCTCCGGCCATGAAGCACAAAGCCTGCGCCTCTATACTCATTTTAGTACGTCCTGCCGATAATCGAACTACAGATTCCGGGAAAGCAATTCGGGTTGTTGCCACCATTCGGATCATTTCCCATTGTTCGATCGGCTTCTGGTCTTCCAAAGGCGTACCTTCCACTGCTACTAACGCGTTGATCGGAATCGATTCCGGTGGATTCTCCATTTCCATATAACTCAAGAGCAATCCAACGCGATCTTCAACTGCTTCGCCCATTCCAATAATTCCACCAGAACAAACCGTAATCCCTGCTTTACGTGCATTTTCGATTGTATTCAAACGATCTTCGTATTCACGTGTCGAGATAATGTCTTTGTAAAAATCTTTTGACGAATCTAAATTGTGGTTGTAAGCAAACAAGCCGGCATTCTTCAATCGCACTGCTTGCTCCTCATTCAACATACCAAGCGTACAGCAAACTTCCATATCGAGGTCATTGACAGCTTGAACCATTTCTACCACATTGTCAAAGTCTCGGTTATCACGCACTTCACGCCATGCGGCGCCCATACACAAGCGAGAAGAACCATTTGCTTTAGCATTTTTTGCTTGCTCAATAACCGATTCAACAGTCATTAATTTATGCGCTTCCACATCCGTATGGTAACGTGCTGCTTGTGGGCAATAACCACAATCTTCCGGACAACCGCCTGTTTTGATTGAAAGCAGGGATGACATCTGCACCTCTCTTGGATTGTGAAACTGTCGATGAATTGTCGCTGCTTCAAAAACGAGTTCTAAAAGTGGTTTATTATAAAGCTCAAGGAGACTTTCTTTCGTGTTATACTGTGGATTTACTTTCATTCGGTAAATTTTGGACAAATATAAGAAAACAGTAGGTTTCGTTAGGAAAATTACTTCATCAAGAGACAAATAGCATAGGCTTTCACCGCCTTTCGCTCACCGAACGAATCTACCCTTTCATGAGTGGTAGCTTTTATGGACACACGATCAATTTCTATTTCCAAGATTTCAGCAATGATTTCCTGCATTTGTGGAATGTGTGGGTTCAGCTTCGGCTTTTCAAGTATTACTGTTGAATCAAGATTGACCAACTTGTAACCTTTTGATTTGATCAAATCAAATGTACGCTGAAGTAAAATCTTTGAATCTATACCTTTGTATTGAGGATCAGTATCACTGAAATGAAATCCAATATCACGAAGATTCAGCGCTCCCAATAAAGCATCACAAATGGCATGAAGCAATACATCTGCATCTGAATGACCTACGGCACCAAGATCTGATTCGATCTTTTTACCACCAACAAATAATTCATGTGTATCAGCTAAGCGATGAACATCAACTCCAAATCCTACCCGAAGATCCATCATCTTATTTACTAGAGTCTGATGGTGCAGACTTAGGAGTTGAAGAGCCTCCTCCGTTGTTTCCATCAAGATTCAATCTTAATGTGAAACGAAGGGTATTAGCTAATGGACTTTGGCGACCACTAACTGAAGCCAGGTAAGAAAAATCAATTCCAAACATGTTGTATTTGAAACCAACTCCAAAATTCAGATATTGGCGATTTCCTTTTGTTCTATGCTCATAGAAATATCCTGCTCTAAGCGCTAAAACATTGTTGTACCAATACTCCATTCCGGCAGCAACATTGATTTCTGCTAATTCTTCCTTTAATTTCGAACCTTTAACGATCTCATAAGACCCGTCTGGTAATTGTACATAGTCTCCATTATCATCTTTAACGGGCACTCCAGGTGCATCATAAAATGATTGAAGCATCGCTGAAATCACACCAATGTCGTTGTTCTTGCCCGAAATCAAAGCATATTCATTACCTTGAAGTTGGTAAATCGCAGGTGTTGGAACTAATAATTTTTGGAGATCAAGTGCGAATAACACACTATTAAACTTGTCGAAATCTGCTCGGAAAGAGTTTCCAATTTTGAGATTCATTGGCAAGAAATCACGAGACTGAAGCTCTGAATAAGCTATTTTATTTCCTACATTGTTAATCGTGGTGGCAAAGGTATATACACCTTTAGTTCTTCCAATTTGGGCATCGTCATTGAAATAAGTAAAAGATAGATCTGCAGCGCCAGCAACACCAGCTTTAGTATTTACTCCGGCCACTGTTAAACCGCCTGTTAAATTGGAATAGGCAAATTTACCATTCACCCCAATACTCAAACGCTCACTTAGTCGAAATGCATACCCACCGGTCAATTCAAATTCACTTGGTTTATCGTCACGTATTACATTTCCACTTGCATCAGTAAATGTTATTTCGCCCAAACTAAAGAAACGTAAAGCACCGCCAATGGCATGACGATCGTTCACTTTATAATAACCAGACAAATACGATAAATGAATATCATTAGTCAACTGACGCAACCAAGGAGTATACGAAAGAGCCAATTCTGATTTTTGTTGAGCAAAAATCAGCATCGAAGTATTCCAATAAATAGAGTTTGCGTCTCCACTTAAAGCAGTACCCGCATCCCCCATTCCTCCAGCCCTAGAATCAGGTGTTATAGCCATGAACGGCACTGCCGTTGTAATGGTATTTAATTGTAGATCTTGATTTGTAGCACCACTGCCCCCTGTTGGCTGAGCAAAAGAATTCAATGCTAAAAAACAAAATGTCCCACAAACTACTTTATTCAATCTCATAATTACACTTCCATTACACTAGCGACAAATATACGCCTTCTCTTAATTTTTATTGCTTTACTAACGCAATAATACCAATTTTTCTAATTTTTCAGCAGTTTTACCATCCGGAGTTTTGACATGGATCCGATAGACATACACTCCCTTAGCCAATTGATCACCAAAATCATCACGCCCATCCCAAGGAATCCCCGCTGAACGAAACCCTTGCATAAGTACCGGTTGATTAATTGTTTTCACCAATCTTCCTGAAACTGTCATGATCTGCACCTGCACCTCCATTTCATTGCACACCTGATTATGCTCAAAGAAAAATTCCGTTCGAGTTGTAAACGGATTTGGATAATTCAGTACATGATCCAATACAACATCTTGCTTTTCCTGAACAACAAAATCAATCGTTTGTTCTGAAGAATTGTTATTCACATCCCATACTTTTACAGTTAAAGTATGTTTCCCTTTTTGCAATTTTGGCAAAGTATACCTTACAGAACCAGACTGGTATGAATCCATGTCAGCAGTATAGTAATCATTCAATACAATTGGGTTCGCCGTCTCACCGTCAATTACAGCAGTCAAATCGTGACCAATTCCGGTACCAACAGTGTTGATTCCATTCTCATCAAACAACTTCGCAATGAGAATTGGTGTTTCATCCGTAATTCCGCCACTCACAAAACGCTCATCATTCAAAAACAAATCAATTTCGGGACCCTCATTGTCTTGAATTCCATTCGGATCAATTCCACCAATATAAAAGCGGATATCAGACCCTGACGCATCCAAAGAAGTATTCGCAGCATAATAAGATATCTTCCCTTGTCCAAAAGATAAATTAATATCTTTAGGAACAACGAAACTAAATTCAAATTGACCATTGCTAACCGTAGCTTTACCACGGTAAACAATATTTCGTTGCAACTCAAATGGCAACACTGGAGAATTCGGATCTTGGCCTAAAGTAAATACAGTACGTGGTTTATCAAAAATTGTAGGCGACAAAACGCCATTGAAGCCATTTAAACTATTCCCACTAAAATCCTCTAAATGCCCTTTAATAGTCACCTTACTTAAAGCGCGCAAAGTATCCATTTCAACAATAGGATCGACACCATTAATACTATCCGTCACAATTCTCATTTGTGGCAACGCAATTCTTAGTGCCGGGTCACCGATAAGTGTGAAACTACGCTTGTTATCCGAAGAGCCGGACGCATTTTTCGTTAAACGCATGATCTCACCAAAATCAAGCGCCCTATTCTCTGAATCACGTGTAAATACTGTTTCAAAAAAGCGTCTTCCAGTTATGGTGTTTACACCAAAAAAGACCGATCGAGAGGTTGTCATCAAGGCTATCGCTCCTCCTGTTGGGTTTAAGGACATCCATTCACCTGCTGATACGCGACCCGGATCATCATATTTAGTAAACTCACACGTTGCAGATACAAAAACGTTCAATCGATCAATGTTTCTGAATCCTTGAATTTGCGGAATGGTGACAATCCTTTCTTCCGCTAAACCAACCTCACCGCCGTGACCTACATAGTTAATGACTAAAGCACCTCGCTCAACACGATTAATGATGGCGTTGTACACATCAGGATAACGGTGACCTCCAGCCGTTGAAATTTGTGGATAAGCGTCCGTGTACAACTTATCACAATTCATATCCGGATGGTTGTTCTTAACATGATTGTATTGAGGTTCAGTGTCTTGAACAATGAAATATCCATTCTCCTCGTCATCGGCTATCTGCACATAATTCAATCTCCAATCCCCAAAAGTTGAATTGGAATTCTCATCTCCACAACAACAGGAAGATCCTGTTCCTACGAAAAGTTCTGATCCATTTTTCAAATAATGCTCTATTTTATCCACTTGTTGTTTGGCCATTGTTTGATCCGAAATCAACAATCTACCCACACCTATATCTAACAAGTCAGAAGAAGCTATCCCATCTGAATCACTTAACAGTCCAAAATAATCATCAGTGACTAAAGCAGAAATATGATTTTCTGAATTTTCCACCTGATAAGTTGGAACGAAATAGTTGTTGTTGGCCACTCTGTTCTTTGGATCATAGGTTCCATCTCCGAATAGTAAAAGGTTTCGAATGCGGTTGGTCGGATTTATTGCTCCGCGGTCAAAAAACATCTTAGCCATTGTTCGAATGGCAGTAGGATCATTCATTCCTGAACTGAATTCATTAAATACACTCTCTGTGGTAACTACATGAACAGTGAGTCCTGTTGCGCGATGTAAATCAGCCAGTCGATTTGCCTGTCCAACAAAATTCTTATGAGAAACGATTACCAACTCTGCATTTGGTAATCCATGAATATTTTGGTGGTTAACGGGACCAATACGTTCAGGAGTGAAAAAACTGACACCATTCGACGCCACGAATTCTCGTAGTGAATCTGTCTGTAAAACAAACGTGTAATTATTACCTACCAAATCACCTATAACCTTTTTCGGCGCGTGACGATCCGTTACATCCCAAACAAAACCGTTTGAAGGAAAAGAAGAAACAGTAAAACCGGAAACATTTCCACTACCTACAGAGCGCATATCACGAAAATTAAATTGAGATCCCGTGAATACAAGTTGTCTCCTGGCATTTAAAACAATCCTATCTAAATACACTAAAACATTTGGTGAATTGCGCGTAATATTGATCTTAAAATTCATCGTAGGCGATGGATTTGCGAAAGTTAGCACTTTCGTACTTCGTGCAAAATCTACTGAAACAGAAGGTAATGTTGATTGGTCCAAAACATTATTATTAACCGAGTACCTTTGTTCAGTACCAGCAGACGACCTTGCATTTGTACCTATGGCCGTTCTAAAACTTACAGGTTCACTTACATTAATGTTGGGAACATTAAATGTAAAGGTTCGCTCTAATTCAATATCAAACAATTCTCCATACCATCGTTGTCCGCCTTTAACAAGGGAAACAATGTCATTCTCATGAATATCGAAGTAGTTGAAATCAGTCACGAATTGATTGGCGGGTACAACTGTAGACGGCTCGTCTTCAATTCTCAGTGGAGGTTCATTTGCATTTATATTAATGAAGTAGCATGAAATATCTGAATAAATATTTCGATCCTGATTAAAGTGTGTTGAACCTACAGCATTCCATCGATGTGGACCCCATGCATAAAAAAGAATAAAATCACCCTGATCAAAACTACCATCACTTTCGCCTTGAATATAAATTGCATTTTTTGCCAAATCATCTGTTCTAGGGTCTGAGTTCAGTTCAGGCAATTTTCCATCACCATTACCATAAATATGTATGTGTGCAGGATTCAGACCATTGGTATTGATTCCACAACTTTCCAGAAAATTCTTATCAATACGATGGATCCCATCCCTTGCAACTGAAATTTTATACCATGTACCTGATCCTTCAGCAAGAACGGAATTCGCCGCAAAGTCTTTAGTGTAAACTACCGATTCAGCTGGAACAGGCTTGAGAACAAAATTAATCTCTGAAATCCTTTTTAAAACACCATTCTCTTTTACGAAAGGAATTAAATGTACAACTGCAAAATAATTATCACCCGCTTGGCTAACTGAGAAGGAACATGACAAATCTTCAGTTACAGTGAAATTCATTTTCTTTAAAAAGGTCTCATCAAGAACAGATGAACCTATGGTGGTATATCCCTCAAGCGACAGAGAATAATTTTTCCCCTTTAATTGTTTTTGGAAATAATAGGACGGAATTCCATGATCAAGATCCGCAGATTCGAAATCAGGAATTTTATACTCTTCTTCATTCCAGACAACAGTCTTGTGCTCTTTCCAATCAAGCGACAATTTTAAAACCTCAGATTGACTTAAGACAACCGAAGGAAATAGAAGGATAAAAAAGATAAAAATAATTCGACGCATATTGTTCTCCTAGATTGGGACAATCCCAAATGGTTTTTAAAGATCCTTCAAAATTAGAAGGACTTCAAAAAAACGCAACAAACCTTTGATTATTTTGTTCGATTTGCAATATTTGTAACCTTAAATTAATTTTTGCGTTATCTTTGGTCAGATTTAGATGATCCATACCCTACTTAAATGAAAGGACTAAGACGATTATTGACTGTTTGTATTTTGTTCACCTCCGTTAGCAACTCGTTCGCGCAGGATCCGACATTTACACAGTTTTACGCCAACCCGCTTTACTTGAATCCGGCTTTTGCTGGTTCTCATGGCTGCCCACGTTTTGCGTTAAATTACCGTAATGAGTGGCCAAGTCTATCAGGTAACTATGTTACATATAGTGCTTCGTATGATCAATACTTCAAAAATATTTCTGGAGGATTTGGTGTTTTAGCATTACATGACCAACAAGGACAAGGAACCATTAACACTTCAATGCTTGGTTTGATTTATTCTTATCACTTGAAAGTAACACGTAAATTCTCCATGATGTTTGGAGCAAGAGCGTCATGGTTCCAAAAATCACTGGATTGGGACAAATTAACGTTTGGAGACATGATCGATCCACGAAGAGGATTTATCTATTCTACAGGTGACGTTCCTCGAGGAGGTTCACGTGGTTTTTTTGATGCTTCAGCTGGGGTTGTTGGATACAGTAAGACTTTCTTCTTTGGTTTTGCAGCTCATCACTTAAACACACCAAACGAATCGATGATTGTTGGTAACTCACCACTTCCTATGCGATTTACAGGACACATGGGAGCTGAAATTGAAATTGGAAAACGATCCAAATACTCCAATTCAACTTCCATCATGCCTAACATTATCTATCAATACCAAAATGGTTTTCAGGAATT
>DAISYB010000018.1:0-74290 GCA_036825545.1 Crocinitomicaceae bacterium | reverse complement strand
TCTTTTCAGATTAACGCAAATTTATGCTTAGTCCCCAACTTTTTGACTTGATCCATGTTTTGACGGATGGAGAAAAATCAAAAAAAGAGGGGTAAGCTACTCATATCGCACCGCTACAACCTCTTACCTTTGCTACGTTCCCGTCCTGGAGGATTCAGAGGGAGCTGGTCGTACGAGACTTACCCCAGCACAAAATTAATCAGATTATTTAATTTTCAAGCATTATTGAGTAATTTGGTAGGTTAGAATTGGATTTTAAGAATAAAAAGAGATTCGTAACAAACGTTACACGGATTTGGATTTAGACTTGCGATCTTTGCATCAACTAATTACAAAAATTACACAGTTATGAACGTAGAACAAATTTACACGGGCTGTTTAGCCCAGGGAGCTTACTACATTACATCAAACGGAGAAGCAGCAATTATTGACCCGCTAAGAGAGATTGAACCGTACATTGAGCGTGCAAAGCGCGATGGGGTGACAATCAAGTACATTTTTGAAACACATTTTCACGCTGATTTCGTTTCCGGTCATATCGATCTGGCGAAAGCAACTGGAGCAACGATAGTTTATGGACCAAATGCGAATCCTACGTATGACGTACATGTAGCAACAGATGGTGAGGAATTTAAATTGGGCAATGTATCGATCAAAGTACTCCACACACCCGGACACACAATGGAAAGTTCTTGTTACTTGTTGAAGGACGAGAATGGAAAAGATTCAGCTTTGTTCTCAGGTGACACCTTGTTTATTGGAGATGTGGGTCGTCCCGATCTTGCACAAAAAGCAGCAAGCATGACGCAAGAGCAATTGGCAGCAACGCTTTTCCATTCCTTGAGAGATAAAGTAATGACTTTGGCAGATGACGTGATGGTCTATCCAGCGCACGGTGCGGGTTCAGCATGTGGTAAAAACATGTCAAAAGAAACCGTTTCAACGATCGGCGAGCAGAAAGCAAGCAATTATGCGTTGCGTGCCAATATGACCGAAGAAGAATTCGTTAAGGAGGTTACTGACGGTTTGATGCCCCCTCCGGGATACTTCGGTATGAACGTAATGATGAATAAGACGGGTTACGATAACATTACCGAAGTGATGCAACGTGGAATGCAGGCTTTGACACCTGAGGCATTCGAGATTGCGGCAAACGAAACAGGAGCCGTGATGTTGGATACACGAAATGCACAAGTATTTTCGGAAGGATTTGTTCCAAACTCGATCAATATAGGATTGGATGGTCAGTTTGCACCATGGGTTGGAGCTTTGATCCCGAATGTAAAGCAACAATTGTTATTGATTACAGAAGAAGGTCAGGAAGAAGAAACTGTGAAGCGTTTGGCGCGAGTTGGTTACGACTTCGTAATCGGATACCTGAAAGGGGGAGTTAAGGCATGGAAAGAAGCCGGTAAAGAGGTTGATACTGTGACCCGCATATCTGCTGACGAATTTGCTGAGCGTTTCAAATCAAATCCGATCGTGGTTGATGTTCGTCGTCCGGGAGAATTTGCTGCTGAGCACGTAGACGGAGCGAAAAGTATTCCATTGGATTTCATCAATGAGGACATGGCTCAGTTTCCGAAAGATGATCCATTCATCGTTCATTGTGCAGGAGGATACCGCAGTATGATCGCAGCTTCAATTTTGAAGTCACGTGGATATGAAAACTTCATTGAAGTGATCGGTGGATTTAATGCCATTTCTAAAACAGATGTTCCTAAGACAGATTATGTTTGTCCTTCGACATTGAGAAAAGCATAAGAGTTTATCAACTAAGCCTGAAAACCGCTTCGACAGAGGCGGTTTTTTGTTTTAAATAAATATCTTTAACAAAACCAAAAAATGATGCTTATGAAAACTTTTTTTAATGTTGTATTATTTTCGTTAGCAGTAAGCTACAATTTTGCACAAATCAGTTTCAACACTGGTGATAAGGAGCTTGAAGTTGAATTGAACCTGTTCAACACAGAAGCAAAAAAAGATCTCGCCAAATTTAAAGAAAACACAGCGAAAGAATATTCATTGTCAAAAGAAACCATTCAGTCGTTGTTGGACAAGAAGATGCAACCTGCAGAAATTTTACTTTCGATCAGGATTTCACTCATTACTAAGAAACCTGTCGTTGATGTCGTCAAATGTTATGAAAAAAACAAAAGTAAAGGTTGGGGAGCGATCGCAAAAGAAATGGGGATCAAGCCCGGGTCACCTGAGTTTCATGCCTTGAAAGGCAAGTCAAAGAATGGTAAGCCTGCAGAAAAGAAAAACGATGATAAAGGAAAACCGGCAGATAAAGGGAAGAAAAAAGAATAAAGCAATCAATAATAAAAAACCGCTCAAGTACTGGTTTTTTTATTTATCGTTTTGCCAAACAATCAATCGCGACCATTTCACCGACCATGCAAATACTTCCAGCTGAAACAGTATGGTATTGAACTCGAATTTTCATTCCGTCTTCCGGTGTAATAGGAAAATCTCCCAGATTCACCGGCTCAAGTCGCTGACCGTCTTCGCGTTCGATCACCATACCACAGCCATCTAATCCAGTGAGATCTTTGAATTTTGCGTTGATTCCGTTCGGACATTCCTCTTTTTTACAAGCGCCTAGCACAAATAAACTTAAAATCATTACTGCTGTTTTCATCTTCTTCATATTTGAATGAAACGAATATTTCACTTCTCACTTCCCCTTAATCGCCTCCCATGTTGTATACATCGCTTCCTGCTCCGGACGATTCGCTTCAATTTCTCTCAATGGTTCACATTGCTTCAACGTAGCGTGTAATTCTCCCGGTAATGCTTGGTAGAGCGCTGTACCTTTTGTTTTCCAGGCGATCATTTCATCAGATACTTCCTTGACGATCTTTGCCGGATTTCCGACAACCAAACTTCGCTTTGGAATATGCATGTTCGCCGGGACAAAACACAAGGCACCGATGATGCACTCGTCTTCCATAACAACATCGTCCATGATCACGCTGTTCATTCCAATCAAACAATTTTTGCCGATCGTTCCCCCGTGAACAATCGCACCATGCCCGATATGCGCGCCTTCTTTCAATAAAACCGTTGTGCCCGGAAACATGTGGATCGTACAATTTTCCTGCACGTTGCATCCATCTTCAATGATGATCTGTCCCCAGTCACCGCGAATTGCTGCGCCCGGACCAATGTAAACATTCTCACCAATGATCACATTTCCGGTAACACATGCTTGTGGGTGAATGAAACTACTTTCTTTGATAACCGGTCGAAAACCGTTGAATTCGAATATTGCCATTTTAAAGGAATTGTATGATGAATTAAAGGTAGTACAATTGAGTGACAGAAAATCGTTATTGGCTCTTTCAAAACGAATAAAGTTTTAAGATCCATATTTAATGAAAGGCTTCCTATTTACAGTTTGGCTGATATTATTATTTTTTCCGTAATAATTTTAGCGTATGCTTTAGTGCGTTATTATTGTCCCACCCAAAATGACCCGGAATTACAAATTTAGCTTTAGGGTATTTTGTTTTAACTTTTCGTATTGTTGAAGACCATTCTTGTAAGTTGGCATCTGCGATGTTTCCTAGATTCTTATTTTCTGTGCTTTTCACCAAACAGCCACCGTACAGAATTTTTGCCTTATTAAACCAAATGACAATATTGTCTTGACTGTGTCCTTCACCGGGGTAAAATGTTTCGAAAGAATAAGTGCCAATATGGAAAATAGTGTCGTTTTTAAAATAATATTCTGCTTGAGGTTCAAGATTTTCATGGCATAAATCGTAGGTCAATTTCGAACTATAGGTTTTTACACCTCTCAGTTTAAGGAAATTAAGTCCGGCAGTACGATCATCATGATAATGCGTAACAATTGCCATGGTCACAGGCTTATTGTGCCGTGAAAAAATACTATCTAACAAAGGTTGAAATTGAGTCGAATCCCAAGGTGTGTCAAAAAGTACAACTTCGTCTTCGCAAACTAAATACATGCTGTTTGAAGGAAAACGATAACCATTCAGGTCCTTGTAGGTGGTATAAATGTAGAAATTGTCAGTTAAGTGCTGTATCGTTAATTTATTCTATGCTAACACAAGTGTTTGAGCAAGTATATATCCAATAATAAACGTCAGTCTTTGCATTTGATTTAAAACTTACGGGGCTTATTTCTTCAATTTGGCGACCTGAATTGAAATGAAGTCAGGTAAGTAACTCGGCGTACAATTTTTAGGAACAACTTCATTTTTATACAAGCCGGTTCTTATCCCTAGGCCAATGCATCGGTCACGGTATTCTTCTTGGAAAATTCCAATTTGTGCCGCTGTGAAATTCATTGCCCACTGAACAGATGGAACCTCGGATTCTATATGCTTTTCAATTTTCGTCAGCAGCTTTTCTGTATTTAGAGGAGGGGTTTGTCCGACCCATCTCAATCGCGCCTGGTAGTACCAAAAAATTCTTCTTTGTAAATCGGAAGTACTATTTTCCCATGACAACATCAAATCGATGGTTTTTTTGTCCTTTGAAAGTTGATTCGCCATTAACCAATCGATGAGTTGAAGTTGTTCGTCTTGAGTATGAAGTTGTATATCCTGATCAAGCTGATTAATAACTTCCTGTGTTAACATTTTGGGGTCCATGATCAAGGTCGCCAATTCTCTGGAAAGAAACTCTTTGGTCGACCAAAGCTCCATTGCTAGCGAATGATTTTTTTTTATTTCTTTCGCTATTTTTCGGAGATCACCTAGCTTAATTCCGGGTTCATGAAGTTGACTTTGAATTCGTAAAACTTCTTGATTTTGGTGCATAAATTTTATTTTTTGTGAAAGAAATAACTCTGAACCAGATTATAATTTAAGAGTCTCTAGACACAAGCAATAGTGTTGTTATGTACTTTACTATAAAATGCTTTTAAATTATTGTTTGTTTTCTTTCTCCAGAATTTGTTTCAAATTATTTAATCCAGTTTCGAGATCATTTCCGATCATTTCTTCCATATCCATAAATAACAACATTAAATTCATCGGATAAGCAAAATGACCACTAAAACCCCAAACGACTTTGGTTTGATTTTCTCCTACTTTTTCCGTCTTCATAAATGCTGGTTCTGTAGCTTCAAAAGGTTTAATGAAACGTAGCTCAAAGTCAATTCGTTCACCCTCAGTAATTTTTTTAATTTCCTGTTCTCCCGTTCCTACATCTTCATTGTTACTTTCCCACCTTGATACAAAGCCAACTGTTCCATCTGTACCTCTATAGGATTTTTTCATATCAGGATCCATTTGATTCCATTTGCTGTAATGGTCTTGATTTTTTAGGTATTTGACATAATCAAACACAACTTGATTGGGTTGATCGATAAGGATCTCGCGCTGAACATCATAGTTGCTTTTTACAAACAGCGCGACGATTAATGGAATAGCAATAAGAATGGCTAATCCGATTAGAAATTTTTTAAATATTTTCATAATTACAAATTTAATAGGTGAAATTTTGATACTTAATTCTTTGGTGTTTCTCTGTAACTTACCATCCAGTTAATGCCGTATTTATCGGTAAACATTCCGAAATAATCGCCCCAAAATGTACTATTCATGGGCATTACAATTTTTCCGCCAGAGGAAAGACCATCAAATAGTCTATCTGCCTCATCCTTTGATTCAACATTTATTGAGATGGAAAAGTTATTTCCCTGTGTGAAGCTTGAAGCCCATTCACCTCCGGTATCACTCCCCATTATACAAGTTTCAGTACTTATGGGTAAAGAAATATGCATAATTTGGTTTCCGTCTAAGCCATTAGCATCCTCTGAAGGCATATCTTTAAAACGACCTATGTAGGAAAAATCACCACCAAATACGGATTTATAAAAATTAAAGGCTTCTTCACAATTACCATTGAAGGTAAGGTAAACATTAACAGTTGTCATTCAGATTTGATTTTTAATTGAGTTTGAATGCACAAGTTAATAAATTCAAGTTTATTATTTTATTTTTTTTGATTTTTCGGGGTACTTTATTTCTGTTTTCCCACCTCTTTTAGTGATTTTCTGTTTGGTCCATTTCAAATCACCTTTTAAGTAAGATTTTTCTTTCTAAACGACATCCATTTCCAGTAGCTAATTACTCTCCATAGCCATTCTAAAGGACCGAATTTGAAATAGTTCAGATAGTATTTACTTAAAATGATTTGAAATGAAAAGAATAGTAGAACAAGAATGGCGCATTGAAAAACGGAAAACGAAGCATAGAGTCCTAATGTGCGCATTAGGAAGTAGCCAAATAAACTTTGAAGAATATAGTTGCTAAAAGCCAATCTTCCCACATAACTAAGCGGAACCAATGCGTTTTGAAAACTGGGCAAATGATATAATATCGTAAGTGCCCACAAGAATGTGAAAGACAAAGTTACATCGGACAATTGGTAGAGCGTATGGAGCATGATTGAGAGCATGGAACCCCATTCAGGAGTGTGATGGGGAAGGATATAATATATCAGCGTGTAGCGATAGATCAATAAAATGCCTGTTGTTACAAGTAAAGGAATGCGGATTTTATAAGCCAGATCATGCAGATGGAAGACATACCCTTTTTTTACAATGTAACCACCGATAAGCATCATACTAAAAGCAACCGGGGCAATAAACGCAAATACAAGTGGCATGGCAAAAATATATTCTTTTACCCGTAAAACTATACCACTCCAAAAAGAACCGTTTCTCACCATTTCGATGAGTTCTGTCTTGCTCAAGCCGTTAAGTGAATTATTAGGTTGTATAGAAAATACTGCTAGGATGTACTTCATTATCTGTCCAAAGAAAGGAAACAAAAAGATCAAAATGGCCACCCACAAAATATACTTGCTCGGTAGTTTGAAAAGGAAAAGCAATGGTACACCTAAAAGGGCATATAGGTGGAGTATATCTCCGGACCAGATGAATAGAATATGAAGTACACCAAAAAGGAAAAGAGCTGTTAATCTTCGAACAAAAAAGAGTGCTGATTTGCCATTTCCGATTTGGAGTTGAAGGGCAATCCCAATGCCGAATAAAAAGGAAAATATAGCGAAAAACTTACTGTAAAATAAACTTTCCAGTATGAAAAATGTAGTTTGATTTAACCATCCTGTTTGTTCAATTTCCCATTCTTGACGGTACGCAAAGCTCATATTCATGACTAGGATGTTGACCATGAAAATCCCAAGTATTGCAAATCCTCTGAAGATGTCCAGTTCTTGTATTCTTTGTTGTGTATTCGTGGGAAGCGAAGTCATTAAGTGTGATTTGATCAGATTTTCTCGAAAATGATGTTTTCATTTACTCATAGGGATACATTGCAAAGGTCACCAATAGGTTAATTCCAATAGCCGTATAAATGACGATTTCTCTGAATAAACCAGGTTTAGAGAAAAGATAGATAATGCTTGCAATGAGTGATACTCCAATTGTGAATGGAATAGTTAGCACAAATATCAGAGAAATTCCACCGCCGCCTATTGGAATAATGTTTTGCAGGATCAAGCTTAAAAATCCAACCAAGGTATTTATGCCGATTTTGATCCAATCATCCGTGCGTAAGTTCTGCATCTGTTCTTTTTCCCAAACATACCTATTTTTTTGGTTGTCATAAATCTGGATGGTCCTTTAGTCTCCAGTCCTAAAATCTTAATGTCCTAAAGTCTTAAAATCCTAACATCTTAACATCTTAACATCCCAACATCCACAAACCTGATTTTTATCATTTTTTCACCCCCTTTTCGTAGCGAAATTCGCAGCCAATTAACGACAACAAAAGATGAACGGAACAAGAATGGAGCTCATGGCTCCGGCTGGGTCTTTTGAGGCCCTTGCCGCAGCAGCAAAAGCCGGAGCAAACTCGGTCTATTTCGGTGTAGAACAATTAAATATGCGCACGAAATCGACACATAACTTTACACTTGATGATCTCGAAGCAATTGTATGTGTGTGTCGTAAGCACAACATGAAAAGTTACCTCACATTAAATACAATTGTTTATGATCACGATATCAATTTGATGAAACGAATTGTTGATGCGTGTAAAGAACATGGTGTAACAGCTGTCATTGCATCAGATCATGCCGTGATGAATTACGCGCGAAAAATTGGGATGACGATCCATATTTCCACACAATCCAACATAACGAATATCGATACGGTTGAGTTTTACGCTATTTATGCCGATGTGATGGTGCTTTCTCGTGAATTGAGTTTGCTGCAGGTTGAAGCGATCAACAAAGAAATTCAACGTAGAGGAATAACAGGTCCTTCCGGCGAATTGGTTCGGACAGAGATCTTTGGTCATGGTGCGCTTTGTATGGCAGTTTCCGGAAAATGTTATTTGAGTCTCCATTCGAATTTTTCGTCGGCTAACAGAGGCGCATGTGTTCAAAATTGCAGAAGAAGTTACATCGTTACCGATAAAGATGAAGGGATAGAATTTGAAGTCGACAACGAATACATCATGTCAGCGGCGGATCTTTGCACCATTGATTTCTTAGATAAAATTGAAGCGGCAGGAGTTTCTGTTTTAAAGATTGAAGGTCGTGGACGTAGCGCAGATTATGTATACACAACGACAAAATGTTACCGAGAAGCGATCGACGCTTTAGCAGATGGAACTTATTTTGCCGATCGTTTTGAAAATTGGCGAGAGCGTTTATCTACTGTTTTTAACCGTGGATTTTGGGATGGGTATTATCTTGGACGCAAAATGGGGGAGTGGAGTGATAATCCGGGATCGAAAGCGACGAAGCGAAAAGTGTACATTGGCAAAGGAATGAAGTACTACGAAATGGCTGGTATTGGTGAGTTTTTGATTGAAGCTCAAGGAGTGAAAGTGGGAGATGAATTATTGATCACAGGTCCAACGACAGGTGTCATTGAAACGGTTTTAACTACCATGCGTGCTGATAATGTGCCAGTGGAGCACGTAAAGCGTGGTGTGACGATTACATTCCCTGTCAATGAAAAAATTCGACCATCCGATAAACTCTATAAATTAGTATCGGTTCAATGATTCGTGTTGTTCAACATCGTCATAAATGTATCGGTTGCAATGCTTGTGTTGAAGCAGATGCTTTTCGTTGGCGAATTTCCAGAAAAGATGGAAAAAGTGTTTTGATTGGGGGTAAAGAAAAGCGCGGATGGTACTCTGTACTTGTTGATGACGATGAAGAACAAGCATTGCACCAAGCAGCGACGCATTGTCCTGTGAATATTATCCGCTTTGAGAAACTTTAATCCTTTTGAAAAGGTAATTTTCGGATCAACATTTCGCTTTTCGGATCATCATAAACACCATATCCGGTAATTAATACTCCTTTGTGGCCTGCATTAGATGAAATAGCATAGACCATTGCTGAGTCAGCCGGATCGGTATCTCCTTCATAACGGTAAAAAGCATCAATCTGAAATTCTTCGTCTTCGAATTTTCCTGCAGCACAAACAATACAATTCTCATCGAGATTAAAATCAAGTGTATAACCTTGCTGTCGAAAACCATTAATAGCTTCCGTTACTGTGTCAAAAAATTGTTCTCTATTCATGGTGATGTGGTTTTGACAACAAGTTACAAAATATCATATCAAAACCAAAGTAAGAAAGCACGAATTAGTCTTTTCCGCCGTATTGCCAGATGAATTTCAGCAAGGTGGGTGTTCCCATTTGACCTTCGTTGGTCACAATTAAATCTCCATTAGCAAGGAATGTCATTCCTTCCGGTTTATTGAAAAGAACCGGATCAAGTGTCATGAAGTTGATCAGTTTTCCATTCTTTTCGAAAACAGCCATGGTGTGATCAATAGCTGAAATAACATAAACATCATTGGTTTTCGGGTGAACAGCAATGGAAGACGGTTTAAACTTTAAGAAGTAATCAATACTGTCAGTAATCTTTGATGCTTCTTTCTTAGGTAGTGGGATATTGTTTTCAAGAGCATAACTCAAAATGTCATCAACTTGTACCGTAAATACTGGAATCGGGTTCAATTTTCCTGTTTCTAAAGAAATTTCATATATCGCACGCTGACCTTTGAACTCAGGACCTTTTCCAATCTTACTCTTTGGTGTAAGTAATAAACGATTGTCGCGTTGATCATAACAGAGAGCCTCATTGTCCCATGCATGAATTGACAAACGATTGGAGTTCACGATCACAGAGTCGTTTGAGCGGGTTACCGCAAACAATTGCGCATCACTGCGAAGGATGTAAAATGTACTGTCTACCTTAGTTAAGCCTTCAAAGTCACCCCGTTCTGCAAATGGAATTTGATCAATAATAGAGTTTGAATTCAAATCATAGATGTAGATGATTCCCTCCTCATCTTGAATACAAGCCATTGTGCCATCCATGTACGGGGTGATACCTGAAATTTCTCTTAATTCAAACGGTAAGGAATGAATAAACTCTGGTTCAGCAAAGTTGAACCAACCAAATTCTTTTTGGAAAACAGGAGATTGAACGAAGTGATAACGATCCACACTGACTTTTTCAATCCTCTTCACGGTGATAAAGGAAAGAATCGCCAGTACAAAAGAAAAGTAAACCTGTTTTTTCATCGCTTCTAACCAACAAATATACATTTTTATGAATAAGAATTGTGTATGTGACAGAGATTTTTTGAATTTTGTATGCCAAATTACATGTCGCGAAATGGATCAACACAAAAACACCTAATTCATAATAGAATGTCCTATTGTCTATATTGTGCCAACCAACCAATCGATTCATTGCATCGTTTATACCACGATGAACACTACGGTTTTCCAATTTCATGTGACAATGAATTATTTGGAAGATTAATTCTGGAGATCAATCAAGCCGGGTTGTCATGGGATACAATTTTGAAGAAGGAAGAAGGGTTTAGAAAAGCGTATAGTGATTTTAATATTGCTGAAATTGCGCAGTACAATGAAGATAAAGTAAATGAGTTAATGCTGGATTCTTCAATAATTCGCAATAAATTGAAGATTCAATCGGTGATACATAATGCGCGAAGAGTATGCCAATTCCAAGAAGATTACGGGGGGTTCAGCTTGTGGATTGAGTCGTTTGGAAAGCAAAGTACAGAGAATTGGGTCAAAATATTCAGAAAAGAGTTTAAATTTGTTGGAAAGGAGATCGTGGTAGAATTTTTGATGAGTGCTGGTTTCTTAAAAGGGGCACATATTGAAAGTTGTCCCGTATTTGAAAAGATACTCGAAAAGAAACCTAATTGGTTGAGTCATGAGAAATAGAATTGTATTGTTGCTGATGTTGGTTGTCAGTTTTGGACTGAGGGCTCAGGTAGGAATTTCTGCCGGAGTTTCTTCTGTAAAAGGGTTTGGAATACCGAAGCCTTATGTTGGATTGCATCTTGGAGTCGAAATTCCACGTGATGATGCTATTTCCTTCTATGGTCGTGCTTCATTTTCCCTGCCGAATCGTGGGGATTTTCAAGGAACAACCTATGCAACAGCGATCGATCAGGCTAACACAACGCCATACCTCCAGACGGTAACCTACAATGATAAGATGAATTACACTGTTCTGGAAGGAGGTTCGCGTCATTACATTGGAGACGGCTATGACTCTGGATTTGGTGCGTATGGAGGCACAAATGTTTCGATTATTTTCAATAAGGTTTCCAGAGAATATTCAGATTATGACAAAACTAAGTATCAGTTAGATCCCAATCAAAATTTAGACAGAGGTTCAATTTTTAATCTTGGAGTAGGTCTAACTGGTGGAGTTAAGAACACCTTTGCTGGAATAGGCACACTTTATTTTGATATTAATGTTTCCTATTTGATTATTTCTCTTCCAAGTAATGCTTTGGCTCAGCAAGGAGAATTGTATACTCCGCTGTTGTTCAATTTCGCTTTAGGATTCCGAAGAGAATTGTATTGAGCCAATTTCGATCTTGTAGTTGACTAAGGTCCTTCATTATTGAATGGAGGTCTTCGTATCTTTTCGTGTTGTTTAGCTTCAAAACTTCAGAAACTTCTCGTGCGGACATTAAATTTGGTGCAGTTTTAAAAGCGTGTTTGTGACACATTTTAGCTAAAATTTTCCAAAGTTCATGAGGAATTGCGTTGTGTTCCGGTAGCGGGTGAACAATTTGAAGATTGGTGTAAATACTTGGATTGGGATGTACAAGAGGTAAACTTCCTGTGAAAAGTCGCCAAATAGTTATACCCAATGCGAAAATATCAGTAGTATGGTCAATACACTCTAGGCGATTTAAAATGAGTTCTGGAGCAGCATAACCTAATGGAAAAAGAATTTCACGTTCTGTATGGTCCTCCGTGTTCAATGCTAGCCCAAAATCAATTAGATGGGTTTCGATTTTCCCGTTGTGATCGTTTACCAAAATGTTAGACGGTTTAATGTCACAGTGAACTATCTTTTTTGATTTTAGTAGTTCAAAAGTAGAATTCAAACTAAGCAATAATGTTTTTAAAGTTTTTATTCGGTCGTTTTTTCTTACAGTTTTCCAGTACTCATCAAGAGTGACACCTTCCTTAAAGTGAAGTAACAAAAAGATCTCATTTTCAGTTTCTTCAAAACCAAGAACACTGGGGAGCTGAGAAAAATCAAATGAATAATTTTTTTCATTGCGTAATCGATCCTGAAGGTGTGTGTTGTGTTCAGTTTTGCCAATAGTTTTTAGAATTGCTTTTTGTTGTGGATTAAAAATTGAGATCACAAGGAAAGCGCGTCCGAATTTCCGCTTTTTCTGACTTCCCAATTCCTTTTTAATTCTATATTCTTCTGCAATTGACATACGGAACAAACATAGTAAAATTGATTGGTATCAAGCACTTAATAAGAAGTCGCTGTGTTGGCTATCTTAATCTTCTATCCTATCGCTCCGATAAACAAATTAAATTGATGAATAGTTAAGTTTATAGGTTCATCATGATGAAATACCTAACTTAGTCTTAAAATTAATCCATTCATGAAAATTCTTGTTGCAGATAGTGGTGGAACGCGAACAGACTGGTGTTTAATTGATGAAAATGCAAATAAACATTTGTTTGAAACGGCATCCTATCATCCGAATGAGTGGAGTGAATCCTTTTTTGAAGAGCAATCCGTGTTTTGGGAGTCATATCCTAATAAAGACGAAATAAAGCTATACTTTTTTGGTGCAGGATGCTTGAACGAGGACAAACAACAAGTGTTATGTGATTTTTTTGGGAAATTTGGATTCGCTTCTGTTGAAGTTGCCTCAGATATTCAGGCTGCCGGACATGCAACGATAGGTGGAGGAACTGGTGCTGTTGCTATATTAGGAACAGGTTCAGTACTGGCTATCTTTGATAATGGGAAGGTGAAGGAGTTGCGGGGTGGACTCGGTTATACACTTGGAGATGAGGGGAGTGGATATTATTTCGGTAAGCTGGTAATAGAAAACTTGTTGAATGGCAATTTACCAAATACAGAGAAAGCACTATTTGCTCTTTTCGGGGATAGAAAACATATTCTTTCTGCTTGTTACGGAGACCATGGCAAAGTTTACATATCTGAAGTGGCCGTAATGGTGAAGAATCTGAATTCGTTGGAATTAAATGAATTGCACAAAAAGAACATCCGTTTGTTTTGTGAAAAATGTGTGAAGGATTTGCCATTTCATGAAATTTGCTTTTGTGGTTCGTATGGGTATTATCGCCAAAATGATGTTCGAGAAGTATTGGCAGAATTTGGGAAATCAGTCGGTCAAATACATGAAAGACCAATTTTACCCGTAACAGAATATTTATTGAAACACACATTTTAATCATTCAGAGGTGCATTTTAAACAGTGAACTCTATTTCATGGGATTTTTTTGTGTGTTCGACCCCTCATTTATCCTTTTTGTAGAAAATTGTATTCAGGTATAAATTTTTTTGTGCAAATTGCGGTTGAAATTTAGCAACGTATGGAACCTTTTAAGCTAGAATCGACGGCCCAGACTCCAATGATCAGTTTTGATGCTGTATCAGGAGTAATGGAGATCAAGGGGCGCTCAATTCCGGATCAACCTGATGAATTTTGGTTACCAATTCTCAGTTGGTTTGAATCTTACATGTTGAATCCACAGGATAAAACAGTTGTAAAGATCGATCTGGAGTACTTTAATATTTCGTCTTCCAAGCGCATACTTTTTCTTTTGTACAAGTTGAATGAACTGGTAGAAATGAAAAAGGGTGTCCATGTGGAATGGTTCTACAGAGAGTCAGATGAGGATATGTATGAAGTAGGTCAGGATTATGCCTATATGGTAAAAGTGCCCTTCATTTTTAATGAATATGTTGATCCGGATATTGCTGTGGCAGTGTAATAGATCAAAAGAAAAGTTAAAGCACCTTATTTCGGGGTGCTTTTTTTGTGCTTCACAATTCAATTCTGTTAATTTTGTAGCATGCGTTTAGTGAAAGACATTCCGCACGATCGTTATAAGATCCAAATATTTAACTACAATTCGAAGTACATTGTGAAAATCGAATTGGGTCAATTTGAACAAACTTTTAAAATTGGAGAGTTGGATGTGAATGGATTAGAAGAGGTTGAGCGTATGATCACACCACAATTATTGTCCAACTGCTTGAATCGTTTTATCGAAATGCGCACTGATTGGGAGTTGGCGTTTAAATCAAAAAATCAAATTACATCATGAAGATTGGTTCAATTTTAGGAATTTTAGTGATAACCATGGTTGTCTCAGCATGTGGAAATAAAAATAAAGAAGCGGAAAACACGGTTCCAACTGTTCAGGCACGTGAAATCGGTCAACTCAAAATTGCATTTTATCACACAGATTCACTCAAAACGAATTTTGAGTATTACCGTGAACAAGATTCCATTGTTACCAAAAAGCAATTGGCTTTTCAAAAGGAAGTTGAGAGACGTACAAAAGAGTATCAAGATTACATTGTGCGGAATGATGAGAAAGCGAGAAGTGGTTTATTGTCGCAAAATGAAATGATGCAGATTCAACAACGCATTCAGCAAATGGAAGGTGAATTGATGCGCTATCAGCAAGAACAAGGAAGAAAAATCGAAGAAGAAACGATGAGTAAGCTGGAGGCTATTTCAAAGAAAATTGAAGTTCTGGGAAAACAATTCAGCGAAGAGAATAAAATTGATATTTTGTTGATCCATGGGGCTGGCGGACAAATGAATTTCATTAATCCGGATATGGATGTAACGAAAGAATTTGTGGCGTTCTTAAACAAGAATCAAGCAGATATCGAAAAGGATATTAAGAAATAAGCGTTTTATTTATGCTTATCGCTCGTCAAAAACTACAGGAAAATATTGCTGAGTATGTCTTGTACATGTTTCAGATCGAAGACTTAATCAGGGCCAGTCAAATGGATCTTGATGTCATCATGAATGCGTACGTTATACCCCAACTTCCTGATCCTGCTTTGGAAGAGGATTACCGAAACTGGTACGGGGATCTCATTCGGCAAATGAAGTTGCAACGATTGGAAAAAACGGGTCATTTGCATGATTTACGTGAGATTTTAGTGGAATTGTCCTATCTCCACAGCACACTCATCAATGTTGCGAATGATATGAAATATAGGGATGTGTTTGAAAAGTCATTGGTCTACATAAATGAGTTCAAAGAGCGATCAAATTTAAAGGACAAAAACGAGATTGAGTTGTGTTTCCATGCCTTGTATATGAAATTGTTACTGCGTCTTCAGAAAAAGGAGATTAGTGATTCTTCTGAAGAGGCTTTTGATGCCATGCGTCTGTTATTGGCTTATTTAGCCAAGTATTATCATAAAATGAAACAAGGCGACTTGGACTTTCTTCACAATTAAATCTGTTATTTTGAGAAAGGATTTGCTCATTTAGTTTAGTGGAGTGGACGGTGTTTGATCATTCCTCCTTTAGTATCCTTCACGCGGGTCATCACGACAAAAGCTCCGGGATCTATTTTTTCAATCTCAAAGTTTAGTTTGCTCACTTCCAGACGGGTAATGACTGTGTAGATAATATGAATCTCACCTTCTTTGGAGCCGCTTTTTCCATGCCCGCGTATTCCTTTGTAGACCGTTACGCCTCGTCCCAAGATCGTTTTGATCATTTCCTGTATTTCTTCAGCATGAGGGGAAATAATTGTAACACCTGTGTATTCTTCAATTCCTTCGATAATGAAGTCGACGGTTTTTGAAGCGACTAAATAAGTCAATATGGAATACAAGGCAATTTCTACTGATAGCACATATGCAGCAACTGAGAAGATCATAATATTGATGATCAGAATAATATCTCCGATTGACATCCCTGTTTTTCGGGAAACATTTATAGCCAAAACTTCCGTCCCATCAATCACTCCACCACCTCTCACTGCCAATCCGATTCCCATACCAAGGAAAAATCCTCCAAAAACAGAAATCAGGAGCTTGTCGTGCGTTACCTCAGGATAGGGGATCAGTGCAACGGCTATAGCAAGCGCAAGGATTCCCAAACCTGTTTTAACAGCGAATTCCCAGCTTATACTTCTCCATCCAAGGATAATGAAAGGAATACTTACAAGTATAAGGATTAATGAAAGAGAGAATGGGCTGATTTCAGCAATCAACAAGGAAATACCGACGGCACCTCCATCAATGAATTTGTTGGGAAGGAGAAAACCTTTTAATCCGAATCCGGCAGACAAAACACCTAATGAAATGAACATGATGTCAAGCGCCATTTGTCGCACGGTTAGTTTTAACCTTCTGTATCGCTTTGCTGCCAGCCGTTTTGGATGGTCTTTCATTTTGAATGAAAAAGGATCAATCAATCGGTAAAACGACGAACTAACAAAATTCTTTATCCAGGCTTTCATATTAAAAGATCTTTTCCGGGTTTAATAGGTTTTTGGGGTCAAATACACGTTTAATGGAGCGCATCAATTCAATTCCAACGGGAGGAAAAGCGATATCCATATAGGGTTTCTGAACAAGTCCAATTCCATGTTCACCAGAAATGGTTCCCCCCATTTGAACTACCTCATGAAACAATTTGCGAATAGCAACGGTTAACTCTTTGTTCCAAGCTTGATCCGTCATTTCACCTTTAATGATGTTTATATGGAGATTCCCGTCGCCAGCATGTCCATAACAAACAGAATGAAATCCATATTCTTTGCCAATCCGTTTTACAGTATTCAAAAGGCGTGGAAGCTCATAACGCGGAACAACAGTATCTTCTTCTTTATAGATCGATTGCGATTTCACAGCTTCACCAACTTTGCGTCTCAAAGACCAGAGACTTTGTTTCTGGGCAGCTGTTTCGGCAAAGAGAATTTCATCTGTTTCAAATTGCGCTAAAACCGTCATGATTTTTTCACATTCCATCATCAATTGATCCGGATCAAAGCCATCCACTTCGATCAATAAATGCGCTGCATGATTGTTCGCAACTTGCAGACTATAGTCATTTGTGAATTTTTGTGTCCAGATCAAAGCGTCCCGTTCCATGAATTCTAGACCACTTGGTGTTATTCCTTCTCTGAAAATTGCTGCAACTGCCTCACATGCTTTTTCAGCGTCAAAAAATGGAACAAGTAACAAAAGGTCGTGCGTAGGATGGGGTATAAGTTTTAATACAATCTTAGTGATTATCGCTAATGTTCCTTCAGATCCAACGATGAGTTGTGTTAGATTGTACCCTGTTGCATTTTTAAGTACATTGGCACCGGTCCAAAGAATTTCACCATTCGGTAAAACAACCTCCAGATTCAGAACATAATCCTTGGTGACACCATATTTTACAGCTTTCGGTCCACCTGAATTCTCCGAAACATTACCACCAATAAAACAACTTCCTTTGCTTGCAGGGTCAGGTGGATAAAAGAGTCCTTTTTCACGCACAGTATTTTGAAGAACTTCGGTAATCACACCGGGTTCAGTTGTTACCTGATGATTTTTTTCATCAATGTGTAGAATTTTGTTGAATCGCTCCATGGAAAGCAAAACTCCTCCCTTCACCGGTAAAGCTCCTCCACTCAGTCCGGTTCTCGCTCCAGCAGGAGTTACAATCAATTCGTGCTCAAAACAATAACGCATGATAGCTGAAACTTCTTCTGTTGTTTCAGGTTTAAGTACGATTTCCGGTAAGAATTTGAGGTCTTCCGTTTCGTCATGACTGTAGAGATCGAGCGTTTCCTGATCATAGAAACAACGATTCCCCAGTAGTTCACTGAAGTAAGACAAATGTTTTTGGATGAATGTCATTTACTCTTCAATAATATAAGTGGAGTTGATGTGTGGAATTTCCACTTCCCAATTCAATTCATGTTCGATTTTTACGCGCAAACTATCACTTTGATGGGGTTCACCGTGATTTAAGAAGATTGTTTTTGGCGCTTTTTCAAAATTCTTTAACCAGGAAATCATTTCTTGTTGATCGGCATGGGCTGAAAGGGATGGTAACATGCGAACTTTACAGTTGACTTTTCTGTATTCACCAAAGAATTTGATCTCCTTAGCTCCTTCTATGATAGCTCGTCCCCGTGTACCTTCTCCTTGATAACCAACAAAAAGTAAAGTGTTCTTTTTGTTTTCCAAGTGATTATTCAAATAATGCAAAATTCGTCCACCTTCTATCATCCCACTTCCGGCAATAATGATTTTTGGTTGCTTATCAGAAACTAGGGCAAAAGATTCTTCATAAGTCATAACGTACTTCACGTCATCATACATGCGGTTTAGCTCATAGTGGGAAATATTTTGCCATTCCTGATATTTGTCGTAGACATTTGTTGAATTGATTCCCATTGGTGAATCGAGGTAAATAGGCATAGGTGGCATCATTTCCTCATCCATCAATTGATATAAGAGGTAGATTATTTCTTGCGTACGCTCAACAGCAAAAGAAGGGATCATCAGAATGCCGCGGTCTTCATACGTTTCCTCGATGACTTTAAGTAATTCCATTTTGAGATCTGTTTCCTGATGGTTTCGATCACCATATGTTGATTCCAAAATAATATAATCAGCTTCCTTTACTTTTTTTGGAGGATAGAGTAGCATTGGTTTCAGCCTTCCAATATCTCCACTGAACAAGAACTTTTTGTCAGCAATACGAATATCGGCAAACGCAGAACCGAGAATGTGACCAGCATTTAAGAATTGAAATGAAACATCAGGATTGAGAATGACCCATTCAAGTAATTCGTGTTCTTCAAAAAGCTTGACGGTTTGTGCAACATCATCTATTTTGTAAAGCGGTTTCGCTTCGGGATGTTTGGAATAATGGTGTTTGTTGGCTCGGTCAGCATCTTCTTCTTGAATTTTTGCACTATCCATCAAGATAATAGTAGCCAATTCTTTGGTTGGAGAGGTGCAATGAATTTTTCCTTTGAATCCGTTTTTCACAAGAACCGGTAAATAACCACAATGATCCAAATGAGCATGCGTTAAAATGATTGCGTCAATAGATGCAGGATCAACAGGGAAAGGGGCCCAGTTCATTTGACGCAGTTCCTTCAAACCCTGGAAAAGTCCACAATCTACTAGGTATTTACGATCATTGAATTCAATTAAGGTCTTCGAACCTGTAACCGTTCCCGCACCTCCTAAGAAGTGTAATTTTATTTCTGTGTTGACTTTTTTCATCATGAAGAATTCTAAACTCAAATTTAAGCTTTTTAAGTGCTGCGAAATTTCTTAGTGAAAGAGGATATGAACAATAGATTGTCTATGAAATTATAGTTAAACAGAAAAGAAAAGGGACCGCCTTTTTGAGACAGTCCCTTCGCTAATTGATTTGAATTCGATCAGTTTCCTTTGATCTCAAATTCAGTTCTTCTGTTTTGCTGACGACCGTCCTCATTGTTATTAGAGGCAACAGGCTTAGAAGCACCATAACCTTTTGCTGTTAAACGAGATGCTTGTATGCCTTTGGACGTTAAATATGTTACTACTGCTTCTGCGCGTGCCTGGGACAGACTTTCGTTAAGCGTTGCAGACCCAGTATTATCTGTGTGTCCGGAAATTTCAATTTTCAGTGCAGGAACATCTTTTAGAAGCTTAACCAGACGATCTAATTCGGCATTGGATTCTGATCGCAATGTTGATTTTCCAGTATCGAAGAATATATTGCGCAATGCAATCTTACTTCCAATTGCAATTTTCTTCAGCTCGATCTCTTTGTTTACAAGGTTGTCAGCTGATCCTTGCGGTATATCAAAGTTCTCAGAGTGGAATAGATAGCCTTCTGCTTTTACTGCAATACCGTAGTTCTTTCCGGAAGCCAAAGTGATGATGAATTTACCTGTGGCACTGTTTGTAGTGAAAGTCTCAATGACCTTTCCGGTTCCATTATCTGTGATTTCAATGCTCGCTTCAACCGGTTTTTTGGTCATGGCATCGATAGTGATACCCTTAAATACCGTGAATGATTTTTTGTTCACTTCTACCGTACCTTCAATACTGGCATCTTTTATCGGCATCGCCAATGAAGCCAAAAGATAATCTTCAGTTTCAGTGATCGGTGCTTTTTCAGGTCCCCAGAATGTCACTTTGTAAATATCAAAACCGCCTTTACCACCATCTCTGTTGGATGCGATATAAGCGAACTTACCATTGGCAGTCGGAGCAAAGAAAAAATCGTCATATGGTGTATTGATCGGATACCCCATATTGACCGGTTTAGTCCATTGTCCTTGAACTTTTTTCGAAACGAAAATGTCATATCCCCCCATTGATTCGTGACCTTCTGACGCAATGTACATTGTCTCACCGTCGATATGCAGGTAAATTGGACCATCATTAAATTTAGAGTTCACAGCAGGAATCATTGTTGCTGCCATGAAATCTTTTTGGATCTTACTTTGCATTTGACTGTACATGATATCAAAACCATTTTCACGCGATGCATTGTCACGCGAGAAGTACACGCTCCATCCATCATTACTGTACGCAGCATATTGCTCATTGGCTTTGGAGCTTGAAATCTGAAAATGCATAGCGGTAGGAGTGGACCAATCGTATCCGCTTAAACGACTCTCGAAAATATCAAACTGACCATTTACTTCACGGTGAAACAGCATTTTCGTACCGTCGTAATTCAAATTGTTGGAAACGTCATCCACCTCTGAATTCACATTGCCTTTGATAGGTTTAGGAGTAGACCACACGCCATCGACCATGGTACTGGTGTAGATGTCTTTGTCGTATTCGCCTACAGCGTTTGGTTTGTGTCCATTCGGTTTATTGGATGTAAGAATCATTTCAGATCCATCAGTCGAAATGGAAGGCGCAATATCGTCCTGTGGAGAACTTAATTCAGGGATATTGTCTACCCATGCTCTGATCGGATTTGCAATTGATGTTTTAGCGAATTTACATTGGTTCTTACGTTGAGTAACGAACTTTGAGAAGTTATCGGCTTTTTTGTAACTGTTTTCAAAATCTTGATAAGCATTAATTGCTTCATCAAATTTCCCTTGTAACTGCAATGAGTAACCTTTGTAATAATTCAAGAAAGGATCGCAATTTGGATCCAATGAAATCGCTTTTGAAATGTATTCGATCGATTTGAACGGGTCCGTAGAATTGGCATGACACACACCGATTTTATAGTTTAATTGAGCGTTGTTTGGATTGAATTTTTGCGCAATCATGTACTCTTGAAGTGCTAGAGCATAATTCAATCCGGGACTTTGTACCTGAAAGATCGCTTCATTTGCGGTAGCGAAAAATTCATCTCCTTTCTTAATGGCATCTGTTGCCTTTTTTAATCCGTCCTTATCGTCTTTGAAATTCCCGGCTTTAAAATCTACATTTTGGCTAAAACCAACAAGGCATGTTGCCCATATCAGTAAAGTTGTATACACTAAATTTTTCATGGTCTTCATTATTCGCTGCAATTAGATGAGTAGTAGTTCTTTCCAAGTTCAACACCAAGTTCTTTTGCTTTTTGCCAGTCATCACAAGCGCCTTCTTGGTCCCGCATCATTTCTCTGGCATTGCCTCGATTCAGATAAGCACTTCCATAATTAGGATCCGCTTTAATTGCTTTTTCTGCAAACTCTAAGGCTTTTTTGTAGTCTTTCTGCTTGAAATAGACAGCACTTAAATTGGAAGCTGCCGGCGCATACTTTGGCTCAATTTCTAATGCTTTTTCGAAGTCCTTCTTTGCATCATCCAATCGTTTCTGCTCCAACTGTGTTGCTCCACGATTGTTATAGGCTAAGTGGAATTTAGGATCTACTGAAATGGCTCTGTTAAAAGCTGCCATAGCTCCTTGATAATCTTTCATTTTCTTCTTTGTTGTCCCGATGTTGTTCAGAACAAATGCCAGATTGGGATTTTTCTTCAATGCTTCTTCATAATCGACAATCGCTTTTGGGTAATTTCCCATCATTCGGTGGCAACTTCCTCTGTCGTTATATGCAAAAGCATAGTCTTTATCCAGCTCAATTGTTTTTGTAAAGTATTTTATTGCTCCATTGTAATCTTGCTGTAAGAAACGTAGGGTTCCATAATTGTAATACGCTTTTGGATTGCTAGGATCGATCTTGATTGATTGCTCATAATCTTTCTCAGCTGACAAATAGTCGTTCAATCCCTGATAAGCTCTTCCTCGCTGAAAATATGCTTTTGAATACGATGGATCCTTTTCAATTAGGGTATTTAAGGTTTTCGCCGCATCACCATATTTTTCTGCCTCATTCTCAGCTACACCTTTGTTGTAATAAGCCGCAGTAAAATTTGGATCGTACTGAATAGATTTACCAAATTCAGCGATCGCTTGTGCAAATTTTTTCTCGTTGAATAATTGTGTCCCCTTGTTATAGGCTTCCTGACTGTTGGCAATGGTTTCATTTTTAATGTTCAGTGCCTTAATTGAATCTCTATATGCCTGTTCCTTCGGAGTGAGGTCCTCCTGTGCAAAGAGCTGATTAGACAATAGAAATGTCAGGACAAGTAGCTTGACAAATGGTTGTTTCATGTTAGTATAGTTTTAGTTATTCGGATTCCTAAGATAGGAAATAAAAGTTCAGACAGTTTGGATAGTTTTCAACAATTCAAATAATGCTAACTTAGCGACACAATAATCAAACGAAATGTCAAAAGAAGTTTTTATAGTTGATGGTATACGTACGGCCATCGGTAATTTTGGTGGAACATTAGCGCCAGTGCGGGCAGACGATTTAGCTGCACATGCCATTAAAGCATTGATTGATCGCCATCCTAAGCTTGATCTGAGTCTTGTAGAAGATGTCATCATGGGCTGTGCCAATCAGGCGGGAGAAGACAATAGAAATGTAGCTCGCATGGCATCTTTGCTGGCGGGAATACCTTTTACAGCTGGAGGAGAGACGGTAAACAGACTTTGTGCTTCTGGTATGGCTGCAGCGAACAATGCAGCTCGAGCGATCAAAGATGGAGCAGGAGATATTTACATTGCCGGCGGAGTTGAGCACATGACGCGTGGACCATGGGTAATCTCGAAAACAAGTACAGCTTATGGTCGTGATGCGCAAATGTTTGATTCATCGTTTGGATGGCGTTTCATCAACCCTAAAATGGAGGAATTGTATGGAGTAGATGGAATGGGACAGACCGCTGAAAATCTAGTGGAGATGTATGGTATCGAAAGAGAAGCTCAGGATCAATTTGCTGCTTGGTCACAAGAAAAAGCAACCAAAGCAATGGCATCAGGGTATTTTGCGGGTGAGATTTCGCCAGTATTGATTCCTCAACGCAAAAAGGATTCGATCAAGTTTGAAAAAGATGAGTTCATTCGCCCGGAGACAACAATGGATACTTTGGCTTCATTACGTCCGGCATTTAAAAAAGACGGTTCAGTGACAGCAGGTAATGCTTCCGGACTCAATGACGGAGCCGCAGCATTGCTTTTGGCTTCTGGAGAAGCAGTTGCAATCCAAAATTTCAAGCCTTTGGCACGAATTGTAAGTTCGGCTGTTGCAGGTGTTGAACCACGAATTATGGGAATTGGTCCTGTATACGCATCAGAAAAAGCATTGAAAAGAGCTGGTTTGACCTTGGATCAAATGGATGTACTCGAGTTGAACGAAGCTTTTGCTGCGCAGGTACTTGCTTGTACGCGCAAAATGGGAATTGCTGATAACGATCCTAGAATCAATCCAAATGGTGGAGCAATTGCTCTTGGTCACCCGCTTGGAATGTCTGGCGCACGTATACTGTTGACTGCTGCTCGTGAATTGCATCGCACTGGGAAACGCTATGCACTTGTTACCATGTGTATTGGTGTAGGTCAGGGGTATGCAACAATAATAGAACGCGTTTAACCAACCATTAGTCAATTCCTAACGTTAAAAGTCCGTGTTAAAAAGAAAATTCCTCATTCCATTATTTCTCACCTTACTGGTTGTGGCTTGTAAAAAAGAGAAAACAACTTGGGGCAGCGATTGGGTTGTACCTATGGTTAATGATACTTTGGATATTAAAACTTTGGAGAATGACTCTACTTTGGGTACAACTTCAGGAGGTTTTTACACAGTTGATCTAACAAGAACTGTCATGAACATTGGTTTGTCTGATCTGCTTGAGGTTCCGGACACATCAATTATCCAAGATTTCGTTTTGGCTGTTCCTTCAATAAATGTACCTGCTGGTTACACAATTGTTAATGAAATTGAAGAACACCAGATCAATATCCCTAGTGCTCAACTTAAGAGGATTAGGGTTTCTAATGGATTAATTCGCGTTAAGGTTTACAATCCAATTAGTACGATTTGCTTCTTTAATGTGCAATTACCGGGAGTGATAAAAAATGGTCAGGTATTTAGTCAAAACTACTCTGTACCTGCTGCGAATGGAAGTCAGCCCGGAATTGCGACTGCAGATTTGGACATTTCCGGTTACACGCTCGATCTGACAGGAGTAAATGGAGATTCATATAATACATTGCAATCCATGATGGTTATTACTTCGGATCCGGCAGGAGGTTCCATTCAGGTAACAAATCAACATGTGTTCAAGGTGGAAGCAAAGTTTGAGAATATAAGAATGGATTATGCTCGGGGGTATTTTGGTCAACGTTCGTTTACGGATACAACGAACTACTTGCTAAATACGTTAGACGTGTATGAAAGCGGACAGCTTGATATTCCAGGGTCGTTTCTTCAAGTTGAAATTGAAAATGGTATAAAGATCAATGCAATTGCCAAAATTACCTCTGTGAAAAATACAAATTCATCAGGAAATACAGTTGTTTTGTCTTCGCCACAAATTGGTACTGATATTTTGATTGAACAAGCAACAGGTTCATGGAACACATTGTCCAGTTCGACTACACAGCTTGAATTTACACCTACTAACAGCAATTTGGAAGAATACATCGAGAATTTAGGAAAGGATCATCAGTTAGGTTTTGGAATTTATCTCAATCCATGGGGAAATATGTCTGGAGGTTGGGATGAGGTTTTCCCGAATAGTCGCTTAAAAATCAAAGTAAAGGCTCAGTTACCACTGTCAATAGGAATGGATGATTTAACCTTGCGTGATACATTTGATATTAATCTGAAGCAAAATAAGAATGTATCCCATGTTGAGTACGGTGAACTCGTGCTTGACGCGAGTAATGCATTTCCTTTTAGCGGTAAAATTCAATTGTATTTTCTGGATGAAAATGGTACAGTGCTGCATTCGGTTTCTCCTACTGAAAAGGTAGAATCATCTGTTTTTGGTGTACTTGATCCTGTGAGTGGGTTGAAGAAGAAACAGTCTCAAGTTGCAATTCCACTTGGAGTTAGTGTAATTAATGATTTAGAATTGATTAAGAAAGTAATCGTAAGAGTAAAATTAGATACACCAGATGCTGTTTCAGGGAACAATACCTTACAGCCAATTCCGGCAGGAGCATTTATGGCAGTAAAATTAAAAGCAAATTTCAGACTTAAAGCGGTATTGTAATGAAGCGTTATTTATTGATTTTTGTCATTTCGGCCTTGTGTCATTTCGGAAACACACAGCATGTCTTACCTATTCATCAAGATACGTCACACACTGATTTTGAAATTATACTTCATGGTGTTGCAGATTATGGTGCTTCTTCAATCGAACGTCAATTCAGTAATAAGTTTATATATGGAGGCGAAATAACTGAAGAGATAAAGAACAGTTCTTTTGATCGCCATGGAAGTATAAATCGTATTGGATGGGATGCGCAGTCAGAATTAGAGTTTAGAAATTTTCAAACAGAAAAGATTGGAAAGGGAAGATATGGCTGGTTAATTCGCGGTTCTGTTCAGAGTTATGGCTCCATGGTTTATTCTAAAGATTTGTTTGGACTTCTTTTTTATGGTAATCAACAATATTTAGGAGAAACAATTACTTTTTCTGGTACGAGAGGTAATGCATGGACTTTTCAAAAATTGGGTTTTGGGTTTATTGATAAGAAATCGAAATCATCTATTTCTCTGAATGGTTATTGTATTGGAACTTATGGTAATCTTGCCTTAAACAGTGGTAGTTTATTTCAGTCAGAAAGCGGAGACTCCTTAGCATTGCAATACAGCGGAAGTTTTGATTATTTCAAGGCTAACAAAATGCAAAGAGGATGGGGCTTGGGTATTGATGCAGATATTCGTATTCCGGTAGAGATAAATGAGGATAAAAAGATATATGTTCAGTTTTTAGTTCGTAATTTGGGAGTAGGCTATTTGCCAAATGTGACGCGTTATGAAGCAGATTCAAGCCTCTCTTTCCAAGGATTGACTTTTGATCAATTAATGGGATCGTCTAATTTAATGGGCGACGATTTTACTTGGCTAGATACACTAAATGTTCGCAAATCAATTAAAGATCAGTTTAAAATGTTGCCTGCGTTTATTCAGGTTGGTAAATTAGTTGATGAAATGAATACAGCTAAAATTCAAGCATTCTATGGTGCAAGAATTTATCCTTCTATTGCCTTGGTTCCACATGTTTATGCCGGAATTCATTTTTCACCTGCAGAGAAATACAGTACAGGTGTTCATATCGTGTACGGTGGTTATAGCGGATTTCGATTTGGTTGGTATGGCGCTTTAAAATTTAATCAGTTTGATCTTGGACTGGCAACAGAGAATGTAATGGGATTGTTGTCACAAAATGCTATTGGGGAATCGATCATATTACGAATGCGGTATAAAATTTAATTCAAATGAAAAGTATACTTCTATCTATTTTATTAGCCATTAGTCATGGGCTATCAGCTCAGATCAAATTTCATCATGTCTTTTCTAACAATGGCTATGATTTTGGTCAGGGAATAGTGCAACTTGAAGATAGTTCGTTTTATGTGACTGGTAGTTCGAGTAGTTTCATAGATGCACCATCACAAGCTTTTTTGTTGAAGTTGAACAAATATGGTCAACATGAATGGGCTAAACACTATGGTGGATCTGAATCAGATTGGGGTAGACGTGTTTTTTTTAAAGACAATTATGGTGTTTTAATTGCTGGCCATACCAATTCTTATGGAAATGGATCGTATGATTTTTACTTGATAAAAACAGACCAACTTGGTGCGGTAGAGTGGGAGAAGACCTATGGTCAATCAGCTTGGGAGAAACTGAATGATGCTTTTATGACACGTGATACCGGATTGATAATGGTTGGGGAATCTACGGTTTCCGGCTCAGGTGCTAGTGCTTTAGCCATTTGTGTGGATAAAAATGGAGATGAGTTATGGTCCTTAGAATTACCCACAAACGGTGATGATCGATTTTCTTCGATTTATCCTTTGAATGATTCTTTGTTTGTTTTAGCTGGAGAACGTTTTGATGAAATAAGTGGGTTCAAAAAGGGTTACTTTTACTTGATTCATGAGGATGGGACATTTATCTGGGAGAAGTTTACTGGTCCTGATGATGCGGCATATGGAATCAATGGAATTGATGTGATTAATAATGAGGTTTCTTTTGTTGGATACCGTATCAACCCTGATAATGGTAGGAAAGAAGAGTATAAAGGGAGGTTAACGGCATTAGGTGCAATAGACTTCGAAGTTTCGTCACCCGCAGATGAAAATCGGAATGTACAATTCATTAAATCATATGGTGATAATGGATCGGTTTACATCACTTATCAGCGCGAGGATGCTTGGGGAGTAGCCAACGCTTATGATGTATATACTGCCAAATTTGCTTATTCACTTCTGTATTGGGAAGCGGCTTTTATTGCTGTTTATTATCCTGATCACGATGAAGCAGGACAGTTGATTAGAACAAATGATGGTGGTGCTGCTTTTGTAGGATTTACTTTGGGATATGGAAGTGGGGGCGGAAATGTTTTCGTTACAAAGATTGGTGAGAATGAGGATTTTCCCGTTGTGACTCCTCAACCTGAAGTTTTTTCATTGGTTTCTGTTACAGAGTATGAATTAACTGATGAATTCAATGTTTATCCTAATCCAGCAAAAGGTTCATTTACTATTCAATTACCAGATCAATTCGATGCTTCTGACTACAAGATCCTTGATTTTACAGGGAAAGTAGTTCAAGAAGGTGAGTTGAATTCAAATACTAAAGTCGAAATTCAATCGCTGCAATCTGGATACTATATGTTGACAGTATCTGCAAAAGAAGGTAAATTGTTTTACAAAAAGGTGATGATTTTGAAGTAAAATTACCATTCAAAAGCTTTATCACTAAACCATTTTCCCTGAACACGTAGGGTTTGCTCGATTACATCACGCACACAGCGCTTTCCACCGTTATAAGGCGACTGATAGTCGCAGATGGCTTTGATCTCATGCGCAGCGTCTTGTGGACAACAAGAAACACCGGTTACTTTTAATACCTCATAGTCCGGAATGTCATCACCCATATACAGGATATCTTCTGCCTTCAAACCGTGTTTTTCCAAAATAGAATTGAATACATTCAGTTTGTTAAAGGCTGCCAGGTGAACTTCAGTAACTCCAAGTCCTTCAAGCCGGGTTTTCAGATCGTGTGAATTCCCTCCGGTAATAATGAAAATAGGATAATGCATTTTAGACGCATATTGCATGGCATAGCCATCTCGGGTGTTTAAAGTGCGAATGGCTTCTCCATCAATTAGCAGAACTTCACCTGTAGTCAAAACTCCATCTACATCAAACATGAAAGCTTTGACTTGATTTAGTTTTTCCTTATAACTCTTCATTATGCTTAAGATTTTTGATCTGCAATTCTTTCCGAAAATAACTTGTAAAGAATCTGATCACTCTCTTTAAGTTTTGAAAGATGCTTTTCGATTGTTTTAAGATCACCTCTTTTTGCCGGCCCTGTCTGTGCAGCAAGAGGATCAGAATCATTTAGTTTTCTTGTGGTTTCTTGAAGTAAGGGTAGCAGCAATTTCCAGTCTAAACCATGTTCATCCAAAATTGATTTTGCTGTTGCAACTAGGTGGTTTGTAAAATTATTCACCATGACTGCTGCCATATGCAGTGTCTCTCTGTCTTGGCTGTTTACAACTTGAATGTCTTCACTGATCCTTGCACTTAGTTCTGCAATGTGTTTTAGTTGCTCCGAATCAGATGCTTCGATCAAGAATGGAACTCGTGTGAAATCCAATTTAACTTCCTTACTGATGGTTTGTAAAGGGTAGATAACACCATAATTTTGATGCATGTGAAGTACATTCATTGGAATACTACCTGAGGTGTGTACAACAAGTAACTCAGAATCAATCTTATTGGATATTTCTTCAATGGAATCATCCTTAACACAAATCAAAACAAGATCAGCATGCAGATCATTTGCTTTCTCAACTTCACGAGTATTCAATTGTTTAGCTAAGGCGCTACGCTTTTTTTCGTCTCTTCCAAATACACCAGTGATTTCTAATCCAGCATCTTTGAATGCTTTTCCGAGATGAAATGCAACATTTCCTGTACCTGCAATCGCTATGGTCTGGATCGATTTCAAACTATCGATTACTTACCGTGACACTGTTTGTATTTTTTCCCGCTACCACAAGGACATGGGTCATTACGTCCAATTTTTGGATCGGCTACAACCGGTTGTTGTTTTTCGACCTGACGCATTGAATTGTCAATAGCTTGACTGTATCCTTCACTTCCCTGAAAACGCGGTGGAGGAGTAGATGAACTTTGAGGTGCATTCACCTGTGCACTTTGATAATTGCTTTGTTGTGTCTCAGCTTTATTGGTGCTTTGGATCTCTTCTTCCATTGCAATATCCATGTTCATCAATAATTCCGTTGCCTCGGTATTCAAGCGAGCCAACATGGCCTTAAACAACTCGAACGATTCCAGTTTGTAAACCAATAACGGATCTTTCTGCTCATATTGTGCGTGGTGCACTGCCGAACGTAAATCATCCATTTCACGCAAATGCTCTTTCCACTCATTGTCAATCATGCCGAGAATAACATTCTTTTCCAAAGACTTTACAATTGTTCGGCCTTCACTTCCATAAGCTTCTTCCAAACTAACCGTCAATTGCATCATTCGCTTACCATCAGAAAGTGGTAGAGCGATGTTTTTGAATCGACCCGACATCGTTTCGTGAACATGCTTGATCTGTGGCATAGCCATTTGAATGATCTTGTTGTTCTTTCGCGTATACTGATCCTTCATGGCCTGGTAAACGCGGTTCACCAATTCATTTTGATCCAAGGTTTTGTAGTCGCCTTCTGAAACAGGTGAGTCGATACCAATGATGCGGATCAGATCCAACTCAAACTCTTCAAATGAATCTTTCGTGTGTGCAAATACAGTTGATTCACACATATCGTAGAACATGTTGTCGATATCCAGATCCAAACGGTCACCAAACAAGGCATTTTTACGCTTTTTGTAGATTGCTTTACGTTGAGCGTTCATAACGTCATCGTATTCCAACAAACGCTTACGAATACCGAAGTTATTTTCTTCAACTTTCTTTTGTGCCCGTTCAATTGATTTCGAAACCATACTATGTGTGATGACTTCACCCTCTTTCAAGCCCATACGATCCATAAGCTTTGCAATCCGTTCAGAACCAAATTTACGCATCAAATCATCTTCAAGTGAAACAAAGAATTGACTTGATCCCGGATCTCCCTGACGACCTGAACGACCACGAAGCTGGCGGTCAACACGACGTGAATCGTGACGCTCAGTACCAATGATTGCTAGTCCCCCCGCTTCTTTTACGCCTTCACCTAATTTAATATCGGTTCCACGTCCCGCCATATTTGTCGCAATTGTTACTGCACCTGCTTTACCGGCTTCTGCAACAATTTCCGCTTCTTTTTGGTGGTATTTAGCGTTCAAAACCTGATGTTTGATATTCTTCATTTGAAGCATACGACTCAAGAACTCGGAGATCTCTACTGTAGTAGTACCCACTAAAACCGGTCGACCTTGCTCAACTAATTTTTCGATCTCATTGATCACGGCAGTATATTTTTCACGTGCTGTTTTGAAAACAAGGTCATTTTGATCTTTTCGAACGATTGGACGGTTAGTTGGAATGGCAATCACTTCTAATTTATAGATGTCCCAAAATTCTTTCGCTTCAGTTTCAGCTGTCCCCGTCATACCGGCCAACTTATGGTACATTCTAAAATAGTTTTGTAACGTGATCGTCGCGTATGTTTGAGTAGCCGCTTCGACTTGAACATTCTCTTTTGCTTCAATCGCCTGGTGAAGTCCGTCAGAATAACGACGTCCCTCCATGATACGACCGGTTTGCTCGTCTACGATCTTCACTTTTCCGTCTAGAATTACATATTCCACTTCTTTTTCGAAAAGCGTATAAGCTTTAAGGAGTTGACTTACAGAGTGAATTCTTTCTGATTTGATGCTGTATTCACGAACAAGACTATCTTTCTTATTCAGGAAATCCTCTTTTTCCAGATTTTCCTTTTGTAATTTCGCGATCTCAGATCCGATATCCGGCATCACGAAGAAATCGCGATCATCACTTCCTGAAATAAGGTCAATACCTTTATTGGTTAATTCAATTGTGTTGTTTTTCTCATCGATCACAAAGAAAAGTTCCTTATCAATCTTTTTCATTTGTTTACCCTGATCCTGCATGTAGAAGTTCTCTGTCTTCTGCAAGTGGGCTTTGATTCCCGGTTCAGAAAGGAATTTAATCAATGCTTTATTTTTTGGTAGACCACGGAATGCACGAAGCAAGGCTATTCCACCTTCTTCCAACATTTTCTTAGGGTCTCCACCGCCTTCAGCTGGACCGTTGATAACTGTGAGCAATTTTTTTGCTTCAGCCAAACATTGAGTAACGTATGCTTTTTGTGCAGCCACAACATTTTCTACTCTTGGCTTCAGCTGGTGAAATTCATGTTCTTCACCGCGTGGGGTAGGACCCGAAATGATCAAAGGAGTTCGCGCATCATCGATCAATACAGAATCGACCTCATCGACAATAGCGAAATGGTGTTTGCGTTGTACCAGATCTTCAACAGATCCAGCCATATTGTCACGCAGGTAATCAAAACCAAACTCATTATTGGTTCCGAATGTAATGTCAGCCATGTACGCATTGCGACGCTCTTCTGAATTTGGTCGGTGCTTATCAATACAGTCAACAGATAAACCATGAAATTGGTACAGTGGCCCCATCCATTCAGAGTCACGTTTTGCAAGGTAGTCGTTCACAGTAACGACATGAACCCCTTTTCCGGCTAGAGCGTTTAAGAATACAGGTAAGGTTGCAACAAGCGTTTTACCTTCACCGGTTTGCATCTCAGCAATGTTTCCGCGGTGAAGAACGGCTCCCCCCATTATTTGTACATCATAGTGAACCATGTTCCAAGAGACATCAGCTCCGGCAGCAGTCCATTTGTTCAGCCAGATAGCTTTTTCACCTTCAATATTAATTCCATCCTTACGAGCTGCTAAATCACGATCCATTTGAGTAGCGGTTACGACAAGCTGACCGTTTTCAGACCAGCGTCGCGCAGTTTCTTTAACTACAGCAAAAGCTTCAGGTAGGATCTCAGCTAATTTTTCTTCGATTTTTTCATCAATGGTTTTGGTCAATTTATCGATTTTTTCAAACAACTCTTCTTTCTGATCAATAGGGGTGTTGATATCAGAAGCTGTTGCATTTAATCCTGCCAACTGATCCTCCAGGTCTTGAATATGATCCTGAATACTTTTTCTAAAACCGAGTGTTTTGTTTCTTAATTCATCATCTGAAAGAGACCTGAATTCTTGAAAAAAACCATTCGTCTTGACTATAATGGGTTGGTAATCTTTTCTATCTTTTGTTGTTTTGTCTCCAAACAACTGTTTTAAAAGTCCTGTTATCATGTTAACGATGATCTTAATTTGAGAAGCTCCAAAAGTAATGAAATTCTTTGTGCACCTCTAGGGTTTATGACTAAAAATATTGGTCTGGCTTTGTCACAAATCGTACCCAAGCTTTTCTTCGTGTCAATTTGTCTGTATCTCTGACACATTAAGGAATAGTTTCGTTTTTTGAATTGGATTAATCAACAATAATCATGTTCATACTTTAGTGTATGCAATAGCGACGAGAAACTTTTTCTTTGGTATCTTTGCGCCATGCATGAAATGATATTGATTTTAGATTTCGGTTCCCAGTACACACAGTTGATAGCTAGACGTGTGAGAGAGATGAATGTTTACTGTGAGATCCACCCATGGAACAAGTGTCCGGAATTAACACCCAATGTGAAAGGTGTAATTCTTTCAGGGAGTCCTTTTTCGACTCGTGATGAAAATGCACCTAGTCCAGATCTTTCGTTGATCAAAGGAAAAATTCCTCTGCTTGGTGTTTGTTTCGGTGCTCAATTCTTGGCGAATAATTATGGGGGTGAGGTTCTTCCTTCAACCATTCGTGAATATGGAAGAGCAAATTTGTCGTTTGTCGATGTGAGTAACCGTTTGACCAAAGGAATGTCAACCGGATCGCAAGTTTGGATGTCACACGGAGATACCATCAAATTGGTACCGGATAATTATAAAATTGTTGCAAGCACACACGATGTCAATGTGGCAGGATATGAAATCGATGGAGAAGATACTTTTGGGATTCAGTTTCACCCGGAGGTCTATCATTCATTAGAGGGAACAATTCTACTTCGCAATTTCATTGTTGAAATTTGTAAATGTTCTCAAGATTGGACGCCACAATCATTTGTTGAAGAAACAGTGGCCCAGCTGAAAGAACAAATCGGTTCAGACAAAGTAATTCTCGGATTGTCCGGTGGAGTAGATAGTTCTGTTGCAGCCGTATTGTTGCACAAGGCAATTGGTTCAAATTTACATTGTATTTTCGTTGATAACGGATTGCTGCGCAAAAATGAATTTGCATCTGTCCTGGAGTCCTATAAAGGAATGGGCTTGAACGTTAAGGGTGTTGATGCAAGTGCCAAGTTTTATGCAGAACTTAAAGGATTGACAGATCCAGAGTTAAAACGTAAAGCGATAGGAAAAGTATTTGTGGATGTTTTTGATGAGGAGTCAAAATTGATTACAGATGCAAAATGGTTGGGACAAGGAACGATCTATCCGGATGTGATTGAATCAGTTTCAGTTTCGGGTGGACCATCACAAACCATTAAATCGCATCACAATGTGGGTGGTTTACCGGATTATATGAAGCTAAATGTTGTTGAGCCTTTGAAATCCTTATTTAAGGATGAAGTTCGAAGAATCGGTCGCTCGTTAGAAATTTCTGATAATATTTTAAATCGCCATCCATTCCCTGGTCCTGGATTAGGAATTCGAATTCTTGGTGAAGTGACAGCTGAAAAAGTGCGTATTTTGCAAGAAGTAGATTCTATATTTATCGAAGGACTGAAAGAGGATGGCTTGTACAATGATGTTTGGCAAGCCGGAGCGATTTTTCTTCCGGTACAATCAGTGGGAGTAATGGGTGACGAACGTACCTATGAAAATGCGGTTGCTTTACGCGCTGTGTCTTCAACCGATGGAATGACGGCTGATTGGTGTCATTTACCGTATGAATTCCTGGCTAAAACTTCGAATAGAATTATTAATCAGGTAAAAGGAATCAACCGTGTAACTTACGATATTAGTTCTAAACCACCGGCAACAATAGAGTGGGAGTAATCCTTTGGCATTACTCTTGCAAATGACGGACAAATTCATGGAAATGAAAAGAATCTTGTTTATATACTTTTTCATCGTGACTGGATGGGCAGTAGCTCAACCGGTTGTAGTGCCTACGGAAGTGGTTAATGGAAAGAAATACTACTTGCATAAAGTAGAAGCCGGAAACACACTCTATGGTTTACAACGCACTTATGGGGTTCCGGTAGAACAAATTGTTAAGTCCAATCCTGGTGTAGAAAAAGGATTGAATGTCGGACAAATAGTGCGTATTGAAGTTCCTCTTGAAACGGTTACGCACGAAGTTCAGAAAAAGGAAACGTTATTTGCTATTTCGAAGAAGTACGGAGTTACTGTTGAAAGTATATTAGCGGCTAATCCAGGTGCTGAAAATGGGATTTCGGTGGGACAGAAATTGAAAATTCCAGGTGTTGAGAAAGGACTAGCAGCAGAAGGAGCTATTGTTAAAGAAGATATTCAAGTTGCACCGGTAAAAGCGGAGGGAAATGAAGTGTCTCAAAAAGAGATCAAAGTTTCCTTTACAGATTCTGTTATAGAACACAAGGTGTTGGATCAAGAAACGTTGTATAGTATTTCCAAGCGTTTTATGGTTCCTGTTGAAGAACTTCAACGAGTAAATGGACTAAAGACGACGAAGATCAAACCTGGTGACACCTTAAAAATACCACTTCGCAAAGAACGTGTAGAAACAGTTGAAGTGCGTCCTGTTCCTGAAAAGAACAGACCAAAAGTTGATTCAAGCCTTTTGTACCCCAAGAAGAACGTTTATCGGGTTGCTATCCTGCTTCCTTTTAATTTAGACAAGGGGGTAAATGATCCATACGCTGGATTCTCTGCAGATTTTTACATGGGTGCAAAATTAGCATTGGATTCATTGGAGACAATGGGTTTGAAAGCAGAGGTTTTTATTCATGATACCAAGGCTGATACACTTGCACTTAAGAAGATTTTGATGAAGCCGGAATTGAGTTCGATGGATTTGATCATTGGACCACTTATGACTGAGGGTTCAGATTTAATTGCGCGCTGGGCGAAAGAAAAAAATATTCGCGTAATTTGTCCGGTAGCGGCAAATACAAGTATGTTAAAAGATAACCCGTTTGTATATCATGCCGTACCGTCGGATGCTACTTTGATGCAGGGATTGGCAAAATACACCTTGAGTGAATGTGCGAGGGATCAAATTATCCTGATTAAACCTGCAAATGATAAGATTAATTATGAAAGTTATCGAACTGCTTTTTTAAGCTCGAGTTTTACTGGGGTTCGTCCCAAATTAATAGAAGCAACACTTGATAATTACACAACGTATCTGAAGAAAGGGATAAATTCTACTATTATTTTTCCATCCTCAGAACGTAAAGAGGTCCTCAAATTCCACAATTCATTAAGTTCTGAAATGGTCAAGTTAGGGGCTACAAGCATTCATGTTTTAGGGGTGAAAGAGTGGGTTGGATTTGAGGGGTTGAATTTAAACAATGTACTATATACATTTGGATATGCAGCTCCAAATGATTTTACCTATGAGAGTGAAAAGGTAAAACGTTTACATCGTAAGTACCGATCAGTTTATATGGCAGATATGACCAAGATTGCAGTACAGGGCTTTGATGTGACGTATCATTTTCTAAGTGAAATGTTACTTCAAAAACCGGTAAAAAGTGACGTGATGAATGATTTTAAAATGGCACAGGCAGGAGTTGGCAATGGCTATGAAAATAGCAAGGTATTCATCATGCGTCTTGAAAATGGTGAGTTTATTCCGTTTGGTAGATGATAAAAGAATCAATAGCTGAACGTTTTAGACAACTTCAAGATCACATTTGCAGTGAGCTTGAAAAGATTGATGGTCAAGCTACATTTCAGGAAGATGTTTGGAAGCGTGAAGCAGGTGGAGGTGGAAGAACCAGAACACTTGCAAATGGAAATGTCATAGAAAAGGGTGGAGTAGCGTTTTCAGAAGTTTTCGGAGAAGTTACCCCGATTATGCAAAAACAATTGGGACTTGAAGGTGATTCTTTTTATGCTACCGGAGTGTCGATTGTGTTGCATCCTACAAATCCTCATGTACCTATAATTCACATGAATGTCCGCTATTTCGAATTAAATACCGGAGTCTACTGGTTTGGGGGAGGAATTGATTTAACACCCCACTACATCGTGCCCGAACTGGCAGGTGATTTTCATCGATCGCTATTAAGCGTTTGTGAGAAGTATAGTGCTGAGTTCTATCCTAAATTCAAAGTTTGGGCGGATGACTATTTCTTCAATGTTCATCGCAATGAAACACGAGGAGTAGGTGGGATATTCTACGATCATTTAGATGAGAAATGTGGATTGACAAAGAATCAACTGTTGAATTTTGCGATCGATCTTGGTGAGTTGTTCCCGGTGGTTTATCAACATCAAGTAGAAAAAGGGCTGCTTAAACCTTATACAGAAGAGCAAGTTCGATGGAGAAATATCCGTCGCGGAAGATATGTAGAATTCAATTTAGTTCATGATCGGGGAACTAAATTTGGATTATTGTCAGGTGGTCGTACAGAATCGATTTTACTAAGTATGCCGCCCCAAGCAGAGTGGTTTTACAATCTTATACCAGACGATGAAAGTTTGGAAGGTCAAACATTAGATTTACTGAAGAAAGGCATAGACTGGTGTGATAAATAAGGTTTTCAACTACTTGATTTGTTAGATTTTAACTCTTTTAATAAGATTTAATCAATTTAGTATACATTTGAAATAGTATATAGGCAACCATGATTAATTCTCTGCGTCATGATGTCGGTAAACCAACTACACTTGAAATGATACGATTACTTCTTATTTTCACCACTACTACTTTTTTTATTATTAATTCCATTGCTCAAACATCAATGGGCACTGGTACGCTGACTCAATGTGGCGGTACCTATTTAGATCCTGGTGGAACGAGTAATTACCCAAATAATGCGAACCAAACACAAACTATTTGTCCGGGAACTGCTGGTCAGTGTATAACTCTTCAGTTTACAGAGTTTAATGTTGAAGCCAATTGGGATTTTTTGTATATCTACGACGGTACAAGTACTGCAGCTCCCTTGATAGCAACATTAACAGGGACGACAATCCCAGGAAACATTACATCAACTACTGGTTGTTTAACTCTACGATTTACATCTGACGGAATAATAAATGCTCCTGGATGGACGGCAAATGTTATATGTACTGACTGCGGTGCACCACCACCTCCGCCTCCTGGCCCAACAACAGCTGGTGATTGTAACCAAGCCGTGAATATTTGTACCAACTCAAGTTTTCAAATTGATCCGAATGGTTCTGGAAATATTGTTGAATTTACTACCGGTTCAATATCGAATCCTTCAACCAATCCAGGCTCAAGTAACTCAGGATGTTTGTTGTCGGGAGAATTGAATAGTACTTGGATGATCGTGAGTGTTGCTACCTCTGGTACATTGGAGTTTTCGTTTGGATCCGCCGGAGGTGGTTCAGGATGTTTAGATTGGATCATGTGGCCTTATTCAGGTTTAGCAACGTGTAATCAAATTATTAATAATCAATTAGCACCGATTCGATGCAATTGGAATGCTATGTGTCAAAACTTTACGGGAATTGCGACCCCCGTTCCAGCCGGTGGAGCTGCCGGTGATTTTGAGCCGGAGTTGAATGTTACTTGTGGACAACAGTTCCTGATTTGTTTATCCAATTATTCTTCTCAGACGACCAATTTGCCATTGAACTTTTTTGGAACAGCTCAAGTAAGTTGTACAACTTTTACTCCGATTACTGTTACTAATGCAACAATTTGTCCGGGTGAAACAGCAACAATTACAGCTTCGGGAGGCAATACCTATTCATGGAGTCCGGGTGGAATGACAACAGCAACCGTGAATGTTTCACCGGCAGCAACGACGACTTATACTGTAACTGGAACTGGACCATGTGGTACGGGTACAGCGACTTCAACAGTTACAGTATTATCAGCCAGTGATCCTCTTTGTGGCTGCACGGCTACAGCAAATAATACCGGGCCTTACTGTGTAGGTTCGACGATTCAATTAAATGGAACAGGAGGTGGAACCTATAGCTGGACAGGGCCAAATGGTTTCACATCAACTTTACAGAATCCGACATTGCCTGCAACCACAGCAGCAGCTGGAACCTATACATTGACGACCAATTTAAGTGGATGTATTGCAACAGCGACGACAACTGTTGTTATAAATCCTTCGCCAACAGTCAGTGCGGGACCGAATGCTGCCTATTGTGTTGGAGGCTCAACTACCTTGACTGCAAGTGGGGCTAACACGTATACATGGTCACCGTCAACCGGACTTTCTTCAACAACAGGTGCATCGGTTACGGCTTCACCCGCAAGCACAACAACTTATACTTTATCAGGTACATCTGCAGCTGGATGTGTAAATACAAGTACAGTAACTGTCACTGTGAATCCGCTACCAACTGTAAACGCTGGTACAAATCAAACAGTTTGTGCTGGTACAGCTGTTACACTTGCTGCAACCGGCGCTGCAACTTATTCATGGAATAACGGCGTTACACAAGGAGTCGCATTTACTCCTACAGCAACCCAAACCTACACGGTAACAGGTACAAGCGCCGCAGGATGTACAAATACGTCAACAGTGACTGTTACAGTTAATCCGATTCCAGTGGTCAATGCCGGACCAGACGTTTCAATTTGTACAGGTGGATCGACAACTCTGACTGCAACAGGAGCAACAGCATACAGTTGGTCATCAGGTGGACAAACTACTGCTTCCATTACAGTTTCACCGGCTTCAACTACTACCTATACAGTAACAGGAACATCACTCGGGTGTACTTCTTCAGATGCCGTGGTGGTTTCTGTTTTGGCCAATGCACCGATCAATGCAGGGCCAGATGTTTCAATTTGTGTTGGTCAGTCAACTACATTAACGGCTACCGGTGGTTCCACCTATAATTGGAACAACGGACTCGGTGCTGGTGCTTCACATACTATTACCCCGGCGAGCACAACGACGTATACAGTTACTGGAACTGATGCAAATGGTTGTGTTGGGACCGATGCAGTTGTTGTCACTGTGAATCCGCTACCAACTGTTATTGCAGGCTCGAATCAAACGATCTGTGCAGGTACAGCAGTAACCTTGACAGCAACGGGAGCTTCTACTTATTCTTGGAATAACGGAGTGACACAAGGTGTTTCATTTACCCCGACTTCTACTCAAACATACACTGTTACCGGTACGACGGCAGCTGGATGCACAAATACTTCATCTGTCACTGTTACAGTCAATCCATTACCAACAGTAGTGGCAGGTTCGAATCAAACTGTGTGTGTTGGTACAGCAGTTACACTAACAGCAAGTGGTGCAGCAACTTACTCATGGAATAATGGTGTGAATCAAGGAGTAGCATTTACGCCAACCTCTACACAAATCTATACAGTTATAGGAACTAGTCTAGAGGGTTGCACGAATACTTCATCTGTAACGGTAACGGTTAATCCACTGCCAAACGTGAGTGCGGGTCCTGACCAAACAGTTTGTGATGGAATAGCTGTTACGCTTTCTGGTTCCGGTGCTTCAATGTATACATGGACCAGTCCTGTTGTAAATGGGGTTGCATTCAATCAAGCAATTGGACAGGTTACATACACGGTTACAGGTACAGATGTCAATGGATGCGTGAACACGGATCAGGTTCTTGTGACAGTAAATCCAAACCCAACACCAATAATAAACGGTGCTAGTGAATATTGTTCAGGAAGTTTTGCTGTTTTGTCTACCTCACAACCCTTCACAACCTATAACTGGTCGACAGGAGCTACATCTGCTTCGATCAATGCAACAACCGTGAATAATCCAATAACAGTTACAGTTACAAATTCCTTTGGTTGTAGCGGTGTTTCACCAGCATTCAATGTCATTGAAAACAATGCTATTACAGCTAACTTCTCAGTAACTATTTGCCAAGGTGAATCAGCTGTTATTCATGGCGTGACACAAACAGTGGCGGGTACCTATTCACAAACATTTGTTTCCGCGAGTGGTTGTGACAGTGTCTCAAATGTTACATTAAACGTCAATCCTTTACCTGCTGTCAATGCAGGTGCTGATGTAGCTATTTGTATTGGTCAGAGTGTAACGCTTACAGCTACTGGTGCTTCTTCATATACCTGGACTGCGCCCGTACAGAATGGGGTTCCTTTTTCTCCGACTGCTACTGCAACATATACCGTTACTGGTACTAGTGCTCAAGGTTGTGTAAATACAGACGATGTGACTGTGACGGTCAATCCTCTTCCAAACGTGAATGCGGGCATTGATCAAACAATATGTGTTGGTCAGTCTGTTACTTTGATTGGTTCTGGTGCCTCAACCTATGTATGGAATAACAGTGTAAGTCAAGGAGTGTCATTTACTCCAACATTAACAAATACATACACTGTTACTGGTACTGATGTTAACGGTTGTGTGAATACGGATCAGGTAATGGTTACAGTGAATTCATTACCCAATGTCGGTGCAGGATCAGATCAGACAGTTTGTGTTGGAACATCGGTTATCCTCAATGGGTCAGGCGCAGCAAATTATTCATGGGATAACGGTGTTATTAATGGAATTGCATTTACACCTGCCGTAGGAACAGTTACGTATACAGTTACAGGAACAGATGGAAATGGCTGTGTGAACACAGATCAGGTTATTGTGAATGTGAATCCCCTACCTGTTGTAAACGCTGGAAATGATGTATCTATATGTTTTGGAGAAACTACAGTGCTTAATGCAACTGGAGCAACCTCCTACTCTTGGGATAATGGAGGAAATCAAGGTCCAGTTTCACCTTCTGCAACAACAACCTACACAGTAACAGGTACAAATGCTAATGGTTGTATAAATACTGATCAAGTGACGGTGACGGTGAATCCAATTCCAAATGTCAACGCAGGCCCCGATCAAACAGTTTGTATAGGTGCAACTGTTACTTTAACTGCAAGTGGAGCTGCAACCTACTCTTGGAATAATGGTGTTACGAATGGTGTCGCATTTACACCATCTGTTGGAACAACAACCTACACAGTTACAGGAACTTCAGCCGAAGGCTGTACTGCAAATGATGCAGTAATTGTTATTGTTAATCCACTTCCAAATGTATTTGCAGGAAATGATGTAACCATTTGTGAAGGTCAATCAGTAACTTTAACAGCATCAGGTGCATCGGTTTATTCTTGGGATAATGGAGTAGTTAATGGTGTGGCATTTGCACCGTCACTAGGAACAACGATTTATACAGTTACAGGTACTTCAACAGCAGGCTGTATAAATACAGATCAATTGAATGTGATTGTAAATCCAAATCCTGAAGTGGCATTCATGCCGGGTAACACTTTGGGATGTGCGCCGTTGATAACTGCTTTTACAAATTTAACGACCGATGTCACAAATTGTGTTTGGACATTTAGTAATGGAACTGTTATTACTGGTTGTGGTACTGTCCCTGTCACTTTTAGCCAGTCAGGTTGTTATGATGCTACATTAACAACCACTTCCATTAATGGCTGCATATCTTCATTTACTGCAACAAATATTGTTTGTGTAGAGGAGCCTCCTGTTGCTGCTTTTTCACCTAGTTCAAATAATGTCAGTACATTAAATACAGAAATACTATTTACGAATCAGACTACTGGAGCAAGTAATTATGTTTGGACATTCGGAGATGATTCAGGAATTAATACTCAAGTAAATCCTATTCACACATATCCATCTGATGTTGAAGATCAATATTTGGTAACATTAATTGCATATTCTCCACTTGGTTGTGTGGATACAGCCTACAGTTACATTAATGTCTATGAGGAGCTGATCTTTTATGTGCCAAACACATTTACTCCGGATATAGATAATTACAATCCTGTTTTCTTACCTGTCTTCACTTCTGGGTTCGATCCTTTTAATTATAATCTCATGATTTTTAATCGTTGGGGTGAAGTGGTTTTTGAATCGAATAATGCTGAAATTGGCTGGGATGGAAGCTATGGTAACAATGGTGAAATTGAAATGTGTCAGGATGGTGTTTACATTTGGAAAATCGAATTTAAAGTTACTCGGTGGGATGAACGCCGGCAAGTTGTAGGTCATGTCAATTTGATTAGATAGATTGAAGAATTTCTATAAGCGACTCGATTTGGGTCGCTTTTTTTATTGCGAAATGTTCGACAAGAATGTTCATTTGATAAGTCAAACTTATGAATTGTTTGAATAGAATGAAATAATACGCTTTCGAGGCATCTATGTCAGTATATTTACGTCTTGTGATCAAATGTTTACCATGAGATACTTACTACTATTTTTAATTGGATTTTTTATCTACCAATCTGTTACAGCTCAAACGACCGTAAACTTCAGTTATACTGGTTCGGCACAAACATGGACAGTTCCTCCTTGTGTGACGAGTATTACTGTCGTTGCACGAGGTGCTAAAGGTGGTGGAAATAATGGTGGTAATGGTGCCATTGTAACAGCAACTTTAGCAGTGACTCCAGGTCAAGTACTTCAGATTAATGTTGGAGGAATGGGTACCTGTGGGAATAATTCTCAGGGATGGAATGGTGGAGGAACTGGACGCGCAGCTAATTCTGCTGCAAATGCATCATGTGGTGGTGGTGGTGCTACCGATATTCGAGTGACGCCGTATGGACTAGGAAATCGACTCATCGTTGCTGCAGGTGGCGGTGGTATGGGAGGAGGTACCCAAGATGCTGTTGGTGGAGCTGGAGGATGTCCAAACGGACAGGCTGGTACATCGCCTTTTGGACAAGGTGGAGGTGGCGCAACAACGACTGCTGGAGGATCAGGAGGCCCACCATGGATCAGTAGTGGTAATGCCGGATCCGCTGGTACCTTAGGGGTAGGTGGTGCAGGTGCAACCGATCCTTGTTACAATAATTCTCCTGGTGGAGGAGGTGGAGGAGGTCTCTATGGTGGTGGAGGCGGAGGAAGTGACTGCTTTTCATCAGCACCGTATGGTGGTGGAAGCGGAGGCGGAGGCTCAAGCCTTGTTCCTGGAGGTGGAGCCTGTGCAACCGGAGGTTCAGGAAATTCAACAAACGGTAGTTTAACGATTACATACACAGTTGGAACTGGCACGGCAACACCGACAAATACTGGCCCTTATTGTGTAGGTCAAACAATTCAATTAAACTCTGCTGCTGCGGCATCTTATAGTTGGACTGGTCCTAACGGATTCTCTTCAGCTCTGCAGAACCCAACAATTCCAAATTCAACAGCTGCTAATGCAGGAACATATTCATTGACAACCGTTCAGGATGGTTGTACTTCAACTGGTACAACAACTGTTGTCGTCAATCCACTTCCTAATGTGAATGCTGGTCCTGATGTTTCTATTTGTCAAAATGGATCGACAACATTAACTGCTTCGGGAGCAACGAGTTATTCATGGTCTCCAGGAGGGCAAACAACAGCGTCTATAACTGTTAATCCAGCTGTTACATCAACTTATACTGTTTCAGGAACGACTTCCGGTTGCGTAAACACTGACCAAGTAGTCGTTACTGTTAATCCATTACCGAATGTAAGTGCTGGTCCGGATGTGTCAATTTGTTCAAGTGGAAGCACAACTTTGACAGCTTCAGGTGCAACAAGCTATACATGGAGTCCTGGTGGACAAACAACTACGTCTATAACAGTTTCGCCTGTTACCACAACGACTTATACGGTTACCGGTACAGCTTTAGGCTGCACGAATACAGATGAAGTTATTGTAACAGTAATGACAACTGCACCAATTGATGCAGGACCAGACGTTACAATTTGTCAAGGAGCCTCAACGGTACTTACGGCAAGTGGAGGTGTTACATACAATTGGAATAATGGTCTTGGAGAAGGAAATGGATTTACTGTTTCTCCAATGACAACTACCACTTATTCAGTAAGTGGAACAGATGCCAATGGATGTATTGGTTCGGATGATGTTGTAGTCACAGTTAATCCGCTACCAAATGTGAATGCCGGGACAGATCAGACAGTTTGTGATGGGGCTTCCATTACTTTAATCGGAGGTGGAGCAAACTCTTATACATGGAATAATAGTGTCGTGAATGGAGTTCCTTTTAATCAGGCTATTGGCACGATAATATATACTGTAAGCGGTACAGATGTGAATGGCTGTGTTAATTCGGATGATGTGCAAGTTTCGGTTGTTCCGAATCCGGTGCCTGTAATTACCGGACCAACCCAATATTGTTCCTCGAATCCACCAGTTTTAGGCACTGTCGATAATTACGCGACCTATTTATGGTCAAATGGAGAGTCTACATCAACTGCTACTGTAAATGAGGGAGATAATCCCATTACGGTTACGGTGACGACTTCTCAAGGCTGTACGGGTACTTCGGCTCAGCATGTGGTTCAAGAATTACAAGCCTATGAAACAAGTGGTACAGTAACAATATGCTTTGGACAATCTGCTATTATCCATGGAGTATCGGAAAGTGTCGCAGGTGAGTATACAGGAAATTTCCAAACAGCATTGGGTTGTGATAGCATCTCAGTAATAACTCTAATTGTTAATGATCTTCCACCTGTTTTTGCAGGAAATGACCAAGCAGTGTGTATTGGAAGTACAGTTACTTTAACTGGTTCCGGAGCGAATTCGTATAGTTGGAATGGAAATGTTTCGAATAATGTTGCATTTACTCCTTCTGTAGGCACAATGACATATACGGTAACAGGAACTGACTTAAATGGTTGCACGAACACGGATGATGTTGTAATTGTGGTCAATCCACTACCAAATGTCAATGCAGGTATTGATCAGTCAATATGTTCAGGTGAGAGCACGATGCTGACTGCTAGTGGTGCCAGTACTTACGTTTGGAGTAATGGTGTAGCGAATGGTGCAACATTCACACCTGCGCAGACAGCAAGTTACACAGTTACCGGAACGGACAACAATGGTTGCGTAAATTCCGATGAAGTTACGGTAGTCGTGAATCCAATTCCTGTTGTTTTTGCAGGGAACGATGTAACAATATGCGAAGGGGGTTCAGTGACTTTAAATGCTTCGGGTGCAAATACATACTCCTGGACAGGTGGAGTGAATAATGGTGTTCCGTTTGTGCCGGCAGCCGGGGTGAATTCATATACGGTTACGGGAACTACCCTGAATGGATGTAGTGCCAGTGATGAAGTAATGGTTTATGTGAATACTGCTCCAGATGTAAACTTTAGTATTGACAACAATTTAGGCTGTGTACCTTTAACAATAAATCTTACTGCTATTGGTGATGATTTGAACAATTGTATCTGGTCTTCTACAAGTGGGAACTGGTCGTTTAATTGTGGCTCAGCTCAAATGACCATCATGCAAGCAGGTTGTTTCGATATCACTTTAAGTGCAGCATCTTCTTCAGGTTGTACTGCATCTTTTACAGCATCAAATATTGTATGTGCTGAAGCGGCTCCGAATGCATCATTTACTGTAGTACCAGGGTCTGTTTCTTGGATTGACCCTCATGTTAGTATGGTGAATTCTACTTCAGGTGCTACAGATTATTTATGGTATTTCGGAGATGATTCAGCAGTATCAACTGAATTTCAGCCGTCGCATACTTATCCGGTAGATGTTGCTAACAATTACACAGTTATGTTGGTAGCATACTCACCAATAGGTTGTGTAGATACAGCTTACTCGACAGTGGAAGTTTTTGAAGATCTAATTTTCTATGTTCCAAATACATTCACTCCCGATGGAGATGTGTATAATCAAGTGTTCTTGCCTGTATTTACCTCTGGATTTGATCCTTACGATTATCAATTGTTGATCTTTAATCGTTGGGGCGAAATCATTTTTGAATCAAATGATGCAAAAGTGGGATGGGATGGAACCTATGGCACAGATGGCATGGCAAAATATGTACAAGATGGAACCTATATCTGGCGAATAGAATTTAAGTTGAAAAGAAATGATTCCAGAAAAATTGTCTCAGGGCATGTTAATGTAATCCGTTAAGAAAGAAGGTCGCTTAGTAGCGACCTTCTTTTTTTCTTCTTTCTTTTTCTTTGATGATTAAACTCAGCTCTCTACTTGTCTGTCCTGCCACTGATGTGTTTTCATCTGCTCTTCTCAGTAAGTAGGGCATAACCTCTTTAATTGGGCCGTAAGGAACATACTTCGCCACATTGTATCCGTGATGCGCAAGGTTATAAGAAATATGATCACTCATTCCAAGTAATTGTGCGAAGTAGATGCGTTTATCGGAAGGATCTAAGTTGTTTTCCTTCATCAATTCCGTTAAATACAATGAACTGGCTTCGTTATGCGTGCCTGCACAGAATGCGATTCGATCAATGTTATCGATCATTAGCTTTAAAGCTTCATTGAAATCCTTATCTGAACTTTCTTTATCCGGTTGGATAGGTGATGGGTACCCTATCTTTTGAGCACGCTCACGTTCTTTCTCCATGTATGCCCCTCGGACTAATTTTATACCAAGCCAAATATTCTTTTCTTTTGTTTCTTGTATAGATCGTTCAAGAAATTCCAGACGATCGTGTCGATACATTTGCAAGGTGTTGTAAACAATAGCGCGTTCGGTGTTGTAACGTTCCATCATTTGCATTGTAATCCGATCAATAATGTCCTGAATCCATGTTTCTTCAGCATCGATAAATACAGGGATTCCGTTATCATGTGCATATCTACAGATTTGATCGATGCGATCCTTTACACTTTCGAGTTCTTCAATTTCTTTTTCGGTTAACACCGAATCTAGAGCATTTGCTTTTTCCAGAATGCCGAAACGAGCGATACCGGTAACTTTAAATACGGCAAAAGGAACGCTATTGTCTTGAGATGCACGATCAATAGTACGTTTGATCTCTTGAACCGTTGCATCAAAATCTTCATCAGAAGTTTTTCCCTCGATTGAATAATCAAGTATGGTTCCAATGCCATATTTATTCAATGTTGTGATTGCCGTTTTACATTGTTCGATCGATTCTCCGCCACAAAATTGACTAAAAATGGTATTTCTGATTATTCCTTTTATGGGAAGCCCCAGGTTCAATGCTGTATTTGTAGCTACCTTTCCAATCTTGACCAGGCTTGGGTTACCTACGATGCGAAATAACCAATATGCCTTGTTCAGATCTTTGTCGCTTTTACTCTGAAAAGCAATTGCTGTATTTTCAAATGAGATCATGCTGCAAAATTAATGGCTTTTGAGACAATTGCATCGAGTCTGAACGGCTTTGTTTACTTTTACATCGCAATACAGCAATTATGGCATTATCAAATCAAGATCAGATCGAATTTGGGTCTATTCTAAGATCCTCTTTTCGTGAATTTTTACTCAATCATTACGCTCACTCTAAAAAAGTGATAATCGTAGATGAGAATACACATGACAATTGCCTCGAATATATGCTGACGAGTTTTGAAGAATTAAAGGACGCTGAGGTCATACTTCTGCCTGCGGGAGAAGAGAATAAAGTGATGGAGGTTTGTTTCCAAGTGTGGAATGCCTTGTCTGATTACCGTGTAGGCAGAAGAGACCTAATCATAAATCTTGGAGGTGGATTAGTTACCGATATGGGAGGTTTTATTGCATCAATTTACAAGCGCGGGATTGATTTTGTTCATTTGCCAACCTCACTATTAGGTATGGTTGATGCCTCCCTAGGAGGGAAAAATGGTATTGATTTGGGACCATACAAAAATCAATTGGGTACATTCACCGATGCAGTGAAGATTTACATTGATCCTATATTTCTTAAAACTCTTCCTGAGGCTGAGTTGTGGAACGGTTATGCTGAGATGTTAAAGCATGCTCTAATTGCAGATTCACAACTTTGGAAAGAACTAAGCGAAATTTCGAACGCCGATGAATTGATTAACGTGGATTTGATCAAAAGATCAGTGGACATCAAAATGGATATAGTTGATCAGGACCCAAATGAAAAACGAATCCGAAAATTGCTAAATTTTGGTCATACGATAGGGCATGCCATTGAAGGGTATTGCTTGGAACAAGAGCAGCCTATCGCTCACGGTCATGCTGTTGCAATAGGTTTGTTTCTTGAAAGTAAACTTTCCAACAATAGAGGACTTTTAAGTGATTCTGAAATGAGTGATATTGAGAAATTGATCAGAAAATATTTTCCTTTGATATCTATTGAAAGTGATGAGGAAATTGATCAACTTCTCTCCATTATGTACAACGATAAAAAGAATTACGAAGGAAAGATTCAAGGAGTGCTCATCCGCTCAATAGGGGTTTGTGATTTTGACAATGAGTTTGGTGAGTTGGAAATTAAAGAGGTTCTTGGTTTACTTCGGAATATTTGATGTGAAATCTAGATTTTAAAATCTTTATATCAACAATTCGCAACTATCTCAACTCTGACAATGCTTTCTTTGTTCCTATCTTTTGGGTAATGAAATCGTCAGAAGCCTTAGGACTTCGTGCAGGCGAGTATTCACGGCCGTAAAATATGATTTGTAAATGCAGTTTGTTCCAAAGTTCTTTTGGAAATAGTTTTTTAGCGTCTTTTTCAGTTTCATTCACATTCTTTCCGCTTGTAATTCCCCAACGAGTCAAAAGTCGATGGATGTGCGTATCAACAGGAAATGCTGGTACATGAAAAGCTTGAGCCATAACTACAGACGCTGTTTTGTGTCCTACTCCCGGTAATTCTTCTAAATGTGACATAACCTGAGGTACCTCGCCGTTGTATTTGTCGATCAATATTTGTGACAAATCATAGATTGCCTGAGATTTTCTAGGGGATAATCCACAAGGACGAATGATACTTTTGATTTCTTCTACAGTCAATTTAACCATGTCGAATGGGTTGTCGGCCTTTTCGAAAAGAAGTGGGGTAATGGTGTTCACGCGCGCGTCAGTGCATTGTGCTGAAAGTAACACCGCGATCAGTAAAGTGTATGGATCCTTGTGATCTAAAGGAACCGGCGTTTCAGGATAGAGCCTTTCTAATTCTGTGATGATGTAATTTGCCTTTTCTTTTTTTGTCATTTTTGTATGAGTTCTATTTTTGACCATCTTGTAAAAAAAAAAGCAGCCCTCAAGCTGCTTTGAATTTTAATCTTCGTCTTCTTCATCCCATTCTTCAGCATCATACTGATCGTCGTCGTTTTCCCATTCCTCATCCTCATCTCCAAAGTCGAACAAACTTGCTGATTCCGGATCAAAATCATCGTCATCATCGTCCATAAAACGATTCATTTTTCCACTTTTCTTATAGGGGGACAACTTTGTTTTCTTATTGCGGTCGTCGGGTGTGTCGAAATCTTTCTTTTTATCCTTGCCGATAGATTTTTTTCTCGGTTCAGATTTCAGAGGATTAATCGTTGGCGGCGGCGTAAACGAAACTGGTTCATCATCATCTGAAGAAACTTTGCTGCTTGATTCACGCGGTTTGAAACTCTGATCTCGATCTCTGGGCGTAAACGGGCGGTCATTGTCGCGTCCACGATTGTTGTCCCGAGGTGGGCGATTATCCTGACGTTGTTCAGCTTCTTTTACTGCAATTTGTCGACCGTTCATTGTTGAACCATCTAATTCTTTGATTGCTAGCATAGCTGCTTCACGATCGGCCATTTCTACAAAGGCAAATCCACGGGATTTGCCTGTTTCGCGGTCTAAAGCTACGGTTGCTTTTAAAACAGTTCCATACGTTTGGAACGCTTTTTTCAGATCGTCACTAGTGACTCCAAAATCTAGTTTGGCTACAAAAATGCTTGTCATACCAATTAAATGCTATGAAAGTAAATTGACTTAAGGTTAATACTATCGTCGAAAATAGGACTTTTTTTTCAGCAAACACGTGAGAGATGCTATTTTTAGAAAAAAAAATAAAATGAAAGTAATCTTATTGGGGGCAACGGGTTTAGTCGGAAGTCATATTTTGGATCTTTTATGCAGGGATAAACGCATCGAAAAAGTGTATTGTTTGGTTAGAAGATCTTTACATATTGAATATAGTAAAGTAGAGGAGTTTATCGTTGATTTTACGAACCAGTCTACATTTCCTGTACTCGAAGCTAATGCTCTTTTTGTTGCCTTTGGAACGACTTTGAAGAAGGCGGGTAGTAAAGAAAACCAGTTTACAATAGATGTGGAGATTCCAACAAAGGTAATGAAATGGGCATCAGATAATGGAGTACGAAAATGCGCTCTTGTGTCCGCACTTGGGGTTAACAAGAATTCTCCATTTTTTTATTCTAGGATGAAAGCTGAATTGGATGAACGTGCAAGAGGCTTATATTTCGATCACTTGGTTATCGTAAAACCATCTGTTTTAGCCGGTGAACGCAAAGAAAATAGAATAGGTGAGAAAATTGGGTTGGCCATGGGAAAATTAATAGGGAAGACCGGCTTGATAAATACATATAAACCTGTTCACGCAAGAAAGGTGGCTGCAGCCATGATCGGACAAATTTTAGCAAATAAGTCATCCTATGAAGAAATACCATCTGCTAAAATTCCATCTTTATCAGATCGTTATTTTGATTCCCTTACGCTTAACTAAAAAAGGGACAAGATAATTTTGTCCCTTTTCAGTTGTTTCTTGATTTATTTCTTTAGAAGATCTCGGATCTCCATTAAAAGCTCTTGATCTTTAGTTGGAGCTGGAGGTGCTGCGGGAGCTTCTTCTTTTTTCTTCTGCATTTTGTTCATCCCTTTGATCATCATAAAGATGATAAATGCGGTAACCACAAAATTGATGACAGATGCGAGGAATTTACCGTAAAGTACGCCATTCCAGGCCAATTTCTCCAATTCATTGACTCCCATTGATTCCATTGCAGGCTTCAAAAGAAGCGGAGTGATTACATCTGCGATCAATGAATTTACAATTGCACTGAAAGCAGCACCAATGATGACAGCAACAGCCAGATCGACTACATTGCCGCGCATAATAAACGTTTTGAATTCTTTTAGCATATGATTTGGTTTTAGATTAAGTTACGTTGGTTTTGTATTCTTGTCGTTGTAATAAACTTCTGCTCAACGTGATTTCATCAGCATACTGAAGTTCAGTACCAACTGACACGCCTCTGGAAAGTGTGGTGATTAAAAGTCCTTCACGAGCAATCTTTTTGTAAAGGTAAAAACACGTTGTGTCTCCTTCCATCGTCGGACTAAGAGCCAAAATAATTTCTTTGACTTGACCACTGTCAACTTTATCGATTAATGATGGGATATTTAATTCACCCGGACCTATTCCTTCCATCGGCGAGATGATGCCACCGAGAACATGGTAAATACCTTTAAATGATTGCACCGCTTCTATCGCTAACACGTCTCGAATATCTTCGACAACGCAAACTGTGGAGTGATCACGGCGTTCATCTGCACAAACCGGACAAACGTCATTGTCTGACAAATTGCCACAAGAACTGCAATGCAAAGTGTTTACTTTGAGGTCAATTAGTGATTCTGCAAACATACGCACTTCTTCGTCTGATCTGTTTAAAAGCTGAAGTGCCATCCGAAGCGCTGTTCGTTTTCCTATGCCGGGTAAAGACCCTAGTTGTTCAACGGCATTTTCCAAGTGCTTCGAAAGAATTTTCATAAAGTAAAAATACGAATACTTCATTCAAATTTTGAAAATGTAAAAACTGGTTTTAAACACTTCTATGTTATCGTCAACTTTCTCTCGTTTCTTTGTTACCTTTGTGCTCTTTTCGAGTTATGAAGCCAAATGAATTGAATATACGGAACAAGCGAGCAAGGTTTGAATACCATTTGTTCGATACGTTTGTGGCCGGAATTCAGTTGACAGGAACAGAGATCAAGAGTATACGCAGTGGCAAAGCGAGTATACTTGAAGCGTACTGTGTTGCCGATAAAGGGGAGGTTTGGATTAGGAATATGCACATAACTGAGTACAGCAATGCTTCGTTTTATCAACACAAACCAAGAGGTGATCGAAAGTTGTTGCTCAATAAAAAAGAGATTGCCAAAATTGAAAAATTCCTTCAGGTAAAGGGGAATACGCTTGTCCCACTTCGTTTGTTTATTTCTGATAAAGGTTGGGCAAAGTTAGAAATAGCTTTAGCTCAAGGAAAGAAATTACATGATAAGCGTCACGATATGAAAGAAAAAGATGACCGTCGTGAAATGGATAGAGCAATGAAAAAGTTCTAGATCCAACCAAAGGTTAACAGATGTAACCAGTGATTGTTAGTAATCAAGAAAAAAAGAATTCCAGCGCCGGAGAGGTAAATACTCAAGTGCCAGAATAAAGTAAAGAAAACCGTTCTTCTTTTGTAAAGTAGTGTGAACAGTGGTATTAAAAATATCATTACAGTAGGTACAGTAGCAGCATAAAATGTGTAGTACGCTTTGAAGGATACATTCTTGGTTTTTTGCTTCGAAATCACATGCGTTGGGTCTCTAAAAATTCGCGAACGTTCAATGTAAATCTCAGGAAAATAGGCATATAAAGTGTAGTTCACATTTTCTAGCCAGATCTTTTTCCCTTCTGCTGTTTTTATAAGGGAAATACTTTTTCCTCCAACAGACCTGTATACATCTAGTGAATAGGCTTCTATTCGATCCTCTTCATAAACCGGAGGAAGAAAGTGATCGCAAATTAACAGTAAAGACAATACACAGCCTATTAATGCATTTAGCTTAATCAGTTTCCAGTGTTTCCCGTGAATCAGTGATTGATAATAACGTTCATTCTCAATAGCTTCTTTCCTAAGTTGGTCTTCATACCGTTTCCTTGCCTCTTTAATTCTATCTTCTTGGGTCGATTTTGCGGTTGCGGCCTTTTTCCTTTGAAGAGGTTCTTCTTTCTTGCCTAATACAATATCATAGGCTTCTGTGATTTTGATAAATTGGTTTTGAGCTTCTTTTGATGGATTTTTGTCGGGATGGAGACGCATTGCCAAGGAACGGTATTTTTTCCTGACTTCACCCGGTGTTGCCGTTTCAGGCAAGCCTAATATGTCATAATACCGTTTGAGCGACATGCGGACGAAGATAAGAAGTTTTTCGATCGATCTTATGGCTTGTTGTTCGCGCAAATTGCTCTATAAAAATGATTCGTTTGGGAAGTTCGAATTTCTCAAGAAAGGATTCGAAATCTTCACGGGAATACATTATTTTCTTAGCGCTTTCAATTATAAGAACTACTGTTGTTCCCAGGTGATCGTCGGGAACTCCATATATGAAATAAGGGACTTGAATTAGATTGGATAATTTTTTTTCAACGGTTTCCGGAAATATCTTTTTACCTCCTGAATTGATTACAAAATCGGATCGTCCCAGCCAAGTAAATGATGTTGAAGTATGGAGCTCAACAATGTCATTGGTTTGAAGTGCATCTATTCCGAGATCAGGTGCATGAATGATTAATTCACTTCTTGAATTAATACTTAGATTAATATCATTTAAACAGTAGTATATCAGATTGTTAGAATTATCAATTTTCCGAATGGCCACATGTGACATTGTTTCAGTCATACCGTAGCTTTGAAATACACAAAGCTTATTGAATACAACAGTTTTGATTAATTGATCACTCAGTTGAGCTCCGCCTACAAGGATGTTTTTGATGTTGTGTAACCTTGAGGAATCATTTGTTAGAGCATGTTCAAGCTGCAGTGGAACAACCGCTGTAAAGTCCAATTTCTGATCATAATGCAGTAATGAATCTGAAGATATAGGTCCAATAATTAGTTTCAGTTTACCAACAATAGCGCGAACCACCATCATTTTTCCGGCAATCGTTGCTGTAGATAAGGGGAGATAAGCTGTTTGACCGGATTTCAGTTGAAAAAAATCCAAGGTTTTCTTGGCTGAGGCTATCATATGTTTTTTTTGTAGCTCTATGGACTTTGGTACTCCTGTAGATCCGGAAGTTTGAGCAAGGATGAAATCATTGTCATCGTCCCATTCGTTCAGAAACGCTTTAATTTCCGACTTTCTTTCGTGATCGATGTATGTAATTTCAACTGAAGAATGCATTTCCTAAATGGAATGGATTTTGCTATAAAAGTAACAACTTTGAAAGAGGAATTGAATGATTGATTCGTTCTGTTCGAGTTATTTTGTATTTTAACAGCAACAAACAAATTAGAAAAATGAAAAAAATAATTGCAATTCTAGTCGTTGGATTGGCTACAACAGCATTTGTTGTACAGAACGAGTCAGAAAAACCAGTGACACATTTCAAGCAATCTGAAGCGGGAATTAAATTCAAATCGATTTCATTCGAAAAAGCGAAAACAACTGCAGCTGAGTCGGGGAAGATGATTTTTGTAGACGCCTATACAACGTGGTGTGGTCCGTGCAAACGCATGGCAGCAACATCCTTCAAAGAAGCAGAAGTAGGGGAAATTTTTAATAGTAAGTTTATCAATTTGAAGATCGATTGTGAATCGGATGAAGGAAAAGAATTTGCGCGAATTTATAAAGTGAGAGGATATCCAACGTTGCTTTTAATCGATGGGACAGGGAAGGTTGTTAAGCAAACAATGGGATTCATGACTGCCGATCAATTGATTGCTTTCGCCAATTCAGTAGACTAGTTTAACTGACAATTTTAATTATAACAAAAACGCCGACTCAATTGAGTCGGCGTTTTTTATTCGGTCATTGGAAATTATTTACCTTTTTCCATTTTCTCTTTCAATCCAGCAAGAGCGTCCAAATCACCAAGAGTAGATTTCTCTGTATTTTGGTTGATAGCTTTTACTGCATCTGAAGTAGACGAACCACCTGCTTTCTTGCTTCCGCCTTTTGCAGTTGTTGGCTTGTCTTCTCCTTCTTCGAACAAACGTGTATGAGAAACAACGATCTTTTTCGCGTCTTTGTTGAATTCAATCACTTTGAAATCAAGCGTTTCCTCAACTTTAGCGTTAGATCCATCTTCTTTTCTTAGGTGTTTAGCAGGGCAAATACCTTCTACACCGTATGGAAGAGAAACGATTCCAGACTTGTCTTTCATGTCGATGATTGTACCTTGGTGTACTGATCCTTCTCCGAAGATTGTCTCGAATACATCCCATGGATTCTCCTCAAGTTGTTTGTGACCCAAAGAAATTCTTCTGTTCTCACGATCGATCTCAAGAACGATAACTTCCATTTCGTCACCTACCTTACAGAATTCAGATGGATGCTTGATCTTTTTCTGCCAAGAAAGGTCAGAAATGTGGATCAATCCGTCAACACCTTCTTCTAATTCAACGAATACACCGAAGTTGGTGAAGTTTCTCACTTTCGCATTGTGCTTAGTTGAAACTGCATATTTCTGCTCGATATCAGCCCATGGATCTGGCATCAATTGTTTGATACCAAGAGACATTTTACGCTCATCACGATCAAGTGTAAGAACTACGGCTTCAACTGTATCTCCAACTGACATGAAATCCTGCGCTGAACGCAAATGCTGAGACCAGCTCATTTCTGAAACGTGGATCAATCCTTCAACTCCTGGAGCGATTTCGATAAATGCACCGTAATCTGCCATAACTACAACTTTACCACTTACTTTATCACCTACCTTAAGATTTGCATCAAGTGCATCCCATGGATGTGGTTGAAGTTGCTTCAATCCAAGTGCGATACGTTTCTTATCATCATCGAAATCGAGGATAACAACATTCAATTTCTGATCAAGTTCAACAATTTCTTCTGGGTGATTCACACGACCCCAAGATAGGTCTGTAATGTGGATCAATCCATCAACACCACCAAGGTCGATAAATACTCCGTAAGAAGTAATGTTCTTAACAGTTCCTTCCAATACCTGACCTTTTTCAAGACCAGAAATGATTTGTTTCTTCTGCTCTTCAAGCTCTGCTTCGATAAGCGCTTTATGAGAAACAACCACGTTACGGAACTCTTGGTTGATCTTAACCACTTTGAATTCCATGTTTTTACCTACGTAAACATCGTAATCACGAATAGGCTTCACGTCGATCTGTGAACCAGGCAAGAATGCTTCAATTCCAAAAACATCAACGATCAAACCACCTTTCGTACGGCACTTCACATATCCAGTGATGATTTCTCCGGTACGAAGAACATCATTCACACGGATCCACGCTTTGTGCATACGAGCAGTTTTGTGAGATACGATTAATTGTCCGGATTTATCCTCCTGACATTCAACGTACACATCTACAGTGTCCCCAACTTTCAAATCCGCATTGTAACGGAACTCAGATGCTGGAACTACACCTTCTGATTTGTAACCGATGTTGATGATAACTTCTTTCTTGTTCATCACAACAACAGTTCCTTCAATAACTTCTTTCTCTGTGATAGAAGTTAATGTTTTTTCGTACTTGTCTGACATTTCAGAACGCTGTACCTGCGTATACCCATCTAATGCTAGGGTATCCCAATCAAATTCCGCAATTCCTTGCGTTGCTTTTTCTTTTGCCATTTGGCTTTTCTACTTGTATTTCAGATTCCCCGAAACCTGAAAGCGATTATTACTAAATGTTAAACCGGGGTAACAGTCTAATTTTAAGGGTGCAAAGATAGGTAAAAATCCTTAGATGGCGAGGTGGAAGCAAAAAAAAAGTCCGCATAGGGCGGACTTTTAAAAATATCTAATTTGTTTTATTCTTTGATGACTTTTTTTTCTTTTGGCATTTCTAATTTTTGCATCTCTGATCTTCCTGGTCGGGTTGTACTAATTTCTTCAAATTTAGTAAATTGCTCAGGAGTTAAAATTCCACGCATCATTTCTTTACGCGCCTCATTGTTAGAATTAATTGCCGATGTTTTCTCCTCTTGGCTCATTCCTTCCATTGAACGAATGCCATCATTTTTCATTATAATTCCAAGATTGACGCTTTGAACTTGTGTTTTTTGTTCTTCAGATAAACTCAGTTCAGTCGACATACGTTCTGTTTGCCTAGTCGCTTTTTCAACTTGAGCCTCTGTTTGTGCATTTGTATTTCCTGCAAATGCAAGGCTGAAAAAAGCTACTGCTGCTATTAATTTGATCTTTCTCATAATTTTATTTTTTGATTTATTCGTAATTGACAATTACCCTGCCAAAAATGTTTCGCTGTTAGCAGTGTAAAATTCCGAAAAAAAATGAATAATTCCAATTATGGACTAATTTTAATGATTAAATGAGGATTCTAGTTTTATTTTTTCTATGTTTTCAGGTGTTGAATTTATGCGCCCAGAAGAAGACGATCAATCTTAGTCGGAAAAGATTGACGCGAATACCTGAATATGTTTTTGAAAACAAAGACTTACGTGTTTTAAAGCTTTATGGTAATCAGATTGATACTCTTGATCCTCGAATAGGTGAAATGGTTAATCTTGAAAAACTGTATCTCGCTAAAAATAAGCTTACTGAATTACCCGTTGAAATTGGAAACTTAAAGAAACTAAAGATTTTATCCGTTTCAAATAATTTGTTGACCAAATTGCCTGAGGAACTGGGGGAAATGGAAGCCTTACAACAATTATGGCTTGATCAAAATCAATTGAAGGATTTACCATCCTCCATTTCAAAATTGAAGAAATTGGAAACACTCCAAGTAAGGTTCAATTGGTTAGATTCTCTTCCTTCTACAATTGGAGATTGCTCATCTCTAAAATTTCTATACTTGAATAGGAATAATTTAGGAGCATTGCCTGAGTCTATCGGTCAACTAAAAAGTTTGAGGGAATTGTATGTGTCTTCTGCGGGACCACTTTTGCAAGTGCCTGAATCAATTTGTAAAATAAGAATGTTAGAGTTGATTGAAATTGACCAGACTGTGGTTCTGCCAACATGCTTGCTTACCATGCAGTCGCATCGACTTCGTATAGTTATGAGTTCACGTTAATCCTATTCGTGTTCTTCTTTTGTGGTGATAATGTCCAAAAAGAGTACGGAATCGTAAGAAAAATGGGCCGCAATAGCGAACCACAAACCAAAATAATCGAAACCATAAGAAATAATTAAAATAAATGGTAGTACGATTAATCCATAAAGCGAGATGAGCGGTTTACGAAAACTGAAATACCCATGAATTGCAACGAACAGGATGGAAGTAGGCCAAATGCCTAAATAGTATTGAACACCAGATCTAAATAAAAGCTCCTCCCCAAAGCCGGCGCAGAAAGAAAGGAACAAAGCTTCCGGAATGCTTAAATTCAGGGATCGGATCATTTTTTCCATTTTTAAGGGAACACGATCAAATATGGGTGCCTTTAGAAGCAGTGTTGCCAAAAATGCATAAATGATCCCAAATTCAATTCCATAAACAATTGGAATTATCTGAAACTTTTCTAATTCTACTATTTCATAGAATGACAAGTTCTCCCAATACATGAGAAAGTAAAAAGTAGGGAGAGGAAAAATCAACAGTGTAACTAGTCCTAAAAGGAGAATAAGCCGCTTGTTAAATTGCATTGCAGGACAAAAATAATACTTCCCGCTTAGTTGCCAATTGAAAAGAGTAGAAATGAAAGAGGCTGCCGTTTTTTGGCAGCCTCTCAGGTTTAGTTGAATGTTATTATTCTACCGGTGCGTCTGAAATCTCACTATCCGTTAGGCAATGTTGTTTCTTGTAATCAAAGATCTGCGCTGGTTTTTCCGCTCCGAAAAATTTCCCTTCTACCCATGAAATGTGAACTTTTTGATTCGAATTGTTCAAGTTCTGAACATATTCAGCAGCAACGGAAATATATGAAGTGCCAAACATTTGTCTAAGAGGAATACGGAATTTTCTTACATTTGATGGGCGCTCACCTACAATCTTATGATTAAACTCTTCAATTATTGGAGAACCGTCCTCGGTCATAGGAAGTGAACCATATTTTGATGAGACGTGCATGTATACATCCTTCAAATACCCCTTATCTGTATTTAATAACACGTAGAAATACATACCATCATTATAAATCAATGCTTCACCAACAGATGTTTCATTGTTCTTCATGATGCGCTTGTTTATGATCTTTCCACAAACTGCCCCGGGCTCAGTGATGAAGCGTGTAGGACCATCTGAAATAGCAGTGTCAGTTTGTGGAGAGAAAATTTGTTTTTCGCATGAGAAAACTGTAATGGCTATGGCTGCGATAGCAATCAGTCCTCCTGCTAAAAAATACCTGAAATTGGTTTTCTTGTTCATGGTAATTAAGTTAATTGGTTAACAGTACAAAGTACTGACATTTACTTTGTTGAAAATATGATCATTATCATAAAAAAAGATGCTTAAAATGATGAACTTAATTGGTTCGAGTTACTTGTGTAAAAAAATGACCGTTTGATTGAATTTTAGTAGTTTGTTGAATGAAAAAAAGGGCTGCCCCTTTTGGGACAGTCCCTTTTAGTTACCAGAAGAGTGTGACTATTCTCTTGGTTCATCTGAAACAGCACTATCTATTAAACAGAGTTGCTTTTGATAGTCAAAGATTTGTGCAGGTTTGTTGGTGCCGAAATATTTGCCTTCAACCCAACTGATGTGGACCTTTTGGTTCATATTGTTTAGATTTTGAACAAATTCTACACCAACAGATACATATGATTTTCTACTCATTTCAGATAAAGGAATCCTAAACTTTCTCTCTTTTCCAGGTGTGAACCCCGGACTTTTATGGCTAAATCTTTCTAAAATGATAGATCCATTTTCATCCATTGGAAGGGTTCCATACTTTGATGAAATATCTAAGTATGCATCTTTGAAATAGCCTTTTTCCGTTTTTAAAATAACGTAGAAATAATGTTTGTCATTGTAAATGATTGCCTCACCAATAGAAGTTTCGCCGTTCTTCATGATGCGCTTTTTAATGACTTTTCCACATACCTCCCCCGAATTGGTAATTGATCGGGTAGCATCATCCGAGATTGCTGATTCTGTTTGTGGACTGAAAATTTGTTTTTCACAAGAGAAAACTGTCACCGCAAGTGTTGCTATAACAATTAAACTTCCTGCGAAAAAATACCTGAATTTTGGTTTGTTGCTCATGGTATTTAATTTAATGGGTTACAATGCAAAGTACTATCATTTAGCTGGTTAGGTAAAATAAAATGATGTAGAAAAGTGAATTATTGTCCTTGGTTTAATAGCTGAACACTTTTGTTGAAAATGTTGAAATCAATGGAAAAATATTGGCGAAATCAACAAAAAAATGCTAGTGAGCGAAAAGGATGGAATACACGTCTAATAGGAGAGGGAATAATGACGTATCTGCAGTTTGTAAAGAATTAATGCCCCTTAGGAATCTTTTCGCCTGCTTTTATTCCAGTTTTCAGAGTGTTCTCTTCCGGGGGGATCGGACAAGAGTAGCGAACAGAATAAACGCAATAGGGGTTATAAGCTAAATTAAAATCAAGTTTGATCTTTTTGCCTTTAGGAATAGCTAGGTCAAGATACCTTCCTCCTCCGTATGATTCATGTCCTGACGTAAGATCACGAAAGGGTAGGAATAAATAGTCTTTATGCTCCGCTTGCTTTTTGAGTTCTAAATTTTGATAAACAGTTAGTTTGTGTAGTGAACCACTTAATTCAAATTGAACAAAACCATATTGACGGTAAAGGGGAGCTCTACTGGTTGTAGTCGGCATGTTGAATTTCTTTCCTTTTTTTCGAGTGAAAGTAGCGTCAACAATATAGCTTGTGTCGATCAAGAAATAATCCAAACCTTCGAATTGTGCTATCTCTTCTTCGCTTAAAATCTTATTGGATGGATCTGTAAGCTCCGAGAAATGAAGTACGCGCAATTGACGAATTGAATCCTCATATCCCTGCGCTAGAGCAGCGAAGGATACAAAACCAATCAAGAAAATATATAATCGCGTCATCTTCCTCCAAAGATTGAACTGCCCACTCGAATCATCGTACTCCCTTCTTCAATAGCTTCAATGAAATCACCGCTCATTCCCATTGAAATTTCTTTGAAATAAGTGCTTTTAGAAAAATAGTTGGCTTGAAGTTCTTGGAAAATTGACTTCAAATGCCTGAATTCTTTTTTGATCTGAGCCTCATCATCTGAAAATGTTGCCATTCCCATAACTCCAATTATTCGAATGTGTTCAAGAGAATGGTACTCCTGACTTTTCAAAAGCGATTCTGCTTCATCAAGGGATAAGCCAAATTTTGTTTCTTCTTCAGCAATGTGAAACTGCAATAAACAATCGATAATGCGCTTGTTCTTTTGAGCTTGTTTGTTGATTTCTTGTAGTAATTTCAATGAATCAACAGAATGTATCAGGTGAACATACGGAGCGATGTACTTGACTTTGTTGGTTTGTAAGTGACCTATTAAGTGCCATTTAATATCAGGAGGGAGAATAATTTGCTTCTCATTCATTTCCTGAACCTTGTTTTCTCCAAAGTGACGTTGTCCGGCATCATAAGCCTCTTTGATGGCTTCAACCGATTTTGTCTTGGATACAGCTATCAACATTACATTTTCAGGAAGTTGACCTTTTATGCTTTGTATGTTTTGAGCGATACTCATTCGTTGATATTGTAGATGGTTAGTCCGCTTCTCAATTTTGGCTCAACCCACGTTGATTTTGGGGGCATGATCATTTGATGGTCGGCAACACGCTTCACTTGCTCCATCGTGATGGGATATAGAACGAATGCCACGGCAAATTTGCCTTTAAGAATCTTCTCTTCAATGGATTCAAGTGATTCAGCTCCACTCACAAACTCAATGCGTTCGTCTGATTTAAGGTCCTGAATTCCCAGTATAGGTGTCAATACTCTCTGGGTTAGTATCTCTGCATCCAGACAGTTGACAGGGTGTTCACTGTCGATAATTTCAGGCTTACATTTCATGATGTACCATTTCCCGGAAAGACACATTGTCATGGAGTGTTCAGATGCTGGCTTCTGCAATCCTGTAAGCGGTTCAATATCGAACGAATTCTCAAGGGCCTTCAAAAATTCAGTTTCAGTCAATCCGTTCAAGGAGGTCACCATCCGATTAAATTCCAGGATCTTTAAGCGTTCTTCATCAATAAAAAAGGCAAGAAAGTAATCTTCATTCGGAAAATGATACTCATTGGCTTTACGGCGTTTGTGTTTAAGTCCGGCAGAAGATGCTGAACGATGGTGCCCATCTGCAATATAAACGGCGTCCAGTTGTTCGAATGCCTTTTGGATCTTTTCAGACTCGTTTTGCCCCAAAACCCAAATTTCATGTGTGATGCGATCTGTAGTTGTAAATTCGTATTCAGGTCTCGCTTTCGTATATGTATTTAGCAGTTCTTCAATTGTAGCATTGTGTGGGTAGGATAGGAGTACTGGCTCAGCGTTGTAACCAATAATATCCAGATACTCCGTAAACATGGCTTCCCTTGAAGTTAAAGTTGCCTCGTGTTTCTTGATCTTGTCCTGATCGTACTCCTCTACACTCGCTCCGGCTACAACTCCCGTAAAAGCATGACCGTTTTTTGTTTGACGGTAAATGTACAAATGAGCTTCTTTATCCTGAATAAGAATGCCTTCCTCGATGAATTCAGCATACTTTTCTTTTACCAGTTCAAAACGTTCTTTTGAATTGGGTTTTGTTCGTTTCTCGCTGTTGAATTCAGGATTGATAATTCGCAAAAACGTAAATGGATTATCTTCCAACTTGGCTTTTAGAACATTCTTCTTATACGAATAGTAGGGACGCGTTGCAACTAGGTGAACTTTGTCGCGTACCGGTCGCACAGCTTTAAAAGGAGCAATTCTTGTCATACGGGCATAAAAATAGGGATGAAACTCAATCCACCCCTTGTTTTTTCGTTAAAAAAGATCAGGCTTTTGCGAATTGACCAATGATCAATTGAGCAAGTTCCTCACCAATTCTATCTTGAGCTTCAACTGTTGCAGCTCCAATGTGTGGAGTGCAGGCAATTTTAGGGTGATTCAACAAGTCTTTTCTTGGATTCGGTTCGTTTTCGAAAACGTCTAATGCAATTCCTGCAACTTTACCACTTTCTAAAGCAGCAAGTAAATCATCTTCATTGATCACACCACCGCGAGCAGCATTGACAATACGCACGCCCTTTTTCATTTTTTCAAATTCAGCAGCTGCAATGACTGCACTTCCATCTGCTTGTTTTGGAACGTGAAGCGAAATGTAATCCATTTGATCAATCACAGTATTTAAGTTGTCAACCGGAGTAATCGAAATTCCTGCTTCGGCACCGTTTCCCAGTGGAATCTGAACCATTACTGGATCTGTAAAGCGATCGACAGCGATCACATCCATTCCTGCACCAAGCGCATAGGAAGCAAGACTTTGACCGATTCGTCCAAATCCAATAATTCCCAGTGTTTTCCCACGTAATTCAACACCTTTACCGTAATTTTTCTTCAAAGTTGAAAAATCACCGGTTTCCATGTTCTTGTAAGAATCATTCAGGAAACGTGAAATAGCGAACATGTGCCCCATAACCAATTCTGCAACGGATTGTGAAGAGGCTGCGGGAGTATTAATCACCGTAATTCCTTTTTCTCTGGCGTACGCTACATCGATATTGTCCATTCCAACACCACCACGTCCGATCAATTTTAGTCCCGGACAAGCATCAATCACTTCTTTGCGCACTGTTGTTGCGCTACGAACTAGAATCATTTCGATTCCTTGTTCATTAACAGCCGTAGCTAAGTTCACTTGTGCTACTTTATCTGTGATCACAGTAAATCCTGCTGCTTCTAATTGTTGTTGTCCAACGGCTGAAATACCGTCATTTGCTAATATTTTCATTTCAAATTATTTAGGAAGGTTAACCTTTCAATCGAGTAAATTCACGCATTACATCTACTAAGACTTGTACGCTTTCAATTGGCAAGGCATTGTACATTGATGCACGGTAGCCACCTGTAGATCGGTGTCCCGGAAGTCCAACGATATCGGCACCTTTCCACATTTTATCGAATTCATCTTGCATACTTTCATCTGCTAATAGGAAGGAAACGTTCATTTTTGAACGATCTTCTTTAGCTACGTGTGAGATGAACAATGGATTCGTGTCAATCTCGTTGTAAAGTAAAGCTGCTTTAGCATTGTTCTTAGCTTCGATCGCTTTCACTCCTCCATTTGCTAGCATGTGACGAAGATTTAGCATGGCTACGTATACTGCAAATACAGGAGGTGTGTTCAACATTGATTCTTTTTCAACTTGTTGTTTTAGATCCATGTATGTTGGCATAAATGGAGAAGTTGACTGACCAAGAACGCTGTCTTTTACGATGTATAAAGTTGCTCCAGCAGGTCCGAGATTCTTTTGAGCTCCGGCATAGATCAGGTCAAAATCAGCCACATTGATCTCTTTCGAGAAGATATCGGACGACATGTCGCAAACCAAAGGAAGGTCTGTTTTTGGGAATTCATGGAATTGAGTTCCGTAAATCGTGTTGTTTGACGTAAAATGAATGTAATCTACATCAGAAGGAATGCTATAATCTTTAGGGATATAGGTGAATCTCTTATCTTCCGAAGATGCAAAAACATTCACGTCAACACCTACTTTCTTCGCTTCTTTGATTGCTCCGGATGCCCAGGTACCTGTATTGATGTACCCGGCTTTTTTTGTCTCGCGCATCATGTTTAACGCTGCAATTGTAAAACCAAGAGTTGCTCCGCCCTGCAAGAAAACAACTGAATAACCCTGAGGCACGTTCAATGCTTTTTTAACGAGATCCATAGCTTCATCCATGACAGCTACGAAATCTTTATGTCGGTGTGAGACCTCAAGAATAGATAATCCATTGAAGTCAAGTACAGCATTTGCTGCATCTCTGAATACTTCTTGCGGTAAGATGCAAGGTCCGGCTCCGAAGTTGTGTTTCATCGTTTGTTTTTATAAGGGTTGTTTACTTGTGCAAATTTCATTCTTTCTATTGATTCCGCCGTCGAAAGTTGTGAGTTTCTTTCAACCAAAAAAGGTTAAAAAAAAAGCTGTCGGTTAGGACAGCTTCGAATATTATTCAGCAGATTTTTTTGCGGCCGGTTTTTTAGGAGCGGCAGCCTTCTTTTCTGTTGTTGCCTTTTTTGCTGTTGTTTTCTTTTCAGTGGTTTTAGGAGCGGCAGCTTTTTTTGCAGCCGGTTTCTTTTCAGTTGCTGTTTCCGCCTTTACTTTCGGTTTTGCGGCCACAATTGCAGTTGCTTTTTTCTTAGGGCGTGTATTCCCGTGTGAACCCATGGCTCTTTTACCTTTAGCAGTCTTTTTGTCTCCTCTTCCCATGTTTAGATCGTTTTCTAGTTATATAATTAGTTGTGTTTCAATCGTGATACAAATATATTATTCTTTTTGAAATAATCGTTTTCGTATTGCATCTTCCAACGCATCACCACCTCGAAGTATTTTCCGACACCATTGAAGTTTTAAAGCGATCAGTTCTGAGTCACTCAATTTCCAATTGATGTCACTTTGCTCAAGTCGTTCACGAAGTACATTTAATGTAATGGCTGCAGCAACTGAAACATTAAAACTTTCGGTGAATCCATACATTGGAATACGGACGAACTCATCCGACATTGCTTTCATTTCCTCAGATATTCCTCGGCGCTCTGTTCCAAAAACGATGGCTACAGGTTGAGAAAGATCTAGGTCGTGAATGGTTCTGCTTGTAGCATGCGGACTCGTAGAAACAATTTTGTACCCCTTCTTCTTTAAAGTTTCGATACAGTCCTTGTCAGGGTGTTCTCCCGCGTCAAAATGATGCATGTCGACCCAGCGACCTGCCCCTAATGCAATATCTCGTTTGACCTCATAGCGAAAATTTTTCTCGATGACGTGTAGGTCTTGTACACCAAAACAGTCACAAGTTCTGAGAATAGCCGATGCATTATGTTCTTGGTAAACATTTTCCAATACGACTGTAAGGTGACGTGTACGATCATTCGCAATACGATCAAACATTTCCCTTTTGTTCGGAGTGATGAGATCGTACATTTCAAGAAGTACATCTTCTTCGCGCATAGAATTCTGATTTTGTTCAAAACAAAAGGGACCCGAAGGTCCCTCTTGAAATTTCTTTGCAGAAATAGGATTAGTTCACTTTTCCAGAAAGCTCAGCTCCTGCTTTGAAACGTACAACGTTTTTAGCAGAGATTTTGATTTCTTTTCCAGTTTGTGGGTTACGTCCTGTTCTTGCAGCTCTTTGAGAAACTGAGAAAGATCCGAAACCTACTAGAGAAATTCTATCTCCTTTTTTCAACGCTCCTGCTGTTGCGTTAACGAATCCGTCAAGAGCTTTTTTAGCATCTGCTTTAGACAAACCTGCCTCAGCTGCGATCGCGTCGATCAATTCTGCTTTGTTCATAGTTCTGGTTTTTTAGATTGTTTGTAAATAATTATCGGAACAAATATATCGGATTATCCAAGCTACACAAGCTTTTCAGCAAAAAAAAGTGGAAAAATGTGGAAAAAAGCACCCATTTGTTGAAAAAGGGGGCTGAAAACCGCATAAATAGTGCGCTGTTCGACCAACTATTTATTTTTATCGCCGAATTTTTTACACCTTTATTTTCCAGTCCTGAAGACGATTTCCGGCTAATAATTCTTTAAAATTCATTTTTCGCTTTCCTTCCGGCTGAAGTTCACTTACTGAATAATAGTAATCGCCACATGGAAACAAAATCCCATTACCATCCTCTATCAATTGAAAATCGGCTACTGTTCTTTTCTCGGTTTTAGTTCCCTTGAATATTTTAAAGCTCTTGATTTCTCCTTTTTCATTAACTAGTAATGTGTGTGCAGCCGGATAAGGACTTAGACCCCTAATAAAATCATGTACTTCCTGAACGGAATTGTTCCAATTGATCAGACAGTCTTCTCTAAAGATCTTCGGAGCGCTTTTCAAATTGCCTTCCTGAATACATAACTGGTCAATTGCTTCTGCATTTCCGTTTTTGATCTTGTTTACCGTGCTGATCGTTAACTTTCTTCCGAGTTCCAATAAACGGTCGTGCAATTCTCCTGCTGTTTCATTTTCACCAATTGAAATGGATTCACGCTCTATTACTTTTCCCGTGTCGATTTCCTTTTCAATAAAGAAGGTGGTTACTCCCGTTTCGCTTTCCCCATTCATTATGGCGCGATTGATTGGTGCTGCTCCTCTGTAATTCGGTAATAGGGATGCGTGCAGGTTGATCGTCCCCATCGGCGGCATTGACCAAACGACTTCGGGAAGCATACGGAAGGCTACGACAACAAAAAGATTAGCATTGAGAGCCTGCAATTCTTCAATAAACTCAGGTGCTTTTAAATTAGTGGGCTGTAAAATATTCAGTTCTTTTTCCATAGCATATTTTTTTACAGCACTTTGCTGGATCTGCTGTCCTCGACCTGCTGGTTTATCAGGAGCGGTAATTACGCCTGCAATTTGAATCCCTGCTTCGTAAAGTCCATCCAAAATGTGAACGGCGAATTCAGGTGTACCCATGAATACAATTGAAAATTTATCTGTTGTCATATCTTTTTAGTTTTCCAGTCAAAGAAACGCAAATAGAAAATGGATAATAATCCGAGTGCTGCAAAATACACGTATTCAACTGACCAAATCCAGAATATATCAAATTGAAATACTTTTATGAAGAGATAGGAAACAAGTATATATAAACCAACTGAAATTACTTCTATAGTGAATGTCACGGCAGTATTTCCGCTCCCGTTAATCGTATGAAAGTACACGTTAAAAAGACCAAAGATCAAAATGGATCCAACAATGAAACGCAAGATTTCAGCGCTCTTTTCTATATAAGCCGGTTCTGGATTAATCATGCCAACCAATTGTTCCGGATACAACAATGCACCGTGAAAGAAAAAGACGATAAAAATCAATGTGAGAAATTGTATGCGTCGCTGGATGGTTTTTATCGATTTAAAGTCACCTTTACCAATGTATTGTGATATATAGGTTTTTGTGGTTCCGGCAAAGCCCCATATTGGAACAAAAGCCAGGAAGTAGATAGATCTGATATTCTGAGAAACAGTTAACTCAAATTTCCCCAGCTGTTCGATCCAAGTAAAAAATACAGTCCAAGTGGCCAAAGCAACAAAGCCTTGCAACATCAAAGGACTACCGATTCTAAAAAGTTCTTTGATGAATTCAAGGTTATAAGATAGGTGCTTGAAAAGATCATAACGCTTCCGTTCTTCAGAAACGATCAGGAAAGAGATTAGAGTAACCATTCCCAATCCATCTGCTATGGTCGAAGCTGTCGCTGCGCCTTTGAGTCCCATTTCAGGGAGTCCCCAGTTTCCGAAGATCAACAGGTAATCAAGTAAGATATTGGATCCAGCCGTGACGATCGCTGCAATTAAGACAACCCACGTTTTTCCATGAGCCAGAAAAAAAGCTTGAATGGAAAGGGAAATCATAGCAAAGAATAATGCAAATCCTCGAATTCGAATATAATCTCCCTGAAGATATCCTATGTCTTTGTGCTTGGAATAATCCATGATCCAGGCTGGCATGAACCATTGCATCAGGAAGAACAAACTGATTGCGATTATGAAATGTGTAATGATCGAGGAACCAAAGATGCGTCCAATGAATTCTGTTCGTTCTTCGCCAATGCGACGTGCGATCAGGATCTGTGCTCCGTCGCCCATTCCTGCCAAAGCCATGAATAGCGTGATGTAGATCAGTCCACCGTTGCCAACAGCGTCAAATGCCGTTGTGCTGTAACGGGAAATAAAGGATGAATCCGTGATCAAAACGATCGACTGAATAAAGCTGGATACCATCAATGGAACAGCCACAGATAATATGGTTCTGTAACGAAGGTCGAGCATTAATCAACTTGAATTACCAGTCCTTTAAGGTATTCTCCCTCCGGATGGAATGCATTTACAGGGTGATCTGCCGGTTGGTGCAATTGTTCCAGAATACGTACGTTTCTTCCAGCTTCAATTGCAGCTGCGATCACTGTATTGGTGAACAGGTATTTGTCAACTACTTGCGAACAAGAGAAAGTAAAGATGATCCCTCCGGGTTTTATTTGGCGAATAGCATGCGCATTCAGACGTTTATAACCTTGAATAGCTTTGTGGCGTTTCTCACGGTGCTTCGCAAATGCAGGTGGATCGAGTACAATAATGTCGTAATCTTCTTTCAGGTCTTTCATGTATTCCATGGCATCTGCTACGATGGAAGCATGCCGATCTTCAAATCCGTTCAACTTTACATTTTCATCCGTTAAAGCGATCGCTTTCTTAGAGCTGTCGAGTGAATGCACTAACGAGGCGCCGTTCTGCAAAGCGAGCAGACTAAATCCGCCGGAATAACAAAATGTATTCAGCACCTTTTTTCCTTTAGAATATGTACCCAGTAATTTCCGGTTTTCACGTTGATCGATGAAAAATCCTGTTTTCTGTCCGGTAATCCAATCAATATTTAACGATACACCATGTTCGTGAGCAATGTGCGGAACTTTGCATGAACCAAATAAATAAGCGTCCTCAACTTCAGCACGTTGTGGAAGTGTATCGGATGATTTTGAATAGATCGCAGTGAGTTGATCTCCTAATCCTGCTATCAATCCTTCCTTGATCCAGTCAAGATGCTGATACATACCAATACTATGACATTGAATCACTGCCGTTTTGTTGTAATAATCGATGATAAGTCCCGGAAGTGAGTCGCCTTCTCCATGGACCAATCGGCAAATTGAATTGGTTGCTGTGAAAAGTTGTAAGGTTTTTCTTAGATCGATTGCTCTTTTCAGTGCCTCTGCAAAGAATTTAGCGTCAACCGGAACGTCTTCGAAGGTCAATACACGAACAGCGATCGTGGCATGTTGAAAATGTCCTCTGGCCAGGAAGCGATCCTTGTGGTCGAGAACAGTGACCAGGTCTCCGTCTGAAAACGTGCTGCAGTCCGACGCAATAGCGCCGCTGAAGATCCAAGGATGTCTGCGAAGTACAGAATCCGTTTTGTGTTTATGTAAGTGTATTGTTTTCAATTCTGATCAAATAGGTGGCAAATGTACGGATTTGATTTCTTTGCGAAAGGCTTGGATCTGTTTGAAGGCAATGGCTGTTCCCATAAAAGTGATTAATTTTACACTTAAATTGCAATTTATGAACTGCACCATCCACGTTTATCTTTTAAATGATCTCTATTCTCAAAAACTGGCCGACGAAAAGCACAAGGGGAAGGAAACTGAGGATAACCGGAAATATTTATGGGAAGACGAGATGCGAATTACCTCTGATGTCGTGGGGTTGGAAGAGTTACACGATGTTTTTTTTCCATTGCAGGGACAATTGCCGGATGGAGAAGTTTTTACACATGAAGTGGGTGGAATGTACCTGGTTCGTGTCAAATCGTCTGATGCACATGATGTATTCATTGGAGCTTCTTCATCGATTGTCAGTCATTGTAAATTGAACCGAATCGGTGATTTTAAAATTGAGCTGTTTTTGAAAGATGATGAGCCCTATGCGAATCCAATTCCGGGAATTTACATTGCATCCAAAGAATTCCCTAAAGCTTTAATGCTGTGATTCTTGAGGCAAAAAACATATTTTTATCTTATTCACGTCCGATATTAAAAGATGTCAGCCTGAAACTCAAAGAAGGGGAAATTATCAGTATTGTTGGAAGAAGTGGAGCAGGGAAGACATCCTTGTTAAAAGTTTTGGCTGGATTACAGCGTCCTGAACAAGGTCAAGTTTATTTTGAAGGTCAGCGAATGAAGGGACCTCACGAACGCTTGATTCCAGGTCATGATGAGGTGTGTTTGGTTAACCAGGATTTTAGTCTGGATGATTTTCATACCGTTGAAGAGAATATCCGCTTGCAGATCTTGAATTTGACAGCGAAGGTACGTGACCAATTTGTTGACGAATTGATTGGTCTCATGGGACTGGAAGAGCTGCGAAAACAACAAGCGAAGTATTTGAGTGGTGGTGAGCAGCAGCGCTTGGCAATTGCTCGTGTTTTGGCGAAGGAACCCAAAGTCATTTTGTTGGATGAACCCTTTTCTCATTTAGACAGCGATCTGAGGAATCGTTTAACTTCATACCTACTCGAATTGCGCAGGTTGCGAGGTACTAGTTTTATTCTGGTTTCACATGATGGGGCAGAAGTATTGGGCTTGTCTGATACGATCTACTACATGAAGAATGGCGTGTTGACTCGAAAAGGAGATCCGAAAAAGGTATATTACCGCTTTGGGACACTTCAGGAAGCCCGTTTGTTCGGACCGGTAAATACAGTGAGGATAGGAGAGGAGCGAATTTTATTTCGACCGGATCAATATTCACTTTCGGAAGGTTCGCCTGATAGGAAAATCAGTGTTCAATTTCTGGAAGCATCCTTTACGGGGCCGGTTTATGAAAATTACTTTGTAACAGATAAGAAAGAGAAGATCATATTGTTTAGTTTTAAATCATTGGAAGGAATAAATGAGATCTACATCACCAAATAAGCGACACAAATTAAGCTGGTTTGAATTGTGGGAGGTGTTGAAAGAAACATTCACCGGATTTTTTGCTGTACAAGGACTTCATCATGGAGCTGCTTTAGCTTATTATGCTTTGTTTGCACTGATCCCGTTATTATATCTCACAGTTTCTGTTTTTGGCAGAGTCATTGGTCGCGACACGACAATTGAGATTATTTCCTATTTCATGAAAAATCAGATCGGGATTAATGATGTGTCAGGGATCATTTCCATCGTTGATCTATTGAATTTGGACAAAGGAAATTTGGTGATGGATGTTGTAGGCGTCATCACTTTACTAGTGGCTTGTTCGGCGTTGATGGTGATGATGAAAACAAGTATGAACAAGTATCTGGGGATTGTTCCCAATACCATTAGTGTAAAACGCGCTGTACTGGAAGATTTGTTATTTCGTTTGATCTCTATTGTCATGATCGCTGGGTTTACTTTGGTGATTGTTGTGATTTATTTCGCACAGCTTTTTGCTGTTTCATTGGGTGATCAATGGTTTGGAGATACTGAAGTGGTGCATTGGATGTTGTCTTCGTTAGCTCGTCATGGATTATCGATCTTATCCAATCTATTGATCTTTACCTTTATTTTTCGTTACGTGCATGATGGAATTGTAAAATGGCGACTTGCACTTTATGGTGCCGTAGTGACTTCTGTAATTCTGTATTTGAGTCAACTTGGGATCAAATACTACCTCGTGAATTTCTTTTTTGCCGCAAATGGAGGAATTGCCGGTTCGCTATTGATTATTATGGTGTGGGTATTTTATTCCTCTCTTATTATTTTTATGGGAGCGAAATTTACTGCTGTTTATGCAGCTAAAACTGGACAGCCAATTCTGGCGGATTAATAAATTTGATTAAAATCACATCAGTTATTTGCTTATTATTTAAGAGTTTGTATCTTTGATCAAAATCATTTGGGATGCAGATCGGAAATAATTTGAAATTACTGAGAAAACGCACTAAGCGCTCACAGGAGGAAGTAGCGCAGGATCTGGGGTTGACGCGTTCAACCTACAGCGGATATGAAAATGGCGTTGCGCAGCCCAATTTAGAGGTATTGGTTGCATGCAGTGATTATTTCAAGATCTCGATTGATGACCTGGTTCGTAAAAATTTGGAATCCTTCACAGAGACTCAATGGTCAGATCTTGATAAAGGTGTCATGGCAGATGTCAAAGGCGCTAAATTAAGAGTCTTAACAACAGTTGTGAACGAGGAAAATGATGAGCTGATCGAGTTGATTCCTCAAAAAGCAAGTGCAGGATATGTGTCAGGTTATGCTGATCCGGATTACTTGAAAGTCTTGCCAACATTTCACTTGCCTTTTCTCTCAAAAAGTAAAAAATACCGGTCTTTTCCGATTATGGGAGATTCTATGCCTCCTGTTGTGGAAGGTTCATTTGTTGTCGCTGAGTTTGTTCAGAACTGGATGACAATCCGATCTGGTACGCCGTGTATTGTTGTGACAAAAGATGATGGTATCGTTTTCAAGGTGGTTAATAACTTACTGGAAACCAATCAGTCATTTCAATTGTGTTCAACCAACACTTTTTATAAGCCTTACTTGGTTCATGCTAATAGTATCCTGGAAATTTGGAAGTTTGTCAACTATATTTCTCCCGAATTACCGGAGGTACGCCCTGATGATCACCATCTTTCTCAATCCATTCGCGAATTGCAACAAGAGATCCATGAGCTGAAAGAAGCAGTGAGGAAGTAAAGCAAAAGGAGCAAAGAACAAGGAACAAAGAACAAAGAACAAAGACTTTTGTACTTCCCTAAATAAGCTTGACCGTTTTGGTTAATATTCATTCATCAA